>NZ_QPQT01000001.1 GCF_003605125.1 Shewanella algidipiscicola
ACTGCTCATGAAATCCGTCCTGGTAACGTGATCATGTTAGATGGCAGCCCATGGGTTGTGCAGAAAACTGAAACAACTCGTTCTGGCCGTAACGCGGCTATCGTTAAGATGAAGTTGAAGAACGTGTTGCAAGATTCTACAACCGAAACCACCTTCAAAGGTGAAGACAAGATGGACGATATCATTCTAGATCGTCTAGATTGCACCTACTCTTACTATGCTGATCCTATGTATGTATTCATGGACTCTGAATACAACCAGTACGATGTTGAAGCGGATAACCTAGGTGACGCAGCAGCTTATATCGTCGACGGCATGGAAGATATTTGCCAAGTGACCTTCTACGAAGGCAAAGCGATCTCTGTTGAACTACCAACGACTATCGTACGTGAAGTAACTTACACTGAGCCTTCTGCTCGTGGTGACACATCAGGTAAAGTGATGAAGCCTGCAACTATTGCTGGCGGCGCGACACTGAGCGTAGCTGACTTCGTTAAGACTGGCGATTTAATTGAAATCGATACTCGTACTAACGAATTCAAAAAACGCGCTTAATCTTATTTAAACGTGTAGCAATTAAGCCAGCATAATATGCTGGCTTTTTTATTATATGCTCGCCACAAACTAGATAAAAACTCCACTATTTACCACCAACCAGTACAATCATCTAAATGATCTATTCAAAAATCGCATAAACAGCAGTGTGTGCTGACTTTTGCGTGTCTTTTTGCTTTTAGCCCCTTTCAAATCAGTGATTTTTTCGTTATTGTTCGCAGACTTAAGCTAGTACCACATTTTTAATACGCTGTTAGCATTGACGAGGTTTAGATGCGCCCAATCATTAAGTCCAACAAACTCGATACCGTCTGTTATGACATTAGAGGACCGGTACACAAAGAGGCTCGTCGCCTTGAAGATGAAGGTCACAGGATCTTAAAACTTAATATCGGCAACCCTGCCTCATTCGGTTTCGACGCGCCAGAAGAGATCGTCCGCGACGTGATCCTCAATTTACCCAGTGCTCAAGGCTATAGCGAATCTAAAGGGTTATTTTCAGCCCGTAAAGCGATCGTCCAACATTACCAAAGCCAAGGCTTATTCGGCGTCGACATCGAAGATATCTACATAGGCAATGGCGTGTCGGAACTGATTGTCATGGCCATGCAAGGCTTGCTTAATAGCGACGATGAAGTGTTAGTGCCCTCACCCGATTACCCATTATGGACCGCCGCAGTGCATCTGTCTGGCGGCAAGGCGCAGCATTATCGCTGTGATGAAGAGTCCGATTGGTTTCCCGAGCTTGATGATATCAAGGCCAAGATCACGAGTCGCACCCGCGGCATAGTGTTAATTAATCCCAACAACCCAACGGGCGCTGTGTATTCAAAAGCCTTGCTACTCGAGGTGATTGAGTTGTGTCGTCAGCACGACATCATTTTATTTGCCGATGAGATATACGACAAAATTTTATATGATGGTGCAGTGCATATTCCAGCATCCACTCTCTCTGATGATATCCTCACAGTGACCTTCAATGGCTTGTCAAAATCGTATCGCGCTGCCGGTTTTCGAGTGGGTTGGATGATGTTATCGGGTAACCTTAAAGCGGCGAAAAGCTATATTGAAGGCTTAGATATGCTCGCTTCGATGCGTTTATGCTCTAACGTACCCAATCAACATGCGATTCAGACCGCGCTAGGGGGCTATCAAAGCATAAACGAATTAGTGGCGCCTCAAGGGCGACTGGCTGTGCAACGTGACATCTGTTACGAAATGCTAAATCAGATCCCAGGCGTGAGCTGTAAAAAGCCCCGCGGTGCCCTGTATGCCTTTGCAAAATTAGATGCGAAAAAGTTTAATTTACGCGACGATGAACGCTTGGTATTAGATTTACTGAGAGAGAAAAAAATTCTGCTGGTACAAGGCAGCGCCTTTAATTGGCCCGAGCCCGATCACCTCAGAGTGGTCTTCTTGCCTCACAAGGAAGATTTAAGTAAAGCCATCACTGAACTGGGTGATTTTTTAGCGAACTATCGCCAATGATCACTCCATACGCAGCTAATAACTCTAACAAGCCTAAGTGAGATGTCTAAGCGCATAGACTATGCTAAACAATACCTTATTTGGCTGAGTCCATCACTTAAAAAGCGATCGATATGATCGCTTTTTTTATCAGCTTTCCTCTACGTTTTAATCCATTGGGTGTGTTAATGTAATCATCCAAGTCGTAGAAATAGATTGAAGTATGAGCCATTTATTTGCCCATTTAGCCAGAATGAAATTAATACAGCGTTGGCCGCTGATGTATAACGTCCGTTCAGAGAACGTGCAGGAGCACTCGTTGCAGGTTGCCATGGTGGCGCATGCTTTGGTCGTTATCAGCAATAATAAATTTGCCACAGACTTAAGCCCAGATCGCGCCGCCACCGTGGCGATATTTCATGATGCCAGCGAAATATTAACCGGTGACTTACCAACACCTGTTAAGTATTTCAATAAAGAAATTGAAGCTGAATACAAAAAAATTGAAGCCATTGCTGAACATCGACTGTTAGAGATGGTGCCCGATGATTTTAAAGATGACTATCGTGATCTACTCACAAGCGACAACATAGACCAGCAATATAAACAGATAGTTAAGTCGGCAGACACCTTATGTGCTTACCTCAAGTGTTTAGAAGAGCAGCGAGCGGGTAATCACGAGTTTAACACAGCCAAACGACGTTTATCTGAGTCACTTGCGCAAAATAACGACCCTGCTGTGAAATATTTTATCGATACTTATATTCCCAGTTTTGAACTGAACTTAGACGATATCAATCGCCTATTATAGTGATTGCGCTAAAGCGTGAATAACACCGGCTTAATAAGGAACCAGTATGACGTCAGGCCTTTGGCATGAGCGACGTTTAGGCGAGGATAAACAGCGCCGTAACGATCACCGCAGCCCATATCAACGCGATAGAGCACGTATATTGCATTCGGCGGCTTTTAGGCGTCTGCAAGCCAAGACTCAAGTATTGGGGGTTGGCATGAATGATTTTTATCGAACCCGACTCACGCACTCCTTAGAAGTGTCACAAATCGGCACCGGGATCTGCGCCCAGCTAAAACAAAAATACCCTGAACTACTCTCGCTACTCGACTCTAGGAGCCTGATAGAATCTTTGTGTTTGGCGCATGATTTGGGTCATCCGCCCTTTGGCCACGGTGGTGAAGTCGCGCTGAACTATATGATGCGCAGCGACGGCGGTTTTGAGGGTAACGGCCAAACTTTTCGCATTTTAACCGCATTAGAGCCTTACACTGAGCACTACGGCATGAACCTATGTCGGCGCACATTGCTGGGAGTATTGAAGTACCCAGCCTGTCATAGCCAACTGTATCAGTCACTGCCCAAACCGACGGTCAACAGTTATCGGCAACTCAAGCCGTCACAATGGCAGCCTGTTAAGGGCATTTTCGACGAAGATAAGCCCATTTTAGATTGGGTACTCGCGCCCTTATCAAATAATGATGCTGCGCTGTTTGTCTCTAATACCACCTTAGATCCTAATCAGCACAAACGCACCTTATACAAGTCACTCGACTGCTCCATCATGGAGCTGGCCGATGATACCGCTTATGCTATCCATGATCTTGAAGATGCCATCGTGATGGGCATTGTCACTCAAGCCATGTGGCAAGAGGATGTGGCCGATAAACTCGCTGCAAGTGATGACAGCTGGATAAGGCAAGAGTTTGTTAATATTGGCACTAAATTATTTGCCAGTGAGCACCATCTACGTAAAGATGCTATCGGTACCCTAGTCAACGGCTTTGTCACTGCCATTGAGATTAATGACAATTCCGATTTTAGTGAGCCTTTGCTGCGTTATAACGCGGTATTAGAGCCGGCATTTCAACACGCGCTGGATATACTCAAGCAGTTTGTCTACCGACGGGTGATCCGTAAACCAGAAATTCAGATGTTAGAATACAAGGGGCAGCAAATTGTGATGGAGTTATTTGAAGCCTTTGCCTCAGATCCCCAGCGCCTACTGCCACTCAATACCCAAGAGCGTTGGCAAACTACCTATGATAATAACGGCAATGCACATCGCGTCATTGCCGATTATATCTCGGGTATGACAGATGAATTTGCCGCAAGGCTGCATCAACATCTGTTTAGTGCACGTGCAGGCTCGCTTATCGATTTACAGTAAATGCTGGTTGTCATTTAGCTGCTCACTATGCATGCTTTACTCAATAAAAAAACGCGCCGATGCGCGTTTTTTTATTGAATGGAATCTCTGGCGAGCGATAGTCACTCAAGGATGACGTCGCTGCATAGTGGTATTTTGATGAGTGAACAGTACAAACAAGACTGGAGTCATGGCTAATGCCTAATGCCTATCCAACCCTTTTCCATTAACCCATCAAAGTGGGAAATAAGCCTTTAAAACCTGCGGCAATCACTTCAATACCGATAGATAACATTAATAGACCCATCAAACGGGTGATGACGTTAATCCCTGTTTTACCTAAGACTTTAAAAATAACTGGCGCCATTCTAAATAAAGCAAAACTGACCAGACCAAAAATAATCACAGTGATCCCCATGCCGATGTGTACCATGAAGCTATCGTATCGCGCCGAAGTGACAATCACCGAACTAATTGCACCAGGACCGGCCATCAAGGGTAAGGCTAACGGCACAACCGCAACCGACTCCATGCCCGAAGCCTCGCGATCTTCTTCTTGGTTACGTTTAACTTCACCCAATTTACCTTGTAACATCGACATGGCAATTAAGGCTATCAGTGATCCACCGGCTATCCTAAAGGCTGACAATGAAATGCTGAACATATTTAAGATATGTTGGCCGGCAACGATAGTGACTAATAAAATCACCACTACGGCAAAATTAGCCACTTTGCCCGTATGATTGCGTTCAGCTTCAGTCTGGTGACTGGTTAAGCTAACGAAAACCGGTAACAGCCCAATCGGATTGATAATCGCGACTAAACCAAGAAAAAATTTAACATAAAGTGTTAAATCCAATGCCATGTCCTCAGTGACTTTTAACTAGGTTAAAAAGGTTGCTGGTAGAAAAGGCGCTACTGTACATGATCCGTCAGATTTGCCAAATGAGATTTTCTAACGTGTTTCACATCTTTATCAAAATATCGCGATTTTTTGGCTTTGATACCCCTATCTACGAACTGTCGGCACCATAATCAATCATATCGATAAGCAAGTGTCACTCTAATGTAGTCGTAAATAGTACATATCGCTAGCCAAGATAATGAAGCTATATCTTTGATCTTATTGCAAGCTCATCATTCTATATAATGTGATGCCTAGCGTTTAACGGGGATACCCTTTTTACACACCTAAGCCCTTCTACCTCATGCATACCTTACTTAATCGGAGCTTGAGTCCATGGTTTTTATGGTGCCGATTTAACGGCCATTGCTCAAGCAGTCGTTAGAGCTGTTATTTTATTACGAAAACAGCTTAATTGTGGTGATGATCACTGTGTTTACAAGCTTATTGCTGTAATTTTTATTCACAAAAAAGTTTTAGCAAAACCACATTTTTGCTAAATTTTCTTAAGGAACTCACTATGACGGTCAACAATCAACAGGAACTCAACTTACTGGTGGCAAGGGTCGCTAAGGCCCAAGCCCAATATGCCAACTATAGTCAGCAACAGGTCGATCATATCTTTCGCGCTGCGGCGCTTGCCGCTGCCGATGCGCGGATCAGCTTAGCCAAAATGGCCGTGACAGAAACAGCGATGGGAGTGTTAGAAGATAAGGTGATCAAAAATCACTTTGCCTCTGAATATATTTACAATAAATATAAAGATGATAAGACCTGCGGCATCTTAGCCGAAGATCCAACCTTTGGCACCATCACCATAGCCGAGCCCGTGGGCTTAATTTGTGCAGTGGTGCCCACCACAAACCCAACGTCTACCGCAATTTTTAAAGCCTTAATTAGCCTTAAAACCCGTAACGGCATCATATTTTCGCCCCATCCACGCGCTAAAGCCTCCACCATCAAGGCTGCAAAAATGGTATTGGATGCCGCCATTGCTGCAGGTGCCCCGGCCGATATTATTGGCTGGGTTGATGAGCCCAGTGTCGCCTTATCAAATCAGCTAATGACCCACGATAAGATCAACCTTATTCTTGCCACGGGTGGCCCGGGTATGGTGAAAGCCGCCTACTCTTCGGGTAAACCCGCTATCGGTGTCGGTGCAGGTAATACCCCCATTGTGATCGACGAAACCGCCGATATAAAACGCGCCGTTAGCTCAATATTAATGTCAAAAACCTTCGATAACGGTGTGGTATGTGCATCCGAGCAAGCAGTGATTGTGGTCGATGCCATTTATGACAGTGTCAAACAGCGCTTTGCCAGCCATGGTGGATATATCTTGTCAGCCAAAGAGACCAAAGCGATGCAGAAAGTGATCCTTAACAAAGGCGCGCTCAATGCCGACATCGTCGGCCAAAGTGCGGCAACGATCGCAGCCATGGCCAACATTAAGGTGCCGGCATCGACTAAGGTGTTGATAGGTGAAGTCAGCGAGATCTCGGCATTAGAAGCCTTTGCCCATGAAAAACTCTCTCCTTTACTGGCCATGTATCGCGCCGATGATTTTAATCAAGCGATGGATAAGGCTGAAGCCTTAGTGACGTTGGGCGGCATCGGCCATACTTCTGGGCTGTATACCGATCAAGATACGCAAGATGAGCGAGTCAAAGCCTTTGGTTTTAGAATGAAAACGGCGCGGATCTTAATTAACACCCCGGCATCACAAGGCGGAATTGGCGATCTGTATAATTTTAAATTAGCGCCATCATTGACCTTAGGTTGTGGCTCATGGGGAGGCAATTCCATTTCAGAGAACGTCGGCCCAAGTCACCTGATCAATAAAAAAACCGTGGCTAAGCGAGCTGAAAATATGTTGTGGCATAAACTCCCCTCATCTATCTATTTCCGTCGTGGCAGTTTACCTATCGCCCTTGAAGAACTGAGCGATAAGAAACGCGCCTTAATCATCACAGATAAGTATTTATTTAATCATGGTTACTGCGATGAAACCCTTAAGATCCTTAAAGCTCAAGGCCTCGAAACCGAAGTATTTTATGATGTCGAAGCCGATCCGACTTTGGCGATTGTGAATCAAGGCGCCAAGATGGCACAAAGTTTTCAGCCCGATGTCATTATCGCTCTGGGCGGTGGCTCGCCTATGGATGCGGCTAAAATAATCTGGGTCATGTATGAGCATCCTGATGTGGATTTTACCGATCTTGCGCTGCGCTTTATGGATATTCGTAAGCGTATCTATAAATTCCCGACATTAGGCAAAAAAGCCATGATGGTCGCTGTCCCCACGACCTCAGGCACAGGTTCAGAAGTGACCCCCTTTGCGGTCGTCACCGATGAGAAAACCGGTATGAAATACCCCATAGCCGATTATCAACTCACCCCAAACATGGCCATCGTTGACCCTAATTTAGTGATGGATATGCCCAAATCGTTAACCGCCTTTGGGGGGATAGATGCGATCACCCATGCATTGGAAGCCTATGTCAGCGTGATGGCCAATGAATATAGCGATGGTCAAGCACTTCAGGCGTTAGCGCTGCTGTTTGAACACCTTCCCGACGCCTATATTTTAGGTGCGGACGCACCAATCGCACGTGAAAAAGTGCATAACGGCGCGACCTTAGCGGGTATCGCCTTTGCTAACGCTTTCTTAGGCGTGTGTCACTCTATGGCCCACAAATTAGGCGCTGAATTTCACTTAGCTCATGGTTTAGCCAATGCACTGCTGATAAACAATGTGATTCGATTTAACGCTACCGACTTGCCCACCAAACAGGCCGCTTTTAGTCAGTACGATCGTCCTAAGGCCCTTTGCCGCTATGCCAAGGTGGCTGAACATCTCAAATTAACCGGTAATAGCGATGCACAAAAAGTGGAAGCCTTACTCGAAAAAATCAGTCAGCTTAAGAAGACGATTGGCATTCCGGATTCTATCCAAGCTGCGGGCGTCAACGAAGCCGACTTCTTAGCTAAACTTGACGAACTGGCCGAAGCCGCATTTGACGACCAATGCACGGGAGCGAACCCAAGATACCCATTGATTAGTGAAATCAAGCAATTATTTATCGCGAGCTTTTACGGCAAAGACTATCAAGATAACTAACGTAACAAGCCGAGCGCGTTAACTTCATTTAATGCACGGCACACGATTTTTTATTTAGCCATTAGGCGCCCTCACTGGGCGCCTTTTATATGAGAACTACTGATTAAAATTTTTTGTCTACACTATAAAAATTATTCAATAGGTAAATAAGCGTAACTGGTCTATAACGCCTTACCGCGTCATACTGAAACTTGAATCATTGAACTCACAAGCCAACATACAACTACCCCCAGATATTTTTGACGACATCTGCGATAACATCGCCGCTAAAGGCTACGTAGTGTTGCCAGACCTGTTCCCCTTGACGGTACTCACCCCCTTGCTGGACAATTTAACCCAACTAGACACCAGTGCCTTTAAACCCGCGGCTATTGGTCGCCATAAAACCCAACAGGTGATAGACACTATCCGCGGCGATAAAATCTGCTGGTTAAATAAATCCATGAGCTTCGCCTCGACCTATTTCGATTGGTCAGAACAACTTCGCCAAGCGGTTAATCGCTATTTTTTCTTAGGCTTGTTCGATTATGAAACCATGTTTGCCTATTATGAACCGGGTGCATTTTATAAGCGTCACGTGGATGCCTTTAAAGGCCAATCAAATCGAAAACTGACGTCAATTCTCTATTTGAACCCCAACTGGCAACCAGGGGATGGCGGAGAGTTGCTGATGTACCAAGCCGATGAAACCACACCTTTTGAAACGGTAGAGCCCCGCTTTGGCACCATGGTGATTTTTTTAAGTGAACGTTTTCCTCATGAAGTACTGCCATCCCATAAAGACCGTTACAGCCTAACTGGTTGGTATCGAATTAATGAAGGCATACCGTTAGATTGATCGTCTCACTATTCAGCATAGGGCTTTAAGTCGTCAGATAACTGGGATAAGGTGCACCATACGTTTAGCGACTAAGCTTTGCTGTCGACTTCCCTCGTCTCCCTCAATCCCCATGGGAAAGATAAACAACCAGCGACAACACGCACTTTAAATAAGTTATAATGCCTATCCAGAGGGTTAGAGATAATACATCCCTAACCTCACAGTGGTTCAGCTTATAACTTTTGTAAATGTTGATCGAGCAAGGCATCGAGCAGCAGCTCGCCATTATGGTTGACTCGAAACTCGCCGTATTTCGCCGCAGCAAAATGCTTACCTTTGCCCTCTTCAAAAAAATAGGCATTGGTGGCCAATTTTACTTGGCCGTGGCGCACTCTCACTTGCAGTAACAACTCGTTATCCGCTAAGGCCGTCTTATCGAGATAGCGGGTTTCAAAGCCGATAAACTGTGCCACCAAATTAGGATCACGCCTAACGCGCACATAACCATTGAGGTTTTGTTCAGCCGTAGCAGTGCGGATCGGAGCCGTGATCTGATAATTCAGCGTCATATAGTCACCCTGCATTAACGAGCGAGGATCGACAGGCGCAAGCTCGAGACGCACCACTTCCCCTTTAGCAAGCCAAGCTTCGCGCGTAATAATATCCCAGTTTACGAGTATGAGTAGGCTAGCGCTTAACACCGCCACCAGCGCAATATTCCATTTAACTCGATTGAATGATGTCATAACGCCTCCTGCGTGATCAGTCTCGTAGACCGTGAGAGGTAACGATTTACGCCCCAGCGAGCAAACAATAACACCACACCTAATGCCATTAATAATAGGGATTTTTCTAATAATGAAACTGTAAGAGAATAGTAATAAGCACAAATAAACAGCGGGATACTGACGAGAGCCAAACTCGTAAACACCCGATTATGCAGCTGCAAACCCAGCAACAAAAATAGCACTGCACTGCTTAACCCCGATAGCGGTATGGCCAAAAAACCAATGAATAAAACACCAACCATTGCAGCGTAACCCGCTGGCGTTCTTAATGACGCTTGCCTTTGATTGAAGATAGACTTAACGATAACAACACTCGCAAACACACTGACGAACCAAGGCAGCAACCAAGCCCAAATCGATAACTCACTAATCGCATCATTAAAAAAATCGACTTGCGACACGCCAAGAATAAGTACACCTTGCGTCATTAAGGTCCAGCATATCAACCCGTAGCACAAATAACAGATACGGCCATAATATGCCCCAAAACGCTCTAAACTCAGGCACAATATTATCGCAAGCACTAACATCACCAACGGCAATAGGTTCATCCATTGCCATTGATACAAGATACCTGTGATACACCCACCAATACCTATGCCATTAAGCAGCACGCTCAAGCGATTATTGATAAAAAGACTATGAATACTCAGCAGTGCACCGAAACTGATAAACCAAGCCAGCCTATTGTGATAATCCAGTACTTCCCATAGCCCCCAGCCTATACAGAGTAAACCGCATAAGCCTAACACCAAAGCCAACTGTGACATAAACACCTGCTGGCGAGTCGATTGACGATCAAAGAAGAGGCCCAACAACACAAAGACGCTCCCGATAGTCAATACTCCTGGCGCTATGCTTTCAGTCACCACGAGTGCCATAAAACTGCCCACAAAGCCCAATAAAAACATGGCAGCTATCCATCCTGCGCCCCCTTCTAATAAGGCGAGGTACCAAGGGGACATAAACGGATCCTTTGGCATTGGCGTGTCCACATTGACACAATTAGTCTGCTGCAGTGATTGCCATAATTGTTCCTTTGCAGTTGTCATTTTCACGCCTCCTGACTCGACTGCGCACCATTAAATAATCCACGCACCTTAGTCAACCAAACCGATGCCATCGTAGTGCAGCCGACAACATATAGGCTTAGCAGCAGAAACATATTCATTTCATCATTCGCTCCTATAAACAGCTGCGTGGTGAGCCATACCGTGCTGACTGCAATGGCACTAAAACACACTATGGCTAAGGGAAATAATTGCTGTAATACAAAACGCGATAAGACCAATATCGCTAGGGCATATAACCAATAAAAAGCGAACGAAGCCTTGTTTGTCATATCGGCAGCTTGCCAACAGCCATACCAAGTGAGTGCGCTCAATGCGATGACCACAGTGAGTGATTGAGTGATAGGAGCATTACAGCGACTGAAGCCCAAGGTGGTTGCGCCATAGAAAAAGAGATAGCCTAAGCCGTTACAGACACTGATCACCACTAAAGGGAAAATATCAGCATCGAACCACCATAGCGTTTGCGGCCAGGTCGAAAAATACAACACCACACTGGCATTGCTCAAGAGCAACAGCTTTAACCAGAGCAGATCAAAGCCCGCCAACCATACCAGTGGCAACAGACACAGTGACCAAATCGCAAACAGTTGCCAAGGATCTGCGCCAGTTTGATAGGTTTGCCCAACAAGTGCGAGCAAGGCGCCAATCATAAAACTTAATCCCAGTAAGCTCGCGTTGGCTTTGGTTGCCCCCAAACCCTCGGCGTGAGTGTCTCGTTCTTGCCAGCGAAACCAACCGTAACTACACGAACAAATCAGTAGCAGCGCTTGTACCAGGGCAAACTTGCCGAATTTACTTAAGTCTTGCCAATTAAAAGCCAAGAAAATGATCACTCCGACAGCCAAAAACAGCACGCCAAACCAAAGTAATAATTGGCTTATTTTCTCGCGCCAGTCGACCGTAGCGTGGGACTGTCCCGCCAACATTAACGCCTTAGGCATCTGCTCTGCAGCAATCTCTCCTTGCACATACCAACGCCACACTTGCTCACGCAAATTACTCATTTGAATCTCCTTATCAGGGCTGAGTTTACCAGGCGACTTAGTTCGATAATAACAATCCGATAATACCGCTTATTGGTAGTGGATGTAATAGTAAAATCATTGAGTTAATGATTGGCGAAGGGATAATATATTCATCGCATGCAGCGAGTAGCGGCAAGCTCAAGGCCCCCTATGGGGATACCCAAGCTAAACTTGATGCCAAGCCATCAGCACAATGATATCTGGGTACGTCATCCAGAGCCATTTTTAAGGCTTAGGCTTGATGAACAATAGATATAATAAAGCCAGAACAGATGTTCTGGCTTTATTGTGCACGGGCTCAAAAGGTTACTTTTGTGTCCAGCGATCCATCCAACCTAATACATTCGCGTACCATTGCTCTAGATTGTCCGGGTTTAAGATCCAGTGATTTTCATCAGGATAAATCAGTAGCTCTGACGGGATACCTTTACGCTGCATAAAACTAAATGCCGCTAAACCTTGTCCATAAGGGACACGGAAATCTTTTTCACCGTGAATAACCAGCATAGGAGTCTGCCAGTTATCGACATAGTTCACCGGATTAAACTTCTCATACAGCTCTTTATTATCTTGATAAGTCCCACCGAATTCATATTCGGGGAACCACAGCTCTTCTGTCACATAGTACATAGAGCGCATATCAAATAAGCCCGCGTGGTTAACGAGACACTTGAAACCGTCATTCCAGTTGCCTTGGATCCAGTTCATCATGTAGCCGCCGTAGGAGCCGCCAAGTGCACAAGCCTTATCGGCATCTAACCAAGGTTGCTGCTGGGTAACCGCCGCGAGTCCTTTTTGCAGATCTTCTAACGGCTTACCGCCCCAATCCTGTGTAATTGAGTCGGTAAACGCCTGCCCATAACCGGTAGAGCCGTGGAAATCGATCATCACCACGCCATAGCCCGCTCCCGCCCATAGCTGTGCATTCCAGCGGCTGCTGAAGCCATTACCAAATGAGCCTTGCGGACCACCATGCACCAAGAAGGCGATTGGATATTTAGTCCCCGCTTTGTAATTAGTCGGTTTTATCCAGTAACCGTAAACATCTTCATTGTTCCAGCCTTTAAAACTGAACTGCTGATATTCACCAAATTTAATTTTCGAGAGCTTAGCCTCGTTAACTTGTGTGAGTCGGTTAAGTTGCTGCCCGTCGAGTGCCACGCTATAAAGATCGCCCGGCTCCACTAAACTTTTATGATTAAAGACGATGCGTTCTGATGTCACACCAACCAGGCTGTTGCTGCCTTCGTTGTAGATAGTCTTAACATCGCCAAACTGAGTATTTACCTCAAAAATACTTACCTGACCCACATCCTGAGCTGTCACATACAGGGTGCGATTGTCTGGAGCAAAGGTTAATGAGCTGGGACTACGATCCCACAGTGGCGCGACCTCTTTCTCTTGATTGGTCACCGTATCGCGTAACATGATGCGGTAACGGTCGGCTTCAAAACCCGGCTTGCTCATGGCTAGATAAGCCATATAACGGCCATCTGCCGAGAAGGTCGGCTGCGCATCCCAGGCTTTATTCGCCTCGGTCAGGTTTTTTGCCTCACCGCCAGACACTGGCACTTGCCATAAATCGTAGTTGGTTTGCCATGCTTGAGATGAGCTTGGCGCTTTAGCGCTATAAACCACAAATTTACCGTCAGGGGTAAAGGTCACCTCTTCCATACCTGAAAAAGGTTTAGGAGGTGTTTCGGTATCTAAGCCTTGGGTCACATAGATAGGCGCCGTAATGGGCTTACCATCGAGTTTAGCCACAAATAGGTGGCTACGGGTATGGTCGCCCCAAGTATCCCAATGACGCACCATCAACTGTTTATACTCGCGCCCTGTCGAGCTGCGTTCAGCCTCGGCGGCCAACTTATCGGCCGTGCAACTTAGCTGTTCACATTGTGGAAATACACGCATATTAAGCACGACTTGCTGGCTATCTTGCGATAGCTTAAAGCCTTCAACATCCAATGGTAATTTAGAAATCTGTTTGGCTTCACCACCATCAAGCGCAAGCTCATATAGCTGTGAACTACCATCACGGGCAGCTAGGAAATAGATTTTTTTATCGTCGTGACTAAAAGCAACGCTATGCTCTGTACCTGGCGCCGAGGTCAGCTGCTTCACAGGCTGAGAACCGTCTAACGATTGAATGTAGAGGTCTGATTGTGCCTCACCCTTGTCATCAATTTTTTTAACAGCATAAACGATTTTAGCGCCATCATTAGACAAGGCAGTCGAATGGAGCTTATTCATTTTTACTAGGTGTTGAACCGTAAAAGGCTCTGGTGACGCGGCATTGCTGCCAAATGTCATGCCGGCAGTTGCTAAGGCTAATATGAGTGCAGTTTTTTTCATTGTTATTATCATCTTTTTCAAATGAACGCCGGAATTAACCCGACCTGAGAATGTATATGCGCAAGCACACTAAACAAAAATGGGGGATTAGGCAAGTTGCCTACCCCCCATTTTTAGTTACTTGGTTAATACAAGTGACTAACACAAGTGACTCGCACCTGTAGCGAATCTGTACTTAATGTGCCTAACGATGATCAATAAGTACCGCGAAAAACTAACACTGGCTTGACACATTGATGCTGTGACATAAGCTGGCGTTCGACTCTCCTAATTAGCTTAACTTGACTTTCCACATTGCCGGGCCCGTTTCGTGAGCATTGACACCATCACTGTCCACGGCGACAGTGACAGGCATATCTTGCACATCAAATTCATAGATGGCTTCCATCCCTAAATCTTCAAATGCTACGACTCGTGACTTCTTAATCGCTTTGGATACTAAATATGCTGCACCGCCCACCGCCATTAAATAAACGGCTTTATGCTTCTTAATCGACTCAACGGTTGCAGGGCCACGCTCAGCTTTACCTATCATGCCCATAAGCCCGGTTTTATCCAGCATAAGATCGGTAAATTTATCCATGCGTGTTGCGGTTGTGGGTCCTGCTGGGCCAACCACTTCGTTGCCAACAGGATCGACTGGGCCAACGTAGTAGATAAATTTACCGGTAAAGTCGACACCTTCTGGCAAACCTTCGCCACTTTCTATCAATGTTTGAATGCGCTTGTGCGCCGCATCGCGACCAGTAAGCATTTTTCCGTTGAGTAAAAGCACATCACCGCTCTTCCACTGCTCAATATCGGCTTGGGTCACGGTATCAAGGTTGACACGGCGCACATCTTCGCCCGCTTCACGGGTGATCTCTGGCCAATCGGAAAGCGATGGCGGCGTGAGCTCTGCAGGGCCTGTACCATCAAGATGAAAGTGCACGTGGCGTGTGGCGGCGCAGTTTGGGATCATCACCACAGGTTTTGATGCCGCATGGGTTGGCGCCGATTTAATTTTAATGTCGAGCACTGTGGTTAACCCGCCGAGCCCCTGCGCGCCGATGCCTAACTTGTTAGCACGCTCGAAGATCTCAAGGCGCAGCTTTTCTTCGGTGGTTTCGGCGCCGCGCGCCTGTAACTCATGTATATCGACCGGATCCATTAATGATTCTTTGGCCATCACAGCGGCTTTCTCGGCGGTGCCACCAATGCCTATGCCAAGCATACCCGGTGGACACCAGCCAGCGCCCATGGTCGGTAAGGTTTTTTCGACCCATGCGGCGATATCATCCGATGGGTTTAACATCACCATCTTAGATTTGTTTTCCGATCCACCGCCTTTAGCGGCAATGGCCACTTCAACATGATTGCCAGGTACCATATCGATATGCACAACCGATGGGGTGTTATCACGGGTATTTTTACGGCTGCCAGCAGGATCGGCCACTATCGAGGCTCGCAGTGGATTGTCAGGATTGGTATAAGCACGGCGAACGCCTTCATCGACCATCTGCTGCACTGTCATGTCGGTCTTGTCCCACTGAACGCCCATGCCCACTTTAACGAAACAGGTGACAATACCCGTATCTTGACATAGTGGACGTTTGCCTTCGGCCGACATACGAGAGTTAATCAAAATCTGAGCGATCGCATCTTTAGCCGCCGCGCTCTCTTCTTTCTCATAAGCCTCGGCCATGGCATCGACAAAGTCTTTTGGGTGGTAATAAGAGATATATTGCAATGCATCGGCGATGCTTTCGATAAGATCCGCTTGCTTAATGATGGGCTGTTCTATACTCACAGACGTTTCCTTGGTTGCAGTTTAGTTATTCATGCCCTGTGACAGGGTCGGCTATTTTTTTGAATCCAGTCACAATATGATACTCTTTCGCGACTTTTAGGGGAACATCACATTTTACAAAGGTTAATTGATGGTTTATTCGTCTACTCAAGGTGTTGCAGTAAAAACCTTACCGTGGAAATACGCTACCACCGAGGTATTTAGCCATTTTTCTCAGCGTCCTTGGGCCATACTGCTCGACTCGGCCAATGCCGAACATGTCGATGCCCGTTACGACATCATTTGTATCGATCCTATCGCTACCATAGTCACCCAAGGCGACACCACGCTTATCACTCATTTACCGCAAACCAGCGCTATGCAGCAGCCACAGTTTAAGAGTGAACATGGTGTAGAGCACAGCAATGCCGATCCCTTTGCCTTGCTTAAGCAGCTAATTAAACGGTATTTTCCCGAGTCTAAAGCCTGCCACTTGCCATTCAGTGGCGGCGCCGTCGGCGCCTTTAGTTATGATTTGGGCCGGCGCTTAGAATCCTTGCCCAACATTGCAGAAAAAGATATAGACCTACCTGAGATGAATGTCGGCATTTATCCTTGGGCGCTGATTTTTGACTCTCATACCCAACAATGGTCAATGGTGCATTATCACGGTGAGGCGCAGCTACAATGGCAACTAGCTCAGATTGAGCAAGCATTAGCCAGCATGCCAAGCCACGCCCCTTTTGCGCTGACGAGCGACTGGCAAGCACAAATCGATGTAACGGACTACCACGCTAAATTTAATGCAGTGCAAGCTTATCTACACAGTGGTGATTGCTATCAAATTAATCTTACCCAGCGCTTTATGGCCAATTATCAGGGCGATGAGTGGCTAGCCTACCAAACCCTGCGCCAAAGCAATGGTGCGCCCTTTTCAGCGTTTATACGCCTAGCACACCATGCCTTATTGTCTATATCACCTGAGCGTTTTATTCAACTACGCGAAGATCAAATTCAAACTAAACCCATTAAGGGCACCTTACCCCGAGCAGCCGATCCCATTGCTGACCGTAATGCTGCGGCGCAACTCGCCAGCTCAGAGAAAGATCGCGCCGAAAACCTAATGATTGTCGACCTGCTGCGCAACGACATAGGTAAAGTGGCCAAACCTGGTAGTGTTAACGTGCCGAGCCTGTTTGCCATCGAAAGCTTTCCGGCGGTGCATCACTTAGTCAGCACTGTTACAGCAACACTCGATGTGGGCTATCATGCTAGCGATCTGCTGCGCGCCGCATTTCCGGGCGGCTCGATCACTGGCGCGCCCAAAATTAGGGCGATGGCGATCATTGAAGAACTCGAACCCTCAAGACGCAGCCTCTACTGCGGCTCCATCGGCTATCTGAGTCAAGATGGGCAAATGGATACTAGCATCACCATTCGCACTTTAGTGGCTGAACATCAGCGTTTATATTGCTGGGCCGGTGGCGGTATTGTGGCTGACTCGCAAGTGGATGCCGAATATCAAGAGAGCTATGATAAGGTAAGTAAGATCCTCCCTGTTTTAGCGAAGAGTCATGACACTGGACGAGTTTAAGCAGCGCTACGCCCTGCAGCTGTTGCCCGAAGATAACGCCCCAAAAATCACTCGCTCGCTGCGTGAAGCGGCGGTATTGGTGGGGCTAATCGAAAAAGAGCACGAACTGCACCTTATCTTAACTAGGCGCCCGACTCACCTGCGTGCCCACCCAGGACAGATCAGTTTCCCCGGCGGAAAAGTAGAAGCGCAAGATGTGGATTATACTGCGACTGCGCTGCGCGAAGCCTTTGAGGAGATCGCCCTGCCACAAGATAATGTGCAAGTGTTGGGGCAATACCCCATGTTTAATACTTTAACGGGTTTTACCATCGCCCCCATTGTCGGCATTATTAAGCAAGAGTTTGAGATTATTTTAGATCCGGGCGAGGTGGATGAGCTCTTTACTGTGCCGCTGTCATTCTTATTAAACCCAGATAACCGCGTCATGAAGCGATTTACTCGCCGAGGGATAAGTTACCCAGTGTATTTTATTCCCTATAATCAGCATATGATTTGGGGAGCCACTGCGGCGATGATTGACAAAATGTGTCGTCAGCTTAGTAACGATGAAATGGGATGCTAGGTTGATCGACTACTGAATTCACTCACCGCTGAACTCAAATCCGCTCCGATTGATAACCCCTTACTTAACAGCATAGTCGCCACCATCAAAGATAAAGCCTGCGCATCTGCAACGTTATGGCGCTCACCTCAGCAATATAAAATCCACCTTGGTTAAATCATAAAGCTTAGGTAAAGCCCTGCCGCAGTCGACGTTAGCAGCAATAGCGGAATATTAAACCAGTACCCCATGCGACTACGATTCGCCACATAAAAATTAAAGCCTAAATTAAACAGACTAATGGCGGCGCAGATCCAAATCACATACTCGAGTCGTAAGGTGATTTCAGGATCCCAACTCAAACGCACGCTTGCTCCTTTACTGATAAAGTAACCAACCGCGCGATCAGGCCTTGCTGCATCAAACAACAGCAGCGCATAAACGGCCAGCGACCAGCCAAGGATCGACAGTGAACCTAATAATATTTGGAAAACCTTAATTTTTGTCATTGAGTCGCCTTTTTATCTGCCATTAACAGTGCTTATGGATATCCATTTATTCCATCGCGTGAGCAATCGGCTAATCTTGAGTCTAACTCATTCAATCACCAATGAAAGATAACGATGCACTTTATGACATCATTTATCGGATGGCGGTATTTTAAACCTAACAATTTTTGCCCTTTTACACCATTAGATGCCATTAATATGGCTTAGCCGACTATGGGGTATGGTGATAATTGCACAGACTTAACCCAACCTAACGGCTAAAGGAGAGATTATTTACTGTCAACTGTGTTTATATGTGGTTTTTCCCTTGAGAAAAGCCGTCAGCAAGGTAATATAAACCTCCAAAATTTTTAATAAAACGATTCGTTGGAGAACTAAGCAACAATGAGCATTGCATCTGTCGCTTCTGTATTTAAAGGTGATTTTGCGGTTGGTTCGCAAGTTACTGTGCGCGGTTGGGTAAGAACTCGCCGAGATTCCAAAGCCGGCATCTCTTTTCTTGCCGTTTATGATGGTTCCTGTTTTGACCCAATCCAGGGCGTGGTGCCAAATAGCTTAGCCAATTATGACGAAGAGGTTCTTAAGCTGACCACAGGGTGTTCTGTGGTCATGACTGGTGACGTCGTAGAATCGCCAGGCCAAGGACAAGCATTTGAGCTACAAGTATCCAATATTGAAGTCACTGGTTGGGTGGATGATCCAGATACCTACCCAATGGCAGCAAAGCGCCACTCTATCGAACACCTTCGTGAATTAGCTCACCTGCGTCCGCGTACCAATATTATTGGTGCTGTAGCGCGCGTGCGTAACAGTCTGTCGCAAGCTATTCACCGTTTTTATAACGAAGAGGGCTTTATCTGGGTATCGACTCCACTGATCACCGCATCAGACTGTGAAGGCGCTGGTGAAATGTTCCGCGTTTCCACCCTGGATATGGAAAACTTACCCCGCACCGACGACGGTAAAGTCGACTATAAAGAAGACTTTTTCGGTAAAGAGGCCTTTTTAACGGTATCGGGTCAGCTTAACGCTGAAACTTACGCAAGTGCCTTGTCTAAGGTCTATACCTTTGGCCCTACTTTTCGCGCCGAGAATTCAAACACCAGCCGTCACCTTGCTGAATTTTGGATGGTCGAGCCTGAAGTGGCCTTCGCCGATTTAGATGATGTGGCCGGTTTAGCCGAGCGCATGTTGAAATACTGTTTCAAAGCCGTGCTTGCAGAACGCCCTGATGATTTAGCCTTTTTCGCCCAACGTGTCGATAAAACCGTTATTGAGCGCTTAGAAAACTTCGTCAATAGCGACTTTGCCCAAGTCGACTATACCGATGCCGTTGAGATCCTTAAAAACTGCGGTAAAAAGTTTGATTTCAATGTTGAATGGGGCATTGATCTGCAATCTGAGCATGAGCGCTATCTGGCTGAAGAACACTTCAAAGCCCCAGTGGTTGTGAAGAACTATCCAAAAGATATTAAAGCCTTCTATATGCGCCTTAACGAAGACGGCAAAACCGTTGCCGCGATGGACGTATTGGCGCCAGGCATCGGTGAAATCATCGGGGGTGCCCAGCGTGAAGAGCGTTTAGATGTGCTCGATATGCGTCTTGCTGAAATGAACCTGAGCAAAGAAGATTACTGGTGGTACCGTGATCTGCGTCGTTATGGCACTGTGCCACACGCAGGTTTTGGCCTAGGTTTTGAGCGTTTGGTCTCTTATGTGACGGGTGTGTCTAACATTCGCGATGTGATCCCTTTCCCACGCGCACCTAAATCAGCCAACTTTTAAACGACAAGCGATTAGCTTGCTGATCAAGACAAACGCCCCTAAGAGTTAATTTTAGGGGCGTTTTTTATGGTCTTTATTGTGCGATTAGTTGTAATAGCAATTGAGAAAACATTTACGATAGCCATCAGACAGTGGTTGAGAATCGTCATTTACGATTGCAATGAGTTAGAGTCTGCAATGGTGATGACAAGCAAACATCTGAATACGATGAGGAGATAATGCCCCATGTGGATACAAAAACAGATAATCTTAACGCGTAAGCCACGCGGCTTTCATCTGATAACCGATGAGATAATGGCTGCAGTGCCAGAACTGCGCCAACTTAATATTGGTCTGGCCCACCTGCTATTACAGCATACCTCGGCCGGACTGACCCTGAACGAAAATGCCGACCCCAGCGTACGTGAGGATTTTGAACAATATTTTAATCGCCTCGCTCCAGAAAATGCGCCTTACTATACCCACACCTATGAAGGCAGCGATGATATGCCCGCGCACCTTAAGTCGTCCTTGCTGGGAGCTCAGCTGAGTGTCCCCATCACCCGCGGCCAGTTTAATTTAGGCACTTGGCAAGGGATCTACCTGTGTGAGGCGAGAAACCATGCCAGCGAGCGCACGTTACTCATCACCATACAAGGTGAATGAGCCATTGTGACTTAGAAAGTAACAGCCAAAATAACGAGCCAAGTGACAGACCAATATTGCCAATACTAACTCGGTGGCACATCATCAATAGGTTGCAATAACGCGAGCCAATCATTACTGTTCATCTCGGCTACCGACAGGCTCTCTGTTTGGTACATGCTTTGCGCTAATGCTTGTTTGGATTGCTGCAGCTGTTGAATACGTTCTTCGACAGTATTTTGGCAGATCAACTTATACACAAACACTGGCTTTTGCTGACCAATACGGTAAGCGCGATCGCTGGCTTGCTCTTCGGCCGCAGGATTCCACCATGGGTCGACATGAATAACCACATCTGCCTCGGTCAAATTGAGGCCTGAGCCCCCCGCTTTCAGGCTAATAAGAAACACATTGACCTCACCGCGGCGAAACCTGTCGATACTTTTATCTCGATGGCGACTCTTACCCGTTAACATCTCATAATCGATCCCTTGCTGGTTTAGCTGGGCGGCGATGAGATCGAGCATGGTGGTAAACGATGAAAAAATAAGGATATTACGCCCATCTTCAATCATGTTAGGTAATTTATTGGCAAGCCATGCCAGCTTGGATGACACTTGTGGCCCGTCATCTATCAACTCAGCTAACTGAACAGCTACGCTGGTAAGTTTGGCCTCGGCGGCCTCGCTAGCGCCGCTGTCATGGCCTTTATCAAGGTATTCCACCTCTGTTGGCTGACGAGTATCAGACACATTACCAAGCTTGAGCATGGCGGGATGACAACAGACTTGCCGCAGTTTTAACAGTGCATTACTTATTGCCAACCGGTTAGCCTTGGCCCCGGTTTGCAGCAAAGCCAGTTGCAACTGCTCTGCGACCGTTAACCGAATCGTTTCATACAGATCCGCCTGTGTTTCGCTAAGTTCAATCAGGGTATTTATAACGGTTTTCTTTGGCAGTTCGGTCGCCACTTCCGCTTTAGTGCGGCGCAACATAAAGGGCGCGATCCGCTGAGCTAACTTACGCCGCGCGGTATCGCACTGATCTTTTTCTATCGGCAGCTTAAATTGACGTTGATATTGGGCGGCAGTGCCCAGAAAGCCCGGCATCAAAAAGTTAAATAAAGACCACAGCTCACCCAAGTGATTTTCCATCGGTGTCCCCGTGAGGCACAGCCGATGTTGGGTCTTTAACTTATTAACCAATTTAGTCACTTGGCTGCGGCTATTTTTGATGGTTTGCGCTTCATCTAAAATCACTTGATACCATTGCTGAGCTAACAGCAGCTGTGCATCTTGAGCCAAGATCCCGTAACTGGTGATCACCATATCCACCTTATTAAGCTGAGATAGCTGCTCATGCCTAGCTCGTCCACTCCAGACTAAGGTCGTTAATGACGGCGCGAAGGTCGCCGCTTCACGTTGCCAGTTACTCAGTAAGCTGGTGGGCGCGATAATCAGCACAGGCGCGGTTAATAGCCCCTGTTGTTTATCTAGCAGTAAACTGCACAAGGTCTGGATGGTTTTGCCTAGCCCCATATCATCGGCCAAGATCCCGGCAAAATGGTGCTGTTTTAAAAACTGTAACCAACTGACGCCTTGGGCCTGATAAGGCCGCAGTTCAGCCTTGAGCCCTGCCGGTGCACTGAAGGCTGCCGCTTTGGGGTTAGCCCGTAAATAAGCGGTCAAGGCCTTTGCTTGTTTCTTCAGCCAAGTGGCACCGAACCATTTAAGGGCTTTAGTGCGCTTGTCAGTTAAATCTTGGCGCATGGCATCATCTAACTGAGGTAATCGCGCTAACTGGTGACGCGGTAAGGCTAAATGTTGTGCTTCATTAAGCGGTTGCGTGTCAAATAACTCACCCAGCACGCTTAAGATCCGCGCAACTCGGGTTGCAGGCAAGATCAAAATCTCACCCGACTCGAGCTCCAGTGATACTGGCTCGCGCCCCGCTTTATCGGTTAACTTTCCTTGGCGAATAAGATTAATGAGTAAGGGGAGAATATTGACGCGCTCGCCATCCACCTCAACGCCTAAGCTCAGCTCAAACCAATCGGCATTTGGGGTATTAATTTCGGCGTACCAAGTATTGGCCGCTAATTTAACAAAACGATTTTTAGCGGCAAAATGAACATGCCACCCCGCCAATGATAACTGGCGAAAGAAGACGGCATGTTCACTAACATCATCGGGGATCACCCGCGTGCCCGCTTGCACACTCATGGCGATGGGTGGCTCAAAACAATGGCTAACTAGCGGTAACGCATTAAGTTGCAGTTGATACTGAGCGATTTGACCTAATAAGGGCTGGTGATCACAAGCGATATAAAGCAGTTGCGCTAAGGAGTACGCTACGCCGCGATGCACCATAGTAAATACCGCCACATCTAACGGCTGCATCGCCTGCATTTGCCAGGGAAAATCGATACTGTGGCGCACCACTTCGATACAGGGCTGCCATTCTCCGTCACGGTCAATGTGTTCAAGCAGTTGCTGGTTTAGTTCTGCATTTTGACGCTCATCAATAACGATTGTGCCGCTTACTGGCTCGACATACACCTGATCACTGACAGGGACAAGAAAGTGAGTATCGACATAATCTTCATCATAGTGAACATCACAGCGCAGAGGTGACTTAGTTAATGTTTGATAAAAACTGCGGCCACAGGCACAGAGTAAGCGATAAAAATCACTCGTTAATCCGTGCGGTAATGTTAAGTCTATCTGCTGGAACTGCGCGAGTATCTCATCGCCACTGAGCTGGGCTTTTAACAGTGACAATAACTGTTGGTCAGTTTGGCTAACATACTTAGGCAATGGCGCACTGCCAATGATGTCAAAACCTAACGTATCCCTTAGCTGATAAGTGCCATTTTTATTCAAATAGCCTTTATGAACACTTAAACGCAGCGCACCTTCATCGCCATAAATTACATACAATACCCTGTGGCGAGCCATCGCTGGGAACGGGTCAAACTCTTGATTGGCTTCACTCTTAAATAAGCGAATTGCCGTATCGATGCGTCGGCTGCGTTCATTGGTATTATTGCTTTGCTGTGCAAGGTGTTCGATGGCCAAAGCGGCGATATGTGTACAGTTGGCAGCTTGGCAGCTGCAATGGCCGCTAAAGCGATCACTGGGCACAAGTGAGAGATGAGCGGCGTAGTGCCCTTGCTCGGTTGTAAAGTGCCCTGCTATCTCAGTGGCGGACAGCTTAACGTCGTTAAGTTGCCCCGCTAATAGCAGTTGTAATCCCGCGAAAACTTGTTGATGGGCAAAAACCTGGGTTAGTGCAAACAATGACATCTTCCATAGCCCAATAATCAGGCCATTAATCTTTCGACAAAGGCCAAATCATAGCATTATTTGCCCACTTTCCCTAGCCGATAAACACCCCATTTCGCCGCAGGGGACAGATATCAGACCTTTATCGCTAGGCTAAGCTCAATCTTGAAATAAAACAGATAGAGTAAGCATGAGAGTATGCGCTCGGAGCGTGAAAATTAAGCCTTCGACTTAAGCAATAATACTGAGCCTTGGATAAACAGGACTGCACAACGTTATAACGATCGGGTTAGTTGTTGTAGAAGCTGCACTGACACACCTTCTACAAAAACCAATAAGATATTTTAAACACGCTTATTCAGTAATACGCTGCATTCTTGCTAGGTAAAAACCATCGAAGCCAGATTCAGCCACACTGATGGTCTCATCATCCATAAAGCTAAAGTGGGGGTTGGCTGCCAAAAAAGCATCCACTTGCTGACGATTTTCTTGTGGCATTATCGAACAGGTGGCGTAAATCAATATGCCATCGACTTTGACCATGCGACTGTAACTTTGCAAAATATCTTTTTGCAGCTGCACGAGTACGGGTAAACGCTCTGGAGTGTCACGCCATTTGGCATCGGGATTACGTTTTAGTACCCCAAGGCCTGAACAAGGCACATCGAGTAATACTCTGTCGGCGGTCAGTTTTAAGCGTTTAATGGTTTTGCTGCTGGCAATGAGCCGGGTTTCGATATTGTGCGCGCCACCGCGGCGAGCGCGTTGCTTAAGGCTGTCAAGTTTCCACTGCTCGACATCCATCGCTAACAAGCGTCCCTTACCTTGCATTTGTGCGGCGATCGACAGGGTTTTTCCGCCAGCACCGGCGCACGCATCGATGACGCGCATACCAGGTTTAGCATTCACAGCTGCCGCAACCTGTTGTGAACCGGCATCTTGTTGTTCAAACAATCCTGCTTTAAAGCTATCGGTACGAAACAGTGCCGAGTCGGATATCACTTGTAACGCTGTGTCTACACCATCAACCCGTTGTGTTTGCACCCCTTCGCGTGCCAATTTTTGCTGTAACTCTTCTGGCTGGCACTTTAATAAGTTGGTTCGTAAAAAGCGCTGCGGCGCCATAGCTAGTGCCGCGCGCTCAGCAGGCCAAAGGCTGCCCATTTGTGCTGTGCCGAGTTCGTCAAGCCACTCAGGACAGCCATCAAACAGCGGTAAGTCAAGCTTGGCCTGCGCTAAACGCTGGTCAAAATCGTTTTGCTCTATCGTCAAGGTATATGGCAATTTTGGCAGCTCGAGCCCATGGAACATATGCCAAGCATTGAGTAAGCGTGAACCTAAGCGCTCAATATCTGCTGGCGCCATATCTGCTAAATAACAATATAGGTTTAACCGACGTAATAGATCGCCCGCCACTGTGGTGATCCTTGCCTGTTCTGAAGGCGCTAACTTTAGCCCAGAGAAATGATGCGAATAAGCTCTGTCTAAGGGTTTCCCCTCATTGAGCACCATAGTGAGTACATTAATAACTAATTCGGTTGAACTGGGTGATAGTGACGCGTTTAGCATGATAAAGCCTGTTAATAAAAATCCGGAGGATCATAGGAGTTAGCGCGTGATTACGCAAGTACAACGCGCATAGTTCGAGTTAGGTAGAGATAAATAATGTTTATCAGAGCTTCGGCTTAACGTGGTAGGGGTTAGCGCTGGCGGCCGTATCATTGCCCTTAGCATTGCCATTCACACCGTATATTGAGCATCTGTCTGTTAGTCACGACTTGTATTAAGTGCTAGCTGCTAGCAATTAACGGTATCAGCAATGTTTGGCTCAAGCATAACCTTGAGCCAAGTTGACGCCGGTGACGTTAAAGCAACGCCTTCAGTAGGCGTATTATATTAAGATTTATCGGTCCACGGGTTAAAGCCTGGCACTGAAGTTGGCTTATCCACTTTATTGGTAGACTTAGCCTTTTGAGTAGACTTAGCCTTTGGTGGCTTTTTTTGGCCCTCAACGGGCGATGTTCCCTCTTCAATACGCTGTTTAGGTCGGTAATTTAAAATTGAGGTTGGCACGGCCTTACGCGGTGTGAACCCTTCAATTTCGCGACGTTCCAGTAAATGACCCAAGCGGCTCTCAATCATGCATAAATTTTTAAAATCATCTTTAGAGACGAGTGATATCGCCTGCCCTTTAGCACCAGCACGACCGGTACGGCCAATTCGATGGACATATTCATCGGCAGGAAAAGGCAAGTCATAATTAATCACCAAGGGAAGGTTATCAATATCAATACCACGGGCAGATATTCCCGTGGAGATAAGATACTTAATCTTACCCGCCTTGAAGTCCGCTAAGATCTGCTCTCGGCTCGCCTGAGCACGGCCACTGTGAATGCAATCGGCTGCTATGCCCCGCTTTTCAAGTTGGCTAACTAATTTAGCCGCGCCATGCTTGGTCTCGATAAAGATCAACGCCTGCGGCCAGTTATGCTGTTGAATAAGATGACTCAATAAAGCCGACTTTTTATCTTTATCCACAGTGGTGATCCACTGCTCAATATTAGGCTTAGCGGATTCATCTTTAGTCACCGACAAGTGAATTGCGTTAGGAACCGTCTCTTTTGCCAATTCGCGAACCTGACGCGATAGGGTCGCGGAAAACAACAGGTTTTGCCTATCTTGAGGCAAGCTGTCGATGATCTTAGTAATATCTTCGATAAAGCCCATGTCGAGCATCCTGTCGGCTTCATCCAGTACTAGCACCTCGATTTCGTCAAAATGAATGGCGCGTTGGGTGTAAAGATCCCTTAAGCGACCTGGGGTAGCCACCACAATATCGACACCATCGATGAGTTGCTGCTTTTGCGCCGCTAACTCAACACCACCATAAATCGCCATCGATTTAAGATTAAGGTACTTACCATATTGAGCAATGCGGTTATCGACCTGCAAGGCAAGCTCGCGCGTCGGAGTCAAGATTAATGCCCGCGCTCGCTTTTTACGTTGCGTATCACCGTTAGCTAAACGGCTCAGAATAGGCAATACAAAACTGGCCGTTTTACCGCTACCAGTCTGCGCCGCGGCAATCAAGTTTTTGCCTTTTAAGGCCAGAGGAATGGCTTCGGCTTGGATAGGCGTTGGGGTCGAATAGCCTAATTCGCTAAGCGCGGTAAGGATGGCTGGGTTTAGCCCAAGTGTAGAAAACCCAAGTGTAGAAAATGACATGTAAAATCTCAGTGTGAGTCCTAAACCTGATTTTAAGGCGCCTTGCAAGGCAGCATTAAACGCAAAATGGGACAAAAATTAGCTAAATAGATTTAGCCCTGCTAATTAATCAACAAGTCTATCAAAACGGGCATCACAATCGTGGCGCTGATTATAACAGAACTCCAGCAAGTGTATAAAACCCTTTACTGCCAATCACTCCACAGGGCGTGACCGAGCCAATCATAAAATCGACTTAGTGCCCTTGATTAATGGCAATCAACCGGGTGATAAAACGCGTTAATGCGGCTGCATCGGTAAATTTAAACCCCAAACCATAATGGATACCGTTAAGGCTTTTCTGTACCCGCTTAGGAAAACGGGTCATCTCACTATGGTGTACAAATCCTGCTTTATGTTTTACCCCATCAAGGGCGGACAACTCGGCAAGAAACACTTCATAGGCAGGGCGAATAACCAAT
The DNA here is from genome assembly GCF_003605125.1 of Shewanella algidipiscicola. GTDB lineage: Bacteria > Pseudomonadota > Gammaproteobacteria > Enterobacterales > Shewanellaceae > Shewanella > Shewanella algidipiscicola. The sequence continues at coordinate 28,065 of NZ_QPQT01000001.1, forward strand.
AGACAATCTTTGTCAGCCCCATAGAGATAAAAAGGCTCTTTTAACTCGGGCAGCATATATTCGGTCATTTTTTTAACGGTAAAATTGGTTCTGCACTTAAGCGTGCTCAATAGCCCGGTGATTTCACTGTGTTCAATTGCCACGCTAAATACTCCTGATAAGTGACACCCTTGCCTTTTATTGTCTAGGCAGTGAGATTGCCCGCTATGGTAGCAGCGGTTGGCACAATCTCCTACAGACACCTCCTATTCATGCAGTATCACAGTTACCCACATAATGTTCAGTGCTGAAAGTGGCTTACATTTAAACAAAAAAATATAAGTGATAACAACCGCGGCACTAAGTGAATAAAAAGTCGGCAACACAAGGCATGGCAAGGCCTGTAGCTGGTGACAAACAATTATGTGAAAGGGTAAAGTTGACCTAATTAGGCAAAATTGAATGATTTTAAGAAAAATCTATAAAACAATTCTAAAAGTATTGATATACTTCCCCCCGAATTTTAGAACGTAACTCCAATAGAGTAGAAAAATGACTGATTTATCAAAGTACAGAAACATTGGTATCTTTGCTCACGTTGATGCGGGTAAAACTACTACAACTGAGCGTATCCTTAAGCTAACTGGTAAAATCCATAAATCCGGTGAAACTCATGACGGTGAATCTACAACTGACTTCATGGAACAGGAAGCTGAGCGTGGTATTACCATTCAGTCTGCTGCTGTAAGTTGTTTTTGGAAAGACCACCGTTTTAACGTTATTGACACCCCTGGCCACGTTGACTTTACAGTAGAAGTATATCGCTCTCTTAAAGTACTTGATGGTGGTATCGGTGTATTCTGTGGTTCTGGTGGTGTTGAACCACAATCAGAAACCAACTGGCGTTATGCGAACGAATCAGGTGTTGCTCGTATCATCTTCGTAAACAAGTTAGACCGTATGGGTGCTGACTTCTTACGCGTTGTTAAGCAAACTAAAGACGTACTAGCGGCTACGCCACTAGTTATGGTTCTACCAATCGGTATCGAAGATGAGTTCAAAGGTGTTGTTGACCTACTGACTCGTAAAGCATGGGTATGGGACGATTCAGGTGAAGCAGAAAACTACACCATCGAAGACGTACCAGCTGACATGGTTGACATGGTTGAAGAATACCGTGAAATGCTAATCGAAACTGCTGTTGAGCAGGACGATGATCTGATGGAAGCGTACATGGAAGGCGAAGAGCCGTCTATTGAAGAGATCAAGCGTTGTATCCGTAAAGGTACACGTAATCTTGACCTATTCCCAACATACTGTGGTAGCGCATTCAAAAACAAAGGTATGCAGCTCGTTCTTGACGCAGTTGTCGACTACCTGCCAGCACCAACTGAAGTTGATCCTCAGCCACTGACTGATGAAGAAGGTAACGAAACTGGTGAAGTTGCCCTAGTTTCAGTTGATGAGCCACTAAAAGCGCTTGCATTCAAGATCATGGATGACCGTTTTGGTGCCCTAACCTTCGTACGTATCTACTCTGGTAAGCTTAAGAAGGGTGACACCATCCTTAACAGCGCAACCGGTAAGACTGAACGTATTGGTCGTATGTGTGAAATGCACGCAGATGAGCGTAACGAACTTGAATCAGCACAAGCTGGTGACATCATTGCGATCGTGGGTATGAAGAACGTACAAACTGGTCATACACTATGTGATGTTAAGCACCCTTGTACTCTTGAAGCCATGGTATTCCCAGAGCCAGTAATCTCTATCGCTGTTGCACCAAAAGATAAAGGCGGCAGTGAGAAAATGGGTATCGCTATCGGTAAGATGATCGCTGAAGATCCATCATTCCGCGTAGAGACTGACGAAGACTCAGGCGAAACCATCCTTAAAGGTATGGGTGAACTTCACCTAGACATTAAGGTTGATATCCTTAAGCGTACTTACGGCGTTGACCTAATTGTGGGTGAGCCACAAGTTGCTTACCGTGAAACTATCACTAAAGAAGTTGCTGATAGCTACACGCACAAGAAGCAATCTGGTGGTTCTGGTCAGTTTGGTAAAATTGACTATGTTATCCGTCCTGGTGAGCAAAACTCTGGCTTTACATTTAAGTCATCAGTTGTTGGTGGTAACGTACCTAAAGAATTCTGGCCTGCTGTTGAGAAAGGTTTCGCCAGCATGATGAATACTGGTACTGTTGCAGGTTTCCCTGTGCTTGACGTTGAACTAGAACTTACCGACGGTGCTTTCCACGCAGTTGACTCGTCAGCTATCGCGTTCGAAATTGCAGCTAAAGGTGCGTTCCGTCAATCTATGCCTAAAGCCGGTGCACAACTTCTTGAGCCTATCATGAAAGTTGATGTATTCAGCCCAGAAGACAACGTTGGTGATGTGATTGGTGACCTTAACCGTCGTCGTGGCATGATCAAAGACCAAATGGCTGGTGTAACTGGTGTTCGTGTTAAAGCTGACGTACCGCTATCAGAAATGTTCGGTTACATTGGTTCACTACGTACAATGACATCGGGTCGTGGTCAGTTCTCTATGGAGTTCTCACACTACTCACCATGTCCAAACAGCGTAGCTGAAAAAGTGATCGCTGAAGTTAAAGAAAGAAACGCTAAGAAGTAATTTTTGACTTTTTAGGTTAATTCTTAAACTTAAAAACCCTGACGATGTAAATCGTCGGGGTTTTATTTTTTAATGGATAAACAATAAGATGAACAGTGCAAATAGCGTCGTGGTATTGGATTTCGAAACCACGGGTCTCTCCCCTACTCAAGGTGATCGCGCCATCGAAATTGGTGCAGTGAAATTACAGCAAGGTGTGATTGTTGACCATTTTCAGCAGTTGATTAATCCAGGCTTTAGGATCACTCATTTTATTGAGCAGTACACAGGCATTACCAATGCCATGTTAAACGAGGCGCCTAGTAGCCACATTGTGATGCATGACTTTGCCGACTTCATGGGTGACGCTAACCTCGTCGCACATAATGCCAGTTTCGACCAGCGCTTTCTTGATGCTGAATTGGCACGGATACACCGCCACTATTCTGGCCGTTTTGCTTGCTCAATGTTGGTAGCTCGACGCATTTATCCCGATGCAAGTAATCATCAACTATCCACCTTAGTGGCCCATAATCGTATCGAGCAGCAAGGTGACTTTCACCGTGCATTAGCCGATGCAGAGATGACGGCATTGTTATGGCAACATATTCTCGACACCTTATGCCAACGCTGGCAGTGCCAAGCGCCAAGTTTTGCTATGATGGCGGCATTACAGAAGCAGCCAAAAGCTAACCTTGAGCGTTTCTTTGCCAAATACGCAGACAATCAATCGAGTTGAGCACAATGGGGTTATACAGTGGATAAACAGGAATAATAATGAAGCACCATATTCGAAGCGCCATATGCTATGGACTAAATGCTTAAGCTAAATAGACTTAAGCATACACACTAATTTAGTCAGCCCCCCGAAAGGGTTGATGCCTTTTTTAGCAATGCCGCTTTGCTGTTAGCCAGCAAGAGCATTTACTTATATCGGTTATCACTAGCGTCAATTAAATACCTAGCTCTTTCATTAAGTCATCGGCGTCATCGTCGACCACCACGGCTTGATTTACCGATTTAGCCCAAGATGCCGAACCACCAGGACTATGTTGTGCTAACAGCGCATCGGGATCATGCTCTTCATCCTGTTCAAATTCGGTCAGTTTAATAAACTCGGTTTTATCCATCGCAAATTCAAGATAAAAAATATGATGTTCTGCGGTTTTAAACGCCACGCGTCTCGCCACAGCTTCATCCAAATTAGTGTCAATTGAGATGGTCAGCTCTTTATTAATTGTGAGCATTTTAGGCTGGCTTTGATTAATCGAGGTTTGTAGCTCTTTATTCATCTTGACGATAAAGTCGCCTAAAATCTGATTCATCAATTCGCCCATAATATCGGCCACCTCATCTGACGTATGCGAAAAGGCTAAATCTGATTCTGGCATCCCCATCTGTTTCATATAGGCTTGATAAATTTCAATCGCAGCCTTGGCAGAGAAGTTGATCACCACTAAACCAGAAAATCCCCCATCAAAAATAGAGAAACAACCTAGATCGGGTTTTAAGCAGGTCTTATTAATACTTTGTATCATAGCCGCATGTGATATAGGGCTGGATGTGGTGCTAGATAGTACATGAGAAACAGAGTGGCAAAGCTTTAATAAAATATCATCGGAGGTGATCACTTGAGATGTCATCGTTATGTTTATTCCAAAAAAATCAATGCTTAATTCTGCGCGCTAATGCCCTAAAAATCAAAGCTAAATCATAATTTAGCGCCACAGGGCTTGTACAACAGACTTTTGAGCCTTAAACCATTGAATCACCTCATATCATTATCTTGCTGCCAGTTCAGTTTGAAGGTAAAAAGTAAAGTATACCTTGGTATAAAAGCGACTAACCTTGCCAAAAATGCGTGAGCTAGATCAATTATTTACTAATAATAAACCTATAAACAGGCTATTGATTTTATTCAGATACATGACGAGGTATATTGGCCATAAAGAACAGTTCGCAACATAATAAGGGATATCATGCTCGCGATTCTTAGACGATTTACGATACTACAACGGCTTATATTTATGTTAATACTGGCCGCCATTGGTACTTTCGTTTTTGCTAGTTTTTCGATTAATGAGCAACGTAACAACCTGATTAACGAGAAATGGGTACAAAATGATGCCCAGCTCTCAACCATGCTTAGCATCATTAACTCGCATCACATTCAAGTCCAGCAAGGTAAAAACAGCACTATGGCTGCCCAAAGCGAAGCCGTCGAGCTGATTAATAAAGCCAAATATGGTCAACATGGCTATTTCATCTTATTTGATGCAAATAACACAGTTATTGCTCATGGAGCCAATCCAGAAAAAGCGGGGCAGTCTCTGAGCACGCTTGGTGCTCCTGCCGTTTTTAAACAGCTAATAAGTCAAGCCCAGCAAGGAGAATTAGCACAACATATTGTCGAAATGCATGATCCTAGCAATGGTGAACAAGAGCAAGCACTGGTGTCAGCCAGTGCATTTACGCCATGGGGCTGGACCTTGGTCACGAATGCTTATATGAGCGATGTTAATGACACGACCATTAGCGTGATGTATGACTATTTGGCCATTATGCTGCTAATCTCAGTCCCCATATTTGCCTTCTTCTTGGTACTTAATCACTCGATCAGCGCGCCGTTAACGCAAGCGATCGATGCCATGAATGACATCGCCCAAGGGGAAGGTGATTTAACCAAACGCTTGCCCACAACGGGTAACGATGAGGTAGTTGCACTAGCTAAAGCATTTAATGTTTTCGTAGGTAAAATTAACCATATGGTCGCAGAGCTGCAGCCCGTTGGTCATCATCTTAACCAAGATGCCGATCGTTTACTCAATGCCGTGAGTGAGTCCAATGCCAGTGTCGATCATCTGCATCAAGAAACCAGCAATGTTGCCACCGCCATTAATCAAATGTTGTCGACTACACAAGAGATGGCCAGTAATACCCAGCAAGCCGCCGATGCCGCAAACAGCGTTAAGCGACAAGCCCTTGACAGTAAAACTCAAATGGATAGTACTGTAAATAATACCCATAAGCTGGTAGAAGAACTGCGCAGTGCCGAGGTGATCACCGAACACCTCGGGGTCTCATCGAAACAAATTGGCAATATTTTAGAAGTGATCAGGGGCATTGCAGATCAAACCAACCTACTTGCACTCAATGCAGCCATTGAAGCCGCTCGCGCGGGTACCCATGGGCGCGGGTTTGCCGTGGTCGCCGATGAAGTGCGCGCATTAGCTAACCGCACGCAAGACTCGACCAATGAGATCCAAAAAATAGTTACCGATATTCAAACCGGTGTCGCGAGTGTGATCGCCAGTAACAATCAAAATCAAGGGCAATCGGAGCAGTTACAAACCCAAGCACAGGCGGTTGGCGACTCACTTAACGCCATTTTAGAGTTAATCGCCCATATCAGTGATATGAATACTCAACTTGCTAGTGCAACAGAAGAGCAATCTTTGGTGACAGAAGAGATTAATCGCAACGTCTGCAGCATAACTGAATTATCTGAGGTCTCTGTTAAAGCTAATGAAAGTAACCGCCTAGCGGCCGAATCTCTTAAGCAAATTAGTCAGACGAGCACCCAAATTTTAGGACAGTTTAAAGTATAAGGCTAAAGCCAATATCTGTTAAAGGAGCGCTATTTAGCGCTCCTTTTTTTTAAGTAAACTGTGATAAACTTAACGCTATAGTTATTTCCCCTAAAGCGAGAGCTAGGATTATGGCGCGCATGACGTTGGCAGTTCACCCGCAGCTTTACACTATCCACAGCTTTAGTCCCGACACAATGCTTAATCCCGACGTGTTACGTCAACCGATGTTTTTTATTGGAAAAACCAAAGATGAATTGTCTGTAGTGGTTCCTGCCGCATTAGTCCTAGATAGCCTTGAACAAGAAAGAGATTGGCGCTGCTTAGAAGTTGTAGGGCCGCTAGGCTTTTCCATGACAGGTATATTGGCAAGTGTATCGACCACCCTTGCTAACGCCCAAGTCAGTATTTTCGCCATTTCAACCTTCGATACCGATTATGTGCTTGTTAAAAAGGAGAAGCTTGAGCTGGCCATTGGTGCGCTCAAAAAAAACAATTACCAAATCATTCATTACCAATGATCTATCGCTTTATTTCCTCGGTTAAAGAGTCTATTTATGTACCAAAGAACAGTCACAATATTGGCAGAGCATGGTATTCATACCCGTCCTGCAGCGTTATTAGTAAAAGCGGCGAAACAATACGATTGTGATATCCTCGTCGAATGCCAAGGCAAACAGGCCAGTGCCAAGAGTTTGTTTAAGCTACAAACATTAGGTTTATATAAAGGGGTATCTGTTACTGTCACAGCTGACGGTGAACAGGCACAACAAGCGGTAGAGCATGTCTCTGAACTGCTAATCACCTTAAGTTAACAAGGAGTTCGAGATGCGCATTAAAGGGATAGCCGTGGCGGGAGGAATCGCCTTTGGGCAAGCAAAAGTGGTTACCCCTTATCACAGTCAGCTCGATTACCATCTTATACCGCCTGCGCAGCTGGGAATAGAACAGGCTCGACTCGACAAAGCACTCGCTTCTTTAATTCAGCAAATAAAACACAGTGCGCAGCATCTCGATCCTAATAGTGAGCATTACCAATTAATTGAGGCAGATTTACTACTGTTAGAAGACGCTGATCTGCAGGCTGAGCTTCGCGCAGCGATAACTGAGCAACAGTTTTCTGCGGCATTAGCGGTAGAACATACCTTTGCTAAACAAGCCCAAGCACTGCAGGCGATGGACTCACCTTATTTAGCCAGCCGCTCTGATGATATATTAGCTTTAGGTCAAAGAGTTATAACCACCCTGCTCACGGGTAAATGCAGTACATTAACCGAGTTGCCCCGCAATAGCATAGTGATCGCCAAAGATATCACCCCAGCTGAATTTGCCCTGTTACCGCTAGAAAACCTCGCAGGATTAGTGTTGCAAACGGGCGGCATCACCAGCCACAGCGCTATTTTAGCACGCAGCTTCGATATCCCCACCCTAGTGGGCTGTGAATGCAATCTTAACGATATCGTCGATGGTACACCCGTTGCTATCGATACCCTAAATGGTTTGCTGTTTATCGATCCCGATGCCGAGCAGGTTGCGCAACTGACACTGGCACAGCAACAAACATTACGACGTAAAACTGAGTTACTTAAATTTAAAGATCACCCCACTCAAACTTCAGATGGCCACCCCATCGCCCTACTTGCTAACGTAGGCTGCATTAGCGAAATCAATCACCTTAGCTCCGTTGGTGGTGAAGGTGTAGGGTTATTTCGCACCGAGTTTATGTTGATGAACCGCCAACAACTGCCCGATGAACAGCAACAATATCAACTTTACTGTGATGCATTACAGCTACTTAACGGCAGAATACTGACAATTCGTACTATCGATATCGGTGCCGATAAAGAGGTGCCTGCTTTAGCAATGCCCGTTGAGGAAAACCCAGCATTAGGGCTACGTGGTGTACGATACACCCTTGCCCACCCGCAACTGTTTTGTGTACAGCTAAAGGCCATTTTGCGTGCTGCCAATCAGGGACCGATTCGATTAATGTTTCCTATGGTCAATCAAGTCGAAGAGCTCGAGACGATATTGGCACTTATCGAGCAGTGTAAAACAGAGCTTATTGAGCAAGAGAAGGGCTATGGTCCACTGTCAATGGGGATCGTCGTCGAGACCCCCGCAGCAGTATTAAATTTAGCATCGATGCTACCTTTACTCGACTTTATCAGCATAGGAACCAATGACTTAACACAATACACCATGGCTGCAGACCGAGGCAATCCAGAGCTCATTAAGCGCTATCCAGTGCTGTCTCCGGCGCTCATCAAACTCATCAGTCAAACCATTAACCAAGCCCACGCAGCCAAAGTGACAGTATCTTTATGTGGTGAATTAGCCAGTAATCCGCGCGCTACTGCCCTATTAGTTGGTCTTGGCATTGATGAATTAAGTGTTAGTGTGGCAGCCTTACTTGAAATAAAACAAGAGCTCAGCCGCTGGACCTACATAGAGTGTGTCGAACTGGCGCAACATGCTAAAGTGATTTCACGCATAGAGACACTAAATGAGTTGTTAACATGCTGTCACTCTTGATAATTATTGAGTATGCTATCGAAAACGTATTCATCGTTCAGCTGGGCATCAGCATAGGGGCTAATTAATGGGATTTTTGAGTCGAATTCGGCGTTTAGTGTCAGGCCAACCGCCCATCAGTGGTGGTATAGATGTGTTCGCCCCCGTGTCGGGTGAGATTGTTGCCATTGAAAAAGTACCCGATGTGGTATTTGCTGAAAAGATTGTCGGTGACGGCATAGCAATCGCCCCGAAGGGTCACCAAATGTTAGCGCCAATCGATGGCACTATCGGCAAAATATTTGAAACTAACCATGCCTTTAGCATTGAATCTCCCCATGGTTTAGAGCTGTTTGTCCATTTTGGTGTTGGCACGGTCGAACTGCGCGGCAACGGCTTTAAGCGTTTAGCCGAAGAAGGCCAGCAAGTAAAGATGGGCGATCCCATATTGGAATTTGATCTCGATTACCTCAAAACCCATGTAGAAAGTTTACTTACTCCTGTGGTGTTGGCCAATATGGAGGATATTAAGCGTATTGATAAACATCAAGGCTCTATCGAGGCGGGTAAAGACATTATCTTTTCAGTGCAGTTATAGAAATCGTCCTAAGCGTCACGCTTAACTCTTGATTTAGGGCTCAGCGATTAATGATTACTTTTTAATGCTGAACTTCATGGTCCATATACAAGTATACAACCAACACATTATTGCGCCTAAATGGCGCAATAATGTCATATCAAACGTGACCCAAAATCAACGTTTTTTTGAGCATTTATTATCGGCGCCTATCGTAACACTTGAGCCGGACAAGACTCGATGACACAATGCAAATCATAGCGCAGTAATAGCGCACCTCATCCAGTAAGGAGACCCCATTTTGACCCTTTATGGCATAAAAAATTGCGATACCGTTAAAAAAGCCCGTAAGTGGCTAGAACAACATCAACAAACGGTTGTTTTTCATGATTTTCGTGACGATGGTCTAAACCAAGCCGATTTAGAAGCCTGGGTCGAGACCTTAGGTTGGGAGACGTTATTTAACAAACGCAGTACTAGCTTTAGAAATCTCAGTGATGACGATAAAACCGCCATAGACAAGCACAAAGCTATCGAATTGATGCTTGCTCATCCTACCTTGATTAAGCGGCCGGTATTAGTGATTAAAAATAAGGTATGGGTTGGCTTTAAGGCCGAACAGTATCAGGAGATCTTTAACTAATGACAGACGCTGTGTTAACGCTGGCACAAGATCTGATTAGCCGCGCATCGGTTACCCCACTCGACGAAGGGTGCCAGCAGGTCATGGCGGATCGCCTCGCCGCAAAAGGCTTTACCATTGAATCTATGGTGTTTGAAGACACCACCAATATGTGGGCTAGACGAGGCAATGATGGCCCGCTGTTTTGTTTTGCAGGTCATACCGATGTAGTACCGGTAGGCGAGCTTAACCGCTGGCATACCCCCCCTTTCGAACCTGTGGTGATTGACGGTTATCTGCATGGACGCGGCGCAGCAGATATGAAAGGGTCGCTCGCCGCCATGGTGGTTGCCACCGAGCGCTTTGTCGAGCAACACCCTAACCATAAAGGCTCAATCGCCTTTTTGATCACCAGTGATGAGGAAGGCCCATTTATCAATGGCACCCCGCGTGTCATTGATACACTCGAAGCCCGCAACGAAAAAATCACTTGGTCGTTAGTGGGTGAACCCTCATCGACCCATAAGTTAGGTGACATAGTCAAAAATGGCCGCCGTGGGAGCCTCACTGGAAACTTGACCGTCAAAGGGATTCAAGGCCATGTCGCCTACCCTCACCTAGCAGATAACCCGATCCATAAGGCCGCACCTGCACTGGATGAATTGGCGCGCATGATTTGGGATAAAGGCAATGAGTTTTTTCCGCCAACCAGTTTCCAAATCGCCAATATTAATGGCGGCACCGGCGCATCGAATGTTATTCCTGGGGCGCTTGAGGTGATGTTTAATTTCCGTTACTCGACCGAGGTGACCGCCGAGATTTTAATCCAGCGCGTACTCAACATTCTCGATGCACACGGCTTAGATTATGACATTAGTTGGATCTATAACGGCTTGCCATTTTTAACTGAAGATGGGCCACTACTGCAAGCCACCAAAGAAGCCATTAAAGAGATCACCACGCTCGATACCGATCCGCAAACTTCTGGTGGCACCTCTGATGGCCGTTTTATTGCGCCTACTGGCGCCCAAGTCATTGAAGTTGGCCCTGTAAACGCCACCATTCACAAGGTGAATGAATGCGTTAAGGTCGCCGATATTGAACAGCTTGCCTTGGTATATCAGCGGATTTTGGAAAAGCTATTGTGCTAAACACTGGCTACCTTTATGGCCTTGAAAATAATCAGCTTATTGATTTTCAAGGCCATCAATTACAAAGTGATACCGCTCAACAATTGATGTTGATGCAAACCGCGGCCGCCAAAGACAATATCTCATTACAAATTTGCTCCGCTTATCGTGATCTTCCACGGCAATTAGCCATATGGAACGCCAAAGCCAAGGGACAACGCGCGGTCCTCGATGCACGCTCACAGCCTATCGATATCCGACACCTTAGCGAGGATCAATTAATCGATGCCATCTTACTTTGGTCGGCACTGCCTGGCACATCGCGCCATCATTGGGGCACAGATATTGACATATATGATGCGCATCAGATGTCTCGCAAGCAGTTACAACTTATACCCAGCGAGTATCAAGCCGATGGCCCCTGCCATGCGCTGCACTCTTGGCTCACCCGTTACTGTGGCGATTTTGGGTTTTATTTTCCGTTTCAGGCGGGCTTAAGTGGCGTCAGCCCTGAGCCATGGCATTTGAGTTATTATCCCAAAGCTAACGATTATCTTGCTGCGTTTGATCCTCAAAGCCTCGCCACCATCTTGTCGCAGCAACCCATAGCATTAAAAAACGCGATATTAGCTAGACTCGAACACTTAGTCAGCCACTATGTGTTCCATGTTGCCCCCTCTCCGGCGGGCTAATCTTTATACTTTATATTGAGTCAACATGAACCAACTATTAACACAACACACCCAGATTATTGACGGTCATACGATGCACTATCTTGACATAGGTGAAGGCCCGGTATTGTTATTCGGCCACAGCTACCTATGTGACAGCACCAGCTGGCAGCCACAACTGGCCGAGCTTAGCCAACATTATCGCTGTATCGTGCCAGATCTGTGGGGACATGGTCAGTCAGATAAGCTGCCTGCCTCTTGCCGCTCATTAAAGCAATTAGCTGAACAATATTTGGCTTTACTTGATAGCCTCAATATCGATAACTTTTCAATGATTGGTCAAGGGATCGGCGGCATGTGGGGCGCGGAGCTAACCTTGCTCGCGCCAGCTCGGGTCAACAGTTTAGTCATGCTGGGCAGTTTTCTCGGTTTTGAACCGGAAGTGAGCCGCGCCAACTATTACGCCATGCTCGATGAAATAAACCAGACTAAATCAATCTCTGCTGACCATATAAACCAGCTTGCAACGCGTTACTTTAGTGCCTCAGCAGAGCAAGATAATCCGCAGCTAATAAAAGCCTTTAAGCAGCAATTGAGTGGCATTGCACCAGAGCGTATCGACTCGCTACACCGCTTAGGCCGCATCCTCTATGGCAGACGCGATATCATGGAAGATATTGAGCAATTAACCTTGCCTTGTCTTATCATGACAGGCGCGGATGATCGGTTGCACCCTATACTCGAAGGTTATCTAATGCACGATGCCATTGATGGCAGTCAATATATCCACCTGCCACACGCCGGACACATGGCCAATCTTGAGCAAGCAGACCTAGTTAATCAACACCTGTTAGCATTTCATACTCAGCACATAAAAGGCTAATAAGTACCTAAGATGAAACGTTTTACAGTATTTAGCACTGAATAGACCAGCCAAGGTGTGATTAGGTGCTAAAATTTCCAGCGAAAATCTTTTAAAAGACATTAATGTTATAAAATGAAACTACTTAAACCTCTGTTTGACAACAATCGCCGCTGGGCGGGCCGCATTCTCGAAGAGAATCCTCATTTCTTCCAACAACTGGCTCAGCAGCAGAGTCCAGAATATCTCTGGATCGGCTGCTCAGACAGCCGAGTGCCCTCTAATCAGATAATCGACCTCATGCCTGGTGAAGTATTTGTGCATCGTAATATCGCCAATATGGTCATTCATACGGATCTAAACTGCTTATCTGTGCTGCAATACGCGGTAGAAGTGCTCAAAGTGAAGCACATCATGGTGGTGGGACACTACGGCTGCGGTGGCATAAAGGCCTCCATGGGCAAACAACGCTTAGGGCTAATTGACAACTGGTTAGGCCATATTCGAGATATTCATCGCCTGCATGATTCTGAGTTAGCCATACTTGACGACAAAGCCCGTTTCGACCGCTTATGCGAGCTTAATGTGATTGAGCAAGTGGGCAATGTGGTCAGTACTAATATAGTGCAAGACGCTTGGGAGAGCGGCCACAATGTCGCAGTACACGGCTGGATTTACGGCGTTGAAAATGGCTTGCTGACCGATCTTGACGTTACCGTAGATAAAGAGATTATCAGTCGCCGTTAAGCGCACGGCTCAAATCACGCAAAATATCACTGCGCATGATTACCCTATCGTGCGCTTTTTATATTCAGTCTTATCCAAGCGATATAAAAAAATGGCTAATTGCGATAAATATTACTGAATAAACATCGCAGTCCCCCCCTCATCCCAGTTATAATTGAGCATATTTTTCGCGCCCTGCGCGCAATGAACGCTAAGGAAACTTTCGATGCCTGGTTTTGAACTATTTGGTCCTGAAGAGAAGCAAGAAGTTGCAGATGTTATGGAAAACGGCTTTACCTTCCGTTATAACTTTGACCACATGCGTAATGACCGCTGGAAAACACGTGAGATGGAAGCGCTGCTTTGTGAGAAAATGAACGTTAAGCATGCTCACTTAGTATCAAGCGGCACCGCAGCACTGCAAACGGCAATGGCCGCAGCCGGCATTGGCGCTGGTGATGAAGTCATCGTGCCGCCATTTACCTTTGTAGCATCGGTTGAAGCCGTATTCATGGCTGGAGCCGTGCCGGTTTTTGCCGAAATCGATGAAACCCTCTGTCTATCACCAGAAGGGATTGAAGCGGCAATAACCCCACGCACTAAGGCGATTAATTTAGTGCATATGTGCGGCTCTATGGCAAAGATGGATGAAATTAAAGCCATCTGCGAGAAACACAACTTAGTGATTTTAGAAGATGCTTGCCAAGCCATTGGTGGCAGTTATAAAGGCCAGGCCTTAGGCACCATTGGTGATGTCGGTTGTTATTCGTTTGATTCGGTTAAAACCATCACCTGCGGTGAAGGCGGTGCGGTGATCACCAATAATGAAACCATTTATAACCATGCACACATGTTCTCAGATCATGGTCACGATCATATCGGTAACGATCGCGGCGCAGAAGGCCACCCTATCATGGGGCTTAACTTCCGCATCTCAGAAATGAACTCGGCGATGGGACTCGCTCAACTGCGTAAGTTAGACACCATCATCGAGATCCAACGCAAAAATAAGAAGATGCTAAAAGATGCCATGACCGAGATCCCTGAGGTTTCGTTCCGCGAGATCCCGGATCCACAAGGCGATTCAGCAGGCTTCCTAACCTTTATGATGCCAACAGAAACACGCACCATTGAAATCAGTAAAAAGCTGGCTGAAAATGGCGTTGACGGTTGCTTCTACTGGTATGTCAACAACTGGCACTACCTGAATAACTGGAAGCATATTCAAGAACTTAAATCGCCAGCAGCCTTGCCCATTACCCTCATAAAAGATAAGCCTGATTACACTAAAGTTGCCGTGCCTAAGTCTGATGCTATCATGAGTCGTACCATCTCTATGCTGATCAAACTCTCTTGGACCGAAGATGAGATCAAACAGCGTATCGACAACATAAAACGTGCTTTTGCTTAAATCACCTCGTATGCCCGCCGCGCAGTAACCCTAAATCCACTGCGCTGGCCTGCTCTTACAGTACTAATCTCAAAGGAGAATGTGGTAATGAGTTTTAAAAACTTTAAATGTGTTCCTAAGATGATCTTTGGTCGGGGCTCATTTGCCGAGCTTGACAATGTGCTTGATACGGAACGCCAGCACGCCGATGACTTTGTGGTGTTTCTCGTTGATGATGTTCATCAACATAAACCCCTTGGTACCCGCGTGCCAGCAAAGGCACAGGATTTAACCATTTATGTCAACGTTGATGATGAGCCAACCACGGCACAAGTCGATGCTTTAACTGAACAAGTCCAAGCCTTTAATCCTAAGCTTCCGGTGAGCGTGGTCGGCCTAGGCGGCGGCGCCACCATGGATCTGGCTAAAGCGGTCTCTTTGATGCTAACCAATCCTGGTGGTTCGGCCATGTACCAAGGCTGGGATCTCATAAAACACCCTGCAGTACATCATATAGGTATCCCTACGGTTTCGGGTACGGGCGCCGAAGCATCGCGCACCGCCGTATTATGTGGGCCAGTGCGCAAGCTGGGATTAAACTCAGACTATACGGTTTTTGACCAAATCATTATGGATTCTGAACTGATCGACGGCGTACCGACCGATCAGTGGTTCTATACGGGCATGGATTGTTATATCCACTGTGTCGAGTCATTACAAGGTACTTATCTCAACGAATTTGCCAAGGCCTTCGCTGAAAAATCGATGGATCTTTGCCGCGAAGTCTTCTTAGGCGATCACCCAGAAAAAGATGACAAGCTGATGATGGCATCTTACATGGGCGGGATGAGTATCGCTTACAGCCAAGTTGGCGCATGTCATGCCGTGTCTTATGGTCTAGGCTATGTATTAGGCTACCACCATGGCATAGGCAACTGTTTAGCCTTTGATGTACTTGAAGAGTTTTACCCTGAAGGCGTAGCAGAATTCCGTCAGATGATGAAAAAGCACAATATCGTGCTACCTAAGAACATTTGTAAAGATCTTCCTGATGAAACCATCGCTAAAATGGTCGCCGTCACCAAGAGCATGGGACCATTATGGGACAATGTGTATGGTAGCGGATGGGAAGAAAAAGTCACCGACGAGATGCTCACTAAGCTGTTCCGTCGTATTTAATCCCAGGCTTCTCGAATAAGGCTCTCTATGAGCCTTTTTATCTTGACGCCACTTACTGATAAAAATAGGTATCTATAATGAATGTAACTCTGTTAATCCCTGCGCGCTATGGTTCTAGCCGTTTTCCCGGCAAACCGCTAGCTCCGATTAACGGCAAGCCAATGATCCAGCACGTATATGAACGCGCAGCATTGGCAAAAGGATTAACTTCCATCTATGTGGCCACCGATGATGAACGCATTAAAGCTGCGGTGGAATCATTTGGCGGTAAAGTGGTCATGACAGATGAAAATGCGGCATCGGGTACCGACCGCATTGAAGATGCTATCACCCAATTGGGGCTAAAAGACGACGACTTAGTCATTAACCTACAAGGCGATCAACCGCTTATCGACCCTATCACTATTGAGCAGCTCATCAGCTTATTTGAGCGTCATCCAGGTGAATTTGCCATGGCAACCTTAGGCGTGCAGATCACCGAAGAAAGTGAATTAAACGATCCTAAACATGTCAAAATGGTGTTCGATAACGATTATAATGCCTTATACTTCTCCCGCGCACGTATCCCCTATGGCCGTGATACCAACGATTATCCTGTCTATAAACATTTAGGTATTTACGGTTACACGCGCGCTTTCATATCAACATTTGCTAAGCTGCCTCTTGGCCGTCTGGAAAATTTAGAGAAATTAGAACAACTTCGCGCCCTAGAATACGGTTATAAAATCAAAGTGGCGATTAGTGCATTCGATTCACCAGAAGTTGACACACCTGAAGACATTCGCATCTGCGAAGCACGTTTAGCCGTCGACTAATAATAACCAGAGGTGAGTCATGTCGAGTCTAGAAACTTGGATAATTGTCATCATAATCATCGCTGTGATAGTCAGTAATCTTGCTGTGCTCAAGTACAACGCTAAGTTTAAGATGCATCAATTTGGCAAGGGGCACCCCCAAAAGCCTAAACCTAAGTCTAAGGGCCTGCAGAATGAAAATGACTCGCCTCAAGTGGAACCGCCAAGCGCTAGCGATAACAGCGATACTGATGGTAAGCCAAAACCTTAACACCGATATCATGACTAAAAAGGCTTACCTAAGGTAAGCCTTTTTTGTCACTTCAAGCCATAGCTATCATTGCTGCCCTACTAATAGTGCTATCCATTGTTGTGGATCACCGACAATAAATTGATATTGACTGCCATCTTTTAAGCTGACTTCGATACCGTTGGGGGTTATAGGTAATATCCCAGCACCTTTACCCCAGCAAGTATCGACCTTAACGATATCAACCAAAGCTAATAAGGTGGGGCCAATGATGGAGGACGTATCAAAAGGCTCAAACTGTAAATGATAACGAGTCTTGCTGAGTCGACCATCACAGTGAATCGCTCCTTTTTGCGCCGTCACCGGCGCAGATATTGTCCCCCCTGATGTCAGGTTCACTATCTCAGTTATCATCGCAACTAACTCCCTTATTACATCGCCATTGACGATAAAAAATCCTTGTTACGTTAAAGATACAACACCTTATTGACGTTGTTAATTAGCAAAACGTCATAGATAAAAAAAGCCAACCGAATAAGGTTGGCTTTGTATTCACCACTTAGACTAATTAGGTTGTTGCAGTTCTTGGTCAAGCTGCCTGCTAATCGCTTCGGGTGAACTGGTATTTTGCGCCAGCAATGAGTAGGCCACGGGGATCACCAGCAGTGTAAAGATAGTTGCAAGCACAATACCTGACAATACCACAACCCCAATCACAAAACGGGTCTCAGCCCCTGCGCCTTGCGCCATCACCAAGGGGATAGCCCCTGCCGCTGTCGTGATCCCAGTCATTAAAATGGGGCGCAAACGCTGGCTTGACGCTTGTACAATCGCCTCTTTAAATACCACCCCTTTGTCACGTAACTGATTAGTAAATTCAACAATCAAAATACCATTTTTAGCCGCTAAGCCGACCAACATAATAATGCCTATCTGACTGTAAATGTTAAGGCTTTGCCCTGTAAGCCATAAGCCAACCAGCGCGCCTAATGTGGCTAGCGGTACCGTCAGCATGATCACTACAGGATGAACATAACTCTCAAATTGCGCAGCCAGCACCAAAAAGACAATTCCCAAGGCGAGTAAGAATACAAAGTACATTGAACTACCCGACTCTTGATAATCCAGCGACTGCCCTTTATAACTAATCACCGCCTCAGCTGGCAGATAGGTGTAGGCAAGCTCGTTAAGGTAATCTAACGCCTCGCCTAAACTGTAGCCATCGGCCAAATTAGCCTCAATGGTGATTGCCCGCATTCGGTTATAGCGATTAAGCTGATTTGCATCGGCAAACTCCTCCACAGACACTAAGTTAGCTAAGGGGATCAACGCCTGAGTACGGTCTGAGCGAACATAGATATTGGTTAAATCATGGGCGGTATTTTGATTGTCGCGCTCACCCTCGATGATCACATCATACTCTTCACCGCCTTGCATAAAGGTCGTCACGAGTCTTGAGCCTAACATCGACTCCAATGTGCGACCTATATGCGAGATTGATACCCCAAGGGCAGCGGCGCGATCTTTATCTATGATCACCCGCAGTTGTGGCTTGGTTTCTTGATAGTCATGATCTAGGCCAATAAGGTTAGGATTATCTTTGGCTTTTTCCAATATGATGTCACGCCATTTAGCGATCTCTTCATAACTTGGGCCGCCCAAGACAAACTGTACCGGCTTGCCTACCCCTCGGCCAAACGCTTGTCGCATGACAGGAAAAGCTCGCACACCGGCGAGATCGGCCAATCGTGCCCGCACATCACCTATGATCTCAAAGGCGCTGCGTCGCTGCGACCAATCCTCTAGTACAATAATCGCCATCCCATTAGAGAAATCGGCACTACGACCAAAACTGCGCGGCGCCCTGATAAGCAGACGTTTAATATCACCGCTATCAACCAAAGGCATCAGGCGTGACTCAATTTCGTCCATATAGGGAGTGATATATTCAAAACTGGCACCCTGCGGCCCGTTGACGATTAAGAACATCGAGCCTCTATCTTCACGGGGAGCAAATTCTTGTGGTACTTGAGTCATTAGCCAGCCACTCATTCCCAGCGCAATAACCACCAGAGAGGACACCACAAATGGATGCTGCATCGCCTTGGTGAGCGTCGCACGATAAAAGCGTGTCAAGCTGTCCATTCCTGCATCGATTTTTTTCACCAACCAAGATTCCTGCCCAGCAGGTTTGAGTAACTTAGAGCACATCATCGGACTTAAGGTTAAAGCCACAATGCTTGAGAACACCACAGCAGAACTCATGGCTACGGCAAACTCTTTAAACAGCTTACCTAAATCGCCCTCTAAGAAGGTGATGGGCATAAAGACGGCCACTAACACTAACGTGGTCGCGACGACCGCAAACGCCACCTCCCGTGAGCCTAAATAAGCGGCTTTTAAGGGTGAGTCGCCCTCCTCTATCCGCCGGTGGATGTTCTCAAGTACCACAATTGCGTCATCAACGACCATACCAATGGCTAAAATCATCGCCAGTAGGGTTAGCAAGTTGATGGTATACCCTAAGGCATAAAGCACGATAAACGTCGCCATTAACGATACAGGCACTGTCAACGCTGGAATTAACATGGCGCGCACACTGCCCAAAAATAGGTAGATCACCACTATCACCAAAAACATGGCGATAAATAGTGTTTGATACACCTCCTTGACCGAGGCTTCGATAAATACCGAGCTGTCGTATGAGCGCTTAATCTCCATTCCTGCGGGCAAGGTAGGATTGATTTTATCGACTAGGGCATTGGCTGCCCGCGCCACATCTAAGGTATTTGCAGTCGATTGCTTAGAGACGCCAAGGCCTATCATCGACTCTTTATTGCCTCTAAAAGTGATGCGTTCCTCTTCTGAACCCACTTCGACTCTCGCCACATCACCTAACTTAATCAGGTAGCCATCATCACCTTCAGCCAAGACTAAATTGGCAAAATCGTTGGCATTTTTAAAGCTACGCTCTAAGCGTACCGTAAAATGACGATCTTGAGATTCGACAGAGCCTGCGGGTAACTCGACGTTTTCTGAACGCAGCACTCGTTCAATATCGGCAACGGTCAGTTTTCGCGCCGCTAAGGCTTGGCGATCTATCCACACTCGCATGGCATAGACTTTACCGCCACCGATGCGAATATTGGCCACACCATCGAGAACAGAGAAACGGTCAACTAAATAACGACGAGTATAATCAGTCAGCTGCAAAGTGTTCATCTGATCCGAAACCAGATTAAGCCACATGATCACTTCATCGCCGCCATTGGCCTTTTGCACTTCTGGCGGATCGGCTTCCTCAGGTAAATTGTTCAGTAACCCCGAGATGCGATCTCTGACATCGTTAGCGGCCGCCTCGATGTCTCGGCCGACATCAAATTCTAACGTCACCGACGAACGTCCATCTTGGCTCGATGAATTAATATTACGGATCCCCTCGACGCCACTGATACGGTCTTCAACCAGCTGAGTTATCCGGCTTTCAACTACCGCTGCGCTTGCACCGCGATAATTAGTTTGAACCGACACTATCGGAGGATCGATATTGGGGTATTCGCGCAGGGGCAACTTATCAAATGCCACTAAGCCAAATATAATCAACAAGATGCTAATGACGGAAGCAAAAACCGGTCGCTTTACCGACAAATCCGTCAAGATCATACTAGGGGCTCCACCTTAGCCTGCTGAAGAAAACTAAAGTTTTCGCTCAGCTGCACTTTCACTTCATCACCTGGGCGAACCTTTAAAATACCGCGGGTCACCACTTGCTCACCCACCTGCAGCCCTTCTACAATCTCCACCCAGCCACGTTTACGAATACCAAGTTTAACTTGGCGTTGCTCTATCACATTGTCATCGTTAACGAGATACACAAATTGATCACGCTGGATAGGAATAATCGCCGCTTCAGGAATAATTAAGGCTTCACGGTTTTGCTTGATAAGCTTGACCTTCATCAACATACCAGGCAATAAACGTAAATCTTGATTGGGCAAAGCCGCTCGCACGACAACCGCGCGAGTGGTGGGGTTGACTCGGCTATCGATGGATATCACCTTACCGCTAAACAGTTCACCATCGTAGGCAACCGCACTAGTTTCTACCGTCTTACCCACTTTAAGCGACTGCAAGAAGCGCTCGGGTACGGAGAAATCTAATTTAATGGTGGAGATATCATCGAGCGTGGTTATAACTGTACCTGGAGTCACCAAACTACCTTCACTGACTTGACGTAAACCAAGGCGGCCTGAGAACGGTGCAATTATGCGTCGGTCTTTTAATGCTGATTCTGCTTGCTCTAACTGTGCTTTGGCGGTATCGATTAAGGTTTGTAGTCGATCGCGTTCTAGTGCGGCTACTGTTTGGCTGGTCACTAGTGAGCTAATACGTGCAAGCTCTCTCTTGTGATCGTTCATCTTTACTCGAGCGACAGTAACACTGGCAATCTGTTCTCTGTCTTGTAAACGCACCAATAGGCGGCCTTTCTCGACAATGTCCCCATCTTCAAAATTCAGCTCGGTGATCATATCAGTCACTTTAGGCGTAACTGTGATCGATTCATTGGCTTTGCCCGTGCCTAATGCTTCAACTTCATCACGAATAGGCTGCATTTCAACCTTGGCAATAACCACATTAGGTATCGGCCTTGGCTTAATACTTAGCTGACTGCTAGATGGGTTGTTATAATAATAGGCGCCAGCGATTGCCGCTAATATCATTAAGATTATTATAGTTTTTTTCATCAATCTTCCGAATGGCATCAATTTGTTAACGGTAGTTTACCTAGGATTTAAGACGCATCAAGGGGTTTTACTTTTGGTTACAAACTTAACGCAAACAAAACACTGCTGCAGTACGCCCAAAATGGCTAAAGCGATCAATTGCGGTTGACTGTGGGGTAAATCTTAACGATAACGCATAAAAAAAGAGGCTATACGAGCCTCTTTTTAACTTCATGACTGAATGTGAATTTAGCGCATTTTACGATCTTCTTGCATGAGATCGGCTAATGTCTGGTAGACAGTTTCAATCATCTCATTACTCAAAGGCTCGTCATTCATATCGTTAAGGTAAATACGCGTATTAGTATTATCCCTATCTTGTTCGATACGTAAACGATAGCTACCTTGTTCTAACGGAAGCTTGTTATCATTCCATAACGAACTCCAGAAACCAGAGTCGTCATTAACACTGATAAAATAGAGCCCTTTGTTACTGTCCATGTCGACAACTTCAAAGCCCATTTCTGGTAAGACAATACGTAAACGATCCCATGTGCGATTAAACGGCGCTTGGGCTAACCAATAACTCGCACCAGGCTCGGTATCAGCGGTAGACTCGGCCTTCACTAGACTTACATCGATACCTAGACTCTGTTTCAGTCGCTTAGCCTTAATTAATTGCGCACGTTTAACACTCATAAATGCAATAGTGTTATTAAGCATATCAACCGTATAACGGCGTTTATCTTCACCGCTTAAGATAACATCTTGATCTTGACCGTCAAAACGCTCTTCATGATCAATCAGCTCAATAGCTAAATTACCACTACGGCCATGAGGACGCACATTAACGGTAAAGCGATAACGTTGACGCACTAAATAAACGTCATCTGCGCCCCATAAATTGGAGTCGATTACCTCTTGGTTCTCTATCCAATCCGTTTCAATAATTCCGGCTTCATCATCTTCTTTAACCATCTTAATTGACTTGCTATTAAGATAGGCCTTAAGAATATCAAGCATCTCGGATCTTAAGTCGATATCATTATCAATCGATTCGACTACAACCTTAATACTGTCGCTCGATTCTTCAACGTGAGTACCTTCAGCCATAGGCAATACTTGTAATGGTGGACGAATATCCAGCTTTTTACCCACAAGGCTAGTATCGACCTTGTTACCAACGGGTGGGATATCATACTCACTGCTGTATTTAGGTTGATTAAGCCCTTGGGGTATCACCAACTTGGGCTGAGACTCCAATAACACATACTCATCGCTACCATTAGCCTGACGTCTATCAATGGGTGAACTACAGGCTGAAACAGCTGCAATCAGTAAAATTGGGGTGACTTGCTTTAGCATCTATTATTGAACCTCTATTCGGGCATTTTTCATCGCTTCTAGCAACAGACCATGAAACTGGGGGGAAAGTTCCGTCAAAGGTAAACGAATATGACCGTCATTTATCAAACCCATACGGTGAGCGGCCCATTTAACAGGAATAGGATTGGCTTCGCAAAATAGAGCACTAAACAGAGGTTTAATTTGCTCTTCTATCACAATCGCGGTGGCCATATCCCCGTTTAATGCGGCAGCACACATCACTTTAAACGCTTTAGGCACTATGTTGTTGGTCACTGAAATGACGCCGTCACCACCTAAACTAAGAAACTCTCGAGCCGTTGGGTCATCGCCACTATAAAGTTTAAAGTCGTTACCACACAGTTCACGTAACCTTGCGACGCGGCTGAGATCGCCAGTCGCTTCTTTTACGCCAATAATGTTAGGCACAGACACGAGTTCAGCCACGGTTTCAGGTAACATATCTACCGAAGTACGGCCTGGTACATTGTATAAAATTTGTGGAATGTCGGTCGAGGCTGCAACCGCCCGATAATGCGCGATAAGCCCTTTGGGTGTCGGCTTATTATAATAAGGTGTGACACCAAGCATGGCGGCAACGCCACTGTTTGCCTGTGCCTTGGTCAGCTCTATCGCTTCCGCCGTTGCATTAGCGCCATTACCACCTATGATAGGTAAGCGTCCGGCTGCAAATTTAACCACGTGTTTGACCACTTCAATGTGTTCAGCCATGGGTAAAGTAGCAGACTCGCCAGTGGTACCAACCGCGACAATAGCGTCCGTACCCTGTTCAATATGGTATTCGACCAGTTTCTCTAGACTTGCATAATCGACTGAGCCATCACTATTCATTGGTGTGATTAAGGCTACAATGCTTCCGTTTATCATGTGACTTCCCCAAGGATTCAGGATTGGCTATGGTACTGATGCTAAGCGTTAAAAACAAGCATAACTCTCGCCACAGCGCGAGAATTTCACCTCATAGGCACCCTGATTATTTGTTTGAGCGTTTGTTAAGACAGGGATCGCAAAATCACTAACATGTGTTAGCATGTCGTGCTTCAAAAAAACGTTATCGTTTAGCGGCGTTTATTTGTACTATTTTCACAGCAACACGGGGGAATTTCATGTCTAATCATCTGGTCGTCACCGCACTGGGGGCGGATCGTCCCGGTATCGTCAGTAAGTTTGCACGCCTTGCGAGTGAATGTGACTGCGATATTGTCGACAGTAGAATGGCCATTTTCGGCAATGAGTTTACCTTGATCATGATGATTTCTGGTTCCTGGCCTGCCATCACTAAGATGGAAGCAAATTTGCCAGCATTAAGTGTCGAGCTGGGGCTTTTAAGCGTGATGAAACGCACCTCAAAGCACACACCACGCCATTATGTGTCACGCCTACAAGTCTCTTTTAATGGTCAAGATCAGCGTGGCACCATGAAACGCTTAACACAATTTTTGGCCGACCGCTCACTGGATCTTGCAGCCGTACGCTCACATGCTGAAGAAACCGCTGACGGTGAGCCAATACAAAATGTGTTTTTAACCATTAATGTGCCAGAGAAAGTGGATATCGAACAACTCGAACAAAATATCATCGAACTTGCCGACGAATTGAACCTTAGCTGCAATATTGAACGTATGCAGGGGATCGACAGCAATCAAAAGGAAAGCGAATGAAAACCTTAGTCCAAGGGGATGTTGCCCCAACCTTTACCCTAAAAGATCAAAACGATGAAGCCATTTCACTCGAAGCAGCATTAAAAGACGGCCCTGTATTGGTTTACTTTTATCCTAAAGCACTGACACCTGGCTGCACTGTACAGGCTTGTGGTTTAAGAGACAGTAAACCCCAACTTGACGCCAATCAGGTCACAGTCTTGGGTATCAGCCCAGATCCTGTCGCTAAGCTGGCGCGTTTTGCCGATAAACATCAACTTAACTTCTCATTATTAAGTGATGAAGACCATGCCATTGCCGATGCATTTGGCGTGTGGGGCGAGAAGAAATTTATGGGCAAAGTGTATGATGGCATCCATAGGTTGAGCTTTCTTATCGGTCAAGACGGCAAAATCCTACATGTGTTCGATAAATTTAAAACCAAAGATCATCATGAAGTTGTTATGAAAGTTATTGATAGCCAGTAAGCAACAATGCATTAGCTAACAAAAAAGCCAGCTTAGTTGCTGGCTTTTTATTTTCAAAATGATTGTTACAACATAAGTTATTACCGCGAAACTGGGCTTAACGCCCTATTCTACTGCGCTTAATCCGCACAGTCTTACCCCTGCCATGACCTTGCAACTCTTAGTACTTAAAAGAAAGAATACACTTAGTTCGATGGTGTAGCTGATGTCTGCTTATCAGCTGTTTCATCTTCAGGCTTATCTAACGTTAACGAAGCCGAGTTCACTTGCGGCCAAGCATTGATCACGGCTTTCACCAAAGACGCCAGCGGGATAGCGAAAAATACTCCCCAAACGCCCCATAGTCCACCAAACACCAACACGGCAGCAATGATAAATACAGGGTGTAAGTCAACGGCGTCGGAAAACAGCACAGGCACTAGCACATTGCCGTCGAGTGCTTGAATGATGCCATAACCTAACATCAAATAACCAAACTCAGGGCTCACGCCCCACTGAAAGAACGCCACCAAGGCAATAGGCAGAGTCACCAATGTAGCCCCAACATAGGGGATCAATACCGACAATCCGGTTAACACGCCCAATAAAGCGGCGTAACGCAGATCCATAATGGCAAAAAACAGATAGCTGACCACGCCAATGATAAAAATCTCAATCACTTTACCGCGAATATAATTAAAGATTTGTTGATTCATCTCTAACCAGACTTTACGAGCTAAGTCACGATTAGACGGGATAAAGCGCTTGCTACCACGAATGAGCTGCTCCTTGTCCTTCAAGAAAAAGAACACCAATAATGGCACCAAAATGGTATAAACCATTAACACCAATAGTGAGGCTGAATAACCTATGAGCTGTTTACCTAAGTCCAACAGGTGCTGGGTATCGAGTAACTTTTTAAGCTCACCAACGGTCGCATCTAGCTGCTCGGTACTTAAGAACTGAGGATATTTTTCGACATACGCTTTGATGGTGATAAGCCCTTTATCAAGCATGGAGGGCAAATCTGTGACTAAGCCGAGCCCTTGTTTCCAGAGGCTGGGCACCAAACCGAACATCAGCAATATCATCATACCGATAAACAGCACCAAGACTAATGAAGCACCTGTGGTGCGATTGATCCCAATACGGCCCATTTGCGCGACAGGCCACTCAAGCAAAAAGGCTAATACTAAGGCAACCAACAGCGGCGCCAACAGCCCGCCAGCAAAATAGAGGGCCAGCGCAATACCCACAATGATAAACACTAGGGTTACCGCTTGGGGATCGCTAAATCGGTCTTTATACCAATTGCTTAATAAGGATAACATTCACACTTCCTACTCAGTCATGCATTACAATTACGACCGCGCCGTTTTAACTACGGCGAGCACTAATACTTGGTCATTATTTTGCTGTTCGGTGTACAGATAACCTTGTCGTGTTAAAAACCGCGGCGCATCTTGGCGTGAGCCTTTATCTGCAAGACTCACCAGCAGTTGCTCGCCATCACTCATCTGTTTAAGCGCCAACTTAAGCTTAACTAAGGCTAAGGGACATCGATAAGAGGTTAAATCAATAAAAGTCATAATCAACTTGCTAAAGACAAACTCCGGCTATTATCCTAAGTCTCTGACTAAACCACAAGTTATCAATTAAGTTGCAGTATACTTTGCTTTTATTACAAGGTGTCACTCGACATAAATGAACTAATTGTGCTCTATTCACTCTAATAATCAACATGATATGCTGATAGCCCGCTAAGGATAAGTTTGAGTAAAATTAACACAGCCAAGTCCCTCCTTGCGGGGGCGATGTCACTGGCCTTGTTTGCTGTAGCCCCTTTGGGTTTTGCTAATAATGACCTGCCGGATCTCGGCACGGCCGCGGTAAACACCTTCAGCTTAGAAAAAGAAAATACCTATGGCGATGCTTATATGCGCGTCATACGCTCATCTGCACCGATTCTTAACGATCCTGTCTTAAATCAATACATGACGGAACTAGGCAATAAACTGGTGGCTCACGCCAATGGGGTCAAAACCCCCTTTTACTTTTTTTTGCTGCGCAATGATGAGATCAACGCATTTGCGTTTTTTGGTGGTCATGTCGGTGTTCATACAGGCCTGTTCCTCAATGCAGATAATGAAAGCCAACTAGCATCGGTTATCGGCCACGAAATCACCCACGTGACTCAACGTCACTTGGCTCGCTCAATTGAAGCCAGAGATAAGAGCTCAACAGCCACCATGGTGGGTCTACTAGGAGCCATTTTGTTGACTATTGCGGCGCCGCAGGCGGGAATGGCGGCAATGGCCACCACTCAGGCTTTGGCAACGCAATCACAGATTAACTACACCCGTCTCCATGAGAAGGAAGCCGACCGAATTGGGATGCAAATATTAGTCGATGCCGGTTTTGACCCTAATGGCGCCGCCGACTTTTTTGCAAAACTGGCGACTCGCTACCGTTTTACCACTACACCGCCACAAATGTTGTTGACTCACCCACTACCTGAATCACGGATCAGTGAGGCACGTAATCGCGCCGCCCAATATCCGCATCGATATATCGCCGATAACCTCGATTTTCAGTTAGCTAAAGCCCGTATTCAAGTGCGCTTCTCAAGCTATAGTGAAGAGGCCGCATTAAGCCTATTTCAAAATCAGCTGAAAAAAGGCCAATATGAATATAAACAAGCTGCCGAGTACGGCTTAGCCTTAGCGCTGCTGCGTGCAAAGCAAACTCAACAAGCCGAAAAGATTATCGATGAACTACTGGCTCAAGCACCCAATAATTTGTTTTATATAGACACCAAAACTGACTTACTGCTGGAGCGCAAACAACATGACCAAGCAATTGCTATGTTAGAGAAACAGCGGCAACTAAAACCCACCTCTCAGGTGATCAATGTCAATTTAGCCAATGCTTATATTGAACACAAACAACCACTAAAGGCGATTCCTATTTTGGAGGAGATGATTTTCCTCGATAAACAAAATCAGTTACCTCTCTACCTACTCAGTGACGCCTATAAAGAGGTCGGCAATCAATCGATGGAGCATTACATTAAAGCCGAAGCAATGGCTTTAGCAGCAGATTACGACGGCGCGATTGACCAGCTTAATTTTGCCTATCGCTTATCAGAACAAGATCCACTACAACTGGCACGTATCGAAGCCCGTATTCGCCAATTTAAACAATCGAAGAAAGCGATCGAACAGCTGTAACATGGAGGTGAGCGAACTCTTTGTGACTCCGCTCACCTTTTACAGTAGAATATCGGCAACTTTTGACAACCAGCAGACAACCTATGACGCAAGTAAGTATTATTCATAACCCTCGCTGTTCAAAAAGCCGTCAAACCTTGGCGTTACTTGAAGAAAAAGGCTGTGATATTCAAATCATAGAATACCTTAAGACTCCTCTCACTCAGCTTGAGATCCGCGGCATTCTCGATAAATTAGCGATCA
This sequence comes from Shewanella algidipiscicola, assembly GCF_003605125.1. GTDB lineage: Bacteria > Pseudomonadota > Gammaproteobacteria > Enterobacterales > Shewanellaceae > Shewanella > Shewanella algidipiscicola. Next base: position 56,652 of record NZ_QPQT01000001.1, read on the forward strand.
CGCCTCGCCAATTGATGCGCACGAAAGAAGATGAATATAAATCCCAGGGGCTAGCCGATATTGAAGATGATGAACTGCTTCTCCAAGCGATGGTAGACACTCCTAAACTTATCGAACGCCCCATAGTGTTAGCCAATAACCGTGCGGCGATCGGGCGTCCTCCCGAAAACGTATTAAGCATTTTATAAGGCGTCAATGGCCCATGAGCTCAAATAAGCTATTTCAAATCAGTCGAGCCTGCTACTTGGCCTTGTTGTTATTGATGACAGCCTGGTTTGGTAATCAAGGGCTAAGTGGCGAATATTCGCTAATTTTTAGTCTGTTATGGATATTGCCCTTACTGGCACCATTAAAAGGCATTTTAAGCGGCGATCCCTACACCTATGCTTGGGGCAGTTTTATTATCTGCCTGTATATGCTACATGGATTAACCTTACTGTATGTGACCGACACCGCCTTGGTATTTGCCGCGATTGAAGTGCTGTTACTGGCGATATTACTGATCACATTGCCATTTTATGCGCGAATTCGTGGCCGTGAGTTAGGGTTAGGATTAAAGAAGAAAAACAAGCAGTGAGCTAATACCTTTACTTGCTTACCCACGCCCAAGTTCACACAAAAAAATAGCCCTATGATTAACGCATTAGGGCTATTTTTATGTCAAAGCATTAGTTAAAACTCCCCTATTACATTACAAGCCCATCAGGTTAGATAAGTCCCCTCTTTGTTGATGAGCGCATAATGGATGCAACAATAGATCTGATGTCAGGTGTTAAGTAGCAACTAAATGATTTACAACCCTTAACTATGACTATCAGTATAGTTATCAGCGGGCTTAGACTTAGCCTATTTGACCTTTTTCGCTTTAGACTCGTCGCTAAGCTGAGTATCACTTAGGGCTTCGGCAGATAACAAGCTTATCAACTCAATGCCCACAGGTAAGTCTGTGATCGCCTCGGTAATAAGCTTCACTTTGCCCTCTTGCAGATAAATAAGCGGCAAGGCCATTTCACCGTAACGACGTTTAAAATCGGTAAACGTGAAGTTATCGGTAATGCTGGTTACCTTTATCACGCCACCTTTCGCCATGGTTGTGGCTAAACGGGTATAGGAAACTGACTCACCAAATAAACATAACCGTTGCTGATAAGATTCTGACAGCTTATGGCGGGCGCTGTTGCCTTCATTATTATTTAACCCAAATACTTTATCTTTGCCCAGTACATCTTGGTAATGAAAGGTCACTAATGGATTTAGCTGTCGATAAGGTGATAGTACTAATAAGCGGCCAACTCCACTCATATCGATTGCGTTTTCAGCATGCTCTGAAGCAGGATTACCGAAATACACCGGAATATTATCCATACGCGATAATCGAATGTTATCCCAGTTATTATCGGCAAGGATCACCGGCACATTTTTACTCAATAAGACTTTGGCAAGTGCTCTGGCAAACTTTGAGGCCCCAAAAATAAGTAAACCTTGTGATGAGCCTGATTTTACTCCCAAAAAACGAGCCCAGCGGCTGGCTGTAAGGCTCTGTGCCACCACTGTGCCAATAATAATAAGAAACACTAAGGGCACTATCTGTTCGGCGCCGGGTAAACCTTGGCTTTCCAGTTTAATGGCAAACAATGATGATACCGCAGCGGCTACAATGCCTCGTGGAGCCACCCAACTTAAAAACCATTTATCTGCTCTGGCTAAAGAGCTACCAATGCCGCAACACCACACACTAACGGGCCGTGCGATAAACATCACCACACACAGTAATGCAATACCTTGCCAGCCTAAATTCAGCAATGCTTGTGAGTCTAAGCGCGCCGCAAGTAAGATAAACAGGCCCGAAATAAACAATACCGTGAGGGTTTCTTTAAATTCGATAATATCGTCAATATCGACGCCGCGCATATTCGCCAGCCAAATACCCATCACAGTAACAGTCAGCAAGCCTGACTCTTCTTGCACTAAATTTGACAACACAAACACGCCCAGCATGATGGTTAATACGGCAGTATTTTTCAGGTAATGCGGTACGAGCGCACGACGGATCACAATGCCAATGGCGTAGCCTGCACTCGCACCTAAGCCGATACCAATACCTAACATATAGACTAAAGAGTGAAGCACATGGGTCGTTGGATCGGCAGCCACGGCAATATATTCAAACACCAACACCGCCAGCAAAGCGCCAATGGGATCGATGACTATGCCTTCCCAACGCAAAATGCTGGCTAATTGTGCTTTAGGCTTGATACTGCGCAGCATGGGCACAATCACAGTTGGGCCTGTAACCACCACTAAGGCACCAAATAACATCGACAAATCCCAGCTGAATCCCATGATAAAGTGGGTCGCACAACCTATGATGGCCCAAGTAATTAAAGTACCTATACTGACAAGGTTGGTCACCATCCGGCCGTGTTCGCGGATCTCAGAAAAGTTAAGTGTCAGCGCCCCTTCAAATAAAATCACCGCCACACCAAGAGAGATGATCGGAAACAGTAGGTCACCAAATACAGCATCGGGGTTGAGAATCCCAAAGCCTGGCCCGACGAGCAGACCACATATCAATAGCGGTAAAATGGCTGGTAAACGAAGCTTCCAGCCTAGCCATTGGCAAAGAATGGATAAAATACCGACCAGTCCTAACATGGCAGTGATCTGTTCAACCATTGATATGTCCTTTCGTTTTAATCAAAAATATACACTCTACAGCATGCGTGACCCATGCATACTTGTCGATTTTTTTCTAATTCCATCAATTGTTCGGTGCATAACCATGGCAAACATCAGCCATATCCCACAATGACATCAAGAGAATCAATGTGCGATGGTAAGCAACAATAAAGCCATAGGGGAATGTGGGCGCTGTGAACTCGGCCGAAGTGGTAATGACATGCATGAGTATAAAAAATGTAAATTAAAAAAGCCCTAGCAGTGATGCTAGGGCTTTTTTAATTTGGCGGAGCGGACGGGACTCGAACCCGCGACCCCCGGCGTGACAGGCCGGTATTCTAACCAACTGAACTACCGCTCCAAAAAGGTCATGTAATCTTAAAACAACTAATACTACATTTTAAATTAGGCACTTGATTGGCGGAGCGGACGGGACTCGAACCCGCGACCCCCGGCGTGACAGGCCGGTATTCTAACCAACTGAACTACCGCTCCACATCAAGTTGCGATGCATATTACTGAGGCGATAAACCCTCGTCAATCATTATTTTAAAAAAGCGATTTGATTAGTTAAAAAACCACCAACTCATGTTAAATCGATTACTTTATGGCTTATTCGCAGGAAGATCTTCTGGCATTGATAAGTCAATTTCGTCCAGTGTTGGCCCTATATCTTGAGTCCGCTGCTGGGCTAAACGCGCTTCAGTTACGGCCAAAGCACGGTGCAAATTTTGCCGTTTGCGCCACACGGCTAAACCAATGAGGCCAAGTATCAACAAGGTTCCGTTAATGGTCATGATCCAAAATAAGGCATCCTCTTTCGCTTTTGCTTCGGCAATGGCGGCTTTTTGGGCGGCGATGGCGGCTAACTCTTCTGCCGTTGGCGTAGGTGCTGGCGGCGGCACTAAATTAAAAAATTGTTCAGGCAGTTTAAGTACCACTTCACGTCCACTTAACGTGGTGGATACCGCCGAGCCCTTAATACGATAACTACCAAATTCGGTGACTTTAGGCAGTTGCAGCTCAAGCGTTTTTTGCGTGATACTCTGCAGCGGTAAGTTTACCCTCATCCCGGCGGGGCCGACCAGTTCAAACTCAAAATGGGTCGTCTCTAACGCCAACTGGCTATCATCCACAGCCAATTGCAACTGCCAACGCCCATTGAGATGATCATCTGGCTCCATTATCTGCAAGGTGATGGGCATAGGTGACAACACAAAGTTACGACGAAACTCGCGGTTGAAAATATTATTTTCTGCCGTTACTTGAAAGCTGTAATGGCCCCAAGGGTGGGTTAAATTGATCTCGCTGGTAAACACCCCATCATCGGGTTGCTCATCAAATTGTTCGCCATTATCTCTATAACTGCCCACGATTAAGGTGCCTTCGGCAAAATTTGCGTCGCCAGGGCGATGTTCACTGACAAAACGTACCGTCCAATTGACGAGATAATCAAGCCCAGGCATGCGCATGCGCTGCTCATCGCCCATTAATTTGGCGACAATTTTAAGGCGCTCTCCTTGATAAACCGGCTGTGGTAATGGCTGTACATCGATATTCAGCTTGGAGACTTGTTCAACTGTAGACCCCTGCGCCACCTGCCCTAAGAGTTGCCATGGGCCGGGCATGGGGTCTTTGATGCTGATGATGTCACCACTTAAACCATCGGCCCATTTAACAGACTCAGGATGACGCGACTGATACCATTTAGACCCATCGGGTAGCACCACAATCACAGGTGAGCTGCCGTACTCACGTTGTATAAATAAGGTTACCTCATCGACCATATGATCAATTCGAAAGCGATTTTTTAATGCTTTAGCATAAGTCGAATCGACCACTTGAGCGCCAACATTGATGCTAGCGAACCCCAGCATCAATGTCACACTGATGGATATTAACCAATTTTTCATAGGATGACGCTTATCCTCGCCAAATACATTGCCCTGATTTTTCAACTAAATCTAACCTTTGTTCATGCATATTTAGTTCATCGGCCGCAGCGGCGATCACTTTAAGTTTTGCGCGATCAGGCGCTAAACGTTGGATCCCGCCACCTTCTTGGCCCAGTTTTTCATTGGACAACTCAAACTTAGTCTGACCACCCGTCATGATGAGATAAACGTCGGCCAAAATCTCGGCATCGAGTAATGCGCCATGGAGATCACGGCGAGAGTTATCTATGCCATAACGTTTACATAATGCATCTAGGTTATTTTTTTGCCCTGGATGTAAAAACTTGGCCAGTTCGAGCGAATCGAGGATCTGACAAATATCGCTAGTCTTGGGCCCTTTTGGCTGTAATAACGAAAACTCATGATCCATAAAGCTAACGTCGAAGTTAGCGTTATGTGCCACGATTTCAGCGCCAGCAATAAAATCGATAAAGGATTGTGAGATTTGTGCAAATACTGGTTTATTGGCGACAAATTCATTGGTGATGCCGTGAACGGCTATCGCCTCTTCATCAATCGCCTGCATCGGATTGATATATTCATGGTAATGACGCCCCGTGAGCTTGCGGTTAATCACCTCAACACAACCAATTTCAATAATACGATGACCAAAATAAATGGCACCTGCACCTTGGTTCATACCGGTAGTTTCGGTATCGAGAATAACTTGGCGCTTTGCGCTAGAGATAAGATTCATGTTTAAGACCGCTTTTATCTAACATTTTTGGGTATACTGCCCAGATTATTCGCTATGGTAGCAACTTGATGACTGGACTGAAACAACTGTTAATCTTCACCGATGGATCTTGCTTAGGAAATCCCGGCCCCGGTGGGTATGGCGTGGTAATGAAATATAAGGCCCATGTGAAAGAACTTGCCGATGGTTTTGCCCTCACCACCAATAATCGCATGGAGCTACTGGCGCCGATCATCGCTCTAGAAGCACTGCATGAGCCATGCAATATTATCCTAACCAGCGACAGCCAGTACATGCGTCAAGGCATCACACAATGGATCCACGGCTGGAAAAAACGCGGCTGGCTCACCGCCAGTAAACAGCCGGTAAAAAATATCGATTTGTGGCAACGCCTAGATACTGCCACTCAAGCTCACCAGATTGAGTGGCGCTGGGTTAAAGGCCACGCTGGGCACCTAGAAAACGAGCGCTGCGACTCTTTGGCACGTCTTGCCGCCGAAGCCAAACCCACGCAAATAGATAAGGGATATATCGAAAACGCCCAGTGATCAGCAACCTGCATCAAGGGGCGATGTTTAAAAACCGCTGACTAAAATGATCAAATGCATCACAAAGGGCACTCGGGTTACGGCTCTTGTGCCTAATGCGATAAAACTGCCGTGCTAGGGTCAACCCATTGACTTCAATCACCGCCAGCTCTTTACGATTTAGCTCTTTCTCTAATGTCAGCTCTGACAATACCGCGAGGCCTGCACCTTGTCTGACCGCTTGTTTAATCGCATCTGGGGTAGAAAAACTAAATTTTTCAATCGGCTGCAGATCGAGCATATTCGCCGCATTGATAAAATAATCGCGCGTCCCCGAGCCAGATTCACGCATCACCCAATGCTGTCCACGCACCTGCTCAGGCTCGACCTGCTGCCCAGCCAGTGGGTGCGCTGGATGACAAAATACCAAGAGTTTATCTTTATGCCATGCCTCGACCTTAATACGGCTGTCTAAACATTGCCCTTCGATAAAACCCACTTCAACGCTAAACTCCAATACCGCTTTGATTACTGCTTGAGTATTGGTGATATTGAGATCCACCATCGATGAGGTAAATTGCTGGCAAAACGCCACGGCACTTTTCGCCAACAAATAATTACCTATGGTCGAGCTGGCAGCCACGTTTAAGGTTCCGCTCAAAGTGGCTTCTGGCGACGAAAAAAGTTGTTCAATTTGTTCAACTTTTTGTAAGGCTTCAGTCGCTAAGGGTAATAACAAACTGCCTTGAGCATTAAGGCGTAATCGATTTCCGACCCGTTCAAACAGGCGTGTATCGAGCTGCTTTTCCAGTTCGGCCAGTGCCATTGAGGTCGCTGGGGCCGACAAATTAACGAGCTCAGCGGCTCTTGCAACTTGACCACTGCGTGCAACTGCCTCAAAAATCATCAGCTGCTTTAAGGTGATTCTCATTTATTCACTCTTTATCATTATCATAAACCCGCAAAGGCCCATTACGGCCAGCGGTTGGTGCTGCCGACCAATTGGGTTGGCGCACTCGCTGACGATCGGCGATGGGAGTCAAAGGCGTTTCTAATTTACGCGCCACTAGAATGTACACGGCGCCGCTACCAGGCAACCAGGCTTGCAGAGCGTGCTGCCAAATGCTTTCATCTGTGATATCTGTCATCAAATGGTGATAGGCTAGGCGCTCATCACCGACCACTTGGTAACCCAGCAATCCCAGCCAGTCTTTTACCCGCGCTGGAGTAAAAAATCGGCCAGACCAAGGCAGCCACTCTTGATAACGGGGCAGTATTTTCCCCAAAATAGCCGGACTTAACGGGTTAAAACCGACAATAAACAGATAGCCACCTGAAATTAATACACGATCGGTTTCGCGCAGCACGCTGTAAGGGTTAGTTTCAAAGTCGAGTAATAAACTGCACACCGCTGCATCAATAACCCCATTTTGGATCGGTAATTGGCTGTAATGACCAGTCAGCGATGCCTTGCCCTCGGGCGCGATAGAAAATGTTTTGCCAACGGGTAAATTGGGTTTATCTATCCCGGCGCTAAGTGGACCTAGGTTGAGCAGATGATAGCCAAACACTTTAGGCCACCATGGCGCCAGCTTCTCTTCAATGGCTTCTTGCAACCATTGACCATTTGGCAGATCTTGCCATCGCTGTGGTTTACTGGCCGTTATAAACACAATGCGCTCCCATTTTGCAACAAGTGGTATCGATAGGGTAAGTCTTGCCGTTTTATTAAATGCGATGTTTAAAAATCAATATTTTGTATTAAATCGTTAAAGGGCTATACACGCAATAGCCTCGCTCATTAAACTACTCAAGCTGACACACTTTTTTGAGGCACCCATTATTATGATCTCTGTTACTCCTATTTTAGCCTTTGACGACAACTATATATGGCTGATCAAATCGCCAGACTCACGCCATTGCTATGTGGTCGATCCTGGTGATGCCCAGCCTGTTATCGCGTATTTGACCGAACATCAACTTGAATTAACAGGTATTTTGATCACTCATCATCACCATGATCATACTGGCGGTATTGCTCAATTACAGCAACACTTTAACCAGATGTTGAAGGTTTATGGTCCTGCAAGCGAAAACATCGCGGGCATAACTGACAACATCACTCAAGCCACTAGCGCGATCACCTTAGAGGGCGTTAATACACCGGTGGCAATTTTTCACTTACCGGGACACACTTTAGGGCACATCGCCTACCATATAGGTTCGCACCTGTTCTGCGGTGACACCTTATTCAGCGGCGGGTGTGGTCGGTTATTTGAAGGCACACCTGAGCAGATGCTCAGTTCGTTAACCTTACTCGCTCAGCTCGATGGCGACACCCTTGTCTATCCGGCCCATGAATATACATTGGCTAATTTACGCTTTGCCTTGACGGTTGACCCAAGCAATAGTGCGTTACAAACCTATGTTCAACAAGCACAACAATATCGAGCAGTAAATCGCCCCACATTACCCACCACTATCGCCCATGAAAAGGCTATAAACCCCTTTTTACGTACCGACGACCCCAAGATACAGCAATCTCTCAACAAGCAATTTCAACAACCTATCCAGGATAAAACCATCAGTTTCACGCTTCTTAGGCAATGGAAAGACAACTTCTAGGAAATCATTTACAATAGCGCGCTAATTAAGTCCCCCTACTCATCCGAGGTACGATACTGGGACATATCTGTAAGGAATAATGTTTAATGCGCTTACCACTTGTCCTGATGGCGGCAGGGTTCTCCCTGCTTGCTGGTTGTCAGCACTTAACCGTACAACCCGTAACACCGCTACCATCACAGGTCGAAACGCCTGCAACCCCGCTGGTGAATCTCGCCGAAGAGCAACCTGAGCCTGTCGTGGTCACCGATGTCTGGCAACGGATCCGCTTAGGGCTCACCATGCCGGTGCCAGATCAAAAACTGGTTAATCAATATCGCGATTGGTATATCAAGCATCCACAACACCTAGCTCGCGTCTCTGAGCGTGCTGAACCCTTTATGTACTTGATTGTTGAAGAAATCGAAAAGCGTAACTTGCCTATTGAGCTCGCCTTATTGCCAATAGTGGAAAGTGCGTTTGACCCCTTTGCCTATTCCCATGGCGCCGCATCTGGCCTATGGCAATTTACCTCGCCAATGGCTAAATATTTTGGCTTAGAGATGAACTGGTGGTACGACGGCCGACGTGATGTGCCAGCAGCGACTACTGCGGCACTCGATATGATGGAATACCTGTACCAAAAAACTCATCAAAATTGGTTATACGCCATCGCGGCCTATAACACTGGCGAGGGTCGAGTGCTTAATGCCATTAAGCGCAATCAACGTAAAGGAATATCCAGTGACTTCTGGTCGCTTGATTTACCGCGTGAAACCGAACGTTATGTGCCACAGTTAATCGCCTTAGCCGATGTCATTAACAACGCCGAAGCATACGGCATTGAACTACACCCAATCCCCAACCAACCACAACTTAAAGTGGTTGAAATAGGTAGCCAAATCGACTTGGCACTGGCGGCGAAAATGGCAGATATGACACTTAATGAACTGCATTCGCTTAACCCAGGTTTTAACCAATGGGCCACTGCGCCACAAGGGCCACACAAATTAGTGTTGCCAATCGATAAAGCCGAAGCCTTTGAAATAGTGCTTTCCCAAAGTGAAGCCGCAGATCGGCTTTCATGGCAACGCTATAAGATAAAATCAGGAGACAGCTTAGGCAAGATAGCCGAGCGCTACAACACCACACCAGCGGCATTGCGTGCCGTTAACGATATGCAAAACAATACGATCATTGCTGGTAAACATCTGTTGATCCCCGTCGCGGCGAAAGATCCCTCACAATACTTATTGTCGGCAGATCAGCGCTTGCAACAACAATCTCGCAGTGGTAAAGGGATCAAGCTTAACTATACCGTTAAACCTGGTGACTCTTTTTGGAAAATTGCCAAAGCCCACAAAGTTAAGGTATCAAGCCTCGCCAAGTGGAATGCGATGACACCAAAAGATCCATTAAAATTGGGTAAAACCTTAGTCATTTGGCAACAAAGTAATAAAAGCACTGTTACTCGTACCGTCAACTATATCGTTCGCAGTGGCGATTCACTGGCCAAAATTGCCGCTAAATTTAAAGTACAAGTTAATCAATTAGTGCAATGGAATAATCTCTCTGGGAAAAAGTATTTACAGCCAGGGCAAAAGTTAACTGTGCATGTTGATGTCACCCGCTCCAGAGCCTAATTAAACAAAATAATGCATACAAAAAAGCGATGCCTAAGGCATCGCTTTTTTACTTTATCAAGCTTAATGAACCACTTGATTATCTGGCTACCGTGAGTCTTGACTCACTATTCTTAAATTAGCATCACGAATAACCTAAGTGCACTACATCTAATGCTTCACATCTGAGCATGAATCAACTAAGGCTTAAACCCTATCGAGTTAATGGTGCGCTAATATCCACCAATGCCACCTGTTGTTCGCTCGATTCGGTGGCGACACCATCATAACGTGCTAGAAGCATCGCATCTGCTGGAAATGCCACTAACTGCGACTCTGGGATCATAAAATTAACCTTAACCTGCTGATGTGGCGCAATAACGACATCTCTTAACGCTTGAGTAAACATCATCTCATCAGACCATGCCCACAAGCGTTTACCATCGGCATCGACAACCCATAGATCCGCCGTCATCCCTGAACGATATTGAATTGGCACGCCATAATCATTGGGGTTACTCACCATTAGGGTCACTTGAAGGCCTTTATCGACTAACGATGACGTCAATTCACCTTTAAATAAACTCTTTTGCGGCATTTGAGGATCCATTGGTCGCTCAGTTGTGGGGTGGTCAATCGCCTTGCGATCGGCAAACGGAGACTGGCCTTTCACTACGTTTACACTGTCACTGTTTGCCTGCTCGATTGCACGTACCTCTGCAGAAACGGCAGCTGGTTTAACGGGCTGTTCAGCATAAGCGCAACCCGTAATAAAGAGTAACAAGGACAAAGATGTGACCGAAGTCTTCAGCATTAGAATCCTCCTAGCTTTTTAAGCAGTTCATCTTTGAGCTTGTCTTTCGCTTTATCGGTTTCTTGTTTTAATTTGGCATCAAACAAGGCCGCCGTATCAAGTTTAAATTCCGGCTCGCTCATGGTTCCGGTAATCGCAAAAGGAATTTCGACACCATATAAGGCATCACGTTCATTCCCACCTTGACCTTCAAGAGAGCCGACCACAGATGTTGTCAACTTATAATCTAGCGCTTGGGTAATAATATTGGCATCACCTTGACCACCGAGACGAATAAGGGGTGAGGCCATCGCTAGATCAGGGTTATTGAACACCCCTTTTGCCAAGGAGAAACTCCCCGTTAGGCTGGTGAAGTCGGTTTTTTTCTCACCTGTCGATGTGGCATTGAGATCGCCGCTCAACTTTGCTTTAGCATCACGCAGCATCTGCGGAATATTCACTCCATAGAGCGCACCGTCGGTCACACTAAATTGACCTTTAGCCATTAGATTACGTTTAATATTGTCACTAATTAAACTTTGTCCGTTACCCGTGATATTAAAGTTGGCGGTACCCGCTAATAAATCAACCTCGGCAGCGTCGGTCAATAACGGCAGTACTTTCACGCCAGAGATCTTACTGTCAAAACGATAGTTGGCCACCGCTTGACGTCCATCTAGACGTGCCGATGAGGTTAAGGTACCTTGATAAAGCTCAGCCGATAGCTGCTTAACATCTAATACCCCCTCTTTTAATACCAGCTTCATTAGCCAATTATTGGTGGTCAAATTATTAACCACAATCGATTTGATACTCAAATCTAAGGCTAAGTTAACCGCTTTTAGGCCAGTAAGATCGGGCTCCTCTTGCTTAGTCTCTGTTGCTTGAGTCGCCTCAGTAGCTTCAGCCGTTTCACTCTTAGGTAGCAAGTTATCTAGGTTAATATCATCAAATGCCAGTGACGCAATGACATTAGGCACCGCTGCACCATAATGAATATCGAATTTACCGCTTGCGGTAATTGAGTCGATTGCTAAGCGCTCAAGCATAAGCGCGACTCGTTGATCTTGGGTATTGACCGTCACTTGAGTCCTTAAATCAACGGTCATTGCTTGATTGGGGATACCTTCGCCTTTGATGGTATTGCTGATGGCAAAATCACTTAAGCTAATCTGCTTAAGATCCTCAGACACTGTTAATTGACCAATCCCTTCGCTAACGAGTTTCACATCAGGCATACTGGCACTAAACTTATAGGACAAATCGGCTAACTGCCCTAATGAAAACACACCTAAATTAAGCTCATCAAGGCTGAAGACCTGAACCTTACCACTTGCCTCATCATATAAATTAATTTGAGTATTGGTAATCGCGATGCCACCAATATTAAGACGACTCAGTTGCACATTGGCTGGAGCCTGTTCGTTGACCGCATCATCGGCTTGCTTATTCTTAGTCGAAGTTAAACCATCAAAACTGCTACGACCATCTTTGTAGGTATCAAGGTTAACGGTTAAACCGTCTAAATTCAGCTGCGCGATATCCACCTCTTTACTGAGCAAGGGCAATAGTGCAACCTCAGCCACAATGCCATCAACACTGACCATGGTTGAGTGTTCAAACCCTTGCGGATTAGATAGCGTAATATCACCCAAAGAAATACCTATGGCAGGGAAAAAGGTCCAGCTTAAATCTTGATTGATGAGTAAATCCCGCCCCGTTTGTTTTTTTACCGCATCGACAATTTGCGGCTTAAAATCATTAGGGTCAAATATCACGGTTAAATATAGGGCCAGTGCAATAAATAATGTAACGACAGCAAGTAGCAACCATTTAATAAATTTCATAACAGGTTCCATCTGGTGAATGAATAGACAGCGATACGCTTAACACTCTAGAGGTAATTCGAGTCGTTTTAACGACACCGCAATACCATTATCATCGGCGTATAGCATCATGCCAGGTTTAATTATAACGCGGTCTATCTCTAATGGGACATTAACATCCCCTATGTCGCGTTTATCCGTTTTTATCGGATTAGCTCCTAATGCCTGGATCCCTATCGGCATCTGTTTCAATGCCGCCACATCACGAACATATCCATTAATGACAATGCCACTCCAGCCGTTATCGACTGCACTTTGGGCTATCATATCCCCCAATAACGCACGTCTTGTGGATGCACCACCATCAACTACTAATATTTTCCCCTCACCGCCTTGGGCTAATATCTGTTTAACTTTTGAGTTATCCTCAAAACATTTAACGGTCACCACCTCACCCCAAAATATGGATTTTTGACCAAATTGTCGATAATGAGGTGAAAGTAATGATAAATCCGACTCATAAAGGTCGAAGAGATCGGGCAGTAGGTCAAGCATATACGCCTCCGTGCATCAATAAAATGAATAAGTTACTATAGCAAGGCAAGATTAAAATGAACATGAGATAAATTTACAATAAGTGGTTTTAGAAAACCTATTCTCAATCTATAATTAGTCGCAACTCCTAGCAGATCCTATCTCTGTGCCATATTCAGTTATAGGATTGTAGAGAAATTGATTTTACTTTCCTATCGACCTACTTGAGATAACATGACTGATAATTTTGATTTACAAGATGCCATCTCGGCTCTCGACGAATACGGCTACGAAAAGAAGCAAACTAGCGGATTGGAGAACGCTCGTAATGCTAACCAAATGGAAACGTACCTTAAATCGCTTAATTATAATTTACGCCGGTTAACCACGTTACAAACAGTGGTCAATAAATTGGTCGATGAAGAAGAATATAAGCAGGCACAAACAGAAAACATCCAAACTTATAAATCCAAAATCATTAATCTATCACGTCAATACGACCTCTCATTTGATGATGTTATAGAGATTATGCGCCAGCAGAAGAGTTAACTATGCTCTCAATCCGCAATCATCACGGTAATTAACATAACCGTGATGCGAATGCATGCAACATACTAACTGATGCCTTGCTGAGGTAAAAATGACTAAAACCTAAGAGGACTAAATTACTCAGAGTCGTGACATTAAGAGCACTGAATAAGTGTACTAAATAAGAGTACTAAATAAGAGTACTAAATAAGAGTACTAAAAATTAGCTTACCAAATTGCCAAACTGCAATTCTGCAATTCTGCAATTCTGCTAATAACCTAATTAATAATTGTTATTATGTTAATGCTCATTATGGTTACCTACGATTATTCACCATTCATCCCAGTTATTACTATTATGTCCAGCTCTCGATCTCATCTGAGTCGCTTCTTCCTTACCCCATACATGAAATGCTATGAGAATCGCATATCAATAAGTCTGTCACCATGATAGTAAGCCCGCTTAAAACCATAATAAAACGCCCTATTGCCAGCACATAAAGTACGTATCGATTAAGTCCTATTCACACTAGACAATATGCCTATTACATTTGGTAAATCGTTATGTTTGTGGCACAGGGCACTGCGGCATTTCCCCATCCATTGATGCCACCCATTATGTTGTGTTGTGTTATCTGCTTAATTAAGGTTAATGGCTAATCAATTTTGCAAGGCCATGACTGATCATCAGTGCATCGACTACTTCATACAAAGGTCTATCGCCAGGGCTGTTTATCGCCCGCCTCGACTCAAGCGTTAAACACCAGTGAGATATTTTTTACCCCTTTAGTTAAACCTAACTACACTTACTTGGATTAACGGTGATATCGATCCGTTGTGATACGGCGACGCAACATTACCACTGAGCGCTTAAATAATAAAAACATCGCCATAATAATATTCGATAATATAAAGGTTGAGACTGCAATATGAAGCCAACAGGAATAATTATAGCGTTAGCACTTTTCGTGGGCATTACCCTACCTTTGTTCTTATCCAACACCGCCCCATCACCTCAAATAAGAACGATTCGAATCGCGATATCAACCACGCCCCTCAGTGCTCCTCTAATTATTGCCAAGCAACAAGGACTATTTAATCGCCATAATGTGAATGTCGAGTTGCAGCCCTTGCCTGGGGGGCACCTGTGTTTTGATGCCATGATAAATGGCGATGTAGATTTAGCCACCAGCTCTGAGTCTGTGGTGATGTTTAATAGCTTTACGCGTCAGGATTTTCGTTTACTGGCTAGCTTTGCCGAATCCGATAACGACCTTAAACTGCTCACACTTCATACTGATAAAAATCGTAATATTGCTCAACTTAAACATAAAAAAGTCGGCATCGTAAAAGCCAGTGCCAGCGAGTTTTTTACCGATTCATTATTCATCGTCACAGGACAAGAGGATATAGAGTTCAAAAAAATCTACATGTCAGCCCAAGCGTTAGGTCCAGCTCTGTTAGCCAAAGAGGTTGATGCTATTGCCGTATGGGAACCCTATGGCTATCGACTATTTGAACAGGCTGGAGAGGATATTTATCAATATCCTAGTAAAGGCACCTATAATTTGTCGTTTAATTTAGTCAGTAACGAGATCAACAGCTCACTGCACTTTGAGCAACATGTGAATATTCTTAAAGCACTCAATGAAGCACAAGCATTTATTATCCAGTCACCAGAACTCGCCAAACAAATTGTTAGTGACTATCTCAATATGTCCATGGCCGCTGTTGAGTGGTCATGGAACGACTATATCTTTAGGTTATCGCTAAATAACTCTTTATTATCAATGCTGCAAACCCAAGCGCGCTGGGCTGTTGCCAGTGAAGCTGTATCAAAACAACCCTTACCAGACTTTAGGTTATACCTAAACGATGCAGCGCTGGTAAAGGCCATCAATCACTAGCGGAGCTTGTCGCAAAATGATGATCACGACACGATTAAAGTCTATGTTAGTCTTAAGTTTGTGCTTAACGACCCTGATTATTATCGTATTTGCTGGCTTAAAATTTTTACAACAACAAAGCCTAGATAAATTAACCTACATCACTGAACTCGATGAATCAGTTGAAGTTTTACGCAGCCGCTTGTGGGTATTGCAAGAGTTTCGAGATAGTGATGCTTTAATGCAAACCGAAGCGACTCTATTACAACTCAAAAAACAATTGACTATCGCTGAACCTATGCAGCCAAGCAACAATATCTACGTACTCAACCTACGCAGAATGGTCAATAACTTAAGCTCGCTATTGGCCATTGCTAGCGCTGATATTGTTTCGCAACCTCATCAAGGCATCACCTCAGCCAATGGCATGCTCACTGCCCGCTTTAATATCACCATACAAACCATGAGTGAAGAGCTGACTAAACTGCAACGACAAGTACTCGACCAATCAGCCAAGCAACAAGCTTTCATTTTGCTCATCGCGGTGATCGTATTACTCATAGGCTCAGTGGTTTTAGTATTATTAACCATCTCAACCTTGAACAGTTTTAATCAAAGTTTACAAGGCTTAACCGCTGGCATTGTTCGCTTGACCCAAGGAGACTTAGGTAACGAGATTAAAATTAACAGTAAAAACGAGTTAGCAACCGTTATCCAACAATTTAACACCATGAGCAAACGGCTCTTTGAAACGACGGTAAAGAAAGATGCGCTTCAACAAGAGGTTTATGAACAAACAAAGCAACTTACATTGCAGACAGAACGATTAAAATATGTCGCAGAACATGATGACTTAACAGGGCTTTACTCGCGCAGTGCGTTTGAGCGCCAAATTGATACTGCCTTAGCAAGATGTCAGCGAACTCACTCTTTAGCAGCAATGCTGTTTATTGACTTAGATAAGTTTAAGCAGGTTAATGATACCCTTGGCCATGATGTCGGCGACAGGGTATTAGTGACAGTTGCTAACCGTTTACAACATACCTTAAGGAGTTCAGATATATGTGGTCGCTTAGGTGGAGATGAATTTGTGGTCTGGCTTGAACCTATCAATGGGATAGACGAGATACAGATGGTCACAGAGAAAATAATTGACCACTTATCACCTACTATCCTCTATGAAGAAACAGAGGTCAACCTGACTGTAAGTATCGGCATTGCCGTATATCCAAACGATGACATTGGCCGACTACGCTTAATTAGAGTGGCTGATGAAAATATGTATTCGGCCAAAAAAGTCGCAGGCAATAGCTTTTGTTTTAGTCAGTTTGTCAGTAAAAAATTAATTAATCTTCACCTAGAATCATCCGATCGGCTTCAACCTTAATCCCCCTTTTTTTATCTGCACCACGCGAAACAGCTAAGCCTAACTGGCTCGCACCTGAAAACGTTTTTTTAATTGACGCCAATTTAGCCTAACGAAAAGTAAAGCTCCAAACAGGATGAGATAGATACTCGGCTCAATAACCTCTGACTTCACCGACCAATAAAAATGAATCGGCGCTAATATCGCAATTAGATAAACCCCATTATGTAAGGTTTGCCAGCGGCGACCCATTTTGCGTTTCACGCGATTGACCGAGGTAATGGCCAATAACAACAGCAATACATACCCACTGGCTCCCACAAGAATATAGGGGCGCTTAACCACTTCACTGGCAAGTAATGACCACTCAAACAGTAAGTCTAAACTGATAAATGCACAGATATGCAGCGTTGCATAGGCAAATACATACAGCCCCAATAAACGGCGAGTTTGAATTAATACTCCGAGCTTAAAGCGTTTGGCAACGGGGCTGACTAATAACACCGCCACCAGTGCGTTTAATGCCCCCATCCCGGTAAAATGAATAATGTACTGTACTGGATCGCCACCCGCTCGCCCAGCCAATACCGTCCACACCAAATACCCTATAGGCAGCAGAGCCAGTAGATGAAATAACGACTTAATTGCCATCACATGGCTGGCTTTTAATCTCAACAAACAACCCTCCAGGATATATCACGGCTAACATTTGATGTTTAATATGCTTGCCAAGCCCTCACTGTGCTGTGCCATGACAAACAACCACCGAAAGGCTAAGCTATTGCATTACTAAGTCACAAAGTCGTAAGCTACAAAGTTAATAGTACTGTTTTAAATCCATATTCTTATAGAGGTGGGCGACCTGCTCACCATATCCATTAAAGGGTAATGTGGCGATACGCGTCGCCGAGAAGAGCCCGCCTTCCCCAATACGCCGCTCAGTCGCTTGAGACCACCTTGGATGATCGACCGCGGGATTCACATTGGCAAAGAACCCATATTCATGGGATGCCAGCTGGTTCCAACTGGTTGGCGGTTGTTTATCCATCACCCGAATACGCACCACAGACTTAATGCTTTTAAAGCCGTATTTCCACGGCACCACCAAACGAATGGGCGCTCCATTTTGCGCTGGTAATGTTTTGCCGTAAAGACCAACCGCCATAAAGGTGAGCTCGTTCATCGCTTCATCTAAGCGTAATCCTTCGACGTAAGGGTAATGAATGCCGCCGCCCATTAAGCGGCTGCGTTGTCCCGGCATTTGATCAGGATCGAACAAGGTTTCAAACGCCACATGGGTCGCGCCCGCCTTAACCCCTGCCTTTTTCAGCAATGCCCCAAGCGAAAATCCAACCCAAGGGATCACCATAGACCAAGCTTCAACACAACGAAGCCGATAAATACGCTCCTCTAACGGCAACAAGCGTGTCAAATCATCGAGATCGAGCGTTAATGGTGTATCGACTAACCCCTCAATTTTCAACACCCAAGGGTCAACTTTAAACCCCTGTGCATTATCAATAGGATCGGTTTTACTGGTACCAAATTCATAAAAATTATTATGTGAGATCACCTTCTGCTCAGGGGTTAATACTTCCCCTTGGCCAAAGGCTGTATTTGGGCTAAAACTCAACGGACGCGTCACAAAGGGGGTCGAGGATCTTGTCTTACCGAACAAGTCAAAAATCCCCGCCTGCACCTGTCCAGGGATACTGGCGCCTATCGCGCCAAGGCCGAGTGCTTTAATAATGTTACGTCTGTCGTTAAACACCGCCTCGGGTGTCACATGAGCCGCTTTTTCATTCCAGCTTGGGCTAGCTGCACCTTTAGTTGTTTTATTTATGGCCACCAGAAACCTCATCAATATGTGCGTTGTTATCCATTAGAAAGAGATATGCGCAAAAAAATTTCAATTAAACATATTTAACCACTATTTGTTAATCATTTAACCGCAACATACTTGAACAGCACTGCAGCTCGTGAGAGGCTTATGGCATCGATAAAGACAGGTCTCCCTTATGCCAACAACCATCCCATTCACTCTACCCGAACTCATTGTTTTAGCAGCAGTAGCATTCTTATCCCTATTGATTGGTGCATTACTCAATCAAAAATTAACCCGCAATAAATGGCAGGCAGTAAAACAACAATTAATCGATGAGCATACCCAAGAGATGCAACATCGTCAGCATGAGCTCGACTATATGCAAGCCTGTCTCGACGACAAACAAGATCAACACAATACGCTACAGCAAAAGTTAGACCATCAACTCAGCTTACTGGGTATGAGTCAAGCTCAGGCTCAGCGCGCCAGCGAACTGGAAGTGCAGCTGCAACAAGCTCAACGTAAACAACTTGAAACCCAGCTGGCATTATCAAAAGCCAATGCGATGCAGCAGACTCTCACGGTTAAATTTGAAACCGAGCAACAGGCACTGGAAGACAAGATAGCTCACCTAGATAAGTCAGAAGCACGATTAACGCAACAGTTTGAAAACCTAGCCAACAAAATTTTTGATGCTAAATCACTCAACTTGCAAAATCAAAGCGAACAACAGCTTTCAAATGTACTCTCCCCATTTAAACAGCAGCTTGAAGGATTTAGAAAGCAAGTTCAAGAATCCTATACGGTCGAACAGGCAGAGCGTAGTGCTTTTAATCATCAACTGGAATCGTTAAAAGCCCTCAATCTACAAATGAGTCAAGATGCAATCAATCTGACTAAAGCCTTAAAAGGCGATAATAAACAACAGGGTAATTGGGGCGAAGTGATCCTTGAACGAGTGTTGCAAGAAAGCGGCCTCCGCGAAGGACACGAATATGAGACTCAACAAGATCTTAAAAACGATCGAGGCCAGCGTTTTAAACCCGATGTGATCGTACACCTACCGGAAAATAAGGATGTGGTGATCGATGCAAAGATGTCTCTTGTGGCATATGAGCGCTACTTCAATAGCGACGATGAGCTAACTAAAGCTGCCGCCATTAAAGAACATTGCAACTCGATTCGAAATCACATCAAGGGATTAAGTCAAAAGGATTATCAACAGCTACACGGATTAACAAGCCTAGATTATGTGCTAATGTTTATTCCACTAGAGCCTGCATTTTTACTCGCGTTAGAGCATGAACCCGCGCTTATCAACTATGCTTTAGACAATAATATTATGCTGGTCAGCCCAACCAACTTACTAGTTGCCCTACGTACCATTAATAATATTTGGCGCTATGAGTATCAAAATCAAAATGCACAACGTATTGCTAAACAAGCGGGCAAAATATACGACAAATTATGTGGTTACCTTGAAGATATGGAACGTATTGGTCGTAGCATCGAATCATTAGACAAGAGCTATAATAACGCCATGGGTAAACTCAGTACGGGTAAAGGCAACCTGATTAGGCAAGCACACCAGATGCAGCAGCTTGGCGTAACCACCTCAAAACAGCTAGATAGCCAGCTACTCGATAAGGCGCTTGACGAACATTTAAGTGTCCCTAATGCTGAAATGAAGCTCAATTAATCTAAGCTCCTCGCTGTCATCAACAAGCAACAGCGGGACACTGTTTAATGAAAGCAGTTAACCTTAATTAACAGTGACATGATAGCAAAGTGAGAGAGCAGTGAGTGTTACATAGAGATTGTTAAACATAGCGGCTTGCTTGACCAAAATGGATAATTTAATTGTGATAGAGGTCATTAACATGTTTAAGAGGTTACGCCGACACGGTCCACGTCACTGTTACTCTCTTACCCTTGTCGCCGCGCTGCTCAGCGCGGCGGCTCATAGCACCACATTTACCCCACAACAGCAGCAATACCTCGATGCTAGAGCGGCACTGGCAAAAGGTGATACTGGGCGCTACCTCGCCCTAAGGCAAGGGTTAGAAGGTTATCCCTTAACCCCTTATTTAGACTTTCACGCCAAGCTGGAGGATATGCTCAAGTTACCAGCAGAGCAAGCACTGGGGCAACTCAAGCGATTTCAAGGTACACCACTGTACGCGACAGCCCGTTACCGTTATTTACTGGCTGCAGGTCAAGATAAACGCTGGCAAGATTTTCTGAAAATCTCACCCACAACACCACGTGATGTGGCTCTGCAATGCTATTTTTATCGGGCTAACTTGGCTCAACAACCTGAAACGGCTTATCAAGGCGCGCAGCAATTGTGGCTCTATGGTCGGTCCCGCCCTAAAGCCTGCGACCCACTGTTTCATGCGTGGGAAAAAGCCGGCTATCGCACCCAAGCATTAGTCTGGTCACGTATGTTACTCGCCTTCAATAGTGGTCAATATAGCTTGCTGCGCTACTTAGCCTCTAAGGTCAATAATCAAACCCAAGCGAAACAACTCTTGGCGGTGTATAAAGATCCGCAGCGTCTGCGCCACACTCAAAAATTTATGGCATCGGCGCCGATAAATGCTGACATTGTCGATGCAGGATTACGCCGCTTAGCCAAACAAGATCTACAGCAAAGCGTCAAGTTATACGTTACTTACCAGCAAGCGGGTCGTTTCAGTGAGCATCAAGGACGTAAACTCAGTCACTATTTGGTCAGACGCGCCCTGATAACTCAAGACCTTGAGCTGCAACCTTTTGTCGATAACCTGCTGCCCTTAATTGACAGTGACGACCTTAAAGAGCTGCGTTTACGCTGGGCGATACGAGATAAGGATCAGCAAAATATCGACCATTATTTACCTCATTTAAGTCGCGCAAAACAAGCCAAATCCCGTTGGCAATTTTGGGCAGCTAAACGCGCACTTAGCCAAGATGAAACAGTGGCTAACACTCTATTATCGACCTTGAGTCAGGAGCGAAACTTTTATGGTTTCAGCGCGGCTTATCTACTCAACACTCAAGTGCAGTTGCAACATCAGGCGACCGTTTTTGATGCCACTTTAGCCACCACATTAGCCAATGATCCTGGGCTTGCACGCGTGACCGAGTTATTAGCCTTAGATAAAACTATCGATGCCCGTGCCGAATGGGTGTTACTGCTTGGCAGGCACGATAAACCCTTACAGGCGCAATACGCATTGCTGGCAGAGCAAAACCAGTGGGATGATTTAGCGGTCCAAGCGACCATTCAAGGCAAACTATGGAACGACATGACGCTGCGTTTTCCGTTTGCGGCAAACCGCGCTTTTGAAACCGCTAGCCAACAAGCGAAAGTTGACATTGACGACTTAAGAGCCATTGCACGGCGAGAATCTGCTTTTTACCCTTATGCCACCTCGGGTGTTGGGGCCAGAGGCTTGATGCAACTCATGCCTGCAACCGCTAAAGAAACCGCCAATAAAAGTGGCCTCAAATACCTAGGTAGAAAAAGCCTCTATGACGTCCACTTTAACACCCAGCTGGGAAGTCGATATTATGCCAGCCTACTTGAGCGCTTCGATAACAACCGCGTGCTGGCGACCGCCGCGTATAACGCTGGCCCCCATAGAGTCACGCGCTGGCTCGACGAG
Organism: Shewanella algidipiscicola; assembly: GCF_003605125.1. Lineage (GTDB taxonomy): Bacteria > Pseudomonadota > Gammaproteobacteria > Enterobacterales > Shewanellaceae > Shewanella > Shewanella algidipiscicola. The sequence continues at coordinate 79,144 of NZ_QPQT01000001.1, forward strand.
AGTAATGGCCAATTGGATGTTATCGCCTTCATAGAGTCTATTCCCTTTCGCGAAACCCGCGAATACGTGCAAGCGGTGCTGAGCTATCGAGTGATATACCAAGTCAAACAGAACAAGCCTGTCGACCTGTTTTCGGCGCAAGAATGGCAGTTCAAATATTAAGTCATCACTAGAGCCTAAGGCGATGCAATGGCATCAATCATCGCATTATCATCTAAGCTGCATGTGTTGCTAGGTACCATCAAGCCTCGGGGCAAAGTGCAATATACAACAGTGCCCCCGGGTGACGCTTTATTTACCAAGCTTCACTTGCCAGTATCGATATTTTGCCACTTAACTCACCAAGGTTACGTTACTATTTCGGCTAAAAAGGACTGATATGGCTAATCCCATAATTGCATCATTATTAACCCAACTGGAACGGGTGTTGCTGGGTAAACCACAACAGATCAAATTGGCATTAGCCTGCATTTTGGCCAAAGGCCATCTATTGATAGAAGATCTGCCTGGCATGGGTAAGACCAGCCTATCTCAGGGACTCGCTCAAAGTTTGGGCTTGAGTCATCAGCGGGTACAATTTACCAGTGACATGTTGCCAGCCGACATTATTGGCGTATCGATTTTCGATAAAGAACAGTCACAATTTGTATTCCATCCCGGGCCGATTTTCAAACAGATGATCCTCGCCGATGAAATCAATCGCGCCAGCCCTAAAACCCAAAGTGCCCTGCTCGAAGCCATGGCCGAACATCAGGTGACAGTCGATGGCATGACTCACCCACTACCCAAGCCATTTTTTGTGATCGCCACGCAAAACCCCAGCGAGCAATCGGGCACCTTTCCCTTACCAGAATCACAACTCGATCGCTTCATGATGCGCCTCACCATTGGCTACCCGAGCGCGGTGGCAGAACTGGCCATGCTTAAGGGAGAGGATTTATCACCGCAAAGCGCACCATTGCCGCAATGCATCGATCCTGTCACCTTAAGCGCCTTGCAACAAGAGGTCAGTACGGTCAGCGCCTCGGATGCGTTATTACAGTATATTTTGGCGCTGGTCGATGGGTCACGTCAGTTACATGAAGGTTACGGGCTGTCGCCGCGAGCCAGTAAAGCCCTATTGAGCGCCGCCAAAGCATGGGCCTTTATTGCCGGGCGACGCTATATCGTCCCTGAAGATGTACAAGCGGTATTTGCCTCAGTGGCAGAGCATCGCCTGCGTCACACCAGCCAGCAACAAGGTGAGGCACTATCGCAAAAATTGCTTAGCAGCACGAACCCCATACGCTAATCCGATGCAACAGGCTAAGGCTGGACTCAAACCTTATCAAGGCTGGTGGCAACACTGGTTGTCGCGCCGCTTACCTGCGCAATCCCCCATAACCTTAGCGCATAAGAGTATTTTCATTTTGCCGAGCGCATTTGGATTATTTTGGCTTGGGGTGGTGATACTGTTATTTCTGTTTGGTACCAACTACCAAAACAATTTAGTGATAGGCCTTGCCCTCTTACTACTGAGTATCTTTAATACTTGTATTATCTACAGTTACCGCAATCTCGCAGGCCTTACCCTTAACGCTGCACAAGGCCCCGCGGTCTATGCGGGGGAAGATGTGCTCTATCCTGTTGAGTTAACGGCTAAGCAAGCCCAACACCAAATCCAATTGCGTTATGGCAATAATGCGCCGCTTAGCGCGGCGCGCGCCGATGATAAAAAACAGCGCTTATTATTGCCCTTTACCAATCAAGGTCGTGGCTGGATCCATCCAGGTCGATTAACTGTTGAGACTCACTACCCGTTAGGATTATGCCGCGCTTGGTCGGTTGTCGATTTGGCTAACCGCCAACTGGTGTTTGCGGCCCCTAAAGCGGTAATGACACCACTTAGCCAACAAGCTGCTCACGCCCATGAGCAAGCTCATCTAAAGGGAAGTTTGGTGGCGGGGGTGGAAGAATTTAATACCTTAAAGCCCTATGTCAGCGGCGAATCGCCCAACCAAATCGCATGGAAACAGTTGGCGCAAGGCCGAGGTATGCTCACCAAATCATTTGGTGAGCCCGTGAGCGCGCCCACTTGGTTAATACTCAACGCCCAGCATCCTGACATTGAGCAGCACCTCAGTGAATTGACATGGACGGTAGACACCTTATGGCAAACCCAGCAAGTATTTGGTTTACAGCTCCCGATGCTCACCATTGCTCCCAATAGCGGCGCAGCACATCGGCTGCAATGTCTCACCGCGCTAGCCGTCTACCCGGAGGTTCCCAACGCTGTCAGCTCAGGTTCCCCACCCGTCATGTTCCACACCAAGGAGCCGAGCCAGACACAAGCAAATGCTGCTACACCAGAGAAGCCGACAAGCTCGCAGGAGCAACATAATGGCTGATCGGCAAGAGATCATCACGCGCCACACTCTCGCTTGGCTACTTCTGGTTAATATCGCCGTGTTGGCACCGCTGCACGATAAAATGACCCATTGGACTCTCGCCATCTGCTCCATCTGTTTCGTCTGGCGTGTGGGCATTTTTAGTGCCAAAGTCGCTCGTCCACCGCGCTATCTAGTCACCCTGCTCGCGCTTGCATCGGCCGCCACTGTAGCGTTAGTCACTAGCCAAATAGGCATACTCAATGGTTTGATTAACTTACTTATTTTAGGTTACGCACTTAAGTATATCGAGATGCGAGACCGCCGCGATGTGCGTGCGGTCGTCATGGTTGGCTTTTTCTTAATCGCCATCACCTTTATCGAAAAATACAGTCTGTGGTTTACCCTACAACTGACCCTAGTCGCCACCCTTAATTTAGCGGTGTTACTCAGCTTATACCGCGAAAATGAGGCGATGGTACATACCGCCAAGCGGGCGACTCAGCTACTGTTGCAAAGCGTGCCACTGGCGCTCTTGTTATTTATTGTGCTACCTAGATTTCCCCCTCTGTGGTTGGTGCCTAACGCCAATAATGTCACTACAGGACTGGCAGATACGGTTTCCTTGGGTGATATCAACCAATTAACCCGTTCGCCTGCGCTGGCATTTCGGGTCAGCTTCGACAACGAACCGCCACAGCACCAACAACGCTATTGGCGCGCCTTAGTGATGGAGCATTATGACGGTAAAAGCTGGACCCCATCTGCGGCAATAAAGCAGCTTGAAGCCAACCCCAGCCAAGCTAAAGCGGCGCAAAGGCAACGCCCTGTAGGTCAAGCATTGCAATATCATGTGATCGCCGAGCCCAGTCATCAGCACTGGTTATTTGGCCTAGACCTCGCCTATAGCCCAAGCGATGGGGTGATTAACCTACCCGACGGTCGGCTATACGCCATAAGCTCGGTGGAGCAGCAATATCAATACAGCGTCGCCTCCTACACTGAGGCAAGTTTAGACAGCCAGCTTAGCGAGGCGCAAATCCAAGGTAATTTACAGTTACCCGCACGCAGTAATCCTAAAACGCTAGCGTTAGCCGAGCGATTTAAGCAAAGCTATCCGGATCCTCAGCAGCGTATGGCTGCCATGATGCGCTATTTCAATGAGTCGCCCTATTACTATACTTTGCAACCACCACCTGTTGGACCACAGCAGATAGATGATTTCCTGTTTGAAAACCAAGCGGGCTTTTGCGTGCATTATGCCAGCGCCCTCGCCTTTATGGCGCGTCAAACTGGCATTCCAGCCCGCTTAGTGACCGGATACCAAGGCGGAGAGTGGAACCAAAGCGCACAATATCTCAGCGTGTATCAATATATGGCCCATGCGTGGGTCGAAGCATGGCTTCCTAACCACGGCTGGACCCGATTTGATCCCACCGCTATGATAGCGCCAGAGCGCGTCGAACAGGGATTTGATGCCTTTTTTAATCCCGCAGATAGCTATCTACAAGAGCGTCCTTTTAGTAGTTTACGGCTCAGACAATACCCCTTGCTTAACCAGTTCAGGTTATCCATTGCCAGCATCGACTACTACTGGAGCAAGTGGGTATTAGGCTTTGACAACCAGCGTCAGCAGCAACTGCTCAAACGCCTGCTGGGCGATGTTGACAGCACTAAACTGGCCATATTGATTATCTGTACCATGGCCCTTATTGGCGTCGCTATTGCCTACAGTGTTGGATTATTGCAGTTTCAACGCCAGCCAGACCGACTTAAAGCAGGCTTCGATGCCATCACCGCCTTGCTGGCAAAAAAAGGCCTGCCCCGTGAAACCGACGAACCGCCGCAGCGTTATGCTCAGCGCGTCGCGACACACTTGCCGACACTCGCCGTCCCCTTGCAGCGGTATATCGACTGTTACATGGCATTAAAATACCAGCCTCACAGCTCTAGTGAACGCCAAGCGTTACAACAGCAGATAACGAGGTATCGCAGGCAGTTACGCTTGGCGATATTAAGCCTTGATGGCCGCCAAGCTACGCGCTGATGTTTTTTCAGGCAAATGTTTGTTTCACCCAATAAAATTGACCTTGATGATTGGCTATCAAGCATTAACACCATAGAATAACCCCTATAAGTTTGTCACTCTTGGCGCACACCTTCGCGCGCAGCATCATAAAGATAAAGGCCCACTATGCTTTACTTGGTTCAGTCAAATCGAATGGAATCGTTAGCCCAATTATTGGCTGATGAGCTGAAATCGCCTCAGGCCATGGACTCGCTGTTATCGTGCGAGCAAATTTTGGTGCAAAGCCCGGGCATGTCCACTTGGCTGCGTCTGGCGATTGCGCAGCACAACCACATTGCTGCGGCGCTCGAATTCCCCCTGCCTTCCAGCTTTATCTGGCAATTGTGTCACACCCTACTGCCTAACGTGCCCAAAGAAAATGCCTACACCAAAGCGGCGATGACCTGGAAATTAATGGAGCTGTTGCCGCAGTTGCTGGCACAACCTGTGTTTGCGCCCCTAAGACACTATCTAGATGATGATGCCATCACAGATGATCTCAACGCGACTCACTCGCTTAAGCTGTATCAGTTATGCGGTCAAATCGCCGATATTTTTGACCAATACTTGGTCTATCGCCCCGATTGGATTTTAGCTTGGGAGGCCAATGAGCCTTTGCTGCCACCCAAAAATGAGCGCCTTAGCCCAGCACAAGAGTGGCAACCTGTACTCTGGCGCGCGCTTATCCAATACAACAATCAAGAGTTAGGCCAAAGCACCTACCACAGGGCCAACCTGCATCAGGCACTGTTTGATACCTTAGATGATCCAAACTGCGACTTAAGTGGCTTACCTCGACGACTGTTTGTATTTGGTATCTCATCCATGGCACCGCAAACCCTAGAGGTGCTCTATTTCTTAGCCAAACGCATCGATGTGGTGATGCTCAACCTCAGCCCTTGTCAGCATTATTGGGGCGACATTGTCGACCCTCGTCTGCGCGCCCGTATGGCGCTGCAATATGCAGATAAGCAGCAACTGTGTATGGACTGGGAAGATAAACTGGAAGTGGGTAACCCTTTGCTTGCCAATAATGGCAAGATGGGCCGTGAACTGCTGGATTTGATCCTCGAACTGCCTGAAGAAGATACCAATTTTAACTTCGAATGCTATCAAGATCCCGGCAATAACACCCTATTACACGGCGTGCAGCAAGATATTTTGGAGCTTACCACCCGCGGTAAGAACCTTGGCCCCGATGGCGAGCTCTATTTAAGCCTCGAAGGGCGGCGACGGTTACACGCCAATGATGACTCTATCACCCTTCGAAGCTGCCACAGTGCGCTGCGCGAAATTGAAACCCTGCATGATCATTTATTGGCGCTACTGGCACAGCAAGAGGGCAGCGAAACGCCCATCAGCCCGAAAGACATAGTGGTGATGATGCCTGATGTTGCGGCCTACGCGCCCTATATCGACGCCGTATTTGCGGCTAAAAGTGGCGCGCACTATATCCCTTACGCCATTGCCGATCGCGGCGCCGCCCAAGAGTCGCCCTTGATCAGCAGCTTTTTACACCTGTTAACCCTAAATCAGAGCCGCTTCGCCCTCACCGATATTTTAGGCATTGTCGAAGTGCCAGCGGTACTGCGCCGCTTCGATATCAGTGATGATGAACTGGGTATTATTCGTCGTTGGTTAGAGCAAGCTGGCGTGCGTTGGGGCCGTGATGCCAAGGCGCGTCAGGCACAACAACTGCCCGCCTTTGAGCAAAATTCTTGGGCCTTTGGTATTAAGCGATTGATTTTAGGTTACAGCTTTAGCGATCACGCCCCTATCTACCAAGACAACTTGGCGTTAGAGGGCATTGAAGGTCAATCGGCTCAGGCCTTAGGCAAGTTACTCAATTTTATCGAAGCGCTCGATGAATTTACCCTGGCGCTCAATCAACCTTGCTCGCTCAATGAGCGTATCGGCCAGCTGCAGCAGTTAGTCGATGAGTTTTATGATTGCGATGAGGAGGAGCTTAATCAAGAACAAGCCATTCGCGGCGCCATTAGCCGCCTAAGTGAAGAGCTAAACCAGAGCCAATACAGCAGCGAACTGGATATTAGCGTACTGCAACATTGGTTTGTTAGCCAACTGTCAGAATCCCGCGTTGGTCAACGTTATTTAGCCGGTAGTGTCAATTTTTGTACCTTAATGCCGATGCGCTCTATTCCCTTTAAGGTGGTGTGTTTACTGGGGATGAACGATGGTGTCTACCCTAGGGTACAACATCCGGTAGGCTTTGATTTAGTCGCACAGTTTGGTGCGCGCAAAGGCGATCGTTCACGCCGACTCGACGACAGATACCTGTTTTTAGAAGCCATGTTATCGGCAAGGCAGCAACTGTATATCAGCTACATAGGTCATAGTGAGCGCGATAACAGTGAGCGCATCCCCTCGATGCTGGTCTCAGAGCTGATAGAATATTGCCAGCTGTGTTACCTGCCTGCATCGCTCGAAGCTACAGTTAATGAGCCAGACTCTGGCGCTGTCGATATTGATGCCATTGAAAAAACCATTGCCGCGCAGTTGATAAAACAGCAGCCGCTACAGCCCTTCGATGAGCGTCTGTATCAAGCCGGCCAAGGCTTACAGCACAGTTATAGCCAGCAATGGTGCCCCGTTGCCAGTCACAGCAGCGACGCGCAAAGCCAACAGAGCCGCTTTATTGAGCAAGCGCTCAAGGTTAGCAGTGATGATGACAGCCGTGAAATCGAGCTCTCGGCGCTGATCCGGTTTTATCGTAATCCCGCGCAGTATTTCTTTAACCGCTCGCTGAAACTGGATTTAGGCTTAGATATTCAAGCCGATGACAATGATGAGCCTTTTAACCTGAATCCATTATCTCGCTACAAGTTGCAAGCCCACTTGATTGATGATGCCATTAAGCGGCAGCAAGAGCTGCCCGACGAGCAACTGCTGCATAAACTCAAACTGGCGGGCCAACTGCCCCTAGCGCCGTTTGACGATCTGCTGCTTAATCAATATCTACACGATATTAAACCCATTATCGGCAGAGCTAACTACCTCAAAGGCGAACAATCCCACGCGCTAGAGATAGCTATCGCCCTCAACGATAGCCGCCAAAGCCACCTAGTGGGGCGGATAGACTCACTATCGGCCAAAGGGCTCGTCAATTATCGTCCAGGCACGGCCAACGCCCGCGATCTTATTCGGGTTTATTTGCGCCACCTTTGCCTTAACGCCATGGGCACCCAAGCCATTGGCGACAGTTATCTGCTCGATATTGGCCATTTTTATGGGTTTGCCCCAATTACGAGCGAGCAAGCCATCAATCAGCTCAGTGTGTGGGTCGACTACTTTCACCGTGGCCAACATCAGCCCTTGATGTTTATTCCGCGCACGGCCATGAGCTATGTCGAAGCCGAAGGCGACCACACAGACAAACTTGCCGAGGCGCAAAAACAGTGGCTCGATGATCAAGGTGCCATGGGTGAAGGGCTCGAACCCCATTACCAGCGCCTATTTCGTTTTCCAGAAGATTTCACTGAGGCCCAATTTGGCGAGCCTGCCACAACACTATTATCGCCCTTAATTAGCCTGCTTTATAAGGCGCCATTAAGTGAGCTGGCCACCTTTGTGGAGGGACGCTAACATGAGCACCACCATACTCAACACCCTTACCCTGCCTTTTGACGGCACCCGTCTTATTGAAGCCAGCGCCGGCACAGGTAAAACCTATACTATCGCGGGCCTATATGTGCGCCTATTGCTGGGTCATGGTTGCCCGCAGCCGCTGCGCTGCGAGCAAATATTAGTGGTGACCTTTACCAATGCCGCCACAGGTGAACTGAGGGATCGCATTCGTAAAAAAATCCAGCTGGCTTATCGCTGTTTTATTGGCCTGCCCGTGAGCGATCCCCTGATTGAGCAGCTCTACGCACAGACCCCAGCAGAGCAGCTACCGCTGGCGCGTAAACGACTCGATTTGGCGCTTAAATCCCTCGATGAGGCGGCCATTTTTACTATTCATGGTTTCTGTCAGCGCATATTAGCCGACATGGCGTTTGAATCGGGTTTGCTGTTTGAGTCTGAATTTACCCTCGATGATAGTGAGTTTTTACACCATGCGGTGCGCGATTTCTGGCGAGAAACCTGCTATCCGCTGCCCGGCTATCTTGCCCAAATTGTGCAAGGTAAGTTTAGCGATCCCGATGGCTTGGCCCAGCAACTCAGGCCGCTGCTCGGCGCCAGTCAAGCCAAAGCGACTCCCACGCCGCAGCCCTTTAAACAGATAGCCCAGGCGCTGAGCCAAAGCCTGAGTCGCTTAAGACTCATCTGGCCGCGTGAGCGCGATGCACTCGAGCAACTCTTGCTACAGCTGCCACTCAATGGGGTGCGGTTTGGTAAAAAAGATCTAGGTTTTCCCAAACTCGCAGCCATGTTAGCGGCGATGGACAATTGGGCTCATCATGGCCAATCACTGCCCGATAGCAAAGTGCTCGATGCGCTCGCGTTAAGCCAGCTTAAACTCAATAAAGGCGGCGAGATCCCAACGGCTGAGCAAGCGCCACTGTTGGCCCATATCGACAATCTGAATCAATTGATAACGCAGTTTGTGCCCAGCTTTCTGTTTGCGGCGCGCCAAGGGATCTCGAGCCGTTTTGCAAAGCAAAAACAGGAGCGTAATCTGCTGACACCCGACGATCTGCTGCTCACCCTTGCGGGTGCACTGAGTGCGCCCAGTCAAGATAACAGCGACGCAGCGCGGAATCTGGCTCACAGCATCGCCCAGCGTTTTCCTATTGCACTTATCGATGAGTTTCAAGATACCGACCCACTGCAGTATCAAATTTTTAGCCACATCTATCAGCAGGGCGAGAACCTAGCGCATCCGGCGCAAAGCTTATTGATGATTGGCGATCCCAAGCAGGCCATTTACGCCTTTAGGGGCGCCGATATTCACACCTATATTGACGCTCGCCAGCAGGCTCAAGCCCACTACAGCTTAGACACTAACTTCCGCTCGAGTCGCAATATGATAGCCGGCGTGAATCAGTTATTTGGCCAACATCACGATCCCTTTATTAGCGAAGCGATTCCGTTTGAGATCGTGGCGCCCTCACCCTTTGCCGATAACAAACGTTTAATCGAGGCCAATAGCGATAACAGTGCACTGCGGCTCAAACTGCTCGGTGAAGATCCCGACAAAGGGCTCAATAAAGCCACCGCGAGAAGTTTGCTCGCCGAAGATGCCTGTAATGAGATAGCCAGACTATTAACCGAGGCGCAGCAAGGTTTATGCCTGCTGGACGATAAACCCCTTAGGGCCAAAGACATTGCGGTGCTGGTTCGAGACCGTAACGAAGCCGCCTACATTAAAGCCGCCCTCAGCGAGCGCCAGATAGGCGCTGTGTTTCTCAGCCGTGACAGTGTATTTGCCACCCTCGAAGCTAAAGAGCTGGCACTGGTGTTGGTCGCGATTGCTAATCCAAAGGATGAGCGCGCGCTAAGAAGCGCGCTGGCCACCCAGCTTCTGGGCTACAATGCCGAAGCTATTCATCAATTTAACCTCGATGAAGACAGCCGACAGCAACTGCTGGAACAATTTAACGGCTTGCAGCAGATCTGGCAAAAACGCGGCATTATGCCCTGTTTATTGGCCATGGCCAGCGATACCGCGCTTATTCAGCGGCTGTTAAGTACCGCTGACGGCCAGCGCCGCTTAACCGACTTTAGGCATTTAGGCGAACTGTTACAGCAAAAAGCCAGCGAGCTTGACGGGATCAGCGCCCTGCTCAATTGGTATCAGCAGGCGCTGCTCGACAGCCACAGCACAGAAGAAGCGCAGCTCAGGCTCGAAAGCGAGCAAAACCTTGTGCAGATAGTCACTATCCATAAGAGTAAGGGGCTAGAATACCCAGTTTGCTTTGTGCCCTTTGTCAGCCTTGCCCGCGACAACCGCCGTAAGCCAGCCCCCATGTTGTACCACCAAGATAACCAACTGCTGTGGGACATAGAGCAGAGTGATGAGGGCTGGGCGCGGCATAAACGGGAAACGCTGGCCGAAGATTTGCGCTTACTCTACGTGGCGTTGACTCGCCCCGTGCTCGCCTGTTATCTGTATGTGGCAAACCACTCGCGCTACACCAAAAAAGCGGGCATTAGCAGCCAACTACACGAAACCGCCATTGGCTATCTGCTTGGCATCGAAGAGGCCAAATGTGAATTTAGCGATATACAAGCGCGTGCCCAAGCCTTGGCAAGTGATGCGTTAAGTGTCACCAGCATCGAGGAGATAGCCAGCGCCACAGTGCTGGCGCCAACGAGTGTCGATACCCTAAGCCTAGCGCCTAAGGCACTGCGACGCCTTCAAACCACCCCATGGCGGGTCGGCAGTTATTCGGGGCTGGTAAAAAACCAAGCCCATGAACGTGTCATGCCCGGCGGTGACGATGAGGCCTTTCCTGAGCTCAAGGTGATTGAAGATGATCTCGATAACCAGATGTCACGTTTCACCTTCGAGCGCGGCGCCAATGCAGGTAGCTTTATGCACTTAGTATTAGAGCTGATTGATTTTACCCGCGCCGATGTCACGCTACAGGAGCAACTGCCCATAGCGATGGAAAAATTTGGCATCGATAGCGTCTGGCAACCCGTGCTGCACCAGTGGTATATGGACCTGCTCGGTGCGCCGCTCAATGACAGTGGGCTGTGCTTGGCGCAACTTCCAGCAAGCCAAACCTTAGTCGAAATGGAATTTTACCTACCGATATCGCACTTACAGGCCAGCGCATTGAATCAGCTACTTAGCGAGTTTGGTTATAGCGCCGAACTCAGCTTCGATGCACTACAGGGCATGCTAAAAGGCTTTATCGATTTAACCTTCGAACATCAGGGCCAATTTTACATTGCCGATTATAAGTCCAATCATTTGGGTAACGATGTGAGTCAGTATCATCAAAGCCAGATGCAACAGGCCATTAGTAGCCACCGGTATGACTTGCAATACATCCTCTACACCTTGGCACTGCACCGCTACCTTAAGCTGCGCTTAGCCAACTATTGTTACGATCAGCATATCGGCGGGTGTTACTACCTATTTTTACGCGGTATGTCACAGCAAGCACCTGGTGCTGGGGTGTTTTATGATAAACCCAGCCAAGCCCTGATAGAGCGACTCGACCATCTATTCCAAGCTCCCTATCAGCCTTTGGGCAGTGGGACATCTGCGGAGCTCGCACTATGATAACCTTAGAGCAACCCTTAACTGCACTGTTAAAACAGTGGGAACAAGAACGACTATTAACCCCACTCGATCGCCATTTTGCACTGCAGATGAGTGCGCTGCATCCTGGCAGCAATGAACTGTTTATCTTGATCTGCGCCCTGCTCAGCCGCCAACTGTCACTGCAGCATAGCTGCCTGCCCATTGAGCAGATAGATGTCGATAACCCCATGAGTGAGCAGCAAGCTCAATGCCGTATCACCTTAAGTCCACAGGAGATCATCGCTGAGCTGAGTCGCTGCGATGCGGTCGGCTTAGCGCCTGAGCAACTCGATAAACCGCTGATCCTTGATGGCTTCAACCTCTACTTGCAACGTTATTACCAGTTTGAATCTCGCGTGGGACAGCAACTCAACGCCTTAGCCCAGCCCATTCGCGTGAGTGATATCGGCGCAAGCACCAATATGCTCGCCAGCTTATTCGCCCCTACCGAGAGGCAATATGACTGGCAAAAAATCGCCACGGCCACAGCGCTCACTCAAAAGCTGGCGGTGATCACGGGCGGCCCGGGGACGGGTAAAACCACCACAGTGACTAAGCTACTCTTGTTATTGTGTCAGCAAGAAACCATGACTATCCGCCTCGTTGCGCCCACGGGTAAGGCCGCAGCGCGATTAAGTGAGTCGATTAAAGCCTCTAAAGCGCGCCTAGCCACTGAACTGGCTCCCTTTAGTGACATTATCGATCTTAACGCATTACAACAGGTGCCGGAGGAAGCCTCGACGCTACATCGTTTACTGGGGGTTATTCCCAACTCGCACCGTTTCCGCCACGATAGCGACAACCCACTGCGACTGGATCTCTTGGTGGTCGATGAAGCCTCAATGGTGGATCTGCCTATGATGTATAAACTGCTTAATGCCTTGCCTAGTCATGCTCGGCTTATTTTACTTGGCGATCAGGATCAGCTGGCGTCGGTAGAAGCCGGCGCTGTGCTGGCCGATATTTGCGCTGGGTTAAAAGACAGAAATGGTCAATGGTCAATGCGCTACTCGCAAGATAAGGCAGCATTACTCAGCCAGCTCACGGGGACAGATCTTAATGGCTTTGTCAGCGAATCACCCCAGCTCGGTGACAGTTTGGCGATGCTGATGCACAGCCACCGCTTTAAGGGGGATGCCGGTATTGGTCAACTGGCCAGCGCCGTTAACATCAGTGATTTAGCGGCCATAATACAGGTCTGGCAGCGCGGTTATGAGGAACTGCTGTGGATTGAGCATCAGATTAATCAGCAAGCCAATTTGGGCTTAAACGCCTTGCTCGAGCGCAGCGTGGCGCAATATCGTCACTACCTTGAGGCGATCACTCAAGCGCAAGATGCCATGAGTATTATCGACAGCTTCAATCGTTACCGCGTGCTGTGCGCCATGCGCGCTGGTGAATATGGCGTCGATGGCATTAATGCCAGTATCACCCAAGCCCTCGCCAAGGAAAAATTGGTCAACCCGGCCACTGAATTTTATGCAGGGCGGCCGGTGATCATCCAAAGTAACGATTATAACCTTGGTCTGTTTAATGGTGATATCGGCATTATTTTGCCCGATGCCCATAACCAACATCGCTTAATGGCCCATTTTGTTCAAGCCGATGGCACCTTACTCAAAGTGTTACCGGCGCGCCTGCCAAGCCACGACACCTGTTATGCGATGACAGTGCATAAAAGCCAAGGCAGCGAATTTAGCCACGTGGCGTTAGTCATGCCACCTCGCCCAAGTGTCGCCCAGCGGCAACTGCTCACCAAAGAGTTGGTGTATACGGCGATCACTCGCGCTAAACACCATTTTACCTGTTTAGGTAGCCAGCGCGTGTTTGAACAAGCATGCAGCCAAGCCACACTGCGCGCATCAGGACTGGCGAAACGCTTATGGCAGTAACAACATAAAATAGGCTGGCAAGCCTATAAAATCGTCAAACGATAACGGCGCTTGATAGCAAAACTTGCATAAAATTATTAGCGCGTCATAGTGCATCATAACATCTACATTCAGTTGTAAACGGAGACCCGATGAGTCCGACCAATCTATTATTGTTATGTGGTGGTGGCGGTGATGAACACGCTATCTCACTGTTGTCAGCTAACTATTTTGAAACTTCGCTGGCAAAATTAGACCAGGTGAATGTGCTGCGTGTCGAACTGGACGGCCATGGTCAGTACACCACCAAAGACGGCCACCGCTGTGAGCTCACTAATCGTAAAGAGATCCGTTTCGAAGATGACAGCATAGCGCCTTGGCCTGTGGATTACGTCATTCCTTGTATACATGGCTATCCGGGTGAAACGGGTGATATTCAATCCTATTTTGAACTAATAAAACTGCCCTATTTTGGCTGTAACTCAGAAGGTTCGAGTAACTGTTTTAACAAGGTCACCGCAAAAATGTGGTTTAGCGCACTGGGGATCCCCAATACCCCCTACCTGTTTTTAAATCAACTCGATGACGACGCCATTGAACAAACGCAGCAAGCCTTGGCGGACTGGGGCTCCATTTTCATTAAAGCCGCCTCACAAGGCTCATCTGTTGGCTGCTACCGAGTTGATGATGCAGCGCTTATCCAAACTACGCTGACCGATGCCTTTCAATATTCCCCCTATGTGGTAGTTGAAAAAACCATCAAGGCTCGGGAATTAGAGGTGGCTGTCTATCAATATAAAGGGCAGACAGTGGCGACCCTGCCCGGTGAAGTGATCTGTGCTGGCGACACTTTTTATACCTTCAATGAAAAATATGCAGCTAACAGTAAGGCTACTACACAAGTGGTTGCCGATGTTTCGCCGGCTATCGCCCAACAAATACAGCAGTATGCCATCAAAGTATTTGATGGCATGAAACTGCGTCATTTGTCACGTATCGACTTTTTCTTAACCGAGCAAGGTGAGATCTTACTCAATGAGATCAATACCTTTCCGGGCTTAACTCCAATCTCTATGTTTCCTAAGATGCTAGCCAACCATGGCGACGATTTTAGTGCGTTTTTACACGAAACCATTATGGCGGGGTTATCGGCGGAAAAATAACCGCCTCATGAGCTTATCCAGAGGCGTAGATTGTAAGGTGTTATGCGTCATTAGCATCGATTGAGTACAAAAAAGGGAGCCAAGGCTCCCTTTTTTGTTTGTGTGAGCAATGCTGTCTAAGCCGCATTGGCTAAGGCGGTATTACTCTTTATTGAGTAAACCTGAGTGGTTGATCTCAATTTTACGAGGTTTGAGCATCTCAGGGATCTCACGTTTGAGATCGATATTGAGTAAGCCGTTTTCTAAATCGGCACCAATCACGGTGACATAATCAGCTAACTGGAATGTACGCTCAAAACCACGCTCAGCAATACCTTGGTATAAGTATTTGCGTTGTTCATTGGCTTGTTCCGCCTTTGTGCCCTTCACAATCAATTTATCACCTTCGCTGGTGATCTCTAATTCTGGCATCGAAAAGCCGGCTACAGCC
Source organism: Shewanella algidipiscicola (assembly GCF_003605125.1). Classification (GTDB taxonomy): domain Bacteria; phylum Pseudomonadota; class Gammaproteobacteria; order Enterobacterales; family Shewanellaceae; genus Shewanella; species Shewanella algidipiscicola. Next base: position 94,261 of record NZ_QPQT01000001.1, read on the forward strand.
ATGGTAATACGGTAACGATTTTCGCTGAGTAGCTCGATGTTATAAGGTGGGTAACCTGAGTTACCTTTGTTCGCTGCTGCATGCTCTGCAAGCTGAGCTAAACGGTCATAACCAATGGCACTGCGATAAAGTGGAGATAGATCATAATTACGCATTTTTATATCCTTGTATTAAGCAATATAGTGAAAATTTGGCCGACCACCCATATAGTGGGCTTGAGTCGCACCGTTTGACTGTCTCTCTAGTTACGTTAATTCAATGAGGGTGACAGCCCTGTTAATGGTCGATTGCACAGCCCCAAAGGCACTGTACTTCAGTCAACCCGAAAGCCTCGTCGAGCGCTTCCTACAGACTATATAGGGATAGGCAAAATTGTTTTCAAGTCATCACTGCAAAAAATTTTATCGCGTCTAACTTATCTATTAACCGCCAATAAAAAAGCAGCCTTGCGGCTGCTTTTACACTGTAAAGTGTAAGGTAATAACCCTAACGCCTCTGGCATAGCCAGGTGCTAGTTAAATCATGTCATTACTCTGCTGCACAACTTGCAACGACTTTACCCGCTTTAGTGAACGTGAGCTCGCCATCTACCGGCGCATAATCGGCTATCGATAGGCTTGGGTTTTTAACGAAGTAATCACGGAATACCGCGGCATCGGTCAACTGGGTGTCAATATAATTTGGGTGTTGGTTAACGATAGGGTAATCATCACCACCCGCTGCACTAAAGTGGATCAGTGCAAAGGTGTAATTTTGCTCTAGGTCAAAGGCGCGGCCACCTAATTGAGCAATATCGACAGTCCCTGCATCACAATTAACGTCCATTGCGACTTTGTTAAATTGTGGGTAACCTCCACCGGTTTTAACAGCAACAGCGGCCAGGTAATCTTGCACTTCAGCGCCGGTCATGGTGACGTATGACACAAAGTTACCAAATGGCTGCACGGTCAGTACATCACGATAAGAAATATCACCTTGTGCAATCGATGCGCGAATACCGCCTGAGTTCATTACGCCAAAATCGGCCGTCACATTAAAGTTATTGGTCACAAATTCAGAATATGCAGTTGTCAGCAATTGACCTAGGTTAGTTTGCTGACCACGTACTATATTTCGCTCCCCTTCAAATACCCCATCGGTGTACGAGATCACCACATCAAGCAACTCTTGACCGCGCTCTTGGTAAGGCTTGAGCATGGCATACACATCTTGGTCTTGCTCAATCTCTTCGGTCACGTAGACCAATTCACCAGCGTCATCTTTGGTCTTTAAGTTAATTGGGATCAACTGATAACTTGCCAGCGTTAACTCACCGTCAAGGTATTCAAAATCGGCGCGGCCCACATACTTGCCCCACTCGTGAGCTTGCATGATATAGGTGCCATTTTGCATATCAGGTTTACACTCATCACCAGGTTTGAAGTCGGCATATTCGCTGCCTTCCATACACACTGGATTTTGCGAATGACCACCAATAATGGCTTGTAATTGGCCAGCCTCCACTGAGCGGGCTAACAACACATCACCTGGGGCCTCTGTACCATGATTACCGTTGGCGTAATGGCCCATGTGGGTTAGTGCAAATACCATATCCACAGTTTCATTTTGTTCAATTTCAGCTAATACTTTTTTAAGCTCGACCTGTGGATCCGTAAAGCTTAGTGGCTCAACATTTTCCGGGTTAACGATCTTTGGTGTATCAACGGTTGTGAAACCGACAATGGCCACTTTAACCCCATCAAGTTCAAACACACGGTAGGGTTCAAAATAGCGCTCATCACTATTTTTATGGTAAATGTTAGCCGCTAACATGGGGAATCTAGCCAGCGTTTGCTGCATATCGAGCACATCTAATGAGTTATCAAACTCATGATTACCCACAGCCATTGCATCGTATTCCAGTAGGTTCATACCGACAAAATCGGGAATAGCCTGTTGCATATCAGACTCTGGAACACCGGTATTGATATCACCACCAGACAAAACGATGGCTTGGCCACCACGGCTTTCAACTTCGTCTTTAATCTGTTCGATGACCGTCATACGAGCGGCCATACCATATTCGCCTTTGCTGTTTTGCCAAAAACGACCGTGGTTATCGTTGGTGTGGATCACAGTAAATGTTTTACAAGCATCACCTGCAAGTTCACATGCTGTTTTAACTTGATCATCATCGCTATTACAACCAGCAAGTGCAGCGAGCACTGCTGTCGCAACTAATCCTTTAATAAGCTTATTCATTATTACATCAACCCCTAATTTTAGTTTTTAATAACCATTATTCTTGTGCCGGCGAATCGGAGTTATCGCCAGCCAATATAATAACAAACATTACACCTAAATTGTGGCATTTTTATGAACAAGCTTGAGCTAACTCATTATTTTAAAACAATTTTATTAAAATCATTGTTCGTTAACAAAAACAAGGGCGTTTAAAAGTGAAAACAAACACGATCATTGGCACTTCACTTTGAAATAAAATCGCTACATTTAAATCACTTACATCAGTCAAGTATCTATAACCCAGCATCCTCTACTCAAAACAACAAAACAGTAACAATCCTCCCGTGATTGCTCCAGAGATGAAACTTTTATGCATTTTATTGGTTAACTCAAGGTCATTAATGCTGGTAAAGCGTCAATAGGAGCGATGCCGATTTGTGGATGCTTAACTGCGCGCCACAACAATAAATTGCGGCGCGTGTAACTTAGGTGACTGGATAGCGCGATATAGCATTAGCGATTGACTCGAAGAAGACGGCCTAACGCCGCACGGAACTTGAGCCGTTTATGTCGCATCATGGCTGATTATAGGGAGTTAATTTGTGCTTAGCTTAAACAGTCAGTCAACCAGCGGCCAATATCTTGTAACTGATTTGGCAGCACGCTATGCCCCATAGGGTAGGTTTGCCACTGGGTTGGGTAACCTGCGGCGCGAATAAGCTCAAACGCCGCCAATCCTAAAGATAACGGCACCACCTCATCTTGCTCACCGTGCTGCTGTAAAATAGGCGTCGTTAAATTTGCTTCACTTAGCTGCGTTGGTAATGCATTACCTGTTGGCAGATAACAAGAGAGCGCCATGATCCCAGCTAATTTTTTAGGGTATCGCAATCCGGTAAATAGGCTCATCACCCCACCTTGACTGAAGCCAGCTAAGACAATGTTCTCTGCTGGGATCCCCGCCGCTACCTGTCGATCGATTAAAGCGGCGATGGCTTTCTCAGAATGCAGCACGCCTGGCATATCGGCGCGATTATCCATCTCCATCCCCTTGATATCATACCAAGCAGGCATGACATAACCTTGATTAATGGTCACGGCCATACTTGGCGCATGGGGGAAAATAAACCGCACAGCTAGCGCATCTGGCATGCCTAACATGGGGACGACTGGGGCAAAACCGGCCCCAGAATCTCCCAATCCATGTAACCAGATCACACAGGCTTTAGCGGGAAATTTGGGTTCTATGGTGATCTGCTCTAATGGCTGATTCGACATTTTTATATCCTTTAACAAGAGATTGGGGATTGTTTATGGTAGTGATGACTGCAGCGATGATGCCAATGTTGTTCGATTCACACACGCGCAGTCGAAAAATGAGTGTCACGGTTTAGGTTGTTATCTGAAGCGCCACCGAAACGATAGCCTACTCATCAATGGCTCTCACCTCGCCATTGAGCACACTTAAAAGGAATGGCCAACAAAAATTAAGCCAATCCGCTGGTGCGCAATCATAACAGGAAGGCTCAACACACCCAACTATTCGAAAAATTCGATATTTTAAGGCCGTTTTCTGGCCTTTTTATTTCGTTGGTGGACTTATACACTCAATAGACCAGCAAATAATGAGGCAAACTAATGGGATTACTACAAGGTGGTAAGTGGGTCGACCAATGGTACGACACAGAAAAAACCGCGGGGCAATTTGTAAGAGAAGATGCCGCCTTTCGTCATTGGATAACAAAGCCAACCCCTGACAACCCTCACCCTAAATTTGAACCTCAATCGGGCCGTTACCATCTTTATGTTTCGCTGGCCTGCCCGTGGGCACACCGCACCTTAATTTTTCGGTCATTAAAGTCACTGCAATCACATATCGATGTGACCGTAGTGGAGCCGCATATGTTGGCTAATGGCTGGGAGTTTAGTGGGCCAAACCAGAGTAGTGATGCCATACATATTGACGGGGCTGAGCCAGATAGCCTTAATGGCCATGATTATCTGTATCAACTGTATCAACAAGCAAAAGCGGATCATAGTGGCCGAGTTACCGTCCCTGTTTTGTGGGATAAGCACCACAACACCATTGTCAGTAACGAGTCGGCGGAGATCATCCGTATGTTTAACGATACGTTTGACGATATTACTGGTAATACCAGCGACTTTTACCCCAGTAAACTTCGAACTGAAATCGATACGCTAAATGATTGGATATACCAAACCATTAATAATGGTGTCTATCGAGTCGGGTTTGCGACCACTCAACACGCCTATGCGCAGGCATTTGATACCCTATTTAGTGCGCTCGATACTTTAGAGCAACGCCTGAGGACCCAGCGATATCTCACTGGTGACACCATCACCGAAGCCGATTGGCGCCTGTTTACCACGCTTATCCGTTTCGATGCTGTGTACGTGGGCCACTTTAAGACCAACCGCAACAGGCTGGCCGATATGCCTGCCATTCACGCTTATATGAAGGCACTGTATCAATACCCTGGGATTGCAGAAACGGTTAATTTTGAACACATTAAGCAGCACTACTATTTCAGCCATGGGCAAATTAATCCCACCCGCATTGTGCCTGTAGGGCCAAGGCTGGATCTACTCAGTCCCCATGGTCGTGATTAAGGTCGTTGCAATGCGCCATGAGAATATGCTTAGTGAGAGCCACCATTATAAAATATTGATCTAGTAGCTTAAGTTGCCAGCGAGCTTAGCCGTCAATGCCAAGCTCGCTTGCCACGTCATCGAACTGTTCGATAGAGTCGAGTTTAATGCTCCAACGTACCGCGCCTGCATCGGCCACTAAGGTGAGCGCGCTGCGCATCAGCTTAATGTCTTCTGCCATGGCATATAACGACACGCCTGTTGCCGAAAGCAATATTTGGATCTCCTGCATCGACACCACAATCTTACCTTGAGCGAAATTAATCACCATTATTGGACCCGTCTTCTAGCGTTGAGTATGAACATAAAAAAACCCAAACGCTTGTCTGGGTTTTTAGCGATATGGCACTTAATTTTCACCTTAGCCTCAGTGATGAATCACTGAGGCTAAGGCATTAAAGATTTAGTGGTGATGGCCGCCAACCCCGTGGGCGTGACCATGAGCAATCTCTTCGGCACTGGCTTCGCGCGCATCGACAATCGTTAAGTCAAAGGTTAACTCGCGACCGGCTAAAGGATGATTAACATCCACGGTCGCCATAAACTTACCCACTTTAACTACGGTCACTTGGCGCTGACCTTGATCAGTGTTGATAATGGCGCGCATGCCGGGTTTCCACACTTTAGCACCCTGAAGATGCTTAACTGAAACCCGCTGCTCTGCATCCTCATTACGAATACCGTAAGTCAACTCTGGTGGCAATGTCACTGAGAAACTGTCACCCACTTCACGACCGGTAATGGCATTTTCGACACCGGGCATCATATTGTCATGACCATGAAGATAGGCGATGGGATCTAACCCTTCGTTGGTCTCAAGCACGTCGCCCGCTTCGTCACGTAACGTGTAGTTAAACTGCACCACCATATCATCTTTAATGCTCATCAAGGATCCTTTGTCTCTGTTCAAAAATAAAATTCGCCAGAGCTTAACAAAACTTGTTTCATTGCTCTAGCGCTATCACTACCTTGGCACGATTTAATTAGGCTAAGGCAACCATGACCACCGCCATGGACGCATCATGCAGCGCTCGATAATTATTCCAACCCCAGCAGCTTGAAGGTTTCATCACTTGGAAAACCATCGGCAATTAATCCCACGCTGCGCTGATAGTCCTGTAAACCGGAGCGCGAATTACGGCCAAGTACGCCATCTGGAGTGCCAACATCAAACCCTTTTTCATTGAGCTTAGTCTGTAACGCTTTGAGTTTGTCACGACTGATATTCGCTTGTTGCGGCGGCGCTACACGTAATGGCGCCGCGCCATTAATACGGTCGGCTAAGTGCCCTACCGCGATGGCATAAAATTCAGAGCGGTTCCAACGCATGATCACATTAAAATTGTCATAGCCTAAAAATGCAGGGCCTGTATGACCTGCCGGTAAATATAAGGCCGCCTGCATATCTGGGGTCGACAACGGCTGCCCATTAGCTTTCGTTAACCCAAGTGTCGCCCACTGGGTCAGTGGTAAGGTGGCTTTGCTACCCAAATAACGATAATCATAGGCGTTAGGCACCAAGACTTCACGGCCCCAGCGCTCATTACGTGCCCAGCCTAATTGTTTTAAAAAGTTGGCCGCTGAGCTAAGCGCATCGGCAGTACTGTTCCATAAATCGGCTTTACCATCGCCATCGCCATCGACCGCATATTGTGCATAAGCCGACGGCATAAACTGAGTGTGTCCCATGGCGCCCGCCCACGAGCCAACCATGTCACTGGTATCAAACTGATAGGCTTCCTTGAGTTTCAATGCCTGAAGTAATTCGCCACTAAAATAACGGCTGCGACGTTGATCGCAGGCCAATGTAGTTAGCGAATCAATCACTGGCATCTTACCTTTATAAGAGCCAAAATTAGTTTCCAGCCCCCAAAAAGCCATCAAATACTGAGGAGGAATGCCGTAGGTCTGTTGTAATTGACTCAGTAATGGACCGTGTTGCTTTAATAAACGGCGCCCTTCTTGTACACGCCAATCGGTCACGCGTTTAGTAAAATAATTTTCAAATGTTTGACTAAACTCAGGCTGCTTTTTATCCAGCTCAATAACGCGTGTCACATACTTAACCTGACCCAAGGTTTCATCAATGGTTTTGGTCGAAATGCCCGCGGCTATGGCTTGCTGTTTTAGATTATCGACGCAAACATTGAAATCTTGTTCCGCGTTAATGGGGTCAACAGCCAAGGCTGAAAAAGCACTGAGACTCGAGGCAAACATGAATGAGGCAAGTGTGAACATTTTAGTCAAAATAGGGACTCCAAAATATTAGGGCTGAATATACACGCTACCCAATAACTGACAGCCTAAAAAAAGATGATAGCGTACTGACATCATAGCGATAGAAACTATTAATACTAAGTATTTTATGATTAATTATTGTTGGAATTGCCGCTTTTAAGAGTGAGCGTTTAAATAGTGCACTTTTTCATAAAACAATCACTTGGTCGAGCACTCAGTTGGCGTATAATAGAGCCGTTTTTAATCGACTTCTAAGAGAGCAACATGACTGATAGCAATCCCGTGTTAGCAAGTTTTATCGACAACGTAAAAGAACACCAAGCCGTTTGGGGTCTTCAAGACGAAACTGGCGAAGGCTGGGTGGTATGTGACTCTTCAGAATATGAAGAAACGGATGTGATGCCGCTGTGGTCAAGTGAAGCACAGGCAAAAGTGCATTGCACCGACGAATGGCAAGATTATCAACCCGCGGCTATTAGCCTAGAAGAGTTTTTAGAATACTGGGTTAAAGATCTACATGATGATGGCGTCTTAGTGGGCGTTGACTGGATAGCTGAGCAAGAGTGCTTAGAGTTAGATCCTATCGGCCTAGCTAAAAACTTAGTCGATATCGAGCAAGAATAATTCCTTGGCAAGTCTTATTGTAGTGATGTCAGCAGCCGAGGGAACTTCCCTTGTCTGCTGATATCCCGTTAATCGATATCCCATTTGAGCAACGTCACACCTGTTGGTTTTGCAGTGAACCTTGCGATTGCGTGCTGCATTATGAAGCACAGCCTTACACTCCCCATCCCTCATTAGCCGTCCCCTGCTGTAAAGAGTGCCTCAACATTGCCAAACGCTCGCCATTAACCTCTATTTGGGATTGCCATATGGCAGTTAAAGATGAATTAATGCGCATTTATGCTAAACATTTAGCCATTGGTGAAAACTGGACAGAGCAAGAACTCGCCGAGTCTGAGTTTTCGTGTAAGGTGTTTGAGGGGTTTAAAAAGAGTGCTTGGTTTATGTATCAAGTGGCTAAAACCCGCGTAAGTGTTGCGCCTTGGCCACTGAGCATCGATGGAGTGCTGATTGACAATCAAGATTATCAACTGGCGTTTGAATTTGATGGGGTTCAATATCGCAGTATTGCTAATGCTGTAGAGCATTACAGCCAGATGCTGGGGTTAGACCGCCACTTTTTACATGATATTGTAACGCTCGTCGGGCGAGAGCGTTTTGCCTACGCGGTCAGAGTCTGCCGCCTTAATATCGTTAGTACTCAAGCCGTCAAACGGCAAATCTTGGCTGACATCGCCAGCCAAGAAACTCACATTTAAGCCTCGACTAACTGCCTGAGACGATCTTGCACCACACCGACCAATAAATCCGGCTGGAACTTTGAGATAAATTTATTACAGCCCACCTTTTCGACCATAGCATGATTAAAACTACCACTGAGTGAGGTATTGAGGGTGATGAATAATGCCTGCATACGTTTGTCATTACGTATCTCATGGGTGAGCCGGTAACCGTCCATTTCAGGCATTTCTGCATCGGTTATCAACATCAAAATCTCATCGTAAACGTTAATCCCTTCATCACACCAGCTTTGCAACAACTTCAGCGCTTGCAAACCGTCAGATACCTCTATCACTTCGATACCCAAGGGCATTAAGGTCTCTTTAATTTGCCGCCTAGCTGTTGAGGAGTCATCGGCAATTAAAATCTTGCGCCCCACCATATTCTCAACCAATGACTCATCTAACACGCCATCAGATAGCGTGATATCGTAATGGATGATCTCAGCCAGCACCTTTTCTACATCGATAATTGACACTAATTGTGTTCCACCATCGACCTCAATTTTAGTAATAGCGGTTAAATAACTGTTACTACCAGCGGTTTTCGGAGGCGGCATAATGTCGCCCCAGGTCATGTTAATGATGTGCTCAACCTTACCCACCATAAAACCTTGCACGCTGCGGTTATATTCAGTGATGATTAAATTAGCCTCAAGGTTCTCTGCCATCGGCTGATAGCCAATGGCACGACGTAAATCGATCACTGGAATCGATACGCCGCGGATATTGGCCACCCCTTTAATACTGTCATGGCTACCAGGAAGATGACTTAACGCCGGCAGTTTAACGACCTCTTTCACTTTGAAGACATTAATGGCGAACAATTGGGTGGCATTAATACGGAACAATAAGAGCTCTAAACGATTTTCACCCACCAATTTTGTTCTTTGATCAACTGAATCTAACACCTTAGCCATACATCATCCCGTTACTGCTTTTAAATGTGTGTACTTATTTTGCGTTGATTATAACTCGTATAGCGGGATTTAGAATCACCTTAAGCCATTGAAGATCACATGTTATCTATATTTTTAATGACATTTCCGCTACTTTACCTAATCAAAAGTATTAAGCTAACCTCTGCCATCACCATCATATTGCCAGTGACCAGTTGTCATAAGGTTATTCAACCAACTCCAGCATAAAACCTAGGGCCTATTGATCTTTGCTGGTTGAATGTTGTTCGAAACAAAAACGTGTTAATCGAGGCGAGTGGATTACAGCCTAGCCATCTAAGCAAAATTCACTTAACAAAGAGTCAAATGTTTTTAGCCAACCCTTTCGGGCAGTGTTTGTTGAGTATTTCTACTGCGTTCTTAGCTTTTTATGTGGAATAACTCCACCACAAAGCTTCTGCCTTGTATAAATACCCAACAATTCGCTGTAACAACAAGCTTGAAAGATCAACAGGCCCTAGGCAAGCATAATAGATAATATTCAAAGCACTCATTGAGCAAACAAGCCTTAATAAAACAATACCTAAACAGCACACCGCTAAAAAGGCACGGTTCAATCATTCACTTAGCCACTCACGTATGTTGCGTAAAATGCACATAATGATAGCGATAAGGCTAACGAATGAAATAAAACAACAATAATGACAGCAATATGTTGACAAAGGTTAACTTGTCGATATACTCGCTCAATTGAACTTCCTGCCCCATTTGCTTGTATAGCTCGACCCTTCAGTCATCGCATCCAACAAAAATCAGCAGCATCTCTTTTGTCATAGATTTGTCATCAAACGATGGTTAACTCTATAGGCTAACAATTCAATGTTGTGATCTGTCTAACAACGATTATCAGATTAAGCCACAACGTCGACTTGATTAGCGCTAAAGAAATGGATAGTCTCAGTAACTTAGAATTCATCTTTCGCTAAAGCTAAGGATATTTTTATTATTAAATTTCAACTGCTAACCAAGCAGTCATTATTAAAGGAGTATGGCCTATGTCGTACAATATGAACGGTCAAGAGATCACGGTTAATTTTCCAGTGGCCTCGATATCATCAAACAAAACGTCTATCGCATTTACTGACAGTGTTGGTAAAAATAGACAAACCTTTTCAAAACGTACCGAAGCGTTACAGTTTATGAAATGGTTACTTTCAAGCAATAAATAAATCTCAGGCTATTCGATACACCTCCTCTCTTCGTATCGAAGGTTGCTAACGCAACAAGTAGGATTGACATCATTCGTCAACGACTCAGCACACTTCATTTGGCCTAGGTTGTATCACTTTCACAGATACTGACCTAGCCAAGTGATATTACCCCCCATATTTTCTCCTGTATCTCGGCAACATAGACTCATTCCCCAGTATTCCACCTTGATGTACATAAAGCACCTTAGCCATTGGCTTATTTGCAAGAAAGTGCAGTAATACTAGCCAGCCGAGTGGATCGTACAGTAATTCAAACTCCATTCCAGCTTGCTTAAGCTTTTGCCATACTTGGAAAAATTCGGGATAAAGCTTACCAAAATGGTAACGTTTATTCGGGCTCAAAATTTGAGGAAACATAGACTCATCGCTAGCCAACATTCGCCATTGCAGCTTAAGGTAATCATCCCCGCCAACGGCTGAGCATGTCATTACTTGAATGCTATCATCGAGTTCGGTAAAACTCTTTTGTAAAAATAGCGCTGTGGTTCCCGTCCCCGAAGGTAAAAAAACCGTAAGCTGACTTAACTGCTCGGCCTGTTTCCACGCTATGATCTCACGTGCTAATTGCCGCACCCCAGGTTCTGCATAATGACAACGTCCACCTTCTGGGATAAATAACAGCTCGTCACGGCCCGGTAATACACATTGCTCAATATAATCCGCGCAATCATGCTGTCCCCTATCTAGGCACTGACTTAAGTCAATAATCTTAGCGCCATTTTGCAACGCTGCACGGTAATTACCCAGCGGATTGTTAAGGAGGTGGCTGGCGATATGATCGACATAAAACTGTAATTGCCAGCCCTTGAGTTTAGCCAGTGCGGACATAGAATAGAGTGAGTTCGCTTGGGGTGAGCCATATCCCACCAAAGTGTCAATACTGGGGAAGTCCTGCTCGAGAAAATAGGCAAACTTGCGCGCCTTATTGCCAGAAAAAGCCGGATGGAGTAAGTCATCTCGTTTGACAAAAACATCATGCCCATCAACATGTAGCACATGTACTGGTGTATCAGTCAGTTGTATCATAAGCCGATCATAGATAAAGAACTCCATTTTACACGGGCTGTTACGCCTTGGCTAACTTCAGTATAAAGTACCTTAGCGACGCTATGGCGGTGCACTGTTGATAGCATACTCCCGCTTATTTGTTAGTCTGATATGCTAAGCAGTAGTGAAAAATCCCATCTATGCGTGTAATGAAAATTAAAAAGCAATAATAAACAGTAGGTTAAATGTTGGCATGATTATCGCTTGATTGCATTTATAGGTGATTAACAATACTGAAATAGCGTGAGACACATTCGCCCTTACTGGCGACATCGATAGCATAAGTGAAAACAATAACTGGAGCGCTCAATGACCGTCATTCGTTTACTACTCAATATTGCATGGTTTATTTTAGGTGGGTTAGTGATGGGGTTAGCCTGGTGGTTAGCCGGCATACTCTGTTTTATCAGTATTATTGGCATTCCCTTTGGCCGCGCCTGTTTTGTGATTGGTGAAATGGCTTTTTGGCCCTTTGGTCAAGAAAGCCACAACCGTAAAGCTTTAACTGGCGTTGAGGATCTAGGCACCGGTCCACTGGGTATGATAGGCAATGTCATCTGGTTTCTATTATTTGGTTTCTGGTTAGCGATAGGTCATCTTGTCCATGCACTGGCTTTATTTGTCAGCATTATCGGCATTCCGTTTGGGCTCCAGCATTTAAAACTGGCCCTACTCAGCCTAACGCCAATAGGACAAACCATCAAAACCAAAGCCGCTTAACTCAACCTGCTGTTCACTATTTATGGAGTATTAATTAATGGGTAACCCATTGCGTAAGATGGTTATCGCCATGATAGGAGGCAGCTTAGTATTGCTTGGTGCTGTGCTAATAATACTGCCAGGCCCTGCATGGTTACTACTGCCTGTAGGGCTCGCAGTATTGAGTATTGAATACCCATGGGCAAGGCGTTGGCTCAAACTCAGTCAACGCCAGATGAAACAATCGGCACTTTGGTTAGATAAGCGTTGGGCCAATAGGAAAGGCTAAGTAAGGTAAATAACGCGCAGTAATTCGTTACTGCGCGTTATTCATTGTTAGCACAGTCACATTGCCAAGCGAGCATCACTCCGACAAGCATTTAAGAAATGCCTTGTAAAATAATAATTCAATTAATTGTTATGTTAGCGTTTGATTAGTTATGGGTCATTTGGTTGAGTCGCTCTAAAATGGCTAATAACACGCCTTGGCGACGCATATTATCGAGCAAACCTACACTAAAGCGCTCAAGACGCGTCATAGCGGTCAATAATAACTGACACTCTTGCAAGCTAGCATCACCAATATATTCAGGCCTATCGATAAGATGGCTATTTTGATACCAATCATTCCAGTCCAAGCACTCTAGTAACAGGCCACTCTCGTGCAACTGTTCAGTAAAAGCATGCAGTTTACTGCTACATACAAGGTGTTCACCTTGGGTAAAATGCTGAGCATATTGCGCATATAATGCAGAGATTTGTAATGACATAATATCACTCATACCGACCTCCTAAAGCGAAATATCAGGACTCGCAACCAACAATGTGGCGCGTAGCACTAAACTAACGACAAAAGAGATAAGCACGTCACCTTAACCAACTAACGGGGTATTAGGCTAAGTCAATGCAGCTGAACCATAGCTTAACGGCTGAGCATAAGCCTGCGGCGGATCATAATTCGAGAGGGCTGCGGCGTGCAAGAGCTGCTGTAGTATCAGAAATGAAGCCAGACTAAACAGGTACGCTGGTAGGGTAATAGGAATTAAACCACCTTACACTGCGAGTGTTGATACAGTGCAAACTCCTGTAAAATCAGATCGGTAAATAGACGACCAGCCCGGCCTAAAGGCCGCTCCATGGTGGAGACAAGTTGCGGAGTAAAGCTGTAACGACTGGCGCCGATAAAGTCCACTTCCACTAATTCCCCCGAGGCCAGTTCGGTTTGAATCAAAAATTCAGGCATCCATCCAAAACCCAAGCCCATCTGCAGCGCATTTTTCTTCATAATAAAACCAGATAAATAAAACACCTTGTCGCCGCCAAACTGTAGTTGGTCACTGTGGTGCACACTGGGGGATGAATCTTGAATGGTGAGCTCGACATGTTGCAATAACTCAAATAAGGCCACCTGTTGCATCGCGGCAAGTGGGTGTTCGCGACTGACCACCAGCACACTGTTAATGATGGGCAAAGGTTGAGGACAATAGTTAGGACCAGAACGATAGTCCTTCACCAGCATAAGATCGGCGGCGTCACGCTCAAACCTGTGTTGTACCCCCCCTAAAAATTCTACATTAAGCTGGATCTTGGTGGGGATATTCTGCTCGGCCACTTGCTTAAGCGCCCGCATTATCGGCTCCATAGGTAAAGAACCGTCGACCACCAATTCCAATTTAGGCTCCCAGCCTTGGCTAAATCGGCTGGCTAAATGTTCAATATTCCCCAGATACTGCAGCAGCCTTTGCCCCTCGGCCAACATAACCTTACCTTCTGCAGTTAATTCGGCCCGATACTTATCCCGACAAAAAAGCTTTACACCTAAGTGTTGCTCTAGTTTTTTAACCTGATAACTCACAGCCGATTGCGCCTTGTGTAAACGTTCTGCCGCCTTGGCAAAGCTGCCCTCTTCTACCAGTACTTCGAGTACCTTAAATGCTTCAATATCAATTTTCATCAGCCCTCCAAAGCGTAAAGCAAATACAACCATCTAATTATCAGATTAAGTTAAGCTATTTATTATTCTTTTTTTTGTTATTGCTAGCAACTAAATTGATAACTCGGTCACAAAAAATGCGTTCACCACAATAACAAGATCTGTGTGCTGTTAAAGCACCGAGGAAGAACAGTATGCCGTTTTATGTCAAGCAGGGGCAGATCCCACACAAGCGTCACATCACCTTTCAGAAAGACAACGGTGAACTTTATCGTGAAGAGCTGTTTTCTACCCACGGCTTTGCCAATATTTACTCTAATAAATATCATCACAATATGCCCACCAAAGCATTAACTGTGGCGCCTTATGAATTAAACCACGGCGAAACTTGGCAAGATCCACTGATCCAAAACTACAAACTTGACTCAAAGCAAGTGGATCGCCAAGGCCACTTTTTCTCCGCCCGTAATAAGATTTTTTTCAATAATGATGTGGCAATCTATACCGCCAAAGTCACTCAAGATACCGACGAGTTTTATCGTAACGCCTATGCCGACGAAGTGGTATTTATTCATGAAGGGCAAGGCATGCTTTACAGCGAATATGGCACCATTAGTGTCAAAAAATGGGATTATCTGGTGATCCCACGAGGCACCACCTATCAACTTAAATTTACCGATGTTGATCATGTCCGCCTATTGGTGATTGAGTCCTTTTCCATGGTGGAAGTGCCCAAACATTTTCGTAACGAATATGGTCAACTGACTGAATCGGCGCCCTATTGCGAGCGCGATATTCGGGTGCCAACCTTACAAGACGCCACAGTAGAGCAAGGGACATTTCCCTTGGTGTCTAAATTTGGCGAGCGCTACCAGCTCACCCAACTGGAATGGCACCCATTTGACTTAGTCGGCTGGGACGGCTGTGTTTACCCATGGGCATTTAACATCCAAGATTACGCACCTAAAGTGGGGCAAATTCACCTGCCTCCCTCTGAGCATTTGGTCTTTAGTGGCCATAACTTTGTCATCTGTAACTTTGTGCCGCGCCCTTATGACTTTCATCCCCAGTCGATCCCGGCACCTTACTACCACAACAATATTGACAGTGACGAGGTGCTCTATTACGTCGACGGCGACTTCATGAGCCGAACAGGCATTGAAGCCGGTTACCTCACCTTGCATCAAAAAGGGGTACCACATGGGCCCCAACCGGGACGAACCGAAGCTTCCATTGGCAAAACCGAAACATATGAATATGCCGTTATGGTCGATACGTTCGCCCCACTACAACTCACCCTGCACGTACAAACTTGTATGAGCCCAGATTACAACCGCTCGTGGATAGAAGAAAAACAATAATCACTCATGGTAGCCAAGCTGCCGACACAGCTCAAGCCGATGGTTCAACACACAGCGGCGAGATAACATATTGAACGAGGACATTGACATGGCAAGCGAACAAAATCCCCTAGGACTCTTAGGTATCGAATTTACTGAATTTTGCACGCCTGACAGCGAGTTTATGCATCAGGTATTTATCGACTTTGGTTTCTCTAAATTAAAAAAACATCAGCAGAAAGAGATTTTTTACTACAAACAAAATGACATCAACTTTCTGTTGAATAATGACAAAAAAGGCTTCTCCTGCGCCTTTGCCAAAAAGCATGGCCCTGCGATTAGTTCTATGGGCTGGCGGGTGGAAGACGCTCAATTTGCCTTTGACGGTGCCGTGGCACGCGGCGCAAAACCTGCTACAGCAGCGGCGAAAGATCTGCCCTATCCTGCAATTTACGGTATTGGCGACAGTCTTATCTATTTTATCGACACCTTTGGTGAGCAAAACAACATTTATGCCAATGACTTTATTGACTTAGATGAGCCTGTTATCACCCAAGAGAAAGGTTTTATCGAAGTCGACCACCTGACCAATAATGTCTACAAAGGCACCATGGAGCATTGGTCTAATTTCTATAAAGAGATATTTGGCTTTACCGAGGTGCGTTATTTCGATATCAAAGGCTCGCAAACGGCATTGATCTCCTATGCACTGCGCTCACCCGATGGCAGTTTCTGTATCCCAATCAATGAGGGGAAAGGCGATGATAGAAACCAAATAGATGAATATTTAAAAGAGTATGATGGCCCGGGTGTACAGCACCTGGCTTTTCGCAGCCGCGACATAGTGGCCTCGCTCGATGCGATGGAAGGCAGCTCGATTGAAACATTAGACATCATTCCCGAGTACTACGACACCATCTTTGACAAGCTGCCACAAGTCACCGAAGACAGAGAACGTATTAAGCATCACCAAATTCTGGTCGATGGGGATGAAGAGGGTTATCTATTGCAGATTTTCACCAAAAACCTATTTGGGCCCATTTTTATCGAGATTATTCAACGCAAAAATAACTTAGGTTTCGGTGAAGGTAACTTCAAGGCGTTATTTGAGTCCATTGAGCGCGACCAAGTGCGCCGCGGTGTGCTCTAAAGTCCACCGGCTCTCATAGGATACTAAAAACCAGCTCAAGGGCTGGTTTTTTTATTGGCACCCAAGCGATAAATCACTACACTAGCGGCCTGTTTATATTCACTGATTAGTCCTTATCGCCATGTCTGAACACATTCTTATTGCGGTATTTTTACCGACCTTTTTCTTTGTCTCGATAACCCCAGGTATGTGCATGACCTTAGCCATGACCTTAGGCATGAGCATTGGCGTACGCCGCACCCTGTGGATGATGATAGGTGAATTGGTGGGGGTGGCACTAGTTGCCATTGCCGCCGTGATGGGCGTGGCCAGCATGATGCTCAATTACCCCCAGATATTTGAGATCTTAAAATGGGTCGGTGGCCTCTACCTCGGCTTTATCGGGGTACAGATGTGGCGCGCCAAAGGCAAACTCGCCCGTTTAGAAACCTCAACCTCTATCAGTAATCGCGCCCTTATTACTCAAGGTTTTGTCACCGCCATCGCCAACCCTAAAGGCTGGGCCTTTATGATCTCCTTACTACCGCCTTTTATCAATGTCGATAACGCCATTGCGCCGCAAATGATCATGCTGTTATCCGTCATCATGTTGACCGAATTTGTTAGTATGTTGGCTTATGCCAGCGGCGGTAAATCCCTCAAACTGTTTTTAAGCCGTGGTGACAATATTAAATGGCTCAACCGCATCGCCGGAAGCTTAATGGTGGGTGTGGGTTGCTGGCTGGCGCTGGGCTAGACGCTAGCCTCTAACGTAAACTGCTTCACTCTTGCCCTTTTTTGTACGGCAGAGCCTGTTTAAGCTGTGTCATGTAATGCTGTACCTGTACCCGCTCTTGCTGGGTAAAGTCGGCGATGGCGGCGCGAAATTGCCCATGGGCTATCTCATGGGCCGAATAGGTTTCCACCGGTTCAAAACCCCGTAACACCTTATGTTCGCCTTGAGCCCCCGCATCAAACACCTTAAACCCATGAGCAATAGCATACTCGATCCCCTGATAGTAACAGGCCTCAAAGTGCAACCCATCGAGCTCAACTAAGGTGCCCCAATAACGCCCATAGAGGGTGCTGTCAGAGACAAAATAGAGCGCCGCCGCAATCATAGACTCATCACCTTCCTCTTGCTGGCTCACCAATAACAGGCGTATCGCATCGCCCATGGTGGCCACCAGCTGAGTAAAAAAAGCCAAGTTAAGATAACCGCTATGACCTGAGCGTTTAAAATAGGTCGCTTGATAACACGCCACAAAATGTTGCAATGCATCACAGGTGATCTGCGGCCCCTCAACAAACCGAAAATACAGTGATTTATCCTGTAACTGCCGTCGCTCTTTGAGGATGTTTTTACGCTTGCGGCTGCTCATTTGCGCTAAAAATGCATTAAAATCATGATAACCACGATTATGCCAATGAAACTGAGTGCCCAAGCGGGTTAAACACCCGGTACTGGCCAAACGCTGATGCTCGGCGTGAGGATGAAACAGTTGATGCCAGCCAGAGCCTGCAACACGTGCAACCTGCTGTTCAAGGTAACGACTGAGCTGCGTTAACAACGCCTGCACCTGTGCGGCATTTAACTGCGTCGATATTGCCAGCCGCGGCCCGGTCACTGGCGTGAAAGGCACGGCACTAACGAGTTTGGGATAGTAGTTGAGTTGATGCCTCTCATAGGCCTGCGCCCATGCCCAATCAAACACATATTCGCCATAGGAGTGGGTCTTAAGATACATGGGCATGACAGCGACTAGGTTAGTTTCAGCACCAGTAGTGCTATTGACAGTCTCATCCCCCTCAAGCACCTTGACGATGACATGCATCGGCTGCCATCCTGTTTCGATACTCACGCAGCCACTGTTTTCTAATGCGTGTAAAAATTCATAGCGGCTGAAGGGGTTATCACTGCCCATTAACTGCGCCCACTGCCGCTGGCCTATTTGACTTATCTGACTGACGCACGTGAAGGTAAACAAGGGCACAAGACTCCTTTAGGATGATGGTTTAAGTGCAGCAACACGCTGTGGCAAGCATCACTTGCTATGTTTCATTTGATAACCGCATGTTGACAGTACGCTTTAGCAAAAAAGCTTTAACGGCACTCTTTTGACAGCAATGACTTACTATTAATAATGCCAGCGGCTTGATTTTAACAGCAATAGTCGGCACATTGAGGGACAAATTTAGACACAAAGGATCAATTGTGCGCCCACTGAACACCCTCATTATCGCCCTATCGCTTTCACTGCCTTTCACCTTAAGCCAGTATAGCCACGCGGCTGAATCATCAATATACAGTAATAGCGCTACCGTCCAACCGGTATGGGCAAAGCATGGCATGGTCGCCAGCCAAGAAGCGCTCGCCACCCGAATTGGGGTGGATATTTTGCAGCAAGGAGGCAATGCCGTCGATGCTGCCGTGGCCGTTGGCTTTGCCTTAGCAGTTACCCTACCGCGCGCGGGTAACCTCGGCGGCGGAGGTTTTATGCTGGTCCATATCGCCAAAGACAATAAAACTATTGCCATCGATTATCGCGAGGTCGCGCCCGAAAAAGCCGATAAGGATATGTTTTTAAACGCGCAAGGCGACGCCGTCGCTAAGCTCAGCCGTGAACATGGCCTCGCCGTAGGCGTGCCCGGCACCGTAATGGGCATGGAATTAGCCTTAACGCAATATGGCACCATGACCCTAGCACAAGTCATTGCCCCGGCCATCTCTTTAGCCAAACAAGGCATTGTCGTTACCCCAGATTTAGCCACCTCCCTTGCAGGGCTTAAGCGTCGCATTAGCCAATGGCCCAGTTCGAAAGCGATTTTTTATCGACCCGATGGCAGTAACTTTGAGATTGGCGACACCTTAGTACAACAGGATCTGGCTCACTCGCTAACACTGATCGCCGAGCAAGGCAGTAAAGGCTTCTATCAAGGCAGTACGGCTGAAAAAATCGTGACTGCGGTAACCGACGCTGGCGGTATCATGACTCTGGCCGATCTGGCCGACTATCATGTGGTTGAGCGCGAACCTGTGAGTGGCGAATATCGCGGTTATCGGGTAGTGTCTATGCCACCGCCATCATCGGGCGGCGTGCACATCATAGAGATGCTCAACATGCTCGAGCCCTTCCCCATCGATAAAATGGGCCATAACACCGCCGATACCCTGCATGTGATGGCTGAGGTGATGAAGCGCGCCTATAGCGATCGCAGCAAATACTTAGGCGATCCCGACTTTGTTACTGTGCCGGTGGCCGAGCTTATCAGTAAGCCCTATGCCAAACAGCGTTCTAAAACCATCACCTTAGAAACATTGACCCCAAGTCATCTTATCAACCCAGGTAAAGTTTCAGGCTATGAAAGTCCACAAACGACCCACTATTCTGTGGTCGATAAATGGGGTAACGCAGTCGCGAACACTTACACCCTTAACTTTAGTTACGGCTCTGGTTTAGTGGCTCAAGGCACAGGGATTTTACTCAATAATGAGATGGATGATTTCTCGGCAAAACCCGGCGTGCCTAACGGGTATGGGCTAGTTGGCGGTGATGCTAATGCGGTCGAGGGGCATAAACGCCCGTTAAGCTCAATGAGCCCAACCATAGTGATGCAAAACGGCAAACCTTTTATTGTCACCGGCAGCCCCGGGGGCTCGCGGATCATCAACACCACCTTACAGGTGATCATGAATGTGATTGACCATAAGCTCAACATTGCCGAAGCAAGCTATGCCAGCCGAGTCCATCATCAATGGTTGCCAGATGAGCTGAGGGTTGAGAAAAGCCTCAATCGCGACACTATTAAGCTACTAGAGGCCAAAGGCCACAAAGTGACGATAGGCAATGCCATTGGCTCGACCCAATCGATTATGGTCACTCCCGAGGGGATCTATGGCGCATCGGATCCACGCCGAGCTGGCAGTGAAACAGCGGGTTATTAACATAGCCACTGTGTATGAGTCAAAAAAGCGCCGTCGAGGCGCTTTTTTATTGAGTCAGCCAAAGCCATTAAGGTAAAGTGAGCCATCAACACCACCACAAAAGAGCCGCAATGAATCAAGCTGATGGACTGCCCTACTCCCAAGCCTGCGAAAACAATAAACAGGCCATTTTATCTGTGTTACGCCACGGCTTTGCTCAGGCCACTCAGGTATTGGAAATCGGCAGTGGCACGGGACAACATGCACTCTATTTTGCCGAGCAGTTGCCTCATCTCACTTGGCAACCAAGCGATCAAGGCGCCTATCTTGCGCCGCTGTGCCTTAGAGTGAGCCTAGCGACCCACCTTGATAATCTTGCCCTGCCGTTAACTATTGATGTTATGCAGCCTTGGCCCTGCGAGTCGCAACAATTTGATGCACTCTTTAGCGCTAACACCTTGCATATTATGAGTAAAGCCATGGTAGAAGCCATGTTTGAGGGGATATCGCAGCATTTAGCTCTAGGAGGAGTATGCTGCCTGTACGGGCCGTTTAATTATCAACAAGCCTACAGCAGCGCCAGTAATCGTGAATTTGATACTTGGCTAAAGACTCGCGATCCCCTCAGTGGTATTCGCGACATTGAGTGGATAATCCAGCTTGCCGCCCGCGCAGGTATGCGCTTAATGGCTGATAATGAGATGCCTGCCAACAATCGCTTACTGCAATTTTTAAAAGAGGCGTGATCATTCCCCCTGATATGCCGCGTGACCACGGCATATCATTATCTAGCAGTCATTAAAAATGGTGCCTTAGAAATCGGCCTCGGTCAGTGAACAGATAAGCTCACTACTGGACTCAATTTGCACCCCCAAACTGCGAGTTTGCACCGCCCAATACGCCATGTAAAACGCGGCGGTTTTCAGTTTATCCTGATAAACCCCCTGCTCTTGCGAGGAATGCTCGAGCGCCGCCAACGCCACCGCCGCCATCCTCGCCCACATCCAAGCTAACGCGGCAATGCCAAACATCTGCATATAGGGCATAGACGCCGCCCCGATAATATCGGGATTGTGCCCAGCATGAGTGCTGATATAACTTGTGGCCTGTTGCAGATCCTCTAAAGCATCACGTAGCGGCATAATATAGGGAAGCATGGCATCATTACTTTTATGCTCATCAATAAAGCTGGTCACTATCTCAGCCCATAGGGCTAAAGCTGCACCGCCATCGCTGAGTATTTTACGCCCAACTAAATCCAATGCCTGCACGCCATTAGTGCCTTCATAGATCATCGCAATACGACTGTCGCGTACAAATTGCTCCATGCCCCACTCATGGATATACCCATGGCCACCAAACACCTGCTGAGCATCGACACAGGCCTTAAATCCTTGGTCGGTCACAAAGCCTTTGACCACTGGGGTAAATAACGCGGCCAGCTTACTGGCATTAGCAGCCAGTGACTTATCGTTAGCGCGATGGGACTCATCGAGCCACAGTGCTTGCTGGCCCATTAAGGCGCGCGCCCCTTGATTAAAGGCCTTTTGTGCCATCAACATACGCCGAATATCACCATGCACTAAGATAGGATCGGCGGCCTGTTCGGGTGCCTTAACACCGCTCAGCGCGCGACCTTGAGTCCGCTCTTTGGCATAGGCTAATGCATTTTGGTAGGCAATCTCCGATACTCCAAGGCCTTGCACTCCCACCCCAAGGCGCGCCTCATTCATCATGGTAAACATGGCACGTAAACCTTGATGGGGTTTGCCCACCAGTTCCCCCATGGCCCCATCAAACACCATCACGCAGGTTGAATTACCATGAATGCCCATTTTATGTTCCAGCGCACTAGCGACCACCCCATTGTGCTCGCCTAAGCTGCCATCGTCATTGACGCGATATTTCGGCACCGCAAATAGGGAGATCCCTTTCACCCCAGCAGGCGCATCGGGCAGACGAGCCAAGACCAAATGCACTATGTTGTCGGCCAAGTCATGATCGCCCGATGAGATAAAAATTTTCTCGCCGCTAATAGCATAATATTGCTCATCAATCGCGTGTGCCTTGGTGCGAAGTAGCGCCAGATCGGTTCCCGCATGGGATTCCGTTAAGTTCATGGTGCCGCTCCATTCACCGCTGACCAATTTGGCTAAATATTTCGCTTTAAGCGCCTCACTGCCGTGGGCATGAATCGCCGCATACGCCCCATGAGTTAAGCCGGGGTACATGGCAAACGCCATATTGGTGGAGGTGTTCATTTCTGTAGCAAATATCCCCACCGACTCGGGAAGCCCCTGGCCACCATAATCAGGATCGCTGGTCAATGTAGCCCAGCCATTGTCTACATATTGTTGATAGGCCGCTTTAAAACCTGTTGGGGTGCGTACTTGCCCGGCGACAATTTCGCAGCCCTCGACATCGCCGCTGCTATTTAATGGCAACATCACGTCGGTAGTAAAATCTGCAACCCCTTGTAGAATCGCGTCCACTAATGGCGCATCAATCTCATCGAATCCTTGTAGATCGCGGCGCTGATAAATCGACAGTAACTCACTTAATATAAATTGATAATCTCGAAGCGGAGCTTGATAGATAGGCATTGAATCATCCTTATTAATCGCTATTTCATCCATTACGTCATACCGAGCTTAAGTTCTGTTACGTGACAAAGACGATTGCATCACCACCCATGTAGTCACAGTAACGGCCACTGCACACCTATGCATCGAACTTGAGCGTCAATATGTTCGTCAAGAGACAAGCTAAACATGGCACTTGATCTCGCTCCCTCACTTTAACCAAATCAGCCTAAAAATACAGCACTGATAAGACTAATAATATTGAGCGGGGATAATAAAGCAGCAAAAAAAATCAATGCGATACTTATGCTTAAATAAAAAAAACGTTAAGCTAACATCTCTGCCGCCTCAGGCCAATATTGGGCAATAAGGATAAGACGATGGCTTCTGTTACCACCAAAAAACACCCTAACGGACTCGACTATGTCGAAATCGACACGCCCTTATGCGAGGCGCGGATCTTTATGCAAGGCGCGCAGATCGACCGTTTTACCCCTAAGGGTAAGCCTCCGTTACTCTGGGTATCGAGCGCCGATGATTATCAGCCAGGACATGGTATTCGTGGTGGTATTCCCGTGTGCTGGCCTTGGTTTGGTATGAGTAATCATCCAGAATGGCCACAACATGGTTTTGCGCGCACTCGTATTTGGACGCTCGATTCGGTGCAGCTGCGCAATGACATAGCCGAACTGAAATTTAGTTTATCCATCAACGATGACGATAGGATCAGCTGGCCCCATGACACCAAAGTCGAGCTGCTATTTACCCTCAGCGATACCTTAAGTGTCAGCTTAATCAATACCAATCTCAGCGATGAAACCGTGAGCCTAACACAAGCCTTACATACTTATTTCCCTATTGGCGACATTCACCAACTTAAGGCTACAGGCTTTAGTGGTGCCCATTACATTGAATTTGGTGAGGGGCCCTATGCGCAGGCCACTGATGAAGTGATATTCAACCAAGAAACCGATAGGGTTTATAATGCCCTTGGCTCCCAACAGCAGCTACATACGCCACAAGGGGTGATTAATGTCTGTCGCCGCAATAGCCAGTCAGCGGTACTGTGGAACCCATGGATTGATAAATCCAAGCAGCTCGCACGCTTTAATCATGATGATTATCTCACCATGGTGTGTCTCGAAGCGGCCAATGTGCTTGAGGATAACGTCACACTAGCCCCCTATGGCAGTCATACCTTAACGACTGAGATCAGCTGGGCCAACTAACAACATTGGCCACAAATAGCTAACATTAGCAGCTTATGTTGCGCCAATTGAGGGCTGACTGACTTAACTGCTAGACTGATCGTAACGACTCTATTTGTGGCGCAGCGTGTTTAACCAACGACATTAAGGGCAGCAAGCGAACCAAATGACAAAGAGACAGGGATAGATGTGGCAACGACTGAGTCAATCACGCCTAATGGCAGCGCTACTGATCGCGGCGCTGCTAGTGGTTGTCGCTCTTAGCTTAGTGGTTGTCAATCTCAGTGGTATCACCCAAAGCCTAGCGAATCGTTACCTATTACCGGCCAACACCCAAATCAGTGCCCTCAATGTTGGCCTTGACGGTGTGCTCAACGGCCATATTGCACGGTTAGATTTACAGGTCAACGACAGTCATATCGCCATCAGCGATCTGCAATTGACCTTCGATGATGCTGTTGAATGGACACACTTCTCTCTCGAGCATATCGACACGCTGGCCATTAGGCGCATTGAGGTGCTGCTATCACCCACGCTATTTTATCCCCGTCCCAGTACAGAGTTTGCCCCGACAACCAGCCCAGCGCTATCGTTCGATATGGCAGCATTACCTAAAATAGCCATAGGACAAACGCAACTGAGTGTACAGCAGATCCCGAGTGAACAACTGAGCCTACGTCTGGATTATCTTAATATCGATAATCAAGGAAGAGTAACCAGCCAGTTAAGTCATCATGATAAATTTCTGTTTGGTCTCGATGCACAACTATCTGACAAGAGCTGGCAGTTCGACACTCGCCTATCCTTAGATACCCTCCAAACATTCATGACTCAGTGGATAGCATCGGCGCCAGCACAGCAGCAAGACACGCCACCGCTGCGCCAATTTATCGCGCTAAAACACCAGTTAGATACCCAGCATATAGATGTGAGCGGCCAGCTTATTTCATCTACTCGGCTCGATATTGCCAAGGCCCGCATCGATTCCAGCCATCAACTTGAGCCGTTTTCGCTAACACTTAACGGCTTGGCTGGTACAGTACTAAGCTCACCCTTGCAATTAGTTCCAAAAGCGCTGCCGGTTGAGGGCGGTGCTGACTCAACCTCCGTTTCGACGCCAAGCAACTCGTTGCCATCAAATAGCATTGCCTTCGAGATCACAGGTCCAGTTAGCGATCTGAGCGTAAACCTTGCGCCAACCCAACTTGAACTGGCAATATCGCCATTACAACGTCAGGCATTCTATAGCGGGGCAACGACCCTCGCGCCTTTGCTCAATTCACTCGATAGGCTATTGAGTACAACCGCCTTGTCTGAAAGCAACGTAGCTGATAACAATTCGGCTGATAATCACCGCCCCCCTTCTCCCCCAGCTCAGGACACTTTGGACTCTCAGCAATCTCTGCGCACTCAACATGGTGAGCAAACTGGCGACGTGCTAACTGGCCAGCCACTTTATCTTACGTTGCGACTCGCCAGCCCGCTAAGCTATCAAATTAATTCACAGCAATTAAGCATCGATCACCTACAAGCTGAGCTGTCATGGGGTAATTTACAGCTTAATACTGAGCTAAAACATCTCAATAGCGTTAAAAAAAATGATGAAACGACTATCACCACTGATTGGCAGCTGACACTGTTGCTGCCATCAAGCTTGTGTGTCGATTTGTTAACGCAGCAAGAAGACCCAGCCCCTATTGCCCCCTGTGATACGAGGAAAGAGCTGCAGTTACGCGCCGATGAGGTGGCATTGTCGGCAACAGGCAGCGCCAGTGCAACCTCCCCCACAGCAGCGCTCGCTGCATCGAGCTTTGCCTTGACGGTGCAGCCTAATGCACAATTGATAATCGACGGGCCAAATTATCGTCATCAATCTCTTGATGTCGCCTCAACACGGTTTACACTTGCGCTCATAGAGCCGTTACGCTTTAACATTGCCGATGCGGTTAAACTGCAATTTGGTCATATTGATATAGGCAGCAGTGACAATCAATTCACCTTCACCCACGCTGGCGAGCAGTACCAACTTGCCAGTGAGCGTAGCTCGCTGCAGCTAAATGGTGGCCATTTCAGCAGGCAGACCAGCGGCGCAAGCCAGTGGCTATTGCACCCCTTAACCATCGCCACGGTAAACCCACAACTGAGCCAATTCAGCGAAACCATCACGGCGCCGCCAACAACTACATTGACCAGCTCTGAGCTTATGCTAAGCAGTAAAGCAGCGCTGCGCCTGCATCTCGCCGCTAAGCGCGATGATACAACCCCATTATTAACTGGCGTTGCGGCCAGAGTCGCCACCTCGCCAGCTAACACGGTGACATTTAATCAGCAGTTAGTTGCATCTGTCACTTCGCCTGCACCGCCACAAGCGGACTCAAGCGCGACTCAACTTTATCTACCGCCACTTACCCTACAACTTAAGGCGACACAACTGACGCAGCAGCGTATGAATGAGCAGCAACAGACTATTGCCACCACAACTAACATAGGCGCCGCACACCTAAATATGGGTGCCGTCGACATGCAGCCTGCAGCCTCCTCTGCTGTAAATATCAGTCCTGCTGACAACAAAGGTATTACTGAACTTAAAAACGCTGTAGCCAACACGAGCGTGCAGTCAAAGGAGAATGCATCATCAAACTCGCTGGCCGCGCAGCTTCTTAACGCACCATGGCACAATCAACTTGAGCTGAAACTTGAGAATGTCAGTGTTAATCAGCAGTATTATCAATTTAAAAAACGACGCCAACGTAACCTATTCGCTATCACCCAGTTGGGACTGACTCAACAACTCGATTGGCAAGCAAGTGCCAGCCACTATCGACTCAGGACGGCTGAGCAATGGATGGCAGGACAATTATCGATGCGCAGCCATCAGCAACTAACACTGCAAAAACACCACGACAGTGCAGCGCTACAAGGTGAGTTCACCCATAATAGCGATCTTCAGCAATTGATAAACCAACTCAGTAGCAGTTTTGCTCTCAATATGCCTATCGCGACCATAGGTGATATTCAGATAACAAGCCGCCATCAACTGACATGGCAGCCCGATGAGCTCGATTTTTCAATGCAGCTAACACCACTCATACAAATAAGCGAAGGTAGTATTAACCTACTGCCCTTTGAACAGGTCAAGCTTGCAGGCGAGTGCCATCTTAATGCGAATATCGCTCAGCTACGTCCGAGCAAACACTCTATTGCCTGTGATAGGCTAAGCCTTCAAGCACAGGCATTTAATCCAGGAGTGGTGCTCAATAATATCAATGCAGACTCTCAATTTAATTGGTCTTCTCAAAGCGCTTCATCGTTTAAGGGCGCTGGCGCACAACTGCTAGACTCGGCCTATATCAATATCAACGCCAGTGCTGATACCCTAGGAGGCCATCTGCTACTGCCCAAGTTCTCGCTCGACTTACATCACCCCTCGGAGGCGTATCTGGTGTTACAGGCGTTAGATTTAGCCCAGCTACTGGCCATTCAACCACAAGAAGGCATTTACGCCGATGGTATTTTCGACGGTGTTTTACCTTTGCAGATTGTCGATGGCAAAGTGTCGGTCACAGGCGGTAAATTGGCCGCGCGTGCTCAGGGTGGCCTAATTAAAGTCAGCAATAATCCTGCCGTGATACAGATGCGCGCCTCTCAGCCCTATTTGGATTTTGCCTTTTCTGCACTCGAAGAACTGCACTATAGCGAGCTATCGAGTCGTTTTGATATGGCCACTAATGGCGATGCCGTGCTGCATGTCAATGTAAAAGGTCAAGCTAAAGATATTGAACGCCCTATTCACTTGAACTACGCTCAAGAAGAGAATATGTTGCAGTTGCTCAAGAGTTTACAGATAGGTGATCGGCTACAACAGGGTATTGAACAGTCGATGGCCCAATAAACGTGCCCTATCTTGTTCAGGTTATGGTCATCTATAAAGGATTAAGCTGAGCTCATCTTGGATGATCCTTACACGATCATCGCTACAGAAAAAGGAATCACCAGTGAAAATATTGCCGACGTTAATACGCACCACGATAGCGGCCGCGCTATTAAGTACCATAGGGTGTACCCCCACGGTTAAAATCGAGCCGCCCGATAAGCCTATTGTGATTAATCTCAATGTTAAAATTGAACATGAGATCAAAATCAAGGTCGATAAAGAGCTTGATGAATTGCTGAATAACAATGAGCTATTTTAACCCATTTTGAGATCAGGGGATCATCATGAAACGTCAAATACTTATACTCATAACCGGCTTACTGTTGAGCCTAAATGCGTTCGCTATCTCCTTACAAGAGGCCAAGAGTCAAGGCCTTGTGGGTGAGCAGACTAATGGTTATTTAGGGCTCGTAGTCAACAACAGCGAAGCCAAACAACTGGCTGACTCGGTCAATGCCAAACGCCGTGCCCATTATCAAAAGATTGCGACTCAAAATGGTATTAGCGTCGAAGATGTGGCTAAACTGGCTGCAGAAAAAGCCATTGGTGCTGCAGATAAAGGCGAGTATATCCAAACACCACAGGGCGTTTGGGTTAAAAAATAATCCTTACGAATACTTGGTACTAAGTGATCGGTATATGCACTAAACTCAGGCGTCAACCTCGATTGGCGCCTTTTATTTTGCCTAATGATAAACCGCCGATGAGTGGGGTTTCACCACCAGCAAATCACAATCGATACGATCGATCACCTGCTCGGCAATATTACCGCACATGTTAGAAAGCAAATTCGATTGGCCGCAGTCCCCCACTATCACTAATTCAGAATCCACCTGTTTCGCCAACTTGGCAATAGCATCTTCAGGCAAGGCCTTTATTACATGGAAATGGCTGGCAGACACATGACGGTCACTCTGATTAGGCAGAAGATGATAGCGGCTAGAATAGAGTGACAGTTGGCATAAATGATACTGCTCATCGGTTTCTGGCATGACAGGTTGTTGAAAAGAGATGCTGGGACTGTCACCGTAATAACAATCGAGCAGATGACAATCTCCCTTTAGCAGTTGGGTAAAATGTTCGGTTGTTTGTAAGACCGCTTCGTTGATGGATTTTTGCCCCCCTTCTGCGCAGGGCTCCACCAGAGATACAATGCGCCCACCGGGCTGCCACGCATGATCTTTCACTATCACCACTGGCCGCGGTGATTCTTTAAGTAATCTCACATCTAATGATTTAATCGCCAACCAATGCCATAACTGGCGCGTAGAGGCACTAATCAACACGGCATCAACTTGAAAATCTCGGCAACACTGCAACACATCATCAATGCAGTGACACGATGTTGATGCAGGTGATATGGCGACGCCAGTCTGAGCCACAGTCTGAATAAAGTCGGCAAGACAGTGACGTTTAGCGCTAATCGTTTGCGCGAGGTTACCTACCTTGCTGGGATCTGATGCTTGACTGTGGTGGAATGTCTCTACTAATCGGGTAACGAAATGGCTGTGTTCAAGCAGCATGACTAAAATATGAGCTCGGCTCTTATTGGCCATATAGGCCGCTCTTGAAATACCTCTAAAACTAAAATCGTGTTCATCAATAACCACTAACAATCGTTTGTAGCTGTCCATAACTGATCCATCTTTGCCATGGGTGAAACCTAATTGTAGCTTAGCATCATGGGTTATTTTGGGCAGTTTCCCCCATAAACACTGGGCTAGCGACAAACACCTGATAATGAAAATGATTGCTGTTTATAATGTTTTTGACTTAAAAAAGAGAATCAACATCATTTTAGGCCCAGTTATCTAGGCTCTAAAGTCTGTCAACAGACTTTAGAGCCTAACATTGGTATTAAGTGCTTATTATTGTTATTGTTATTGATAAAAATACCATTAACGCGACCTGCAGCAAAAAACACGGGGTCTGTGTCCCTCTGAAATCGGCTGCCTGAGCTAAGCTGGCAACATCCATTGTCGCTAAGTAATGGCATATACCCCAACATGCAATTTGGCAACTTAAGCCACCTTGCAACGCCACTATGCAAATCACAATGACCAAGAGGGCTAATCACTCATTTGTGACTTCAGTCCTTAGGCTTAATACGTTGGCGTGAACCCGCTCACATGGTGCAGAAAAAGTGAATTAGGTAGCGCTACTATTGCGCTAAAGCGCGTAAAATCGGCTTATCGCATAAGCAAGTCATACTATTAATAAGCTTCCCTGCTCTCATACCCGTCCTTTTGGTTTTTTAACACCGTGGAGTTTTTATGATCGCAACTGAGCTATTTGTAGTACTGGCATTTATCTATCTGGGCGCGAGAATGGGTGGAATAGGTATCGGTCTGGCTGGCGGCGCTGGCGTACTGGTGCTCACCCTCATCTTAGGGCTAGATAGCGGCCATATTCCGGTGGATGTGATTTTAATCATCATGTCGGTGATCGCCGCCATTGCAGCCATGCAGGTCGCAGGTCGCAGGAGGATTAGACTGGCTGGTGCAACTCTCCGAAGCTTTTTTACGAAAAAACCCTAAACGAATCACTTTTTACGCCCCGGTCGTAACTTATTTAATGACGTTACTCGCTGGCACTGGCCACACCGCATTTTCGACCCTTCCCGTCATTGCGCAAGTCGCTAAAGAGCAAGGGATCCGTCCGTCTCGACCATTATCCATTTCCGTTGTCGCCTCACAAATCGCCATAACCGCATCGCCTATCTCTGCCGCTGTGGTATTTTTTTCAGGCATACTCGAACCGTTCGGGGTTGATTATCTAACGTTGTTGGCCATCTGTATTCCCGCGACCTTGTGTGCTTGTATGGTGGGTGCCATGGTAGCCAATGTGATGGGCTGTGAATTACAAGACGATCCGATTTACCAGCAGCGTTTAGCCCAAGGGCTGATTAGCCAGCAACAAGGTAAAACGCAGGAGATAGCCCCCAGTGCCAAACTCGCGACGGCCATTTTTATCAGTGCCATTGTTTGTGTCATCCTATACGCCACTCTTATCTCAGACTCAGTCGCCTTGATCACCGACCCCAATTTGAGCCGTAACGATGCGATCATGGTCTTTATGTTAACGGCGGCCGCGGCGATTGTAACCTTTACTCGCATCGATGCCAGCAAGATCTCTGAAGCGTCAACCTTTAAGTCAGGAATGAGCGCCTGTGTTTGCGTATTGGGCGTTGCTTGGCTTGGCGACACCTTGGTCGCGGGTCATATTGATGAAATTAAAGACGTCGCAGCCGAGTTATTACAGCAGTATCCTTGGTTATTGGCATTAACGCTGTTTTTGGCATCTATGCTGCTTTACTCACAGGGTGCGACCACCACCGCATTGATGCCTGCTGCGCTGGCCATTGGTGTTGCGCCTATGACGGCGATAGCCTCTTTTGCCGCGGTCAGTGCATTATTTGTGTTGCCAACCTACCCAACCTTACTGGCTGCTGTCGAGATGGACGATACTGGCTCGACCCGCATAGGTCGCTGGGTTTTTAACCATCCCTTTTTTATTCCCGGTGTGGTGACCATTAGCACCTCAGTGCTACTTGGCTTTGTTTTTGGCGAACTACTCTTAGGATAAGGCTTTGACTAAGCAAACCACGACTTAACCTCTATGCTGTCATCGCTGCAATGCTTGAGGTCATCGCTTAATAATTAATCGAGATGCTATTAAGTTATGACTAGCGGCATCCACCTATGCATTAAGCCCCATTTACAAGTAAGGCCTTCATCACTAAATTAAACCGGTTGTGCTTAGTTATTCCGCCGTATGGTTATGGGGGCTGATCAAGTACTGTCGGTGAGTTGGCTCACCAGAGGTTATACAGCCAGCCGTTAGCACTTTTGGGGATTATGGCGATAGATGTACTCATCGGCCTGCTGCAACAATCGGGTTATCTCTGTGGGTTCATTGGCCGCCGCGGTGCCCAGAAGATGCAACGCCGTTAACCAAGATAGGCGATAGGGCTCATCTTGGGGCTGACACATGTGCGGCCACTGTTATCAAAGCGGGCAAAATTATCTGAGGTCTGGCCAATAGCGGGCGTAGGCTAAGCGGTCACTTAGCCCAACACAAATACTGATACTTGTTATTTATTGCTCCAGATCAAAACCTGCGCAAGCTCACCGCTTTTTCGCGTCGCGCGGTACATACCTTCGGTATTAAACGGCGTGGCAATGTTGCCACGTTGATCGATAGCAATTACCCCTCCAGTGCCGCCAGCGGTGATCAAGCGCTGATTAATCACCTCATCGGCGGCCTGAATAATCGATTTTTGTTGGTATTTCACTTTCGCACAGATATCTCCCGCGACATGATAACGGATAAAATACTCTCCATGCCCCGTTGCCGACACGGCGCACACCTTGTTTTCTGCATAAGTGCCAGCGCCGATAACGGGCGAGTCACCGATACGGCCAAACCGTTTGGCAGTCATGCCTCCGGTAGAGGTGCCTGCAGCTAAATTACCTTGCTTATCCAATGCAACGGCGCCTACGGTGCCGAACTTATAATCAAGCTGAGCCGGGTCGTCAAATAATCCGGCGCCTTGTGATCCGCCGCGCTCATCAGCACCCTTGAGCTTGGCTTTGGCATCGAGTAACTGTTGATAGCGATGGTCATCATCAAAATACGTCACTGGCACTAAATCAAAGCCTTGGGTCAACGCAAACTCCTCTGCGCCACTACCTGCCAACATCACATGGGGCGAATGCTCCATCACATTGCGAGCGAGCGTGATGGGGTTCTTAATGTGTTTAACCCCCGCCACTGCACCGGCATTTAAGGTGCGGCCATCCATGATGGCGGCGTCCATCTCATGTTGGCCATCAAAGGTATATACCGCGCCAACACCGGCATTAAACAAGGGGCTATTTTCTAAGATACTGATGGCGGCGGTCACGGCACTCAAGCTATCCCCACCTTTTTCTAATACTTGATAACCCGCATCAACCGCCTGCTTTAACTTGGCGCGATAAGCTTGTTGCTGTGTATCAGTCAACTCAGCTTGTGAAATTGTGCCAGCACCGCCATGAATGGCTATCGAAAATGGCTGGGAAGATGACGCCGCGCTGGCCGTTGTGGCGACGATACTCAAGAGTGCAGTTAAGCTAAATAATTTGATAGTGCTGTTCACCTAAGGCTCCTTATTATGGTTCGCATTGTTTGTACCGATTTTAATTATTAATTACAATCATCATCTTGCTTGGCCGTAATAATCTGCGACAATAAAGCTTAATCACTTTTCAATTAGACAAAGGCTTTTTTGTTGCGAATTTTTTTCGTTAAGTCGCTTCTCCTCCTAGTGGTCACTTGGCTAGGCATTCATACATCACTAGCATCAGCAAATCAATGGCTTAATATTAATGTGGTGGGCGCTAATGAGGCGCTTACTCAAAATATCAATGCCCACTTAAGCCCTTTACCAACATCAGAGGTACAACGCCGCGCTTTTTTGTTTAATACCGCGGATAACCTGGATGCGGCACTGCATTCCCTCGGTTACTACCACGGCGTGGTAGAACAACAATTAGCCAGCCCAGAGCAAGGTCCCTGGCAACTGATCTTAACCGTGACGCCGGGTGAGCCGACTCTTGTCCAATGGATTGATATTCAACTAAGCGGTGAAATTCGCCAAGATAAAGCCGTCAACAGATGGCTAGCTAAACTCAAAATGAAACCTGGCGATATCCTTAACCATGGCCAGTATGAAACCATCAAGTCACAACTGCTTACCTTGGCATTAGCCAGAGGTTATTTTGATGGCCACTATGTCACCAATACCATAGTGGTTAACCGTGATCTCAATCGTGCCCAAATCAATCTGCATTATGATTCTGGACCACGATATAAAATGGGCAGTGTTAACTTTAGCGGCGACACTCTGATCCCAGGATTACTCGAACAATTAATTCCCTTCGAGCCCAACAGCGATTACAGCACTGGCGCCCTGGGGGATTTAAACCGGGAATTGGTCGACACGGGTTACTTCACTAACATCAAAGTATTGCCGCAACTGGATAAAATTGAACAACATAAAGTTCCTATTAAAGTCGAACTGACGCCAAGACCCAGCCACTCGATCAAATTGGGACTGGGTGTCGATATTGGAAGTTCGGCCAACAATAGCGTCGAACCTAGAGTGCGGGTCACGTGGCGTACTCCGCAGATCAATCGCTATGGCCACTCACAAGAAACCAGTGTCGAATGGTCACCCGATCGCCCCAAATTTCTGACCACTTATACGATTCCACTTAGCCACCCACTTGACGATCAACTTAAAATTCGTGTCGGTTTGCTGCGCGACAAATACGGTATAACGCAAGTGTATGACGCTAACGATCGCAAATACGTCAATACAGGGGAGTTAGAGTCTACTAAACGAAGCGCCGGGGTGTTAAGGCAAAAGCGCCTCGATAATAATTGGTTGCTCACCTATTCACTCGATGCCCTTAAAGAGTCTTACACTCAATCAGATATCTATTACGATCCTAATTTTTTGCTCATGGGCACGAGCCTAAGCCACACCCATCGCGGCGATAACTCGCTGGATCCTAAATCAGGTTTCTTTCAGTATTACAGTCTTGAATATGCCGATCCTAGCTTGGGCTCAGAAGTGCGTTTAACACGGCTACAAGCCAAGTTTAAGTGGATTGATACCTTTTTCGACAAACACCGCTTGGTCGCTCGTATGGATCTAGGTGCCAACCTTGCCGCCGAAGGTGACTTAGCGAATATCCCTCCCTCATTACGATATTTTGCCGGTGGCGATCAGAGTATTCGTGGTTACAGCTTTAATGAACTGGGCCCCTATATCGACTACCAAACACAAGATAATCAATTAGCTCGCATGGTGGTCGGCGGACGCTATTTAATGGTGGGCAGTATTGAGTACCAATATTATGTGACTCCAACTTGGCGGGTCGCGACCTTTGTCGATGGCGGTAACGCCTTTGATGTCGATCAAGTTGAGCCAATTGTGGCCGTCGGCGCGGGGATCCATTGGATCTCCCCCATTGGGCCAATTAAGCTCGATTTAGGGGTAGGGCTTAACGAGTCTGAAACCGTTGACCGCTCCTGGCGCATCCATTTGTCGATGGGAGCCGAGTTATGACCCAAGTGACACAAGAGTCATCGAACTCAGACTTACCAGCCAAAACAACACATAAAACCAAGACCTTAAGCGCCAGATTACTGCGCTGGCTAAAAAACACCATCCGCTTGGTGCTCTACCTACCGCTTTTACTGTTAGTGATAGTGGCAGTGTTGTTCGGCACCCCGTTTGGCAGTCGAATTGCCGTGAATATCGCCGATACCCTTGTCGATGGATTGGCACTTAGCTATCAATCTGGCACCCTTAATAGGCAACTGAATCTGACCCATGCCCGTTGGCAAATGGATGGCCTCAATGTTGCCATTGACGACTTAGTCCTTAATTGGCGGCCGCTTTGTTTGCTACAACGTCAGGTCTGTGTTGAGGCATTAACCGCCACGGCGGTGAGCGTCGACATTGATACCGACCAACTTAGTGCTGACTCACCTGCACCCACTGTAGATGATGCTAGCCAACAGCAGCCACTACAGCTGCCTGTCACTATCTTACTAACCCACGCTCAATTGCAACAGATCAAGGTGACGGTTAATGAGATGCAATTTAATGCCGAGCAGCTCAGTGGCAAAGCCAGCTGGTTAAGCAATGGCTTACGCATTCACTCTCTGGACAGTCTAGGCTTATTCGTCTCTCTCTCACCAAGTGAGACCGCACCCAAGGACAATAACGTCGCCCCTCCCCATCAGCAGGAGTCCGCGACCACATCGAGCCCGAAGAGTGAGCCACAAACAGAAGTCGCAGCTACCAATGATAGCCCATGGCCCCTAGCCTCCTTGCCCCAAGTGGCCATGCCCATGCCGATTTTTATCGATAACTTACAGCTCAACGACAGCCAATTGCAACTGGGCAGTCGCACTGACAAGTTCGCCGAAATCCGCTTACAAGCCAACTACATTGACTATCGTCTTGCCCTAGAGCTTCTGCAAGTCAAACACGATTACGGCCAAGTCAGTCTCGATGGTGATATTACCCTTAACGCCCATTATCCCATGACACTTCACCTTGAAACGGCAATCGATAAGATAGCCGAACTGCCAAGCTTGACCCAGCAAGGGCTCAGCCTTGAGCTTAGCGGCGATCTGCAGCAGTTACAGTTAACCGCAACGGGCCAAGGGCATATTAACTTAGACTTACAAGGTGAAATTGATTTAGTCGACCCCGAGATCCCTTATCAGTTCAATTTGTCTAGCGAGCGATTGATGTGGCCACTCGATGCGCCACAGTATCAAGCCAAAGCTGTCACACTCGACACTCAAGGCTCACTCAGCAAGCAGCAAGCTAAGGTCAGCGCGCAGGTATTGACGCCTTATCATCCTAGCTTGCAACTGGAGGCCAAGTTAAGCCACAGCGAACAGACTATTGCGCTAAGCCAGCTAGATATTGTCAGCGACATGGGTCAGTTACAGGCAACTGGGTCGGTCAGTTACGGCGATGAAATCTCATGGGATTTAGCACTAACAAGCGAGGCTTTGCAACTGGCCGACCTTAAGCTTAATAGCGACACTGTGCTACCCAGCACAGATATTACCGGCTCACTGACCAGCCAGGGCAAAGTGACGGGACAAGCGTGGCAAATTGGCATTCGAGAGGCCTCGCTTCAAGGCCATGTCGATGACTATCCGCTCCGACTAGAGGGTGATATTAAAGTTAACAATCAATGGCAGCTTAATGCCAACAGCTTGATCATCCATGCACTGGATGCTCAATTAGCTTTATCGGGCCACGTTGACCAGCAATGGGCTCTCAAGGGTCAATTGTCTGTGCCAGCACTCAATTTATGGCACCCTGAGGCCGAAGGCAATATTCAGGCTCACATTAATGTCTCTGGTAACAGCGACCATCCTGAAGTGACAGCCAATGTCGACAGTAACGAGCTCAGTTTTAGCGACTATTTAATCCACAAAACCAATATAAAAGCCTTCTATCGCCCGTTAGATGATCACCAATTGGCGTTATCGATAAAAGCATCGGATATATCGACTCCAGCGATCAAACTCAACACCATCAACCTTAGCATCAAAGGCGATCAGGCAACGCAGCAACTGAGCCTACAAAGTGATGGTGATGTTAAGCTTGATACCGTTATGGCATCGACGTTTGATAGCGTAAAACAGCGATTAGCACTGTCTGTGGATAGGCTTAACCTTAATTCGCAGATGGGATTAGTACAGCTGGATCAGCCCATTATCTTCGATTGGGATAATCAAATACAGCAAGGGCAGATTGCACCATTTTGCTGGCAGCATCAACATGGAAAACTCTGCCTCGGTGACACAGTCGAACTCGGCAGTGCCGGCGATGCCAATGTGCAGTTTAACGGTGATGTGGGGGCAATCCTTAAACCTATATTGCCACAAAACCTCGCTTGGCAAGGCCCGGCAACATTGGACTCACACTTTAGCTGGGCACCTCAGCAAAAACCTCAAGCTCGGGTCGATTTAACTTTTAGTGCTGGGCATGTGTTATTACAAACCAGCAAGCGCAAACTGGAAACCCATTATCGGCAACTGCAGGTCAACGCTTCATTAGACGCCGATAAGCTCATGTTAACCACACAGCTTGATGCACAGGAGTTGGCACAACTGACCAGTGATATTGAGATAGGTGTAGGCCCTGATAAGCGCTTATCAGGTAGCATTAATATCGATAAGATTGACCTACAAGCACTGGCCAACTTCACTCCACAATTAGAAACATTAAAAGGTGAAATCGACAGTAAGCTAACGTTATCGGGATCGCTGAGCCAACCGCAGATTGCCGGCAACATCCACTTAAGACAGGGACAGCTATTGGCAGCAGCCAACCCCACCCTACTCGATGCCATCAATATTGCTATCCAGCTGCAGGGACAAACGGCCCATATTCAAGGCGGCTGGAAAATGGGCGATGGTAAAGCGAGCGTCGGCGGGGAGATCGATTGGAGGGGGAAAGCGTTTCAAGGCAACTTAACGGTCAATGGCGACAAGCTAGCCGTGATCCAACCTCCCATGGTCATTGTAGATGTATCGCCTGCGCTCAATATTCAATTTGGACCTAAGCAACTCGACATTAGCGGTAAAATTGTAGTGCCATCGGGCCATATCAACATTGTCCAATTGCCAGAAGGTGGCGTGGCCGAATCCAGCGATGTGGTCTTTAACGACAGTATGGCGAGTGCGCAAAAAACCACTAGCCCAGTGGCTACCACCTCAAAAATAGACATCAAGGTCGGTGATCAGTTAACCATTGATGGCATGGGCTTAAAGGGTCGATTACAAGGTACTTTGACCCTACGTCAAGAAGCCTTTAAACCGCCACTACTGTATGGCGATGTCAAAGTCGTGGATGGTTTTTACAAATTTATGGGGCAAAAATTGTCAATCGACACCGGTGAAGTGCAATTTGTCGGTCCTATCGATGTGCCTAACCTCAACATTGAAGCGGTGCGCGTCATTAAAAGCGAAGATGTTATCGCTGGAGTGCGCATCAGTGGTACGCCTTTAAAACCCATAGTCACGCTATTCTCATCTCCTGCCAAAGAGCAAGCAGAGATCTTGTCATACATAGTTAAAGGCACTGGGTTTAACAATAATAACGACTCCCAAAATAACGCCTTAATGATGGGAGCGGCATTAACCCTTGGTAATCAATTGGGCGGCGGTGCGGTCAATAGCATAGGCAGTTCGGCCACAGGCATTGTAGAAAAATTTGGTCTCTCCAACGTACAGCTCGATACCAATGATGATGGTAAAGTAGCTATCAGTGGTTTTATAGGGGATAACTTGATGGTTAAATATGGTATTGGCGTATTTAATCCAGGTTATGAGATGACAGTACGCTACTACCTGCTCTCTCAACTCTATTTAGAAAGTGTCTCGGGCACGGTCGAAAAATCACTCGATATCTATTACAACTTCAATATCGATTAGCAGCTTGTATTAACACGTTACGCTAAGCGCATTTTGCTAGAACCATCCCCCTGACAAGCTAGGCTGTTGATAAGGCATTAATCTGACCTTTTGTGCATCACCACGCAGGCAGACTTTAGACTTTAGATATGTGTGCTTATGGATATGTGTGCTTTTGTATATGAGTCCAACTCATAAAGCGAATCAAGTACTATCGATATAAGCAAAGCATCACACAGCCACAAAAAAACCGCGACTCACAGCGAATGTAAGCGCGGTTTGTTGTTTATTGATTTGGCCATGGACTCGCTGCATTTATTTAGCACTATACACATTCTAGTGCTTAGTAAGAGACACCTCTTACTAGGGCCTGTTGATCTTTTAAGGTTGTTGTTGCAGCGAATTGCTGGGTATTGATACAAGGCAGAAGCTTTGTAGTGTAGTTATTCTACATAAAAAGCTGAGAACGCAGTAAAAATACCCAACAAACGCTGCCCGAAGGGGTCGGCTAAAAACGTTTTACTCTTTGTTAAGTGAATTTTGCTTAGATGACTAGGCTGCGATCCACTCGCCTCGATTAAAACGTTTTTGTCTCGAACAACATTCAACCAGCAAAGAGTCAACAGGCCCTAATGGGGTTAGCCACACAGGTATCACAATGATTTTTCTGCCTGTAACAGGAGGTCATTTTTATAGCGCTGCCAGACTTTACCGCTATTAATACCGTAGCTGCGCATCAACACCGGGATATCATTATGATTATGCTCTTTGGCTAACGCCTCGAGTGCCTGATAAAAATCAAGCGCCAACTCTCGAGCCTTATCGATGGCAAAATACTCTTTACCCACTCGGCTATATAAGCCTTTAAAGCCATTAAGGATCAATACGTAAAGTGGATTTCCCGAATGGTAAGCTAGGGTATGATGCAGTTGATAATCGAATTCGATATAGGCTTTTGCTTCATCTTTTAAGGTGGCTAATGGCGCTAACGCTTCTAGCACTTTATCAGGGTTATAACGTACGGCCCCTTTAAAATAGATAGCGCTGATATTGGTACGCGCCGACAATAGTTGCTCTAACAAGACAGGCTCGCCAGCTGGATTAAGTTCGGCAATGGTCTCTAATACATTTAAACCGGAAGTTTCCCAGATATCATTAACCCGAGTAGGCTTACCATGTTGAATAGTCAACCAACCATCACGAGCCAATCGCTGTAATACTTCGCGTAAAGTGGTACGGGTCACCCCGATAAGTTCAGACAGCTCGCGCTCTGCGGGTAAAATAGATCCTGGAGGGAATTTACCTTCCCAAATAGAACGTACAATATATTTTTCGGCAAAGCTTGCGGGCCCTTTCGCTTCAATTATATCTTTGTTTTTCGGCGGTACTGGTGCTTGGGGGACAGTTGTCATCAGGCCACTATTCCAAATCTATGAGAGTAATTTTGGCACTGATCATACCAGAGCGACGAAAAATGGAAACCTAATCTGCGACATTACTTACTCACCCAGAAATGACTTAGTTCTCAAATATTCACTAAGCGTGCTGTCGATCAAGCATCGTTTTGCTAACTTATTGTCCTAAATCTTAGTTTTTAAACTTTAGCGTCAAAAAAGTATTAATTTATAGATATCATTGGGCTACACTGTGGCGAACTTCAGTCTGTTCCTTGATCTTTTTCTATCAAAAACAATTAAACATTTGAGAGGGTGCCATGCCTGTGACCATGAGTCGGGCGTTTATTGATAACTTCTTAGGAAATTCTCCTAAGTGGTTCAAAATCGCAATTTTATCGTTTCTAGTGATTAATCCCATCGTATTCTATATCAACCCATTTGTGGCGGGTTGGTTATTGGTGGTCGAGTTCATATTCACCTTGGCTATGGCATTAAAATGTTACCCGCTACAACCTGGGGGGCTATTAGCCATTGAGGCCGTGATCATCGGTATGACCTCCCCTAGCCAAGTGCTGCATGAAATTGAAGCCAACCTTGAAGTGTTATTACTGTTGATCTTTATGGTCGCCGGTATCTACTTCATGAAGCAGCTACTGCTATTTGTCTTCACTAAGATGATCACTAAGGTACGCTCGAAAATTATCGTCTCTTTGATGTTTTGTATTGCCTCGGCCTTTTTATCGGCGTTTCTCGATGCATTGACCGTTATTGCAGTGATCATTGCCGTCGCTGTCGGGTTCTACTCGATCTATCACAAGGTCGCGTCGGGCAAAAATTTCTCCGATGATCATGATCACACCAGTGATCAGCATGGTGATGGGCACTCTTTATGTGAAGATGAACTGGAAGCTTTCCGCGGATTTTTACGCAACCTATTAATGCACGCAGGTATAGGTACGGCATTAGGTGGTGTTTGTACCATGGTGGGTGAGCCGCAAAACCTGATCATCGCAGCCCAAGCCAATTGGCAATTTGGTGAGTTTGCTCTGCGTATGGCACCAGTGACAGTACCCGTGTTTGTTGCCGGTATCCTCACCTGTTTCTTAGTTGAGAAGTTTAAAGTGTTCGGCTATGGTCAACAATTACCAGAAGCGGTACACAAGATCTTGGCTGATTACTCTTCATACGAGGATGCACGTCGGACTAAACACGACAAAATGAAGCTAGCTATCCAAGCGTTAGTGGGTATTTGGTTGATTGCTGGTTTGGCATTCCATTTGGCATCAGTTGGCTTAATTGGCTTATCAGTCATCATTATTACCACGGCATTTAATGGTGTCACTAACGAACATGCTTTAGGTAAAGCATTTGAAGAAGCCCTACCTTTCACGGCGTTACTGGCGGTGTTCTTCGCTATTGTGGGTGTCATTATCGATCAACAACTGTTTGCTCCAGTGATCCAATGGGCATTAAGTTATCAAGGTAACACCCAATTAGTGATCTTCTACATTGCTAACGGTTTACTGTCGATGGTCAGTGATAACGTGTTTGTGGGTACCGTCTACATTAACGAAGTAAAAGCAGCGTTATTGGATGGTCAAATTACCCGCGATCAGTTTGATCTACTCGCGGTGGCGATTAATACCGGTACTAATTTACCGTCAGTTGCGACCCCTAACGGTCAAGCTGCGTTCTTATTCCTGTTGACCTCTGCCATCGCACCGCTCATTCGCCTCTCCTATGGCCGTATGGTCTGGATGGCACTACCTTACACTATCGTGTTATCGGTGGTCGGCGTGCTGGCGATTGAAACCGGGTATTTAACTGATATGACCCAGTACCTCTATGATTCACAGATGCTGATCCATCATTCAGTAGCCGAAGTGAGTCAAGGTGCTGTTAGCGGTCATTAATTTGTTGATTGACCTCAGCGACGTTGTTTCGTAAAGTCGTAAAAACGCCTCTCAATGTGAGAGGCGTTTTTTATAGGAGAAGATTGTTTGAGTCCACTCACTCGTTTTGCTCAATCTCGTACCGCATGGTTAATATTATTTGCCAGTGCGGCGGCACTCGAAGGCTGTGCCTTATATTTTCAATATGTGATGTTACTTGATCCCTGTGTGATGTGCATTTATCAGCGCCTAGCTCTATTTGGCGTGTTGTTTGCTGCTGCATTGGGCTGTATAGGTTATCGCCACCGTGTAGTGCGTCTAATGAGCATTATATTATGGGGGGTTAGCGCCGCATGGGGCTTAAAACTGGCCATTGAATTGGTGGATATGCAGACGAATCCATCGCCTTTTTCGACCTGCTCTTTCCTACCGGAATTTCCGGCATGGATGCCCCTACATGAATGGTTACCTTCGGTATTTATGCCAACAGGCATGTGTACCGATATCCCATGGCAGCTATTTGGTGTCACCATGTCACAATGGATGGTGGTTGCCTTCAGCACTTACCTGATTGCCTTGGTGGTGTTTATTATTCCGGCGTTGATGCCAACGAGAAAGGCCTAATCGCGACTAATTGAGCCGATAGCGCAATCGGCCATTGCTTAGATTAAACGCCCCTAGCGGGCGTTTTTTATTGGCCCCATAATTGGGCCCTTTAATTTACTTGAGTAACGACAACCTACAAGGTCATTTATTAAGGCGGTCTTGAATCATACCCAAACTGCAACCTAACGCCTGCCCGGCGGGGGCTGTGCAGATACGCCTGTGAGACGCCGTAAATACCTCCTTGTAGGCTCTGCCGTGACATCCCTGTCACGGAAGCTCACCAGCGTATCTACACTGGATGTCTAACGTCTCTTCGATTTAGCGGCATTGGCGATGAAAAGGAGATAAGAAAGGGATTCGAGCTACAACCTCCTGCTTAAGAATGAGGAGCTACGATGTGCAAAAACTGAGATAAATAGGCTAAACGCTACTGTCACTTGTTATGTTTTGTAGCCATGTAACTTCATTAAACTGGAGCATATTACTGCTAATTTTGCATCGGAATTAACTATGTGCTGTCGAGCATCCTCCCACAAACAATGTATTTGGCTTTCCTCTGCATGTTGGTAAGCCCCTAATATCTTAGACACTTAACTGTTTCTCAAAGTACTGCTTTTCGAACTGCACAGGTGACAGTCCATTATTACTACCATGACGACG
This sequence comes from Shewanella algidipiscicola, assembly GCF_003605125.1. Lineage (GTDB taxonomy): Bacteria > Pseudomonadota > Gammaproteobacteria > Enterobacterales > Shewanellaceae > Shewanella > Shewanella algidipiscicola. The sequence goes on from NZ_QPQT01000001.1 coordinate 138,258, forward strand.
CACTGGATTATAGAAATATTCGATATAGTTAAATATTTCTGAGCGAGCCTCATCTCTGTTTTTATAGATTTTTCTCTTAACTCTATCTTTCTTCAGCAACGAGAAAAAGCTTTCCGCGACAGCATTATCATGACAGTTTCCTCGTCGACTCATACTGGCTTCTAAATTGTGCTCTTTTAAGAAGCTACGCCAATCAGAGCAGGTATATTGCACTCCCTGGTCGGAATGTATCAGCACTTTAGATTTCGGTGAACGTCGCCAGATGGCCATTAATAGTGCATCAATTACCAAGTCAGCTTTAGGTGTGTTTTTCATCGTCCAGCCTACGACCTGACGAGAGAAGAGGTCAATAACAACAGTTAAATATAGCCAGCCCTCATGCGTACGGATATAGGTAAAGTCGGTCACCCAAACCTTGTTGGGTTTTGCGACATCAAAGCCACGATTTAACGTATTTGGTGCAGTGTGGCTAATATTCCCACCTCCAAAGCTTGGATTGCGTTTGTAACCTCGAATGGCCTTTATTTGCGCTTCCTTCATTATTCGATAAACACGATTTTTCCCGACGCTTTCGCCATCGTCTTTTAAATCTAAAGTCAGGTTTCGATAGCCGTAGACACAACCGCTCTCCAGCCAAAATTGCTTAATTTTGCCCAGAAGGCGCTTATCTTCAATGGTTCGATTACTGCAGGGCTGCTTTAGCCAAGCATAAAAACCACTACGATGAACATTGAGCACTCGGCACAGTACGGCTATTGGATATTGGTCGAGTCGAGACTTTATGAACGTGTACCTTTCTTTGACTCGCTTGCAAAGTACACGGCTGTAGATTCAATTGGTCAACGCAACAATCATATGAAAATATTGGTTTGCGGAGGATTATTGAATGAAACGTACATTTACAACACAAGAAAAAGAGTTTGTTTTCGATTCATGGAAGCAAGGAATAGGGTTTAGTGACATAGCTAGTCTGCTAGATTCTAAACCAGGCACTATTTTTACTCTACTTCGAGATACTGGTGGAATTAAACCCCCAACTCGTCAGCGAAAAGCTAAACATTTAACCTTAGAAGAAAGAGAAGAGATACGCGTTAGCTTATCTGCAAAAATGAGTATTAGAGCGATTGCCCGCTTATTAAATCGTTCGCCATCAACCATTTCTAGGGAAGTTCAGCGTAACCGAGGTCGTCGTTATTATAAAGCTGTTGATGCTAACAATAGAGCTTGGAGAATGGCTAAAAGACCTAAGCAATGCCTCTTAGAGTCGAACACTGAGTTAAGGGGCATAGTCATTGATAAACTTGAATTAAAATGGTCTCCAGAGCAAATATCAGGCTGGCTTAAAAAGATTATGTCTAGACGAAAATCAATGCAGATTTCAGCAGAGACCATATACAAAACTATTTATTACCGCACTCGTTTAGTATTAAGCCATTTGATGGCAAAACATTTACGTCGTAGCCACAGTCTTCGCCACAGTAAAAAGCATTCTCGTAAAGGCGAACGTGGCACCATCAATATTGTTAATGGTGTCTCGATTCATGAACGTCCTAAGCACATCGAGAATCGTCGTTCACTTGGCCATTGGGAGGGGGATCTGGTGACGGGTTCAAAAAATACACATATTGCAACATTGGTTGACCGTAAGTCTCGATATACTTTTATTCTCAAATTAAAAGGAAAAGATGCTCAGTCAGTAAATGATGCTCTAATTGATAAATTCAGCACTCTTCCAGAAAAGCTAAGACAAACATTAACTTGGGACCGAGGCATGGAACTAGCAAAACATGTCGAATTAACAGACAAAACAGGTATTCCTGTTTACTTCTGCGACCCTCAAAGTCCTTGGCAAAGAGGTCTTAATGAGAACACTAATAGCTTAATTAGGCAATACTTCCCCAAAAAGACATGTTTAGGGCAACATTCACAAGATCGCCTTAATGAAGTGGCAGCTCAATTAAATAATAGACCCAGAAAGTGTTTGGACTTTAAAACACCTGAACAAGTAATTAAAAATAGTGTTGCGTTGACAGGTTGAATCTACAGCGGCCTCCTTTAGTATATTTCGCTCTTCCGTGACTCGCCGAAGCTCTGCTTTTAGTTTACGAATTTCGTCTTGCTGATTATCGATAGTGATGTGTTGCTTCTCTGGTTTATCGAACTTGTTAATCCAGTTGTGCAAGCTTTTAGTTGTGATACCTAACCTTTCTGCCACATCAGCGATTTTATAACCACGTTCAGTGACTTGTTTGACGGCTTCAATTTTGAACTCATCAGGATAACGTTTTCCGCGCATATAACACCTCATATTTTTTGGTTCATTATAACTCTATGAAGTGTCTACTGTTCTAGGGGCTTACCAGGTCAAGAACATTTTACTAGTGCACATGCGTGTTAATCTTTTAAAATCAGTAAAATACTCTTGTTTAACTAACTGTAATAAAAGGAAGTTATCAGCTTTTCATCAAATACGCCATGCGAAAGAATAAGTATGAACGCTTTCCAAACCTATTTTATCAAGGTGTATCGAGTTAACACATTAATTATTTAGCTATATAAAACGACTTGCAAACATTGATATCCAGAAAAACTCAATCAATAAGTCTGGAAAGCTTTCAAACAATGCTAAATCGAAGAAACGTTAGATACCCAGTGTAGATACGCTGGTGAGCTTCCGTGACAGGGATGTCACGGCAGAGCCTACAAGGAGGTATTTACGGCGTCTCACAAGCGTATCTGCACATGAGCCTGCCGCAGGCAATTGACACACCGTGAGTTATGGTTTTAGAAATGTTACCAAATAATCAAACTCGCCAGACGCTACTAAAAATGAGGAGCACCATATCAGAACAATTACCCAGCAAGCTAAAACCACATTTTGCTCACTTTAACGAGAAAGCGAAGGACTAGTCGCTGTCCTTGAGCGGCCATAACACAATATGATCCTCTAAATATTTCACTTTCGTTTCATTAACCACTTTACCTTGGGTAGACATCCCCAGCGCATGCATCTGCTGTTTGTCGCCCGTCACTAACGGATGCCAACTGGGTAAACTGCGCCCTAGATATAACCGTCGATATGCACAGCTATCGGGTAACCAAGTCAGCTCAGCGATATTATCCAGTGTCACTTTAGTGCAGCTGGGAACAAAGTCAAAACGCTGCTCATAGTGGCGACATTGACACTGCTGCGCATCCAACAATTGGCAACTGACGTTGGTGTAATACAACTCCTCTGTCTCATCATCAATAATCTTATTTAAACAACACTTGCCACAGCCATCACACAACAGTTCCCACTGTTCACTGTTCATCTGTGCCAAGGTTTTTTCTTTCCAAAACGCCATGTTTTTCATTCTATACAATGCCTGCACACGCAGACGGGTTGACATTATTTTAGCCCGGTATGGCTGATAGCAACGTCCTATTATTGTATGGCTGGATACTTGATCCGCTCAGACAGATAGGTCAAAGACAGCAGGTCATAATCAGATGCATTCCACTGGGTTAGCGCACGATAATTGTCATACACCAAGTATTTCCGTCCCTTAATGCCGTCAGGCATAATGAGCGATACTTGCATATCTTGTTTGTTCGGCAAGTTAGTACCATCGAAACGTTTAACCCCTAATGCCTGCCACTGCGCAAAGCTCTTGCGTGTCTCTATGCCAATAAGATCGAGTGGAATAGCCTGAGGCACTTGCACTTGGCGCCCCCACGTCTGCTGGTCATTCCAACCTAATTGCTGTAAATAATAGGCTGTCGATGCAAACGCATCATTGAGATTATGCCAAACATCGATGATGCCATCATCATCAGCATCTTGGCCAAAACGGTTATAATCGCTAGGAGAAAAATGCGCATAGCCCATTTTTCCTGAGGCGTTACTCTTTAATGCATTGAAATCAATCTGCTTACGCTCAATCACTTTAAGCGCATCCATAAATGCTTGTCGGTTTTCAGCAACATTATCGCCATGATATGCATTAGAAGCCGTGACAGCTAATATCGGATAATGACCCACATCATTCCCCGATTTTGACGTCAATCCCCATAAGGCGATGACAAATCGAGGCTGCACACCATAGTGAGCACCTAAGCGATCAAATTGGGCTTTATTGGCCTGATATAAGCTTCTCGACTGCTCGATTAATGTGCTCGTTACCTGTTCTAAATGCTGCTCTAAAGTCAAAGGGATACTCGGGGGCTCTAGATTAAACGACGCTTTCTTAAATAACTTAATTTGCGGAAAAATAGCACTAACGGTAGCATCAGAGATCCCTTCAGCAAGCGCCTGTTGTTGCAACACATCCAGGTATTGCTCAAACATTAAGTCTGATGGGGCAGCTTCTGCAGCAGATAGAGATATTACTAAGGATAACAGTAGGCTTCCCCACAATGTATTTGCAAACATGCACATTCCTTTCATCATGAGCCACGTAATGGATCAGTCACGACTATAGCCGATCTCTTTTTTATATTCTTCGAGTAGGTTTATCGGTGGTGGTGGTAACTGAAGATAATAGCCCTTCTCTTTGAGTTCAACCTTTACCTTATTGATATCGGCAATCCCTAAATGTTGACGCTTATCCAGTGGCACTATCATGACTAATTCTGGTGCACCAAACATCTGCATCAATTGCTCAGGTACCCGTTCAAATTCATTGCGTTTTTCAACAAACAGATAAGAGTCCGCTTTAAGTCGACTTTTGTATACTGCACAGATCATATTGAGTGAAATTCCTGTTGATTCAACTTGCCAGCAAATGAGGCACACTATACCATGTGGCCTAGGATTATAATAATATCTAACTGGCGTTAGCCGGTTTATTTTATAAAGAGCAAAATTAGGAATGCAGAAACCTAGCCTCGAATTAAAAGGCTCTTCTTTTACGCTTTCAGTACTGCACATTAATCATGCTGATCTCAATAAAGTTGCCGCTGAATTGGACAACAAATTAGCGATTGCGCCGCAATTTTTTATCGGTGCACCTCTAGTGGTAAACTTAAGTAGTATTCAAGATGCTAATTATCCATTAGCAGGGCTTAAGGATCTGTTGCTGTCGCGTAACTTAGTCATTGTGGGGATCACAGGGGCTCCCAGTGCCATAGCTAACCAGGCTCAATCCCTTGGACTGGCCATCATTAAATCTGGCAAACAAAGCGCCAATCAACCGCAATTACCGAGAACCACCAAAATAGTGAAGCAAAATATTCGCTCAGGACAGCAGATATACGCTCAAAATGGCGATCTCATTATTGTTGGCGCCGTGGGTAATGGTGCTGAAGTGATTGCAGATGGCAGCATACACATATACGGTAGTCTAAGAGGTAAAGCCATGGCGGGTGCCAATGGTGACAGAAATGCCGTCATTATTGCACAAACGCTGGACGCGGAACTGGTGTCCATCGCAGGGCAATATTGGCTAACCGAAAATCTTCAGGCACATGCCACGATAAAAAGCGGTTGTATTCGGCTCGAAGGTGACAGCCTTACCCTCGACGCATTATCGCTATAGCAACACATTAAGGATAGAAATGCACATGGCACAAATCATTGTTGTCACCTCAGGTAAAGGCGGAGTGGGCAAAACCACTTCTAGCGCAGCGATAGCCACTGGGTTGGCCTTAAAAGGACATAAAACCGTCGTTGTCGATTTTGATATCGGCCTACGTAACCTCGATCTGATCATGGGGTGTGAACGTCGGGTTGTTTACGATTTCGTCAACGTGATTAACGGCGAAGCCAATTTAAATCAGACCTTAATCAAAGATAAGCGCACCAGCAATTTGTATATTTTGCCCGCGTCGCAGACTCGAGATAAAGATGCGCTGACCAAAGAAGGGGTTGGCCGAGTGCTCGACGAGCTGCGTAAAGAGTTCGAGTACATTATTTGCGATTCTCCTGCCGGCATTGAAACAGGCGCAATGATGGCACTTTATTTTGCAGATATCGCGATCGTTACCACTAATCCAGAAGTCAGCTCAGTCCGCGATTCGGACCGTATCTTGGGTATGTTACAGAGTAAATCTAAGCGCGCAGAAGACGGGCTAGAACCAGTCAAAGAATTTTTACTGTTAACCCGTTATTCACCTACTCGAGTGGCGACTGGTGAAATGCTTAGCGTCGCTGACGTTGAAGAAATTTTAGCCATCCCACTCTTAGGGGTTATTCCTGAATCACAAGCGGTTTTAAAAGCCTCTAACTCTGGTATTCCCGTTATCGTCGATCAAGAAAGTGATGCAGGTCAAGCCTATAGTGATAGTGTGGCACGTTTACTCGGTGAAGATGTTGCAATGCGTTTTGTCACCGAAGAGAAAAAAGGATTCTTAAAAAGGATATTTGGTAGCTAATTATGTCTTTACTCGATTATTTTAAAACCAAGAAAACACCGAGCACAGCAGTGACAGCCAAAGAGCGACTGCAAATTATCGTGGCCCACCAACGTGGAGAGCGTGATGTGCCTGACTATTTTCCTGCGATGAAGCAAGAGATCATCGAAGTGATCCGTAAATACGTGCAGATTGACTCAGACCAAGTCACTGTGCAGTTAGATCAAAACGATGACCATCTATCCGTGCTTGAGCTCAACGTGACCTTGCCTGAAAAATAGTCGTAACCTCACCAATGACGCTGTTTAAGCTAATGAATATGGCAAACAGTAAATGGTTACAAAGACAAATAAGCCCTCATCAATGAGGGCTTATTTATAGCGAATTGTCATGATGACTTGTTAATTAGCCAAATAAGATCATGATGTTAGACTAACTGCCTACTTAAGTTAAATGGTCAACTGCTGCAACTTATCTTGGGTGAGTGAAGCTCGCCAACCACATAACAAGAGTGGTAAATCACCCGTTTGCCCTTCCCAGCGCCACTGTAAATATTCATGAATATGACGCTTTGAACCAATTAGCTCCATCGGTACATCGTGCTGCTCGGCAATCTCTGTCAGGCAGTTTTTAAGCTGTTTAAAGGCCGACTTATAACCCGGCTTTAATGCAATCACATCAATCGCTTTGGGCAGATTATTCAGATCTGCTGTGGCCATCACAGCGACTATCGCCTTAGCATGCACCCGCTTTTCTTGCTCAGTAAGCTCCGACATCTTAAAGATATCGGCAGTCGTTTTAGGCTGTTTTTTAGCTAACGCGATCAATGCGTGATCTTTAATGACAAAACCCAAAGCTAAATCTTTAGCCAAGGCTTTCTCAAGGCGCCACTTAGCCAGCACTTTTAAATACGCCAGCTGTTTAGGGTTAAGCTGAAAACTATTTTTAACTTTAAGGTAAGCCGTTTCACCATCGGGAGCATCCAAGCGCCCTTGCGTCATGCGCTCTCCTTCTTCATAAAGCCAAGCCAATCGGCCGGATGCCTCAAGCTTGCTTACCAGTTGCGGGTATAACTGATACAAGTATTCGACATCATTGGCCGCATAATGTAACTGCGCCTCGCTCAAAGGGCGCTTGAGCCAGTCGGTGCGAGACTCACCTTTATCTAACGTGACATTTAAGCAATGTTCAACCAACTTAGCGTAACCTAAACCATGCCCTAAGCCACATAACGCCGCGGCAATTTGGCTGTCAAACAAGACCTTAGGTTGGCAGAGGCCATATTTTGCCAACACTTCGAGATCTTCACTGCAAGAGTGCAACACAGTAATAATATCATCGCGCTGAAACAGCGCCCAAAAGCCGCTGAGATCGTTAACTGCCAATGGATCGATTAAGGCCAACGATTTACCGTCGTACACCTGGATCAAGCCTAAACGCGCATAATAAGTGCGTGTGCGAACAAACTCGGTATCCAGCACCAGCACACTCGCTTGACTATACTGCGCTACAAGCTCAGTTAAGCTTGCATCATCCTCTACATATTGAAACGCTAACAATCTCATCTCCCCAAACACGGATCTATTTATCGCAGCGACATTAACTCAGCATGCGATCACTTAATGTCACCGCAATTAACATAAAAGCCGGCAATAAGCGCCGGCTTTTAGTTAACATTAATACGGTTGGTACCTAATGGTTGATACCTAATGACTGATACCTAAGCTTAACTACGCTGATTTGGCCTCATCGCGTAATTCGCGGCGCAAAATTTTGCCGACATTACTCTTAGGTAACTCATCTCTAAATTCTACCAGCTTAGGCACTTTATATCCCGTCAAATGATGACGACAATGCTTAATTAGCTGCTCTTCGGTCAAAGATTTATCGTTCGCGACCACAAAAATCTTCACCAACTCGCCACTCACCTCATGCGGTACGCCAACGGCTGCGACTTCCACCACCTTAGGATGCAGTGCAACTACCTCTTCAACTTCATTAGGAAACACGTTAAAGCCAGACACTAAAATCATGTCTTTTTTACGATCAACAATAAAGAAGAATCCTTGCTCGTCCATGTAGCCTATGTCACCGGTTGCCAAATAGCCTTGGGCATCAATGACTTTTGCCGTTTCTTCTGGACGTTGCCAATAGCCTTTCATGACTTGTGGGCCTTTAGCAAACAACTCTCCAGTTTCCCCTTGTGCCAATACATTACCGTCATCATCACGCACCTGCATATCGGTATTGGCTACAGGAAAACCAATAGATCCGTTATAACCTTCAAGATTATAAGGGCAGCAAGCCACCAGAGGTGAGGCTTCAGTTAATCCATAACCTTCCAGTAATTTTGTCTTGGTGATCCCCTGCCACTTATCGGCCACTGCACGTTGCACCGCCATACCACCGCCAATTGACAGTTTAAGTGCAGAGAAATCTAATGTCTGAAACTCCATAGAGTTCACCAAGGCATTAAACAGCGTATTCACCCCTGTCAGTGCCGTAAAGGGGTGTTTCTTTAACTCAGCCACAAACGCTGGGATATCTCTAGGGTTAGTGATCAATAGGTTATTGGCCCCTTTATGAAGAAACAATAAGCAGTTAACCGTTAATGCAAAGATGTGGTACAAGGGCAATGCCGTCACCACAAACTCTTTACCGTTTTCCAGTAAAGGGGAGTAAGCGGCATCGGCTTGCAATAAATTACTGACAATGTTGCCATGGGTCAGCATCGCACCTTTAGACACCCCTGTGGTACCACCTGTATATTGCAAAAAGGCCACATCATCGGCATTAAGCGTGGGCTTTACATACTGCATACGGCGCCCTTTCGATAACGAACGGCGCATAGAAATGGCGTGTGGGAGGTGATACTTAGGTACCATCTTTTTAATATATTTCACCACGAAATTCACTAGGGTGCGTTTAGGCGCGCTCAGCAGATCGCCAAGCCCAGTTAAAATCACGCTTTCAACAAGAGTATCTTCAACCACTTCTTCCAGCGTACTGGCAAAGTTAGAGACGACGATAATCGCTTTGGCACCCGAATCATTAAGCTGATGCTTTAATTCCCTAGGGGTATACAGTGGATTGACGTTAACCACCACCATCCCGGCACGCAAAATCCCAAACAGTGCAATAGGATATTGCAACAAGTTTGGCATCATGATGGCAACGCGATCGCCTTTTTGCAGCTTAAGTTCATTTTGTAAGTAGGCGGCAAACGCACGGCTACGCTCTTCGAGTTTGCGGTAAGTCAGTGTCGCGCCCATATTTACAAATGCAGGCTGATCGGCATATTTTGCCACTGAACTTTCAAACAGATCGATTAGCGAACTGTACTGTTTCTCGTTAATAATGGCGGGTACATCATCGGGTAAATTTTTCGTCCAAAGCTGTTCCACTAGATCTCTCCTAAATCCCGAGGCAGAGTTATTGTGAATGAAATCAATCACTAATCGTTTCAAAAAACAGAAACTAAACACTGACTTATCAATATTGTAAGTAACACCCAAAAATCATACAGGCGTTTTAATTTTGAACATCATCACATAAATAGAGTAAAAATCCTAGACTAATTTTGCGTACCGATGATTATTCAGTCGACTGACTCATGTCAGCTTAAAAATTCACAAATATGCTGTGCCACCTGCTGTGCATTCCCCATATGCAGATGATGGTCACCATCGAGTTCTACATGGGTTATTGCATCGTACCAATCAAGCACTTGCTGGGCGATTTCAGGCTCGCGTTGATAACCATCACGAGCAGTAATCAGCAACACGTGGCCAGTATGGCCTTGCATTAATCCAGTCAGATGTTCGAGGTTAAGCCGCATCGGCGAGTCCAAAGTCAGCCTTGGATCGGTGCGCCATCGCATCAGTGCTTCATCATCATTAACATTACGTTCGATGATAAGTCGACACCAAGGTGTTGCCAGTCCGGTTAAACGATGCCGTGCCGTTACGGCACTCTCAAGTGTAAAACTGCGCGATGGCGCGCTCTTTCTGGTCAACAAACGGCGATAACCTTGAAAACTGCGAACCAAACGTCGCCGGCTATTTGCTGGCGCTTCAAATAGTGGTGCCATTGCTTCAATCAATATCCAGTGGGGCACTTTGTCGGCAAATGCAGCACTATAAGCAGAGGTCACAATGGCGCCGAGTGAGTGGCCTATCACCGCATAAACCGGTTTAATCGCCATCACAGCATCCAGCAAGATATCGACATCATAAAGATAATCAATCCAATGCAGCGGATAGGCGCCGGGTCGATGTTGTGAGCGACCGTGCCCTGGCCAATCAATGGCCAACACTTGAAAGTTATCAAGATACTGGGTTAATGGCGCAAAGCTGTTGGCATTATCTAACCAACCATGCAACGCCAGTAACAATGGCTTATCGTCGCTTCCCCATACTCTTGCGGCCAAACGAATATGAGGTAACTGAATCGTTACCTCATTTTCTGCGCCGCAAGATTGCCATAGCAGGCTCTTTTTGTCAGGCATTTATTACTACTTTTTGATAAATTTGAGCGTCATGCGATCGCTTTCGCCTATTGCTAGGTATTTTTGCTTATCTAGCTCACCTAATCTCAGACTTGGCGGTAAGGTCCACACTCCTTTAGGATGATCTTTGCTGTCTTTGGCATTGGCGTTAATTTCGCTGCTAGACACTAAAGTAAAGCCTGATTGCTGCGCCAAATCGATGATCTCATCTTGCACCATATAACCAGAGCTTAACGCCATTCCAGGCTTAGCCCTATGCTCAACAATCCCCAGTACTCCACCGGGTTTTAGCACCTGATAAGCACTGTCAAACACATTCTCTAACTGATCTGAACTCGCCCAGTTGTGAAGATTACGAAAAGTCAGCACCGCATCGACGCTGTTATCTTCACCTAACTCGGTCAGGCGTGGTGGAGCAAATGCCAAAGATGAAGCTTGACCAAGCATTGAGCGATTTTCATCAAGCCACTGCTCTAATGCCTTACCTAAACGAATTTGATAGTCAGGTAACTTAACTCCTTCTGGCGGGTTGGCGTCGAAGTTTGCCGCAATATAATGTCCTTCGGCGGCTAAATATGGCGCCAAAATCTCTGCATACCAGCGTCCACCAGGCCACAATTCAATCACGGTATCTGTGGGTTTAATACCAAAAAAAGTGAGGGTTTCACCGGGATGACGATATACATCTCGCTGAAGATTTGCCTCTTGGCGTAGGTCATTGTTTAAAGCTGCGGTCAATTGTGGATTCACTTCGGTTTGTGCATTTGCCACTGTTCCCAACAGCGATGGCACTAATAACGCGGCAATTAATGTCATTTTTTTCATTATAATTCTCCCTGATAAAACCTTAAACCTATCAGCCTCAGCCAATAAATAATACCTAAATAAACAGTTAGGATCAGTTGATCTTTCGCGCTTGATGTTTGTTCTAATGCAATGCTGTTATTGCCAAGCATGAACAATGATGCTCAACGGGTTAACCTACAGGTGCGTAACGGCGTAACAACAGGATTGAAATAAACTCACAGGATCGCGTTTATTGGCTTTGTTGCCTGTGTGCTAGGCTACTTACATGGAGCGACTTCTTTTGGCTAAGGCTAAAGGTCATAACCGCCGACTTGCAAAATTGTCATTAACTTCGCCCCCGTAGAAAGGTCAACAGATCCGAGTTATATTTTGGTATTGAGTTATTCGTTATTTGGCAGCGTCATCGATACGCCGCCAGCACAACCACAACATCAGCAGGCTGGTCAATACCCAGAGTGTCACCCAAAACACCGCTGGCAACCATGTCAGCTGTGCCAACATCGCGGCATCTCCCAGACCTGTTAAGCCAAATAATACCGTTGGACTGGCCAAAGCATTTAGCATCACCATCAATGCCATCACCCTGAGTGATAACGTCAATATTGGACTGTGACTTAACTTTAGCGGTAATAAAAACAGCAATGCTAATAGCGACAAAATACCAAGCGTCAGCAGATCGCGCCCCCACAGTAACATGGTCAACAATACCGCTAAGCCTAAAACAGCAAAACTAAGCCGTATCCACTGCCGCCACGTGGCTAAATTAAAAATCAGTAATCCCCATAAGGCTGCACCAAAATACCCAGCAAAACCTATGACCACAGGCCAACCACCTTGGCTAAAACACAGCCCCGCGCCATTAGGAAACAGTTGGATATGGCTAACGACGCCGCCCGTTATCAAGGTCGCTAAGCCATGAGAGATCTCATGAAAATAACTCTCTAACCATTTAAATGGCACGCTGATATAGGGAATACGCGTTAGCACCAGTGCCAGCAACAGTTCGACGATAAACTGACCACGACTTGGGATTGAGATTGCACTAGGTGCTGGTAATTGACCAAGCGGCGCCATTAGTGACTCAGCCTAGGCAAGTAGTAACTGTGATTTACGGTATGACTAATTAAGCTATTGTTATTTAAGCAATAGCAACTTAAATCGCGTACATAACCTAAGACATCAGGTGACAAAAGCGATTTCAGCCCAGCAGAAACGGTTAATCTCCAGATAGAGACAAAAGAAGTAAAATCAACCCAAAGCCTGCCCACGCTGAGCCGCTTAAGCATAAGTGTCGATACCCACCATTTGCGAAATCGCTTCTCGCTGGGCGGCATGTTCGTGGTGAAGATAAGTAGAAATCGCGCCTTGCTTGGCCTGAGTGTTCTGCTCATATTCGAGCTTGGCATCGAGACGGGCATCGAGTTGCATAACTCTTGAGTTGTCTGCATTATCAGCATTGTCAAGTGCCACCTCAGCGGCGCCTGACTGGCCTTGTTGACGCAATAGATCGCTAGACTCAATCGCTTTGACATCAATAATCGCAGGCAAGTCTTGCGCCGCCTTGAGCGGCGCAATGCTGTCACTGATGGTTGTTGCGCTTGGCAATGTATTGCTACGCAGCACATGACCTGATTGGATCTGCATTCACTTACCTCATAGCGTGGCGCTTGATATATGCAGTTCGCCACGACAACGATTAGATTATCGATATTGACTCATGTATTACTCGTTACAACAGCCCCTAGCTTTTAGCATTGTAAACTTGTTAGGGTTAACCTCAAAGCCAACTCCTACAACTCCTATAAGTTTAAAACAGATCACTCACGGCCGGGTAACTTTTTCCACGTAACGGTATCACGTAAATAAACCGGTTCAAGTCCTTCTACATCTGTAGATTGCCCTGCACCATGGGCGATATCAGCAAGTTTCAACATATATTTAGCTTCTGGAAACTTGGCCTCTGGTGCCACCACCATACCATCGATAAGCAACTCAGGATAAGCATCAAAGCCGGTGCCACATGCCATCACCGCGTACTGATAATCTAAAGCACGGCTGACTTCAGCAGGAGCGCACACGCTTTCCCGGCCTATCAGTGTCGCTACACCAGACTGATTAATAAATTCGCCCCAATAGACTTCACCCATACGGGCATCGATGGCAGCCACGACTTGCGCCGTGCCATGGATATCCATTGTCGCCTGCGCCATCGCCTGTAAAGTTGAAATACCCACTACAGGTAAGTCTTGGCCTAACGCTAATCCTTGAGTCATTGATGTGCAGATGCGTATACCGGTAAAACTGCCTGGGCCGCGGCCATAGGCTATCAAGTCAACATCACTTAACCCAATATTGGCATCATTGAGCACCTTATCGACCATAGGTAATAGCCTTTGGCTGTGTTCACGCGGCGCATCGGCCTGCTGGGCATACACTTGCCCCTGATACCTTAAGGCCACCGAGCAAGATTCGGTGCAGGTGTCTAGTGCAAGCAGTGTCAAAGATGAAGCATTGTCTGTATTATCAGGCATTAATCTAACCAAAATAGGAATAAAAGCGCATGTAGTTCGTCAATCGATGTTCATTAAGGTAACCAGTATCGCAGCGCGAAATGACTCGCTCCAGTAATCGAGTGACAATAACATATTGAATGACGCCGATTATAACGTAAATTCAAATCAGGTATAGCCCAAAAGCGTGCATAGACTAAAGCTAACTCAAGATATTGCGCCGCTTTGCGCACTTGTGTTCACCTTCCCGCATCATAACCTCTCGATATAAGCAACATAAGTCAATAACATCAAGCTGCACCTCATAAATCGCTATCATTAACATCACGCAACCGCGGTACGTAAAAAGGCTTTCGTATTTTGGGCCAATTGGCAAGAGTCACTTTGTTGAAAATTATTTCATGGTCAAATTGATGAAAAACGATACCATAAAGGCCATATAGCCAAAATACTCAGCCCATAAGACATTCTGACCACAAGGATCGGCAGCACCATGACACAGGATACAAGTATGAGCACACCACCTCTTAAGATCATTATTGTGGGTGGCGGCGCTGGAGGTCTAGGCCTTGCAACCCAATTGGGGCATAAACTGGGGAAAAAAGGCCAAGCGGAGATCACCTTAATCGATAAAAACCGTACCCATATTTGGAAGCCGCTACTCCATGAAGTCGCCACCGGCTCACTCGATGCCGATCTCGATGGTGTGGTCTATTCGGCCCATGCTGTGCGCCACGGTTATCAATTTCAATTAGGCGAACTCAATCATGTCGATCTTAAGGCTCAGTGCATCACGCTTGCCCCGATAATGAACGCTAATGGGGAAGCTCTACTCCCAAGCAGGCAGCTCAGTTATGATAAATTAGTCATCGCTGTTGGCAGTGTCAGTAATGATTTTGGCACCCCTGGGGTACAAGAGCACTGCTACTTTTTAGACTCCCACCAGCAAGCCAATCGATTCCATAATGGACTGTTAGACAGCTTTACTCGGGTGCATCAATCGGATGAACTCGGCGCACTAAAAATTGCCATTGTTGGCGGCGGCGCCACAGGCGTTGAGCTGTCGGCAGAGCTATACCATGTCACCGAGCAACTCAAAATGTACGGTTTAAGTAAGATGACCGCCGATAAACTGAGCATCAGCTTGATTGAAGCGGGCCCGCGTATTTTACCTGCGTTACCTGAACGGATTGCCGCCAGTGCGGCGCGGGAGTTAACGGCACTGGGCGTTAATATCAGAGAAAACACCCGTATTAATCAAGCCACGGCGCAAGGTTTTATCACCGCCGATGATGAGCTCATCGATGCGCACCTGATGTTGTGGGCTGCGGGGGTTAAGGCCCCCGAGTTTATTAAACAGATTGAGGGGCTCGACCTTAACCGCGCCAACCAAATTCTGGTAAAAGGCACATTGCAAAGTACCCAAGATGATAACGTCTATGTGATTGGTGACTGCTGTGCATGCCAGCAAGCCGATGGCAGTTTTGTCCCACCGCGCGCACAATCGGCACATCAGATGGCCCAATGTGTTGAACACAATATGCTTGCCGAGATAAAACAACTGCCATTGCAAGACTATGTTTATGTCGATCACGGCTCTTTAGTCAATCTATCGCGTTACAGTACCGTCGGTAGCTTGATGGGTAACTTAACCAAAAACAGCATGTTTGTTGAGGGGAAGATCGCTCGCTTTATGTATATCTCGCTATACCGTATGCATCAAAAGGCGATCCATGGCATACCGAAAACCTTGGCATTATGGATGGCAGAAAAAATGATGCGCGTAGTGCGCCCCAGAATGAAGTTGCATTAAGCTCAATCACTCGCATCCTCAAATAAACAGCCTGTATGCTCTGTTTATTTGAGCCGCCAAGTCGCTATTTGCACAAATAGCAGTAAGACAAGATGAACATCTAATCGATTTCACTTATGCGTTTTTCTTAAGTATTTTAACTTAAGCACTTAAAGAGTCAGCTATCAATGTCAGCCTTAAAAGCGAACGTTACCGTCTGTTGGGGCTCAATCTATCTGCTGCAAAAAGGCAATTGCTTGGTCAAGATCCCGGGTGCGGTGCATAGGTGGCAATGAGTTGATAAACGCCTGTCCGTAGGGGCGATTAACGATGCGGTTATCGCATAAAATCAACACGCCGCGATCTTTTTCATCACGGATCAATCGACCAACGCCTTGATTTAAAGTGATCACCGCTTGGGGCAATGACAAACTCATAAAGGGATCGAGCCCATCACGCATGACCCCCTCGGCTCTCGCCTTATACAAGGTGTCATCGGGTGACATAAACGGCAGTTTATCGATAATGACGCAACTTAACAGTTTGCCGCGCACATCAACCCCCTCCCAAAATGCCCCCGTACCCAACAAGACAGCATTACCCAATTGGCGGTACTTTTTCAGCAAGGTTTGTTTGCCCGCCTGCCCTTGTACTAATAAAGGATATTGCACGCGCCCGTGCAGCGCTTGGGCCACCTGATTAAGCATTCGATGGCTAGTAAACAGCATAAAAGTGCGACCTTTAGCGGCATTGATGGCTTTTATCGCCACATCAACCAACTGCTTAGTGGCATTGTCGTGTTGACTGACGCTGCCAAGATGACGTGGCACACAAAATAGCGCTTGGCGCGCATAATCAAATGGACTGTCTAAGATCGCCGTTGGCGCGCTTTTTAATCCTAACGCCTGAGTAAATAAGCCTAAATCACGATTAATTTGTAACGTCGCCGAGGTGAAAATCCAACTGGTATCAGCCCTAAATAATGCCTGGCACTCTTTAGTCACATTAATTGGCGATATTCGCAGCGTCATATGCCGATAACCGTATTCGATACTGTAGGCACTGTTGTGATTATCGCATTGAAAAAACACCGCTAATTTACTTAATTGCTGATTAAGTTTCTCGACGCTATCATCGAACTCTTCATTACGGCCAAGGTACCCCATTAACAGGGTTTGATAAGCGGTCAGCTCTTGTAACAGCGCCCATGAGGCTGTCATTATCGCTTTATCGGCCAGCAGATAACGCCAATTGACTTGTTCGGTAGCAAAGACTTGAGCTTGCCATTGCTCTATCAAGGTGTAACAGCGGGCCGTCATCGACGCTATCTGCGCTGAGTCAGTCATCGATTCACGGTAAAGCTGGGCAAAGCGTTCGATTAGGTTAATCACGCTTTTAATATTCAGCTGCTGACCAAAGTAAGTGACCGCAATATCGGGCAGCAGATGTGCCTCATCAAAAATAACGGCGTCGGTATCGGGCAACAGCTCGGCAAAGCCAGTCTCTTTCAACACGCTGTCGGCAAAAAACAGGTGATGATTAACCACTATCACCTTGGCATCCATCGCCTTTTGCCGCGCTTTACGGGTAAAGCAAGATTCATAATGCTCGCAGGCTTTACCAATACAACTCTCTTTTGAACTGACCACCAAAGGCAAGGCTGCTGAGTTTTCTGACACACTATGAAGACCGCCGATATCACCATCTTGAGTCTGTCCTGCCCATTGATTGATACGCAGCAGATCGTCAAGGACTTGGCTGTCCATCACATCTGCACCGTTGAGTTGCCGCTCCATATTGAGCTGACAAAGGTAGTTGCTGCGGCCTTTGAGTAACGCGACGTTTAGTTTAATATCGAGCATCGACAACAATGCAGGAATATCTTTAAAGAACAATTGCTCTTGTAGGTTTTTACTGCCGGTGCTGATGATAACTTGCTGACCACTGAGCAGTGCTGGCACCAAATACGCGTAGGTTTTACCCACACCAGTGCCCGCTTCAACCACCAAGTTGTCTGCACGCGACATCGCTTGGCTGACTAAAGCTGCCATCTGTTGCTGCTGTGGGCGGCAACTGTAGCCGCTAACGCCTTGGGCTATAACACCGTCATCAGCGAAAATACGCGCCACTTCTTGGGTTAATCTGCTGCTCGTCAATCTCAATCCATCATAGGGTTGTCAGTGCTATCGTGTGGGCATTATCCGTGTTTCATCTCTGAGCACAAGTGGTCGGCATTATCTCACTGTCAAAACTTGTTACCTTTACGGCTCACCACCCAACCGATTTTACGACGGACAACGCGACTTCCCTACCACCAAAGCCATTTTGACTATGCACAACGCCTTTTCCCCACGCAGCTTGAAGATGAAGATCACTCATGATGCAAATTAGGGGTTGCATAAATATCCAATCTTGATTAGTTTAAATACAACTTAGGCGACAGCATCGCCGCTTTAGCAAATGATTACACGAGAAAAGAACATGACACAGCGTTTGAACACTATCCATCATCACCATCATATGCGGTAGCCTTCGGACGCTTACTGCCGGAGGACTATTTCCTTCTGGCGGTTGATTCAAGACAGATCAAAAACCCCTGGAAGGAATTCCGGGGGTTTTTAGTTTCTAGCTTAATATTTTGTTTTAAAACAGTTTTTAAAAAATTATAGAATCAACCATAGAGGAAGTCAGTTATGTCAGAGTCAAGCAGATTACGTATCGCCATCCAAAAATCAGGCCGACTATCAAAAGAATCACAAAAGTTATTAAAAAGCTGCGGGGTTAAGTTTAACGTTAACGAACAACGCCTTATTGCCCACTCTGACAATATGCCTATCGATCTGCTGCGGGTGCGTGATGATGATATCCCTGGCCTTGTGATGGATGGCGTGGTTGATCTGGGCATCATAGGTGAAAACGTGCTTGAAGAGGAACAGATTGAACGTCAAACCTTAGGCAAACCAGCTGAATGCCTCAAGCTAAGAGAACTCGATTTTGGCGCCTGTCGATTATCGCTGGCTGTACCTAATGAATTTAATTATCAAGATGCGACCTCACTCGAAGGACTGCGCATCGCCACCTCTTACCCGAACCTACTTCGCCGTTATATGCAGCAAAAAGGCATAAGTTATCGCGACTGTATGCTTAAGGGCTCGGTCGAAGTTGCCCCTCGCGCGGGCCTTTCTGATGGGATCTGCGACTTGGTATCAACTGGCGCCACCTTAGAAGCAAATGGCCTGTACGAAACTGAGGTGATCTACCGCTCTATGGCCTGCATCATTCAATCGACGCAAGAGCAAACCCCTGACAAACAAGCGCTGATCAACAAGATTCTTTCTCGTATCAATGGCGTTGTACGCGCTAAAGAGAGTAAATATATTCTGCTGCACGCGCCTACCGAAACCCTCGATCAAATTGTGGCCCTATTACCCGGCGCTGAAAACCCAACCGTACTGCCCCTTAACGATGATACCAATCGCGTCGCTATCCACGCGGTAAGCACTGAAGATCTGTTCTGGGATACCATGGAGGAGCTCACTCAGCTCGGAGCCAGTTCAATACTGGTCATGCCAATCGAAAAAATGATGGGTTAACACTATGACATTAACGACAAGTACCGATGCGATTAAGGTCGAGATGCAACAACTTAAGTGGGCAGAGTTAAGCCTTGGCGAGCAACAACAAGCACTGCAACGCTCTCCCCTCGTTGGCGATTTGGCGCTAGAGCAAAGTGTCAAAACCATTATTGATAAGGTGGCTAACGACGGCGATGTCGCGCTCAAGCAATTGTCAAAGCAGTTTGATGGCGTCGAGTTAGATAAGCTTGCACTGTCTGACATTGAGATAAAGGCTGCCTGCGCAAGAGTTAGCGATGAAATAAAAACCGCCATAGCCCAAGCTATGGGCAATATTGAAACCTTCCATAAAGCGCAAGCCTTTCAAGGCATTGATGTTGAAACTCAAGCCGGCGTGCGCTGCGAACTTCGCAGTGAGCCCATCGAGAAAGTGGGGCTTTATATTCCTGGCGGCAGTGCGCCATTAATATCCACCGTATTGATGCTCGCCCTGCCAGCCCAAATTGCAGGATGTGAGCAACGCGTACTCGTCAGCCCCCCGCCAATTGATGATGCCATTGTCTATGCCGCAAACGCTTGCGGTATAGAGCAGATATTCCAAGTGGGCGGCGCCCAAGCCATCGCCGCCCTTGCATTAGGCACAGAGGCAATTCCTGCGGTCGATAAAATATTTGGCCCAGGCAATCGCTATGTCACCGAAGCTAAACGTCTGGTATCCCAAGACAGTCGCTGCGTGGTGAGTATCGATATGCCAGCGGGCCCATCAGAGGTATTAGTTATCGCAGATAAAGACGCGAACCCCAGCTTTATTGCCGCAGACCTATTATCTCAAGCGGAGCACGGCCCAGACTCTCAAGTGATGCTGGTCACCGACAGTCAAAATTTGGCCAATGAGGTCAATCAAGCGCTGCAACAACAACTTGCTCTATTACCTAGAGCCGATATCGCCACAACGGCGCTAAGTTGCAGCCGTACCATATTGGTTAAAGATATGGATGAAGCGGCCAAGGTGGCCAACCGTTATGGCCCTGAACACTTAATTATTCAAACCAATGCGCCCCGTGAGCTGCTTAAGCAAATTCGCGCAGCGGGTTCGGTCTTTTTAGGGGCTTACACACCTGAGTCGGTTGGCGATTATGCCAGTGGCACCAATCATGTGTTACCCACCTACGGTTATAGCAGAGCCGTATCTAGCCTATCGCTTGCCGATTTTAGCCGCCGCTTTACCGTGCAAGAACTCAGTGCAGAAGGCTTAATGGGGCTAGGACAAAGCGTGATGACGCTTGCCAGCGCCGAGCAACTCGATGCCCACAAAAATGCCATTGCAGTGCGCCTGCTTAGCATTGAAACCGAAACGAGTATGGATAAAGGAGCGTAATATGAGTCAGCAGAAGTTAACTATTGCCGAGCGACTTGCACGCCCAGAGCTGCTGACACTGCAGCCCTATGAGTCTGCGCGCCGCATTGGGGGCGAGGGTCAAATTTGGATCAATGCCAATGAGTCGCCTTTTAACAACAGTGATGTCGATAATCTCAACCGTTACCCTGAATGTCAGCCACCAGCGCTCATTAACGCCTATGCGCAATACGCCCAAGTGCGCAGTGAACAAGTCATCACCAGTCGCGGCGCCGATGAAGCTATCGAGCTGTTAATCCGCACATTTTGCGTGCCGGGCAAAGATAGCATCGCCTGTTTTGGACCGACCTATGGCATGTATGCCATTAGCGCCCAAACCTTTAATGTCGGCGTTAACGCCCTGCGCCTCAATGATGAGTATCAACTGCCAAATGATATCGCAGAGCAAGTTAGCGATGCCAAGCTAGTGTTTATTTGTAACCCCAACAATCCAACTGGTACTGTCATTAGCCCACAGGTAATAGCACAGGTTATCGCAAAGCTGCCTGATGCACTCGTCGTTGTCGATGAAGCCTATATTGAGTTTTGCCCCGACTATAGCGTTGCCAACCTTATCGACCAGTTTGACAACCTTGTGGTGCTGCGCACCTTGTCCAAAGCGTTTGCATTGGCTGGCGCACGCTGCGGCTTTATGCTCGCCAATGAGATGATCATTGAGATGGTGATGCGAGTCATCGCGCCCTACCCTGTACCTTTACCAGTATCGAATCTTGCTTGCGAGGCGCTAAGCCTACAAGGCATCGACACCATGAAACAACAGGTTAGTCAACTGAAACAAAATGGTTCACGACTCAGTGAGGCCTTGCTGCGCATCGGCGCTAGCGTGCTGCCAGCCAATGGCAACTTTGTGTTGGCGACCTTTAGTGATGTGACCGATATCCGACATAAACTTAAGCAAGGGGGCGTCGTGGCCCGCGCCTATAAAGATCCCGCTCTTGCCAACAGCATTCGCTTTAGTTTTGCCAGTGATGAACAAACTGATACGTTAATCAAACTGCTGGTCGATTAATAGCTGCGAAACACTGACATTGCCCCATATAACCCTAACTAGTGGCACAGAATAAGAATTGAAATTGAAGGTAGACAAAAGATGAAGCAAAAGATCCTTTTTATCGATAGAGATGGCACCATCATCGAAGAGCCTATTACTGACAAGCAAGTTGATAGCTTAGCCAAGTTAGTCTTTGAACCACAGGTGATCCCTGCGCTGCTTAAGCTGCAAAAAGCGGGTTATCGACTCGTGATGGTCAGTAACCAAGATGGATTAGGCACACCTTCGTTCCCGAAAGATGATTTTGATGCACCGCAAAATATGATGATGCAGATCTTAACCAGCCAAGGAATAGTCTTCGATGACGTGCTGATCTGCCCCCATTTTAATGATGAAAACTGCAGCTGTCGTAAGCCCAAACTGGGCTTAGTCAAATCTTACCTCACCGAAGGCCGCGTCGACTTTACCGCCTCTGCGGTGATTGGCGATAGAGAAACCGATTTAGGTCTTGCCGATGCCATGGGAATAGCCGGACTGCAGTACAACCGTGAGACCCTAAACTGGGATGCGATTGCCGATAAGCTCCTTTGCAGCGATCGCGTTGCCACGGTCGTGCGCACCACCAAAGAAACCGACATTCGCGTCACCATTGATTTAGATAGCCAGCAGAAAAGCGACATCAATACTGGCATTGGCTTTTTTGATCACATGCTCGACCAAATCGCCACCCACGGCAGCTTTAAGATGGATGTTAGCGTCGATGGCGACCTAGAAATAGATGACCATCACAGCGTCGAAGACACCGCGTTGGCCATTGGTGACGCACTAAGGCAAGCCCTAGGTGACAAGCGTGGCATCGCCCGTTTTGGCTTTAGCATCCCTATGGACGAAGCCAGTGCCACTTGTTTGCTGGACTTATCAGGGCGACCGTTCATCAAGTTTGACGGCCAATTCGAACGTGAAATGGTGGGCGAAATGGCTACCGAAATGGTGCCGCATTTTTTCCGTTCTTTCGCCGATGGGCTGCGCTGCACCCTGCACTTATCCACCAATGGCGATAACGATCACCACAAGGTAGAAAGTCTCTTTAAAGTGCTGGGTCGCACCCTTCGCCAAGCCGTCAAAGTCGAAGGTGATGCCTTGCCATCAAGTAAAGGTGTGCTATGAGCAATGATAAAGACAGCACCATTATCATCGACACTGGCTGCGCCAATTTAAGCTCGGTCCGCTATGCGTTTGAGCGTATCGGCGCCGATGTTCAAATCAGTGACGATTTGACCAAAATCAACGCCGCCACCCGCGTAATACTGCCCGGTGTGGGTAGCGCTCAAGCGGCAATGGCATCACTTAATGACAAAGCCCTCCTCGATACCATTAAGTCATTAACCCAACCCGTACTTGGCGTGTGTCTTGGCATGCAGATGATGACTAACTCATCGACTGAGCGCGGTAATTTTGCAGTAAAAAACAGCACTGACGGTTGTCGCTGCTTAGGGCTTATCGATACCGAGATTAGCGACCTTGATAGCCATGGACTGCCACTGCCGCACATGGGCTGGAATCAGATAACGCCAACGGCCCACCCACTGTTTGCAGGAATTGCCGCTGGCAGCTATGTCTATTTTGTTCATAGCTACCGCGCACCAATCAGCCAATACACCATAGCCCAGAGTGAATATGGTGAAGCCTTCAGCGCTGCAATCGCGAAAGACAATTTTATGGGGGTGCAGTTTCACCCTGAAAAAAGCGCCGCCATTGGCGCTCAAATACTGAAAAACTTTATGAAAATGACCCGTGACAGTCTTAGCCCACAAACAGCGGAGGTCGCCCAATGATCATCCCCGCAATCGATCTTATCGACGGCCAAGTGGTTCGCCTCTATCAAGGCGACTATAACCAGCAAACAACTTTTGCCTTAAGCCCATTAAGCCAACTGCAATCTTATCAAGCTCAAGGCGCCAAATGGCTACACATTGTCGACCTTACTGGTGCGAAAGCACCTGAAAAACGCCAAACAGCATTAATAGCCGAGTTAGTAAACGGACTCGATGCCAATATTCAAGTAGGCGGCGGCATTCGCAGTGAGGCGCAAGTGGCAGAGCTACTCGAAATCGGCGTCAAACGGGTGGTGATCGGCTCGCTCGCGGTGAATGAGACCGCGCTGGTGCAAAGCTGGTTTACCAAATATGGTAGCGACGCCATCTGCTTAGCACTCGATGTTAATATCAACGAGCAAGGTGAAAAAATCGTTGCCGTTTCGGGTTGGCAATCGGGTGGCGGTAAAACCTTAGAGTCATTGGTGGAAGCTTTTAAACCTTATGGCCTAAAACACGCACTGGTGACCGACATTAGTCGTGATGGCACCCTTAAGGGCAGTAACACCGAATTATACCAAGAGATCGCTCAGCTTTATCCCGATATTGCATGGCAAGCCTCTGGTGGTATTGCTACTCTCGAGGACGTTACCGCAGTAAGAGACAGTGGCGCCAACGGTATTATTATCGGCAAAGCCCTGTTAATTGAAAACTTTAGTGTCGAGGAGGCTATCGCATGTTGGCCAAACGCATAGTTCCCTGTCTCGATGTTCGCGAAGGTAAAGTGGTTAAAGGCGTGCAGTTTCGTAACCATGAAATTGTCGGTGACATAGTGCCACTTGCCGCACGTTATGCCCTTGAGGGCGCCGATGAACTGGTGTTTTATGATATCACTGCCAGCGCCCACGATCGGGTTGTCGATAAAAGCTGGGTCAGCCGCGTCGCCGAGCAGATAGATATCCCCTTCTGTGTTGCGGGTGGGATAAAAACGATTGCTCAGGCGCGAGAAAAGCTTGCCTTTGGCGCCGATAAAATCTCGATTAATTCACCGGCTTTAAGTGATCCTAGCCTTATCGATCGCCTGCAAGATGAGTTTGGCCGCCAATGCATCGTCATCGGTATCGACTCCTATTATGATGCCGACAGTGACTGCTACAAAGTCAAACAGTTTACTGGTGATGAAGCCGCCACCAAAGATACCCAGTGGTATACCCAAGACTGGGTCGAAGAGGTGCAAAAACGCGGCTGCGGCGAGATCGTACTCAATGTGATGAACCAAGACGGCGTGCGCCAAGGCTATGATATAAAACAGCTCTCGATGATCAGAGCGATATGCGATGTCCCATTAATTGCCTCAGGTGGTGCAGGTACTATGGCGCATTTTAAAGCAGTCTTTGAAGAGGCCAAAGTGGATGCGGCATTAGCCGCCAGTGTGTTTCATAAAGGGATCATCGACATTCAAGCATTAAAACGTTACCTACAAGATAATGGCATCCAGATGCGTTTGTAACCGCAAGCTGATAAGGATCAACAATGAAAAACAGACAAGATTTTTCCAATTTAGATTGGGATAAACAGCAGGGACTTATTCCTGCCGTGGTACAAAACCACCTTACCGGTAAAGTATTAATGCTCGGCTATATGGATAAAGCCGCATTAACAAAAACCCTAGACACCAAAATGGTGACCTTTTTTAGTCGCAGTAAACAGCGGCTGTGGACCAAAGGTGAGACCTCTGGTAACACCCTAGATTTAGTGACCATCGATTGTGACTGCGACAATGACAGTTTATTAGTGCAAGTGATCCCAAATGGGCCTACCTGCCACCTGGAACGTGAAAGCTGCTGGCCAGACGGGGATGCCCATCCGTTTATCGATAACCTTACTAAGCTCATTGCTTCACGTAAGGGCCAAGATGCCAAGTCGAGCTACACTGCTCATCTATTTGAGCGTGGCACTAAACGTATTGCGCAGAAAGTTGGCGAAGAGGGATTAGAAACCGCGCTCGCCGCGGCGACGCATGATAAACCCGAACTAATCGATGAAGCATCCGATCTTATCTATCACTTGTTAGTGCTGCTAGAAGATCAAGAACTCAGCCTTGCCGACATTACCGCTAATCTGCTCAAGCGCCACAGTCAATCGAGCCAGTAGCAAATAGCAAATAGCAAATAATAAGTAGTCGATAGTAAGTCACTCCGTACATAGCAAACCATTATGCAAAGAGTCCATTCGGGCTCTTTTTTATACGCTACGTCAGCCACAATCAGCAATGCTCAACTAACATCATCAGCGATAATTCATTAAACAAAACACTCTGTTTTCAAGTAAGTTATCCCACCGAAAAGACTGTTGCCACCTGTCAGTTCTGTTACAATTGCGCCGTTATCTCATCCTCTAACATGACAACTAAAAATAATACCCTATGAATCAATCAAACAAAGTTTTAGCCGTTAATGATGATCTGCCAATTCGTACCGATAAGGCTGTCCATTCAGGTAAAGTGCGCAGCGTATATTGGTTAACCGCAGCCGATAGCGCCCGTCTTATCGAGCAAAAAGGCTACGATGTGCCTGCCGATACCCCGCTAGCCATTATGGTGATCAGTGACCGTATTTCAGCCTTTGACTGTATTTGGCAAGGCGAGAATGGCCTTAATGGCGTACCCGGAAAAGGCGCCGCACTCAATGCCATCTCAAACCATTGGTTCAAACTGTTCAAAGAGAAAGGACTAGCAGATAGCCATATTCTTGATGTGCCGCATCCATTTGTATGGATAGTACAAAAAGCGAAGCCGGTAATGGTTGAAGCGATCGCAAGACAATACATCACCGGTTCCATGTGGCGAGCATATAGCAAAGGCGAACGTGATTTTTGCGGTATTACCCTACCTGAAGGGCTTAAGAAAGATCAAAAGCTGGATGAAGTACTAATCACCCCATCGACCAAAGGGGTGCTAACCGGACTTGAAGGCGTACCTGAAGCCGATGATGTAAATGTGTCGCGCGCCGATCTTGAGCGTCACCTTAACGCTTTCAACTTTCGTTCAATCAGCGACATCGACTTATATGAAAAACTCCTCAAAGAAGGCTTTGCGGTGATCAGTGATGCACTAGCAGAACAAGATCAAATTTTTGTCGATACCAAATTTGAATTTGGCTATGTAAAAGATGCCAGCGGCCAAGAGAAGCTTATCTATATGGATGAAGTCGGTACACCTGATTCATCACGTATTTGGGACGGTGAAGCACATCGTAACGGCAAAATCGTCGAGAAATCAAAAGAGGGTTTCCGCCAGTGGTTACTAAACCATTTCCCCGATCCCGACATCTTGCTCAATAAAGAGCGCATGCCTGAGCGTTTTGCCCTCGCCCGCGATAATAAGCTGCCAACAGAAGTAATGATGGATATCTCAAATACCTATGTTGGTATCGCAGAAACCATTATTGGTGAGAAACTCATCTTAAGTGACAACCCGCGTCAAGAAGTCATTAATATCCTGCGTGATGAGTATCAATTAATTGTGAATTAATCGCTGACACCTTGCACCAGCGTCAATGATAAAACCGTAATGGTAACTGCTCCATTACGGTTTTTTTATGCCAAAATGAAGCTCAGGTATTAGCTTCTTAGCTTTAAATCATATTCCCGCTGCGACATGAGCATCTTTATCGTCATCACCAAACCTCAGCATTAAGTAACCACTTTAATGGCAAATGATACCTTCAAATCACCCAGCATAAATTAACTCATAAGCTTGCCCACAGCACTTATAATAAAGTGATAATAATTCATTAATGTGGGACACCTATGAATACTCTTAATCTAGATACTATCAATTACATCTGTGGATTTTTAGGTTGGTGTACGATACTCAATATCGTGTTGTTCTGTTATATGGCAGTTATGCTTATCGCCTTTAATGCACCAATCAAGCGCTTGCATAGCCGTATAATGCTTATCCCTAAAGAACAGCTAAACGGGCTTTACTTCTCATTTTTAGCACACTATAAATTGGCGATATTGATCTTAAATCTGGTGCCTTATTGTGCCATGAAAATAATGACTCAATAACATTTTGCTGTAGCCTAGCCCGCGCTCAATATTGTGATTCTGTCATCGTGCACACGGTGTAATGCCTTATTTCAGCAAGCCTAATGACAACAAGCAACGATTTAACAGATCCAAAGTCACCATATAAAACAGGTGGATCGCACTTGTTGTCGAGCCACCTGTTTTCTGAGATTTCTCAAGTTTACTTGGGTGAGTCGCACCTCAATAAATAGGCGCCTCTCCCGGCGGGCGGGTACGTAAGACTTTTAAAAACCACATATACTGCTCTGGATACGCTGAAATGACCTGCTCTACTGCGCGGTTAAGCGCTAAGGCTTCATTTTCTTTGCCTTGCATCTCATCGGGAGAAATCGCCGGCATGACAGTTAACTGGAATTTGCGGCGCTGTTGATCGTAGCCAATTTTAACAGGCATCACCTGAGCGTTTCCAGCCGATGCTAATCTTCCCACCACAGGCAGCGTGGCTTTTACCGTGGCAAAAAAAGGCGCAAATACACTTTTTTCTGGGCCTAAATCTTCATCGGGCAGATAAAAGAAACTGTTATCATTTTTAAGTTCAGAAAGTAGTGCCCGAATGCCAGCATCGCGCATATAGATATTGCCACCTTGTGAGCTGCGCATGCGATTATTAAACCAATCAAAGAGTGTATTGCGGTGCGCTTTAGCCATAGAGACCATAGGCAACTCGAGATTCAAACGCAGCCCCGCATACTCAATTCCCCATACATGGGGCATGATAAAGATAACGGGTTGGCCCGCATCGCGCGCCCGCTGTACATGCTCAAAGCCATCAAGCATGACACGGCGACGTAAATTATCGCTCGAGCGAATAAGTAACTCTGATTGTGCCAGCAAGATCATCACAAAATTAGCGATATTCTCATCGAGTAACTGACTAATTTCGCTCTGTGATTTTTCTGGAAAGCAGGTTTCTAGGTTAGCCCTTGCAATGCGCAGCGGTTTTTTAGCCACTTTTTTAACTAATTTGGCGAGCATGCGCGCTATGGGATCGCGCACTCGTGCTGGCATTGCACCAAAAATGACCAACACACCGATCGCCAGCCATGTTGGCCAAAGTTTGGGGTGTAACAAGCTAAGCTTAAAGCGGCGATCAAAATATTTGGGTTTTCTAGACAAGTAATTAAACCTCTAAACTTGCAAAAAAGTAAGATGAATCGGCAAATAAAAAACAGAAAAAGCCACTCTTTGAGTGGCCTTAACTGTCTCGATAACTAACGTTATTTATCGGCTTTATTAGCCTCTTCGACTCGGCTCTTGAGCTTCTGTCCTGGACGGAAAGTCACCACACGACGAGCAGAAATTGGAATATCCTCGCCTGTTTTTGGGTTTCTTCCCGGTCTTTGGTTTTTGTCCCTTAGGTCAAAGTTGCCAAAACCAGATAACTTGACCTGCTCACCGTTTTCGAGTGCTTGACGAATCTCTTCGAAAAACGTCTCTACCATCTCTTTTGCGACTCGCTTATTAATACCAAGTGTCTCAAAAAGATGTTCTGCCATTTCGGCTTTGGTAAGTGCCATACTTTTAATCCCTCAACAATGCGTTGAACTCTGACTTGAGTTCAGAAACTACTTTTTCAACCATCTCAGCAATTTCTTTTTCTTCAAGTGTACGAGCGTTGTCTTGTAGTGTAAGTGCTATCGCCAGACTCTTTTTGCCCGGTTCAACACCTTTACCTTGGTATACATCGAACAAGTTTAAGCCAACCAACTGATTTTCGCCAACTTTTCTTATCAAATTTATAACATTGCCCGCTGAAACCTGCTCATCAACAACAATGGCAATGTCTCTACGGTTTGCTGGAAACTTAGACACAGCCTGGGCTAGCGGTAAACTTGCATGCAATAAAGCGTCTAATTCAAGTTCAAAAATAATGGTTTTACCGTTTAATCCAAATGGCTTTTCTAAGCTCGGATGGACGGCACCAATGACACCTATGACGCGATCATTTCTTAATATTTCAGCACATTGCCCCGGATGTAATGCCGGGTGAGATGCTGATCTAAAAGTAAATTCTTCATCAGATACTGTCAAGCCGATAATGGCTTCTAGGTCACCTTTAAGGTCGAAAAAGTCGACCGTTTTAGATTCCATTGACCAATGTTCATCATTTTGGTTGCCTGAAATCACCGCTCCCAACATTGGTTGTTGGCGTACTTGAGACTCTGCCGTCTCATCTGGTACAAAGCGCAAGCCAGTTTCAAATAGACGCACACGGTTTTGCTGACGACTTTGGTTATACCCTACCGCGGTCAATAAGCCAGTAAACATCGACAAACGCATCGCTGACATCTCTACCGAAATAGGATTAGGCAAGATCATTGCCGGCGCATCAGGATGGATCAGGGCTTGCTGCTTAGGATCGACAAAACTATATGTCACCGCTTCTTGGAAACCACGCGCCACCAACATTGCCCGCACACGCTTTAAATCAATGTCAGATTCTTTATGATCTGGCATACGCAGCGCTGCTATTGGGGCCGTATTAGGGATGTTGTTGTAACCATAAATACGCGCCACTTCTTCGATAAGGTCTTCTTCAATCGCCATATCGAAACGGTAAGTCGCCGTGGTCACGTTCCAAGCGCCATCGATCGCCTCAACGATAAAACCTAATCGTTGCAGAATTTCAGTGACATCATTGTCAGCAATATGATGACCCAATACGCGATCAAGCTTACTGCGACGTAACGTAATGCTAACAGGCTTGGGCAAATGCTCATCGGATTTTGACTCAACCACTGGACCGGCTTCGCCGCCACAGATATCAAGTACTAGCCGCGTCGCTCTGTCCATCACTTTAGCTTGCAGCTCAGGATCGACACCACGCTCAAAACGATGTGATGAATCGGTATGTAAGCCTAAACGACGCGATTTGCCCATAATGGCCAGTGGCGCAAAGAAAGCACATTCAAGTAAAATGTCTTGTGTTTGCGCACCCACGCCCGATGCTTCACCACCAAAGACACCAGCCAACGCCAGTGCTTGTTGTTGATCGGCTATCACTAAAGTATCAGCCGGCACCGTAATTTCATTGCCATCAAGCAAGGTCAGTTTTTCTTCACCATCAGCCAAACGCACCACGATGTCACCGTTAAGCGTGGCTAAATCGAATGCATGCATTGGTTGACCAAACTCGATCAACACATAGTTAGTAATGTCGACTATCGGATCGATAGAACGAATACCACTGCGGCGCAGCTTCTCTTGCATCCATACTGGTGTTTGTGCTTTAACGTTGATGTTCTTAACCACACGGCCTAAGTAACGTGGGCATGCCGCAGGAGCTTTGTTATCAATAACAACCGCATCAGTAATCGTCGCAGTTACCGCTTCCCATGTTGGCTCGGTCACTGCTTGACGATTTAATACGCCGACTTCGCGAGCCAGACCTACCATACCTAAACAATCGGCGCGGTTAGCTGTTAAATCAACGTCAATCACGGCATCATCTAGATCTAGGTATTCACGAACATCGGTACCAATTGGTGCATCTAATGGTAGCTCGATAATGCCATCACTTTCGATATCGATACCCAGTTCGCCATAGGAGCACAGCATACCAAATGATGGCTGACCACGAAGTTTAGCCTTCTTAATTTTAAAGTCGCCCGGTAATACGGCGCCGACCATAGCCACGGCCACTTTCAGTCCTAAACGACAGTTAGGTGCACCGCAAACAATGTCGATCAACTCATCTTGACCCACATTAATTTTAGTCACGCGCAATTTATCGGCATCTGGATGTTGGCTACATTCGACCACTTCACCGATAATCACGCCAGAAAACTCACCTGCAACGGCGTCGATTCCATCGACTTCAAGACCTGCCATGGTAATTTGGTGAGATAATTCTTCTCGGGTCACACTTGGGTTAACCCATTCACGAAGCCAAGATTCGCTAAATTTCATTTTTACTCGCTCCGTTATTTGAATTGCTTAAGAAAGCGCAGATCGTTCTCGAAGAATGAACGCAAATCGTTAACGCCATAACGCAGCATAGATAAACGCTCAACTCCCATACCAAAGGCAAAGCCTTGATACTTTTCAGGATCAATTCCTACGCTGCGCAGCACATTAGGATGTACCATGCCGCAACCCAATACTTCTAACCACTTACCGTTTTTACCCATCACGTCGACTTCCGCTGAAGGTTCAGTGAAAGGAAAGTAAGATGGACGGAAGCGTACTTGTAAATCTTCTTCAAAAAAGTTACGCAAGAAATCGTGCAGGATCCCTTTTAACTCGGCAAAGTTTACCTGCTCATCAACCAGTAAACCTTCGACCTGATGAAACATCGGCGTGTGGGTTTGATCATAGTCATTACGGTAAACTCGGCCCGGAGAGATAATTCTCAGCGGCGGCTTTTCGTTTTCCATGGTACGGATCTGTACACCCGAGGTTTGAGTACGCAACATCAACTTAGGATTAAAGTAGAAGGTGTCATGATCGGCACGTGCCGGGTGATGCTCCGAAATATTGAGTGCATCGAAATTATGGAAATCATCCTCAATTTCAGGCCCCTGCTTGACGCTAAAACCCAGTTCACCAAAGAAAGTTTCAATACGTTCGATAGTTCGCGTAACTGGGTGTAGTCCACCATTGTCAATACGACGTCCTGGCAAGGTCACGTCGATACTTTCTGCCGCTAATTTGGCTTCAAGTTCGGCTGATTTCAGCCCGTCTATACGCTCAGATAACTTCTGCTGCACGGCTTGCTTAGCTTGGTTAACTGCTTGGCCAAAAGCAGGCTTCTCTTCTGCACTAAGCTTCCCCATCATTTTCATCATGTCGGTGATCTTACCTTTTTTACCAAGGTAATCGACACGAAGCTCATCGAGGGCTTTCAGATCATCAGTCCCTTCGATGGCCTGCAAGGCCTGTTCTACGATTTCTGTTAACTGTGACATCATCTCTTCCAGTACGCCCGCTCCCGAGTTCGAGAGCCAAGACTTTCTATATGCTGACTATTTATCTTGCGAAAATAGAAAAAGAGACAAATTTTACGTGAGCCTAAGCCGTTTGACTAGGGCTTATTTGCTATTTTTCCTTAGAGTTTCGCGGATCTAAGCTGCTGAGGCAGAAGGATAACGGGTTTTAAGATTAAAAATAGGGCTGAAATGCTGCCTATGGTGTGATCTTCCCCTGTAACCACAACAAAGACAAATGCGTACAAATAAACAACAAGCAGTCATTGCGAGTTGCATTTGCTATAAAGTAATTACAATTCAACCCGATAACATGGTTACCACTTTGCACCGCAAACGAGTATTTCGATGAAAGAAGTCAAGTTTAGATGGATAGACCAATACCTAATCCACATGAGCTTAAAAACAAAATTTACCGTTTTAGCCATTATTCCCATTATGACCCTCATTGGCTTAGCCCTGGTTTTATATGGGCTGTTCAATCATCAACTGAGCCAAAGTCATCAAGTCACTAGCATTAATAATGCACAGCAACTCGCCGATGCAATAGAGATCAGCTATCAACACATCCCGATAGAACAGCAATTAGCCTTCAAACGTGCCTTAGTTCAACAAGGTATCGCCACACCATCGGACTCGTTAACTGTCGATGTGGCGCGTATGGCGTCACAAGGCGGTGGCGTGAACCTTATCGATGACGACATTAACGCCTATAGCCGCATAACAGATAGCGGGCTTATCGCCCTCGTTCAGGTCAAGGATTTACGCCAGGCACTTGATTCGGCTAAACCCTATGTATTGACCACTTTAGTCGTGTTGACCCTAATCATCTTGATCGCTTGCTATTATATTTCAACCTTTGTTGGCGGCGCGCTCTACACCAGCGTAATGGCCCTAAAGCGCGCCGCCGATGGCGATCTCACCGGCCGGCTTAACTTCTTCGAAGTGAAAGATGAATTTAGCATCTTGGCAGTCAGCATAGATACCTTAGTTGAGCGTCAGCACAACCTTGTCCGTCAGCTATCACAAGCCAGTAACCAAATTCGTTCAGTGGTTCAAGACTTTAGGCAGACGGCCGAAGAAGGATTGCACTTGGCCGCGGGCCAACGTCAACATTTAGACTCACTCGCCACAGCGATGGAGCAGATGACAGCCGCAGTTAAAGAGGTGGCACATAACGCCGAGTTATCGTCGAGCGAAACCCAAGAAGCCAACCAACAAGTTGAGACGGGGTCTAAAGATATTGAGATTACCGTGGATGCAATTGGTGCGTTATCCAACGAGATTGGTGGCGCCTCACATGCCGTTAATGTGCTTAATGAGAATGCCAGCAAAATTGATGAAGTAGTGTCGACCATTAATGCGATTTCTGAACAAACAAACCTGCTGGCATTAAATGCCGCCATTGAAGCTGCTCGCGCCGGTGAACAAGGGCGAGGCTTTGCCGTGGTCGCCGATGAAGTGCGTACCTTGGCAGGGCGGACTCAAGCCGCTACCGTCGAAATTAAAACCATGATTGAAGCGTTACAAAGTGGCTCGCAAAATTTAACTCAAGTGATGCAGCGCACCGTGGCATTGGCGCAAAATGGGAAGCAACATGTACTCGATACCGGTAATGACTTGAAAGCCATCGCCCACCATAGTGAAAAGGTGTACGAGATGAGCGTCATGATCGCGACCTCTGCCGAACAGCAATCTGCGGTGGCTAACGAAATAGCCACAAACCTCATGGAAATACGCAATCAATCTCATGAGGTTGAGACATCGGCTAACCAATCTGTATCAGGTTGTGATGAATTACACGCCACCGCAGAGCAATTAGATCGGCTGCTCATCGGCCTAAACGTTTAATACCTAACCGACGCTAGCCTTATTAACTATAAGGCTAGCGCACTGTTTTGCTTTACTATTTAATCTCAGTCTGCTTTGATTAAACTCGATTATATCGCGTTGGGTAAAAGGAACTGCTACTGAAAATGGCTATTCACACTAAACACAATACAACAATGCGCAATACCCGATGGAAAAACAGCCTGACGGTTAAATTTACTTTCGTTCAATTTGTTGTTGCCGCACTCATCATAGCCTCCAGTACTTGGTTTATTTTTACCGCAGAAAAAAAGCATCATATCGACACCCAACTCTCCTTAAGCCAAAGCTATGCTCACGCTGTTATCGCTCAATTACAACAAGTGACCTCTAAAGTGGAAACTTTAGCCCGTTCACTCGGCACAGTCGGTGAAACTTACCAAGGTCAAGCTACACAAATTAATAAATTAATTCCGCCACTGCTGACGATGGAAGATGATCAGCAGCTGATTGTTAGCGGTGGCATTTGGCCTGAGCCGCAAAAAGCGTCAGGGGAAGCGTCATTAAATGGTTTTTTCTGGGCTAAAGATGACACCCAACATTTTCGGCAAGTTGATGGCTATAACCAAACGGGCGCAGGGCCAAGCTACGATAAAACGAGCTGGTATACTCCGGCGAAATATTTACAAGATAGTCATACCCATTGGTCGCAATCCTACATCGACCCTTACACCCAACAATTGATGATCACCGCCACCATCCCGATGCGCGTTAATCATCAATTTATCGGCGCCGCATCTGTGGATATGGCATTGAGCGGAATCGATAAACAATTTACTTTTTCAGATCAAAACCCGCTTTCTAAAGGTTATATTATCGCGTTAGATGCCTATAATAACCTGCTTAGCGATCCATTTAAAAACCACGCCAATGAATCACAACATTTAGGTAAATCCTTTACCAATTTAGTGAGCCATTACCCAGCTCTCGCCCCGCTTGGCGCGGCGATTGAACAGATGGATAAGCAGTTTTATCAACACGTCATGGCTAAACCGGCTTATCAAAGTGCACAGTTACAGCCATTACTTGACCACACAGCTAAGGCGCAGCATGACAGACTCGTGGCAGTTATCAATGCCTCGCTGCAACCTAAAGCCATTAAACAATCTGTGGTCACCTTAGAGCTTGACTCTGGTCCACTACTCAACAAACCCGTATTGATCTCGATCCTCACCATGGAAGAGACCTTATGGAAGATCATTCTAGTGACCCCTATCTCTGGGTTATCACAGCAAGCCAACGCAATCGCGGTGAAGGTAGGGGCGTTTCTGTTACTGTCACAACTGGTGGCATTGATCATTTTATTTATCTTTCAGCATAAGCTGTTTATTCGGCCTATCTTTCAAATATCATCAGCCTTACAAAGTGGCAATTTGGGCTGGTTGGCCCTCGATGCCAATGCACGTCAAGACGAAATTGGTCAGCTCGCGAAGGCCTTTGTCGCCCGCAGTAACCAATTAGAGATAGCCTACGCCAGCCTAGATGCCAGTAACCTTGCACTGGAGCAACAATTATCGATGCAACAACAGGCTCAAGCTGAGTTAGAAAATAAAAAAGAGCTGATTAATTCGCTGCTTAATGCATCCCAGAACCTAATTTGCATCAAAGACATGAGCGGTAGATACACCTTAGTCAATGACAAGTTTTGTGAAATATTAGGCTTAGAGCGCGAGCAGATACTGGGCGCAAAAGACAGTGATATTTACCCACCACATATTGCAGAGATAGTGGCACACCATGATGCCATTATTAAAAATAATGACAACGCGCAGAGCTTCGAGCAACCCATACCCACCATACATGGTGAGTTAACCTATTTAGTGACTAAGTACCCTATCAACGACGCCGACGGAAATCTCATGGCTTTGGGCGCCATGGCAATGGATATCAGTAGTTTAAAATCACGCCAGCTAGAACTAGATACGCGCATTCAAATACTAGCCCAACAAAATGCACAGTTACAACAAGCGCTCAATTTGGCGCAGCAACAGAGTCAATTACAGGCAACGGCCACAACCGCTAATCGCCACAACTTTGCAGCGAATAACTCATCCATTGCAACGGCTAATAGCGAACACGAGCAACAACAGCTCTTATTGCACTTAGTGCAGCAACTTAATAAGCAACAATTAATTGCACTCGAGCATCTATTTACTCGGCTGCAAAGAATCGCTACCGGCGCGACTAATCAAAACGGCACAAACGAGCACCTAATAGACGAGTTAGCCGAGCAGATTGATATCTTACGTCATACGCAACCACTACTGCTTAACGAGCATCAAGAAACAAAATCCATCCAGATCGAACAATATTTACAAGATATGTTGGCGATGCTTGCACCGCAACTGAAACAGAAACAAGTGCAGTGGCAGGTAAACAGCGAGCAATCACTGGCGGTGTCTCTGCCCTCTTGGCACCTGTTTTATCTAAGTTACCGCTTAATCAATAACACACTAGTACACGCTTTCCCCAATGAAGTCCCTTTCGACAATCCAAAAACGTTACATCTTGCTGTGAGCTACCAAGAGGGCAAGCTCACCATCACACTGCGCGATAATGGTATTGGTCTCTCGAGCAGTGCCTTAACTAAATTACAAGCACAACTGACTAACCATGAAGGTTATGGCACCTTAATAGCACTTAACCGTTGGTTAGCCACCCATTATGAGGGCGAAATAAGTATCACATCGCTGGCCCGCCAATTTACTGAGATACGTTGCCAGATCCCCTTGAGTGGCCAGCAAATACATTGCAGTTAATATTGCTCAACTCAGCCATAAACAGGGATAAGCCATATGACTAGGCAAGCGGCTTAAGGCTTACATTTCGTGATAACTGCTGCTATTAGCTATTTTTGTAGTAGCGTAGACCCGCTGAAACAAGCACTGACAGCTTAAGCTTTGGCAAGGGAGGCTGTTCTGACTCTGATTGACACCGAAATAATTTAACGAATAAACATGAGGTTAAAGTTGAGCTGCGGCAGTTAGCGTATCGATAAGCATTTAAAAGCGATCTGGATTGATAACTATAATATCGACAGGCAAAAAATAGGCGCACAAATGGCGCCCAAGCTAGTCAACGTTAAACTGTCTACCGTCATGAAAGTATACTAGCGCGAGACATCGACCATATAATGCCCCTGCAACCAATTGCGCCCAATAAGCAGTTTATTGGTCATTTTTGAGCGATCACGTAAATTCACCTTGGTTTTATACTCTTTACCTGGCTCGCCCACGTTAAGCTCAACCATATAGCGGATCTCGCTGCCTTGGGCGTTTCGAATCAATGATGTTTCCACGATGCGGCTACGCACCCGCTGTCTTTCACCCTGCTCATTTTCAGTGGTGAAAGCTATCATCTTACCGACATTTTTTTCCATATCTTCGACGCCGCCTTCAATCTTAAGATCAACAGCATGCAGTGAATTTTCAACCGCTCCCGTATCAATACGAGTCTTATACCCTAATCCTGCCTCCACGATATTAATCGTTGCCACTGGGCCTATCAGCTGCTTTTCAGCAACATCAACAATATAGTGATCTTTAAGCCAATTACGACCAACCAGTAAACGGTAATCCATATGGCTACGATCGCGCAGGTTCACTTTCACTTGACGCTCCTTGCCATCGAAACCAACGTTTAATGACACCATGTAGCGCGTTTCTCTTCCCTGTGAATTTTTCACTGTGGACACTTGGATAATTTTGGCACTTAAACGCCGTGCTTCACCGGCTTCATTTTGTGTCGTAAACCAAAGGGTTTTGCCGATGTTATCTTTCATTTTGGCCGCGCTACCACCTTCAATCTCTAGATCGATGGCATGTAATGAGGTATTTGCCGCTCCCGTGTCCATGCGTGCATCGTAGATGAGGCCCACCTCTTCAACAGATAATTGAGCCGTTTGTCCAATGATCTCTTTTTGTGCACCCCAGCTTGGCATGGTAAGCAAGACGGCACAAAAACAAATGACTTTAAGCATCTAACACCTCATCTCTAATCAATTAAAAAGCCGACAATTTGAGTCGGCTTAATGGCAATGTATTATTTTATTCGATCACCTCGTGGTCGGTTAACCACTTACGCGCTGCATCCCGATTGTCACGCTCAAAGACTTTAACAGGACAAGGCACCATGCAGGCTAGCACTGAAGCCATACGTGCATCACGCCCAGTGATAATGACAACTCGTGAAAAATCAGTCAAATGAAAAAACGCTAATTTTGCATCATCCCAAAGTGTCTCAACCGACACTCCTTCAAAGTGTTCATCCAACTCATACCACAGCTTAATCGTTGCATGATCTTTTAACTTGGTTTCGATAGCAGGCAATAACCGTTGATTATAATCATCACTAGTCAGTACGCCATCCACCTTCATTGCTATCACTTCATGACTGAACCCATCGAGTAACTCGATCATTGCCTACTCCTTGTCTAATCAAGTGCCGATTAAATGGCCCTATTCGATAAATGCCGATGCAAAGAGCAACCGGCAATAACCACTGACTTATGGCGAAGATTAACGTCTTCTACAAGGTCAAAAACTCATGGTGTCTTGCCTTTAGCAACCTCTCACGCAGCGGTGCTACATTGACAAATCATTGTTTGGTCAGTTTATCAGGGATTGGTAAGGCAAGCCGCTCAAAGGACATTACTGTAACTTTGCAATTTCTTGGTCAAATAAATTTTTGATTAAGCCTGAAAACTCAGTGATAAACAGCGTTTGCTCAGAGGTGGCATTATGATGCGCAACTTTAGCCAAAATCTCTTCTAGATCATAGACAATCGCATCGACTTCTCGTATGACGGTATTACGCTGAGCAAAGGTTAATGCAGGGTTTTGACCACACACCATAATAATCTGCGCCGCAAGCTGCTCTTCAAACAGCTCCATCACAGTGTCGCCGCCAATTATGGTGCTATCTGACGACTCAAAAAGCCCCAGATGCTCGGTGAGATATTGTATGAGATGGATATATCCGTCTTTATCTGTAACCATGATTCGCCTTAACAAACATTAATTGAAGAGCATGTTCTCACCCATGCTCTTAAATTCGGTAATTGCCGCTATTATGGTACAAATCGCGTAGTCAGTCTCGTCTAAAGTGCACGTTTTTAGTTAACGGTTTAAAGTTAACACAAATGATACTGGCACGGCTTGGCTAATAGCGCTTAAGCCGGCGAGTTCGCGTAGCTTCTCGACCCCTGCTGCTAAGTCGAAATCGGCGGCATTGATGATAAGAGGCATTTCACTGGTAACTAACAGCGTGTTTTGATTCAGTTTGGCAACCCGCACCGTAATATCTAACGCTTTAGATTGACCGTGCAACATAACCTTAGCAGGGATAGCCATGGTGTCCATGCTGCCCACCGCCAGCTTATCTACCGTCTGAGCATCAATAGCGGCGGTTAATGACAAGGTTGGAAACTGCGCTGTTTCAAATAATACCTGCTTCATGCGCTCATCACGGATATCGATATTGGTCCATACACTGGTTAATGGAATCGATAAAGAAAAATCGCCATTAGCAGCTAACTCACCGGTGATCTGAGTAAACTTATGGATCTCTGCAATATCGCCATTTTTAAACGACATAAAATTGACCACTGAATCTTGATTATTCACTTGCCAATTTGAGGCAAACACACTCAGGCTCATAACGGCGGCCCATATACCTAATAATACTGTTTTCATTTCACGCTCCATTGAGTTAGCTGTAATTCCATTAACCAATATCAAGCTATTACACTGATGGTTATTTCTATATTAGCCTATTATAAAATGCGTTGAAGCGCGAAATTAATCGCCATAAAAAAAGCCCTAACAAGGTTAGGGCTTTTTATTATCGCAAGCTATTTTGCTTTTGGCTTAGCCTTGGGTTTCGCTTTAGGCTTGGCCTCTGTCACCCATTTACCATCGATATATTTAGCGGTCCAACCTGTAGCCTTACCATCAACTTCGGTAGCCACATACTGCTCTTTGGTCTTACGACTAAAGCGCACGAACGCCTTATTCCCGTCATCATCTGTCACTGGAGCATCGGCAAGATACTGATACTTAGGCCATAATAGTTCGCGGTATTTAACCAACTCTTCGACTAAGGGAGCACGAGTTTCACGTGATTTAGGGAAAGTACTGGCCGCCATAAAAATACCCGCTGCACCATCACGTAATACAAAGTAGCCATCGGACTTAGTACACTTAAGATCGGGTAGATGAATCGGATCTTCTTTTGGTGGCGCCGCTTCACCGCTTTTAAGCAGTTTACGGGTATTTTTACATTCGCTATTAGTACAACCGAAATATTTACCAAATCGGCCGTTTTTAAGCTCCATGTCATTACCGCAGCGGTCACACTCTAAGATAGGACCTTCATATCCTTTAATCTTAAATTGGCCCTGTTCGACTTCATAGCCGTCGCACATAGGGTTATTACCGCACACATGCAACTTACGCTTCTCATCAATTAAGTAGCTATCCATGGCTGTGCCACAGACACCACAGCGATGTTTGGCCCGCAGCGCATCCGTCTCGGCA
Source organism: Shewanella algidipiscicola (assembly GCF_003605125.1). Classification (GTDB taxonomy): domain Bacteria; phylum Pseudomonadota; class Gammaproteobacteria; order Enterobacterales; family Shewanellaceae; genus Shewanella; species Shewanella algidipiscicola. Next base: position 179,429 of record NZ_QPQT01000001.1, read on the forward strand.
TCTTCGCTGTTTTCACTCACCGCCTCTTCACCCGGGGTCAAGTTCATGGTGGTTTTGCAACGCTCTTTAGGCGGCAAGGCATAACCAGAACATCCCAAGAACACCCCGGTAGTGCCTGTGCGGATACCCATAGGACGCTGACAAGTTGGGCATTGAATATCAGTTAGCACCATCTCGTTAGGACGCATGCCGCCCTCTTCTGGTGGTAACTCGGCTTTTTCTAATTGCGCCGTTAAATCTTTGTAGAAGTTGTCGAGTACTTTTTTCCAATCAAGCTGGCCTTGGGCCACGTTATCGAGCGTTTGCTCCATGCCCGCGGTAAAGTCGTAACTCATTAACTCTTCGAAACTGCCCACGAGGCTTTCGCTCACGATTTCACCCATTTTCTCGGCGTAGAAACGACGATTTTCCACCTTGACGTAACCACGGTCTTGGATGGTTGAGATGATCGTGGCATAGGTCGATGGACGACCAATTCCGCGTTTTTCTAACTCTTTCACCAGTGACGCTTCGCTGTAACGCGCGGGCGGCTTGGTGAAATGCTGTTTGGGTAGTAACTCTTCGAGCGCCAAATTGTCACCTTTGGCAACAAACGGCAAGGTGTTATCTTCTTCGTTTTTCTTCTTGATGGCGGTTTGTACGCGCGTCCAACCATCAAATTTAAGCGTACGACCAGTCGCCTTTAATTCATAATCGGCAGCCGATACGGTTAAGCGAGTAGCATCGTATTTAGCAGGTGTCATCTGACAAGCCACAAACTGACGCCAAATCAGCTCATAAAGACGCTGAGCATCACGCTCCATGTCCGAAAGGCTCGCAGCCGTCACTTTTACGTTGGAGGGGCGAATCGCTTCGTGGGCCTCTTGTGCGCCTTCCTTGCTACCGTATCGAATCGGGGCTTCGGGTAAATACTTATCACCAAAGTCATTGGCGATCATTTCCCGAACATTATCTAACGCTTCTTGACTCAAGTTGGTTGAATCGGTACGCATATAAGTAATATGACCAGCTTCATAGAGACGCTGCGCCATCATCATGGTTTTCTTGACGCCAAAACCCAATCGGGTGCTCGCCGCTTGTTGCAAGGTCGAAGTAATATAGGGCGCAGACGGTTTACTCGACGTGCCTTTGTCCTCACGATCGCTCACCACAAAAGTGGCACCAGATAAGGCCGCCACCGCCGCCATGGCTTGGGCTTCATTTACCGGATTGAAGGCATCGCCTTTGTACTTATTGACCTGCATTTTAAGCGATTCATTACTGAGCGTGTTTAGCTGAGCATGAATGTCCCAAAATTCTTCTGGCACAAAGGCTTTAATTTCGCTTTCGCGTTCAACCACTAAGCGAGTCGCAACCGATTGCACACGACCCGCAGATAAGCCTCTGGCCACTTTTTTCCACAACAGCGGCGATACCATAAAGCCAACAACACGGTCGAGGAAGCGACGTGCTTGTTGAGCATTAACCATATTGGTATCTAGACTGGAGGGATGGCTGAAGGCCTCTTGAATGGCAGTTTTGGTGATCTCATTAAACACAACGCGCTGATAGCGCGCCGGATCCCCACCAATCACTTCTTGTAAATGCCAGGCGATCGCCTCTCCTTCTCTATCCAAATCGGTTGCGAGAAAGATATGGTCGGCATTTTCAGCAAGAGATTGTAATTCTTTGACGACTTTTTCTTTACCGGGCAGAATTTGATACTGGGCTTTCCAGCCATTTTCAGGATCTACCCCCATGCGAGCGACGAGAGCTTGCTTGGCTTTTGCGGCTTTATAAATTGCCTTTTCTTCAGGAGACATCTTGCGCACTTCAGCGGGCGTTTTCGTCAAAGACTTCGCCTCACTGGTGGAAGATGTTGGTAGGTCACGAATGTGCCCCACACTCGATTTCACGATGTAATCTTTGCCGAGATATTTATTAATAGTCTTGGCTTTGGCCGGTGATTCGACAATAACTAGCGATTTACCCATAGAATGATCTGCGCCAAAAAGTCTCAAAATTCTGTAAATTGGCTCCATATATAGAGTGTTGTACTCCGAGTTTCAAGCAAATCCCTGTTTTATTTGTCACAGACAGCCAATTTTTAACCATTTCTTAAAAAAATGTAAAAAATAATATTTCGCCATAACATGCTAATTTTCCATTATTGTGCACTCATAAGTGATACTTATGCACTTATAACCCTATCGACACTCACATGCCCAAAGTGGCAACTTGTTAAGCACGTCACCTTACGTATACTGGTGCCCAAATTCAGCAAATCATCAAGTACCGTATTAATGGTTTGCCTACAATAATAATGATATTGAAGGAATGGGAATGAAGCATTACGAAGCGAATTTTGATGGACTCGTTGGACCAACACACAACTATGCAGGCCTCTCCTTTGGCAATGTCGCCTCACTAAACAATGCCGCATCGACCTCAAGTCCAAAGTCGGCCGCTAAACAAGGCTTACTGAAAGCCAAAGCACTTGCAGATATGGGAATGGTTCAAGGCATGCTGGCCCCTCAGGAGCGACCAGACCTACATACACTGCGTCGAATTGGTTTTTCCGGCAGCGATGCACAAGTATTAAGTAACGCGGCTAAGCAAGCCCCTGCGGTCCTTAGAGCATGTTGTAGCGCATCCAGTATGTGGACGGCAAATGCGGCCACTGTCTCGCCCAGTGCCGATACCCACGATGGTAAGTTACATTTTACTCCCGCTAACTTAGTCGATAAATTACACCGCAGCATAGAACCAATCACCACAGGCAACATTCTTAAGGCCACATTTAATAACTCTCGCTATTTTAGCCACCACCAACATCTACCAGAACATGCCAGTTTTGGTGATGAAGGCGCGGCTAACCATACCCGTTTATGCAGTGAATATGGTCATGCTGGGCTCGAGCTTTTTGTCTACGGCCAAGAAGCGACCAACCCTTTAGCGGCCAAGCCCAAGCTTTTCCCTGCTAGGCAAACCTTAGAAGCGTCACAAGCGATAGCACGCTTACACCAACTCGATGATGACAGCGCGGTATTTATCCAGCAAAATCCTGATGTGATTGATCAAGGGGTGTTTCATAACGATGTCATCGCCGTGGGTAACCAAAATGTACTGTTTTATCATCAACAAGCGTTTGTCGACACTCAAGCGAAAATCGCCGAGATCCAGCGTAAATTTAATGGTCAAGAGTTGCACTTTATTGAGGTGCCCACTGCCAAGATCAGCATTGACGATGCGGTTAAAAGCTACCTTTTTAATACTCAAATCATTACGTTACCCAGTGGTGAGATGGCCATTATTGCACCTACAAATTGCCAAGATAATCCAGCGGTTGCAGCTTACCTTGATGAGGTCGTTGCCTTAGGCACCCCCATTAAGCAGGTGCATTACTTCGATGTGAAGCAGAGTATGCAAAATGGCGGTGGCCCAGCTTGCCTGCGTTTACGTGTGGCCATGAATGAGATGGAAGTGGCGGCCGTAAACCAGCATACATTAATGAGTGATGCACTTTTTGCTCGCCTTAATCTCTGGGTCGATAAGCATTATCGTGATGAGCTGGCCGTTGATGATCTTGCCGATCCCCAGCTTGTTATCGAATCGCGTACCGCCCTTGATGAGCTAACGCAAATTATGAAACTGGGTAGTGTGTATCAATTTCAAAAATAAACTAAAACTTGAATCCTTAATAATCAATAAAAAAGCGCACGTTGAAGTGCGCTTTTTACTGACTTTACTGTCCCTTTAACTGAACTTGATGAGCTTCAGCCTATGCTATCTAGTGAATAATCACAGGGATGGTAGCCACTTGACTTAGTTTTCCTTTCGGTGTGACAGCCTCAATCACTAATGTTCCAGAATCAGCTTGATCAGCGCCTTTAATCACCACGCTGTAAATACCCGCACGATTATCGTTAGTCGATTCGACAGTAAACTCACCTTTACTCGCAAGGCTGCCCGCTGACGGTGTAAAGGTTATCTTAGTACCTGCTGGTAAAGGCTGATTATGCAAATCGCCAATAATGATGGATACGCCACCGGTTGATTTGCCGATAATATCTAAGGTCTGGTTATCATTAAATCCGTCACATGGATCCGCTACGTTTTTGTCATCGATGCAGCTATCTTCGATAACTGGTGTCGATGACACCGCATCACTACCAGCCATCACTAAGACAATCGATGCACGCACATTGAGTGACTTTTTAACGCTTGAACAGCCATCGTGCCCGTCGCCATTAGCATCTAACGTACATAGACTGCCGTTATATAAGTTATCAGCAATATCAAATACCTTGTTATTGTTAAAATCAACAAAGGTCTCTGCGTCACCACCCGCTTCACCGGTAAATCTTGGGTTAAACAATGAGTCTTCATTATGATCGACAAATGCCTCATCTAGATCATAAGGTTTACCTGAAACATTAAGCTTGGTTCTAAAATTGACGACTTCATTGGCATCGAAGCGACCATTACCATTGAGATCAGGAAACGACTCTTCACCAATGGCTCTGGCTAAAATGGTTACCCGTCCACCATAGGGCTGACCAATATCTGCATCTAGAGATGGCTCTTGAGCCAAATCGAATAAGGTTTTACCTGTAGGTCTTGGGTTTTGGCTGGTCCATTTAACCGAGCATACACCATTGACAGTGACACATGACGGATCAATGACACCGCCTTCTGCGGTAAAGGTCACGGCGGTACCATCTGGCACAGGGTTATTAAAGGCATCGGCTAAGCGCGCCGTCACATTCACCTCAACACCGTCATAATCCCACCCCTCAGGATTCAGGTTATCGGCAGACAGAGAAAAACTGTCTTGATCTGGTAACCCAGTTGAGACAACCAATAGTTTAGATTGGCTCGATATTTCAGGCGAGCTACCATCCACAATCGCGGTGACTCTGACTGATGTAGACACCGTACCTGAATTAACCACTGTCTGAGCGATACCTTGAGCATTAGTAGTTGCAAAATCAGGATCTAATTCCACATTACCAGTATCGGTATTTAAAGAGAAAAGAACCTTTTGATTACTGACGGGAATACCGTTTTTATCTGATACTTTAAATTTGACTGTTGAGGACTCAACCCCACCGGTACCTTTAAGATTAATCACCTCTGGCAAGGCTTCGACAAATGCAATACTGCCGACACTTGCAGGCAACACATTCACCAAAGCACTGGCTGAAAGTGATTTCCCTCCCACATTAGCACTGACATTTATCGCATCATCTCCCACACACCCTTTAGCCAAATAGGTCGTGGTTGCCACGCCATTGATCGCCAATACCGGTGAGCTAATTTCAGCTTCTGCTTTAGTTGAACATGTAGATGAAAAATTCACTTCCACAGGCTCAGTAAATACGGCTCCAGTATCATTTTGCAGTGATACTGAAATGCTGGCCGTACCACCGGCTGAGACTTCAGCTGGCGAAACTGAAGCGACACCAGCTTGAAACGGTGTGCCACTGCCCATCTCAACATTGGTTGCACCGATTTTAAAGACTAAATCCGCTTTTTCACCAGACAATAAGGTCGCCGTCGCAGTACCTGCACTAGGTGTGGTGCCAGCTAAAATTTGCACATAAGCTTTACCATTGTCGGTGGCAGCGGTATCGATCGGGATCTCACCCAAGGTGCTGGAAAACTGTACAATCGCTGTTTTAGAGATACCAGATACGCTTGCCACCAAATAACCAGATGATAATGATGAAATAGTGTCGATAGACTTTTGAGTGGCAGGATCGTCAACTAAAATGAGGGATATTTGAGCACCATCGGTTGGTGCTCCGCCATCTCCCAATGTATTAAAGGAGACCAATGCCGTTACAGTCCCCCCATTGGTAGGATTATAAGTGGCAGTCACACTGCCTGAACCCAATTTATCACCTGGTAATACATCAACAGTAACCTGCCCTGCGCTATCGGATACCCCACTATCAGGTGTTAACGCCCCCTCACCTTCAAGGGTAAATACAATACGCCCACCAGATAGTGAACTACCATTTTTGGACAGTGTGGCTTTTAATTTACCTGGTGTGGCATTAGAAATATCGTTAATGACCTGTCCAGTCGCATCCGTCAACACTAATGTCAGGCTATAAACATCATCAACAGCCGGAGGTGTCCCTCCGTCCGAGCCACCATCAGTGCCGCCCCCACCACTACAAGCTACGATAAAAAACAAAAAGAAATATGAGGTAAAAACTTTATACGCTGACTTCAGTGTCAGACTCCCTGTTACTCAATTCATCTATAATTATTACTGCTAACATAAGCGCGTTACTTGCGGCTACAGATAGCAAAACACCATTGTAACCACTGGGATATAATTAGCACTTATTTTTTACAAAACAAACTCAAACAGGTAACTTAAATAAAATCAATCTAGCCAGTTACACGTTTTGTCTTACTTGGCTTTATAAATAAATGAGAAGTATAAAAATAATACAGGACACACTATGGCGCAAACTCAACAAAAGAAGCTTGGTTTAACCGGTAAGATACTCATTGGTATGGGGACAGGGATTTTATTTGGCTTACTTCTTCGCAACTTATTTCCCGAAAGTCAGTTTCTTCAAGATTATATTACTGATGGGATCTTAAATGTTATTGGCACTATCTTTATCTCCAGCTTACAAATGCTTGTCGTTCCCTTGGTATTTATCTCACTGGTCTGTGGTACCTGCTCGTTAAGCGAGCCCTCGACTCTAGGACGTCTGGGAGGAAAAACCATCGCGTTTTACTTATTTACCACCGCTATAGCGCTGAGTATGGCGATTATTATTGCGCTGCTTATTCATCCGGGTAATGCCTCTTTGGCGGCAGAAAATATGCAATACAGCGTCAAGGAAGCGCCCAGCCTTGCCAATGTATTGATCAACTTAGTTCCTCGTAATCCAATACAAGCCATGACTGAAGGTAACATGCTGCAAATTATTATCTTTGCCGTTATTTTTGGTTTTGCGGTTGCCCACATTGGTGAAAGAGGTAAACGGGTTGCGGCATTATTTACCGACTTAAACGAAGTGATCATGCGTGTTGTAACCTTAATTATGCAACTCGCACCTTATGGTATTTTTGCCTTAATGGCTAAATTGGCCTTAACCCTTGGTATAGAAACGTTCGAAAGTGTTGTTAACTACTTCTTTGTGGTATTGGGCGTATTGCTAATTCATGCTTTTGTTGTTTACCCCACTTTACTAAAAGCCTTCTCTGGCTTAAGCCCACTGTTATTTATTCGCAAAATGCGCGATGTACAACTGTTTGCATTCAGTACAGCCAGTTCAAATGCAACACTGCCCGTGACCATTGAAACCTGTGAACATCGTCTTGGTGTTGACAATAAAGTGGCATCCTTTACTTTGCCATTGGGCGCAACCATCAACATGGACGGTACGGCGATTATGCAAGGCGTGGCGACCGTATTTATCGCGCAAGTTTTCGGTATCGATTTAACCATCACCGATTATGCCATGGTCGTCGTCACCGCAACCCTGGCCTCCATCGGTACTGCAGGCGTGCCTGGTGTGGGCTTAATCATGCTCGCTATGGTACTTAATCAGGTGGGTCTACCAGTTGAAGGAATAGCGCTCATTATGGGGGTCGATCGTCTTTTAGATATGGTACGAACGGCCGTCAACGTAACTGGTGATTCAGTGGCAACATTGGTGATTGCAAAATCAGAAGGCGCATTTAACGAAGTGGTGTTTCACGATACCCAAGCCGGTAAAACCACTGGCAGCTTTGTTGACCAAGTCAATTACGAAGCCAAAGAGTGAGGCCATGATACTCGCGATAACAAGTGATAAACTTACAGGGTAAATCATTGATAAAAAGGTATATATTGGAACCTCAACATATCACCAAGCCTAACGGCAACAAAGGCGTCCATTGGACGCCTTTGTTGACAATCACCCTTCTGGGATTTAGCGTTCCCAGTAAGCTTCTTCTAAGCTGTCTTCTTTTTCTGGTAAGCCACGAGAAAGGCGTGGGCTGTGCTGGGCGAGCACCTCATAAGCCACACGATTAGCGTATTTACAGACCTGGGAAAATGAGGAGTAACATAACCCGTCTCGTTTGTGTTTACTCGAACCTGGCACGTTAGCTTTATGATAGGTGTTTGAGGCCAAATCATGCAGCAATGCAGCCAAGGCTCCATCACCGGCACCGTTAGTATTGCGGATCACTTCAGGCCCGCCCATATAAGGTGGAATATGAGCAAACACCTTAATTGGGGTATCACAATCGTTTTTAAGTTTGGGTCTAGAAAACTCATAACGATTAAACTCAGGAATGATGCCAGGTAGCAAGGTATGACTGGTTTCTCGTTTCTCTGAATCTTCGGTATAGCCCGCCATATACAAGCCTAGTGGGCCAGCTGTGGTTAACACTAAATCACACCACTCTAATGCGGCATCACTAGCACTTAACGGATCACGACAACCAGTTAACGCTTCACCTTCATCTTCATTCATCGCCAAAATAGAAACATTTTCTTTGATAAAATTAATCCACCATTGTGGATCTTCCTCAATTAAAAAGCGCGTTCCTAATGTCAATACCACTGGGACATCGGCCTCTTTGGCGTATTTAATGGCTGTTAACGCTGCATCAGTTATCTGATCACCACCGCTGGCGCGCATCAAATAAGCCGTTAACACTAACGCCGATGAGCTCTGTACCACCTCTTTATCGATAAACTCTGGGGTCAACTTATCCATAGCCCCCTTACTGATGGCAAAGGTGCGCTCACCACAAGCAGAGATCAAAGTAAAACAGCGGCCAATAGGGCCATCAACGGGTTGTAAATAATTGAGGTCAACTTTTGAAGAGGTGTTACAGAGGTAACGATAAGCATAACTGCCCACTTCAATATTGTTGCTCATGACCCCAAATAACACCGAGCGATCGTCAGCTAAGATAGAGTAGTTGTGAACGGTATTGCCAATGGTACCGCCGGCAAACTCGTCACTTATCATGTTTGATTGCTTGAGTTCGATATAAAGTTGTTGCGCCTTCTCATCGTTAATAAGTGTGGAATTACCTTTGGGCAATCCATAGCGGCTAAGCAACTCATCTTCGACTTTGGCTTCGATATCAACCAAGGTTTGATCAATACCACTGATATGGGTAGTAATATGTTGTGGCTGCAGGGTTAACTGCGCTAATAATGGATCGCGATTTTTTACTGGAAAGTAATGCTTAGACTTACGTTGACCAGGAAACTTCATACCTAACTCACTTGTGCCGCATCCATGCAAAATCAAATTGAAGTAAATAGTAAACCAGACCCTCTTAATTCACTATTTACAGAACCGTGTCAATGAAAATGACGACAGCCCTTACCCTACTAAAATGGCGGCAGATTCTACCATATAAAATACGACTAAGCAGTGATTTATACGCCTGTAATGACATTGAATGCGTATTCAAACAAGCCAAGTCCATGACGACCGCGTCAACATACATCATCCACAGGCTGTTTATACCAGATGAATACTGCTGAGCTTAATGTGTTAGCACTGGCGCGCTGAGGCGATATCATCAATGAGGACAGCTAAATGGCCAATGCATTCTAAAACAGTAACAGGCTCTACATCTGTAACCAGTAAATTGTAGGGGGTTAAACACAAAAAAGCTCACCGAAGTGAGCTTGTATAGTGCGTTTAATCTAGTGATTAACCGATGGCCTTAACAATCGCATCACTAACAGAGGCAACGCTTTGAGTACCGTCAAACTTATTGTAAGTCACGCCACCTTTGGCTGCTAGGGCGCCATAATAGTCAACCAATGGTTTAGTTTGCTCATGATAAATCGCAAGACGCTTACGCACTGTGCTCTCTTCATCATCAGGGCGGATCGCCAAGTCTTCACCCGTCACATCATCTTTGCCTTCCACTTTAGGTGGATTAAACACCACGTGATAAACACGGCCTGAGCCTGGGTGAACACGACGTCCGCTCATGCGCTTAACGATCTCTTCATCTGGTACATCGATTTCAATCACATGATCGATTTCGATACCGCTGGCCGCCATAGCATCGGCTTGTGGAATCGTGCGTGGGAAACCGTCCAGCAGGAAACCTTTTACACAATCATCTTGTGCAACACGTTCCTTAACTAAGCCAATAATCAGCTCATCAGACACCAATTGTCCTGCGTCCATCACTTTCTTTGCTTCAAGGCCAAGTGGCGTTCCAGCTTTAACCGCGGCACGTAACATGTCGCCTGTTGAAATTTGTGGCACACCATATTTTTCCATGATGAACTGGGCCTGAGTACCTTTACCGGCACCTGGGGCACCTAATAGCATAATGCGCATCTGAGAGTCCTCTTATTTCGCATAGAGTTGATTATTAGTTTTGATGATTCAATTAGAATTATTTTTATCATTGGGCGGCGATCTTCGCACATATGGCCGCCCTTTTGAAGTGAAGAAACGCTCGTTTTAGTTCGACTTTAGGCTGATGCAGTTAAATCAACTGCCCTTTAATCATTAAACAGCACTAAAAGCCATAAAGCAGATAGCAAGTAGCAATGACTAGTACAGCAAGCTGTACAACTTGCGTCGATATTGATTCGCAATCGAGTTACTTTGCCCCATTGCCGTCAAAATATCCATAAATAACTGCTTCAACTCACCGTTGTGAGCACTGATATCTTGCCGCAGCACAGCAAATAACCTTTCCAGTGCCTCTTCATCTCGGTTAGCACCATGCAGGGCTTTTGCCAAAGAGAGCAATAAACTCAAATCTTGTGGATTGGCCTCGACATTGTCCATCAATTGGCGAATTTCAGGTGTATCGGCAGCATCGAGCGCGAGGGTTAATTTCGCACGTAAACTTTGATAATAACCATCTTGATCTGCCAACCCTACGCCATCGAGTAGTACTTGAGCCTGATTGATATTACCAAGGCTTAATAGCGCATCGGCATAGACCAAGGCAACTTCCGCTTGTTGATTGGCTTGATAGGCCTGCTGCAATAGCGGTAAGGCTTGCTCAACCTCATTTGTGGCGAGTAAGGTTTTGGCCTCTGCCAGTTGTAATTGCCAAACTTGTGGCAAATGCGGCTCAAACATGGCTTCAATTTGGGCAGGCTCTTGAACGCCAGCAAAGCCATCGATTGGTTTACCATCGCGCAGCAGCAAGGTCGTCGGCACACTCTGGATCTGGAAATAATTCGCAATTTCCAGCTCGGCATCGCAATTGACCTTTGCGAGTACAAAACGACCCGCCTGTGCGCTGGCCATTTGCTCTAGTGTCTGTACCAATGTCATGCTTTCAGGGCTTTGCTGACTCCAAAAAGTCAACACCACCACCTGTTGCATTGACGCATCAACCACTTGTTGGATGTTCTCTTTAGTTAAATCCAATACCGTATCCATAAGATCCCTTCGCATAGATTAAGCGCATATAAGAAGAGGCAGTTAAACTGCCTCTTGCGTTTGACGGCTAATTACTTCATGCCCGCCAGCAACATCTTGTTCATTAACTTAATGAATGCCGATGGGTCGGCTAGGCTGCCTTTTTCAGACAATTGCGCCTGTTGTAATAATAGCTCAGACCATTGACCAAACACCTCATCATCTTGCTCGTTATCTAAACGGGCGACCAATGGGTGTTCTGGGTTAAGTTCAAACACGGGCTTAGTTTCAGGCACAGCTTGACCAGCGGCTTGCATCAGTTTAATCATCTGTGATGACATTTCGCCTTCACCCGCCACCACACAAGCTGGGGTATCGGTTAAACGCGTGGTGACTTTAACATCAGAAACCTTGTCACCCAGTGCGGCTTTCACTCGCTTGATTAAGCCTTCAGATTCCGTTTCCAGTTGTTTCTGAGCTTCTTTTTCCTCGGCATCTTCAAGATCGCCCAGTTCTAAGTCACCACGTGTGACTGAGTGAAGTTGCTTGCCTTCAAACTCGGTTAAGTGGTTAATTAACCACTCATCGATGCGCTCGGACATCAATAGCACCTCAATCCCTTTCTTGCGAAGCAACTCAAGGTGTGGGCTATTCACGGCCGCCTCATGGCTGTCAGCAACGATATAATAAATCTTGCTCTGGCCCTCTTTCATGCGGCTCACATAGTCACTGAGCGATACGGTATGCGCAGCTTCATTAGTGTGAGTCGATGCAAAACGCAGTAAACCTGCAATACGTTCTTTGTTAGCAAAGTCTTCAGCTGGGCCTTCTTTAAGCACTTGGCCAAACTCTGCCCAGAAAGTTTGATACTTTTCAGGCTCATTTTTTGCGAGTTTCTCAAGCATACTTAATACACGCTTGGTCACAGCAGTGCGCAGTGCGGTGGTTATCTTGTTGTCTTGCAAGATCTCGCGCGATACGTTGAGCGGCAGATCGTTAGAGTCAATCAGACCTTGCACAAAGCGCAAGTAGCTTGGCATAAACTGCTCGGCATCATCCATCACAAACACGCGCTGCACAAACAGTTTTAAACCATGTTTACGATCGCGATTCCATAGATCCCACGGCGCTTTTGCCGGGATATAGAGCAAGCTGGTGTACTCTTGCTTACCTTCTACGCGGTTGTGGCTCCACAACAATGGATCGACAAAATCATGGGAAATATGTTTATAAAATTCTTGGTATTCTTCGTCGGTCACTTCGCTCTTATTACGAGTCCAAAGCGCGGTGGCTTTGTTCATCGGCTTCCAGTAACCCTCGGTGGCTGGAATGGCTTCGCCACCCTCTTCTGTCGCCTCTTGCGCTGGTGTTCCTTCTTGCCACATCTCTACAGGGACAGAGATATGATCTGAGTATTTAGTGATGATTGAGCGCAAACGGTAGTCATTGGCAAACTCTTTTTCCTCTTCACGAAGATGCAAGATAACCTCTGTACCGCGAGTCTCTTTAACGATGTTTTCAACGGTAAATTCACCTTCGCCAGCTGATTCCCACTGTACTGCTTCATCGGCAGCATGACCGGCTGCACGCGTGCGAACGGTTACCTTGTCGGCCACGATAAAGGCAGAGTAGAAGCCCACACCGAATTGACCAATGAGCTGTGAATCTTTTGACTCATCGCCAGAGAGGTTTTTAAAGAACTCCGCGGTGCCTGATTTCGCAATGGTACCCAAGTGCTCAATCACGCCATCGCGAGTCATACCAATACCATTATCTTCAATGGTGATGGTGCCCTTTTCACTGTCGGCGCTCACACGGACGCGTAACTCTCCGTCACCTTCGTACAGATCATTATTGGTCAATGCTTGGTATCTGAGCTTATCGGCAGCATCGGCGGCGTTGGAGACCAATTCACGCAAGAAAATCTCTTTGTTTGAATACAAAGAGTGGATCATCAAATTAAGTAATTGTTTGACTTCAGTTTGAAAGCCATGGGTTTCTTGTTGTGACATCGATTATTCCTTCTTAAATTTCACAAATGACGCTCTATGGCTTAAGAGATGGGGTTAGAATTTTGCTTTTCAAGCTTAAAGTTGTCAGCACTGTTCATTTGCTCAAAAAAAATCCAGCATCTAGGTGCTGGATTTAAAAAAATCACGATAAACCTATGATAATTACAGCGGTAAGCGCCCGTTGAAGGACAAGGCTAATGTGGTGCTATCGACATATTCGAGTTCGCCCCCCACTGGCACACCATGGGCAATGCGACTGACATTAACAGCATGTTGCCGTGCCATGTCGGCAATAAAGTGTGCCGTTGCATCGCCCTCCACTGTGGGATTAGTCGCTAAAATTAACTCGCTAATTTCACCGCTAGCCAGATGCTGCTCAAGTAGACTAAGACCTAACTCTTCGGGCCCGACGCCATCGAGGGGCGATAAATGCCCTAAGAGCACAAAATAACGACCAGAAAAATACCCGCCCGCCTCAATGGCTAACACATCCGCAGGGGTTTCCACCACACAGATAAGATCGGACTGGCCGCGTCTGCTACTGGCGCAAATAGGGCACAAGGTCTCTTCAGTAAAAGTACGACACGCACTGCAGTGACCCACATCGCTCATGGCACTGGCCAGCGCCCGCGCTAAGGTTTGCCCCGCTTTACGATCGCGTTCCAACAACTGAAACGCCATGCGCTGCGCCGACTTAGGGCCAACACCGGGTAAACAGCGTAATGACTGAATTAACTCATCGACCAAGGGACTAAATTTCATAATTAAGCGGGCATCCTACTGGTTAAAACGGCTATAGTGATAAGTCGTTCATTGATATGACCAATGGCTTCTCATCAAATTATGCGCAGGATATTATCATAAATCATCGGCATGATGAGTCCTATTTAGTGCCGAACTTAACCGGTCGATTGACTTGTACTACCCAATGCCATTTCACCGATGTTGAACAGCTTGAATAAGATCCATTAAGTTAGTCAATACAATTGCGAATAAATGGGGTTTATCGATTTTCGGCAACAAAAAAGCCTAAGACTTGCTTAGGCTTTTACTGCATTATTATCTATCGCATCCCTATTTACCCATCAACGGAAGAGGTGCCATCAACAGGTATTACATCATGATGCTAGCTTAAAATGGCATCTTCATGCCAGGGGGTAGTTGCATACCGCCGGTCACTTCAGCCATCTTCTCTTTTTGATTTTCTTCAACACGGCGCGCTGCATCATTACAGGCTGCTGCGATCAGATCTTCTAGCATCTCTTTATCGTCTTCTAGCAGGCTAGGATCGATGTCAACCTTACGAACACTGTGAGAGCCTGTCATAGTGACTTTTACAAGACCCGCGCCGGCTTCACCCGTCACTTCCATACGTGCAATCTCTTCCTGCACTTTGGCCATCTTGTCTTGCATCATTTGGGCCTGTTTCATCAGGTTACCCATACCGCCTTTTCCAAACATATCGAGTTCTCTTCAATATTAAAAAACTGGCTAATCTTACTTAATTAGCACCAAGAAGCAATCAATGCTGATCACCAATCTACAAACTTATGATCTAAATACCCACGAACTTAATACACATCACGACTGCCATTATGACTCTGCTTTAGCAATAAAGTTCGATTTATTAATAAGCGCAATCGTCTTGCCACGTTGGCCTAATCGCTCTGGAGCATAGCTTAAACTATCAGGCTCCATCTGCGCATTCATGGTCTCACTCAACCAGCGAATATTATCATCATTAAGCAATTCATGATGCGCTAAGCCTAACAGTTCTCGATGAAAACGCTGCCTGATCTCAAGTGGTGTCTCACGATTGGACTCCATGCCAACGGTAATGGTAACCGTGCATTCGCCCTCTAAGGCTTTGGATAGCGCCGCTTCCAATTGCTGCACCGCGCCAGGCGCCGCCAAATGCTTTTGGTTGGGTTTTAACACGAGCGGCAACGGGTCAACAAATTGCTGACATACTGAGTTAACCGCTAATTGCCGTACCCTGCCCCCTATGTCGAGTGCCGACATGAGTCGGTACCATTGCAGATCGATTTCATTACCACTAATGTCAGCAGTAAGCGTGGGCAAGTGAGTCTGTTCACTTGCCTCAGGCATCTGCATACTGTCTAGAACAGCTCGAATATTTTCAGGTTCAGCTTGCTGGGACATCATTGTCTGTGTTGCACCAGCGGCAGCTGACGACTGAGCCTGGGTTAACTGCGACTCTGGCTCATGTGATGTGTCTGGTGTCAACAACGCTTTGTCGTCTGTGGTTGGATCCTGAGCCTGTACAGGCGCTTCCCATGGTGGCCTATCATCAGGCTCATTAACCATTACGCTATTGCCAGCCGTATGTTCAAGGGCTGAGGCTTGATCACTTTTATGAGTTAAAGAGGCTGCCTCGCTTACGACTGCGGCCAGCTCATCAGCTTGAGATGATGACGCTTCGCGCTTAGGTGGCACGAACGCCTGTCGCCCCGCTTCAGGCTTTTTTGTGTCACTCTCCTTAGACGAGGTTTCATCTAAGTCGCTGAGCAAGGATTGCCTCGCTGAAAGAACGGCATCGAGTACATCATCATCTGAAAATAGGTCAGCTTCTTGCTCTGGTGCCTGATTTAACGCTAAGTCAGCGTTAGCGCCTGCTTCATCGTTGGCTGAACTGACAGGCTCATGTGTTGTGCCACAAGGCGTTTGATACGCGTCAGCCACTGCCGTTTGACCACTGTCATTGGCCTGCATTTGGCTAGCAAGGTAGGCTTCATAATCGCTAGGATCGGCGTCATTCACCTCATCAACATCATCCAAATACCCTTGTGGTATCGAATAATCATCTGCTTCTTCAGCGGCAACAGGCAGCCCTTGGCTTTGCGCTTGGCTTAAAATAAGCGCTTGCTCTGCAAGCAAGGCGGTGTCATCACAATCGATATTGCCCGGCTTTTGAGCCGGCTCACTGGCCTCATCGATATCGCTGCCACTTGAGAGATGTTTAGAGTGCTCATCGCCCGCCTGAGCGGCAGTATCGAGGGCAGGTTTGCTCACCGCAACACTGGGCTGACTGGCTAACGCTTGGCTTGTCTCATTACTGCTAACATGGTCATGTTTAGCTTGACTATCATCACGCACCTCACTTGTCGCTACTTCAGCAGCGTTAGCAGCACTGGTTGGCAAAGTAACCTTATGATTAGCTTCCACTTGCCAGCGTTTCACTGGCGCTTCTGGGACAAAAGCGATAGCGCGCAGTAACGCCATCTCTAATCCTGATTTGGGATCCGGTGCATGGGGCAGATCTTTACGCCCAGTTAACAGTAACTGATAGTAAAGCTGCACTTGCTCAGGGCGTAGCTGCTCGGCAAACGCCTTAATCTGCTCGGCATAACGAGATAATTGCGCGGCGGCGGGGGCAAATTGGGTTAAGGTAATTTGGTGCAACAACTCCAGTAAACTACGTAACACCTCAAACGGATCGGCGCCATAAGAGAGTACTTCATCAGTCACCTGCATCAAATTAGCCACATCGCCATCACACAATGCCTTAAGCAATACAATGACATAGTGCTCGTCTATGGTGCCGAGCATGGTTTGCACTTGGTTCAGTTGCACCTGCCCTGCACCAAAGGCAATAGCTTGATCGGCCAGACTTAAGGCATCACGCATACTGCCGTTGGCGGCCTTAGCCAGCAGTTTTATCGCGCCATCATCAAACGCTATCTCTTCTTGAGCCAAAATAGTGGCAAGCTGCTGGCAGATCTCATCGAGTGTTAAACTTTTTAAGTTAAATTGCAGGCAGCGCGATAGTACGGTAACTGGCAGTCGCTGAGGGTCGGTGGTTGCCAGTAAAAACTTCACATGTTCTGGTGGTTCTTCTAGGGTTTTAAGCAGCGCATTAAAACTGCTGCGAGACAGCATGTGCACTTCATCGATAAGGTAGACTTTATAACGCCCACGTGATGGCCGATATTGTACGTTATCGAGCAGTTCGCGTGTATCATCAACTTTAGTACGTGACGCCGCATCGACTTCGATGAGGTCAACAAAACGTCCCTGAGCGATTTCTACACAGCTGCTGCATTCGCCACATGGCGTGGCCGTGATCCCTTGCTCACAGTTGAGTCCCTTAGCAAATAACCGCGCCAAACTGGTCTTACCGACACCTCGGGTGCCTGAAAACAGGTAAGCATGATGTAAGCGGTTTTGTGTCAAGGCGTTGGTCAAAGCATGTAAAACATGTGACTGGCCGACAACTTGCTCGAACTTGGCAGGGCGCCACTTTCTGGCTAACACCTGATATGACATGGAACTCCCCAACTGTGTCATCAATCAATAACGGAACTCGCTTCCGACAATGGGCAAACAATAACACGCTAAGGCGTAACTCGCTAGCAAGCAGCGGCCTTGGTTAAGGTTATTTTTAACCATTACGCTACCGTCGCAGCATGTTTAATCAATAACGTTAAAAAGTCGTAATGAGTGTTTGAAAATCAATCAGATAAATATGGCATTAAAAAACAAAAATGCTACGAATACGTCGGCGTATCGTAGCATTTAAAAGGAGATAATCAGGATATTATTCGCCGTCAAACTCACATAACGTCATAAGTTCAAGGCCTAAATCAATTAAACGTTGCTCACCGCCCAAATCGGGTAAGGAGATCACAAAGGCAGCGTGGCTCACTTCACCACCGAGCTTACGGATGAGTTTTACTGTCGCTTCGATAGTACCGCCCGTGGCTAATAAATCATCGACCACTAATACCTTATCACCGGCGTTAATGGCGTCGGTATGGATCTCTAACATATCGTGACCATATTCAAGCTCATAGCTTTCTGAAATGGTTTCACGCGGTAATTTACCCGGTTTACGTACTGGCACAAATCCTAAGCCAAGTTCTAATGCCAAAGGGGCCCCAAATAAAAAGCCACGAGCCTCAGTGCCGACAACCTTGGTAAATCCACTGTCTTTGTACTGTTGTACAAACATTTCAATGGTTGCTTGATAGGCATTATGATCTTCCATCAGGCTAGTCACGTCGCGAAACATGATACCTGGTTTGGGATAATCAGGAATTGTTTTAATGCTCTCTTTGATCAAGGCTAACTTGTCTATATTCATTGCTACCATCTTTGTCAATTAAACCCCTTTACGGGAAAAACTGACCATAAGGCCAGTTAGATAAGAATTTTCGGCTAAAGCTTAAGCCCCTTTGCGAAGGGTTGCAACAACGGGTGTCACAAAGCGCAGTCAAGACTGGCGCGCCATATCACCATTCGCCATTTAAGCTCTGTTTTATACGACGTTGCTGCAAACTAACCAAAATAGTGTCGTTGCCCCATGACGCAATAAAGCTTACTAGGGTTACTCTTCCAACTCAGGGATCTGGCGTAAATAAAGCAGTAACAACGTTACCATGCATAGCAACATCACTTTCACCCACAACAGTGGCACTAGGGCAATGCTGATGGCAAAACTTATGCTGGTTGCCACATACGCTTTACGTTTTAACCCCTTGCGCATCGCACGTTTGCTTTCCCAATCTTGCAAAGCATCAGTAAACCAAGGATGACGCATTAACCATGCGTGTAAACGACTACTCGAACGGGCAAAACAGAAAGCCGCTAATAAGATAAATGGCACTGTTGGCAGTAAAGGTACGACAATACCAATAACCCCCAAAAGCAAACTTATCAGGCCAACCATTAGCAACACACCACGCTTTAACGCCATTAGCCCCTCGCATAAAAAAACCACTCAGAAATGAGTGGCTAGTATACCTGAGTTCAGAATTGAGACTACAGCAGTTGTAGGTGCTTCAACCAAGATAGCGTAGCGGGTAATGTTGGCAGCATCAATACGAGCAAAAATCCAACAAAATAAACAATATTAAACGGGTCTTTAAACGGCTGACTCATGACTTCCTCACTCGAGATTAATGACTTTTATTGATCTAGATCAATTTTCGCGGCCATTATAGTGAGATGTGCCGGAGATAGAAAGTCTTATGAGCCACAAATTAACCGCGCTGCGCTAAGACAATATTTTTATCACTCATCTCAATTAACATCTGCCGACTGCCATTAACCAACATATCGCCATCCATCTGATTAAAAGTCTGTTTAAGCCACTGACAGACTTCTCTAAAAGTCACACCATTACTCTGGCCAATGTAAGCCAATACCTGTGCAGTTAATGGATTTAATTGTAAAAAACACACCTCATCCTGTGCATCTCGGTAGATACAGAAAAATTGGGGCTGAGTGCCCGGATTTAACGGGCGATAACTGGGGCTGATATGCTGCACATCGAAGTGATATTGCGCCACTTGCGCCGCGACATTCAGGCACAGTGTCGTATTTTCAAGCTCTGATGAGCTAAATGGGTGCTGTATTGGTTGTGCAGGCACCGTCGCCACCAGTAACTCAAGCCATTCATAGTGTGCAAGCTCCAACATAAAGGGCGCGTCATGCTTATTAGGTTGATATTCATGCTGTAAAAACAGCAAAAACTCTTGTGCAATTTCAATAAAGATAGGCGTTTGACACTCATGATGCATAAAAAAGTCTTGCACCAGCGCATTCCAGTCATCCTCCTCATATAAAGAACAAAGTACCGGAAAGCCGCTTGAGATAAATCCCTTAATATTATTGAAAAAGAGCTCTCGATAAATTTGCATCCGGCGTTTATCTGTCCCCGGCGGTAAAGGTAAAGCGGGATCACGAATGTAATCGATAAAGGCTTGCTGCACCGTTAAAAAATTCATTTACGCACGCCGCTCCTGTTGTGACAAGGCCGCCGCTTGATAAGCGTGTATTTGGTTAATCTCCTGCAACAGTATTTCAGTCTTGGGGATGTTAAAGTCGCGCTCTAATAGTGTTGGAAACACGCCATGGTGGGCGTAGCATTGTTGCAATAACTGCCACACGGGGGTGATAACATCGCTGCCATGGGTATCAACCATTAAATCAGCCGCTTCTTGGTAATGTCCGGCAATGTGCAAATAGGCAATACGCTCGGTGGGCATGGCCTGTAAAAAGGATAAAGCATCATATTGGTGGTTAATTGAATTGACATAAATGTTATTTACATCGAGTAATAACTGACAATCCGCCTCGCTTAATACTGCGTTGACAAATTCCAGTTCGCTCATCTGGCTGGCGGGCGCCGCATAAAAGGAGACATTTTCAAGAATAAATGGCCGCTCCAGTATCGCCTCCACTTGCTTAATACGCTTAGCAACATGAATAACCGCGTCATCGGTAAAGGGGATCGGCATTAAATCATACAGATGGCCACTGCCAGAGCAGTAACTTAAATGCTCGGAATAGATCTCGATACCATGCATGTCTAAAAAATGTTTAATCCGGTGCACAAAATCGGTATCCAGCGGCGCAGGGCTACCAATTGAAAGTGATAATCCATGACAAAAAAATGGATGTTGCTCTGTCAGTTGACGAAATTGACGCCCAAACTTACCGCCTAAGGTCATCCAGTTTTCAGGCGCAACCTCAAAAAAATTGATCCCACTCGGTACCGATTGGCAAAATTCATTGAGCATCTCTCGGCGTAAGCCTAAACCAACGCTTGCTACTTGAGCCATAAGGTCCTCTTCATCATTAACCCCATAAATATACAACACAATAGTAAACAAACTAGGCCAGTAAACACTGACCTAAAAAGGCATGAGAGCATTTTATGCTTACGATATAACCATTAACCTTGCGCGTATTAACTCACCACTTAGTAAATAAATGCGCTTAATCAATGTTATAGTCATGTGTTATAACATGAAGTCACAACACATTGACTTGTCATGCCTACTGATTGCCACCGCACTTGCCTTCTTTCACTTTGGTCTCACCGCCACATTTACCTTCTTTCATGGCTTTCTTCTCGGCGCCGCATTTACCTTCACCACATTTGCCCTCTTTCATGGCTTTTTTCTCTGCGCCACATTTACCTTCGCCACATTTGCCCTCTTTCATGGCTTTATTCATGTTTTCGCCGCACTGACCTTCTTTGGCTGCTTTCTTCATGTTCTCGCCGCATTTACCTTCTTTAGCGGCTTTCTTCATGTTTTCACCACATTTACCTTCACCGCATTTGCCTTCACCGTCGAGAAGTTGGTAACCAGCCTGCATTTCGCTATAACCAAATGGGTTAGCTTGTGCTTGCGCCGCAAAAGCTGAACCGACACAAACAGTACCTAAAGCAACAGCGACCGCAGTTTGTTTAACTAATTTCATAATCTTTTCCTTCCTTCATCCAATGGTATGCAATTGGTTGCCAACTCCATAATGTTGCTGGCTCGTATCATATGACCTGACACCATCACATTTTATTGCAAAAACTTATCCTGCATCACAGTTATGGTGCAAATGCTGTGGTAGTGCAACTCAATTTAGCACCACTTAAACGCAATTGACTGATGAGTCACCCGTAATATTTTTGTAAGTCCTCCGCCCATGGCGTAGAATTAGCGCCCTTTAATCCGCTGCGTAGTAATGCTAGATACACTTACTACCGCGGGCAGCAACACGGCACGTTGTTTACCGTGCTTGTAGTACGATCAGAACGCGAGTGATAAGAGAGAACCGAGTCGATGCGAGTAGTTTTAGCCCCAATGGAAGGTGTTGCAGATGCACCAATGCGCGCGTTACTCACTGCAGTGGGCGGCTATGACATGGTGATAAGCGAGTTTATTCGCGTCGTCGACCAACTGCTGCCAGAAAAAGTGTTCTATCGACTGTGCGCCGAATTAAGATATCAATGTCATACCGAAGCCGGTACGCCTGTGAGGTTACAACTATTGGGACAACACCCTAATTGGATGGCTGAAAATGCGCTCAGGGCCATTGAACTGGGCTCTCGTGGTGTCGATATCAACTATGGCTGCCCAGCCCCTATGGTTAACCGCAGCAATGGCGGCGCCGCGCTCTTAAAAGAGCCCGAAACCATATATCAAGTGACGAAAGCGGTGCGAGACGCGGTGCCGTTAGATAAACCGGTTTCGGCTAAGATCCGCCTGGGCTGGGATGATAAAAGCCGTTGCATTGAGATTGCACAGGCCATTGAAGCTGCAGGCGCCAGTGAACTCACAGTACACGCTCGCACTAAAGAGGAGGCCTACCGACCTCCTGCACACTGGCACTATATTCAAAAAATCAAACAGGCGACTTCCCTGCCCATTATCGCCAATGGCGAAATTTGGAGCCGAGAAGATTACCTTAATTGCAAAGAGGCCAGTGGTTGTGATGATGTGATGCTTGGCCGCGGAGCATTGACTGTGCCCAATCTAGCCCATGTTGTTAAAGGCAACCAATTACCAATGACATGGCCCGAAGTAAAAGCGCTACTGATCCAATATTCAGAGTTTGAAATTGTCAGCGAAAAAGAGAAATATTACCCCGCTCGCATAAAACAGTGGCTGAGGTTTATTGCCCGTCATTACCTAGAAGGTGAAGCCTTATTTTTACAGGTTAGAGTGCTAAAAAATACTGCTGAAATCCTGTCGCTACTGCGCAGCAGCTAGCGTGATCCACTGGTAAGTTGGCAAAGACCGACACAGCGCGCTCGATTGGTGTCGATATTTAACAAAATATCACTCACTTTTGATCTTCGTCATAGTCAAGTTGAGTCAGCGGTTTAGACTGGCTACCTAACACGATTAAACTAGGCAATGATTTGTGAGCAGATCCTATATCAGACATGAACTGTCAGAGCTTGAAGCTAATCTCAGGGAAGAGTTAGGCCAACTGCTAGCGCTACACCAGCTATCGATTGATAGTGAGACACTCTCGTTATCGGCATTGATCGATGCCTTAACCGCAGCAAGACTCTGTGATGAGCCATTATTTATACAACTCACCCAGCTCGATGCGGCAATTTGCCAGCTCGATATTGGTCTCTATGGCTTATGCGCCGACTGTGAGGCAGACATAGAAGCGCAGCGCTTAACCCTCAACCCGCTGGAGCAACGTTGTCAACAATGTGCGGCAGAACACGCCCATGAGCATCGTCACGAGCTCAGGCTAACCCACTGATAAAAACAGCGTTAACCAAATGTTAGCGCTACTGTTTTTAGCCTACTATTTTAACTCGCACTAAGCGTCACATTGGCAAAATAGAGGGCGCATTTTCCTTCATGAGATGAGTAGTAACTGACCAATAACTCATCACCTTGCTGCACAATGCCAGCATAACTGGTATCACCCCCCGATGGGAACCTCAAACACTCAACCACAGTGCCTGTATCTAATTTTATTTCCACCAAGGATGTTCTCACTATCTTGTCATATAGACGCACAATGGCGTACAACCGCTGCCGGTAGATAAAACTTACCGGTCCGCCGATACGTTTGTCTAATACCCGCCACTGCCAGTGAGTATAGGGCGCTGTTGACTGCCCTAACAACGCCCGTTCATCGGTTTGCCACAGTGGATCGCGGCGTAATAAGCAGTAGGCAACGCCTTGTTCATCAATGCTTAATCCCGCCTCATTGACATATCCAGCCCGATTTAAGTGACTGACTATCGGTTGCCAGTCGAGCAATGCATCCTCGGCAAGCTGTGCTTGGTAAAGCCGTACATATCCATCATGTTCATCGGCATAATAGGCAACACCAAGTAAGCGATGTTGATGGGCAGTCACCCGCCATAACCATTCATCTTGAGCGCCCACAGCCACGGGCTTAGACCAAGTGCAGCCATCATGAGAATACCAATAATAAGATTGAATGCGCGGCGAGCGGCCTTTGGCGAAGGTCGCGCCGCTAAACAGATACAGTTGCCCCTCAAACACCACCAACTTGGCATCACGTAGATCGGCATCGCTATGGGTCAATGTTGCCACTAAGTGCCAAGTGACACCGGCATCAGATGATGCCAACACCCGAATCATGCCATCGGGCGAGACATGTGCACTGCCCTCTCTAAAAGCACAATAAAGTCGTTGTTTAAACAAGGTGAGGTCGCTAAAGGCATTATGTGCTCCCTTGTCCCAGATCTTATTCACCCAATTTAATCTCATCGCCATGACATACCCTTCATTACCTTTATCACGTCCACCATTAAGCGTGAACTGCGCGATAAGTGCAACCATCACAGACTCAACGGCAACTGACAAATAGATACCAAGAGAGTAAACGTCACGCCATCACCACGACGGCTCAACTTTGCCCCTCCTTAAGCTGCCTAACCCTCATGCATAAATCGGCATGACTAAATCAAGCCACATGAGTCAATTTTTATCGATAAACCATAGCGTAGTAAATATAGGTGGGAAGAAATAGCGCAATAGAAAATGTGCGAAGAAACGGCTTAGCAAGGTTCTGGCGACACTCTACTCACAAGCTAAAGGTGAAGAGGAGGATCAGCAGCGTTACTAAAGTAATGCTAATCACTCAGTTTAAGGCTAGGTAAACCAGCACAGTCGAGCAATGAATGACATAATGACCAGCATCAGGGTTAATGAGCAAATGCCACAGGCCAAGTACAAAAAAAGCCGCTGAAGCGGCTTTTTGTGAGCGTCACGCTAGCTGTGTATACAAGTAAAATAACACCACAGCTATGCGTGTTTTTAGACGGTAAGTGGAGTAGTAAAAACGTTTTTCAGTCAATAGCGTAAGGCTCTTATGCCTCAGTGCTCAGCAGCTCACTTTAAGTGCGTTGACGAGGCGTCTTACCCGCAGTGGTCTTGTGCTTGCGCACCGCACGACGGATCTTGGCGCTTTTCACTTTAGAGCGGGCAACACTGTGTTTATCGGTACCCATTAAGGTACGGGTCTCTTCTTCGAGTCCGGCTAATTTACGTAGGTAATTAACCTGCTCAATCGGCAATTCTACCCAACCACCACGTGGCAATGTCTTTGGCAGCTCAATCATACCGTAACGAATACGGATCAAACGGCTAACCTGCACCTCTTGAGATTCCCACAAGCGGCGCACTTCACGGTTACGGCCTTCAGCCAGTGACACATGCCACCACTTATTCATGCCCTCGCCGCCCGCAGGCTTTACTTTATCAAAGTGAGCAGGGCCGTCTTCCAGAGTCACCCCATTACGAAGGCGCTGAATAACAGCATCAGACACTTCACCAAAAGTACGCACGGCATATTCACGCTCAACTTCATGTGACGGATGCATGAGGCGATTAGCCAATTCACCGTCAGAAGTAAACAGCAACAACCCAGAGGTGTTGATATCTAAACGACCCACTGCAACCCAGCGTGAATCACGCGTACGAGGCAAACGGTCAAATACCGTTGGACGTCCTTCAGGATCTTTACGACTGCAAATCTCACCTTCAGGCTTATGATAAGCAATCACACGACAAACTAAATCTTCTTCAGATTTAACCGATACGCTGCGGCCATCGATACGCACTTTGGCATCAGCTTCGATACGATCGCCAAGCTTGGCAATTTCACCGTCAATACTAACTCGACCTGCAGCAATCCATGCCTCCATCTCACGACGGGAGCCATGGCCTGCACGGGCCAAGACTTTCTGCAATTTTTCACTCATTAGTAGACTCTTCTGTAGTTTTGGGCGCGGACTCTGGCGCGTCTATGTCCGTCTCAGGACGGGTCACACCAGAAAACAGCGCCGCTAATGACTCAGCATCAGATAAAGCAGGAAGATCTGCTATCGTATCTAAGCCAAAATAGGCTAAAAATTCATTTGTAGTCGCATACAGAGCGGGCCGTCCCGGCACCTCTTTATGGCCTACAATCTTTATCCAATGTCTATCGGACAAACTCTTAATTATATGGCTACCGACTGCTACACCGCGGACAAACTCAATATCGCCACGTGTCACAGGTTGACGGTAGGCTATCACCGCCAAGGTTTCTAGCGTCGCTCTTGAATAGCGCGGCGCTTTCTCTTGCCATAAACGTTGTAAATAAGGACTTAAGGTTTCAATGCTCTGAAATCGATAGCCCCCTGCCACTTTAACTAATTCAACGCCGCGGCCTTGATAGTCTTGCTGCAAAGCATCAATCGCCGCCTTAATTTTAACCCGTGAAACGTTAAAATTGGCCAGCACGCTCTCGCTTAAATGTTTTATCGATACCGTTTTCGCCATCACAAATAAGCTCGCCTCGATTAGCTGCTTAAGCTGTTCTGGATTGATTTGCAGTTTATTTTTCGACAACTCAATACGCCCTAACGTGGATGGTCGACAACGGCTCGGCCTGAATGACGTCAACCAGTAACTCTTTGACCAGCTCCATCAGCGCCAGAAAACTCACCACCACACCACTGCGCCCTTCGGCAACATCAAACAGGTGTTCAAACGGGACGTAAGACTTACCTTCTAGCATAGCCAAGATCTGGATCATGCGTTCACGTGTCGACAAGGTTTCCCGACGAACATGATGGTGCTCAGTCGCTTCAACCCGTTTTAGCACAGCGGCAAACGCGCTGGCCAACTCGACTAACGACACCGAAGGCGGCACCAATACTGGCTTAATATCGGCAGCAGGTAAGGCTCTGGCTTGAAAAATATCACGCTCTAAACGGGGTAATTCATCTAGGCGCAACTGCGCCTCTTTGATCACTTCATAAGCTTTTAATTGCCTAATCAATTGCGCGCGAGGATCGTCCTCTTCTTCATCAGCCATATCAGGTTTAGGCAGCAAAAGCCGAGACTTAATCTCGGCCAAGGTCGCCGCCATCACCAGATAATCGGCGGCTAATTCAACCCTAGCCCCTTGCAGCAGTTCAATAT
This sequence comes from Shewanella algidipiscicola, assembly GCF_003605125.1. Classification (GTDB taxonomy): domain Bacteria; phylum Pseudomonadota; class Gammaproteobacteria; order Enterobacterales; family Shewanellaceae; genus Shewanella; species Shewanella algidipiscicola. The sequence goes on from NZ_QPQT01000001.1 coordinate 206,525, forward strand.
ATTCAAGATATTGATCCGTCACTGGTGAAATGGCCAAATCTACCACATCGAGTTTCTGCTTGCGGATCAGATACAGCAGCAGGTCGAGCGGACCTTCAAATGACTCAAGAAATACTTCGAGCGCTTCGGGAGGAATAAAAAGATCGGCGGGTAAGTGTTTCACCACTTCACCGCGTACCACGGCTAAAGGTAGACTTTGCTGTGTACCCTGCATCCGCTCTCCCAATACTCCCTTATTTTTCAAAGGGTAAAACGATAGTCACCAGCACCATCTTAACGGTATGGCTTTTATCAAACGCGCGATTATACCTGCTTAATCCCCCAATAGACAGGAAATTAACCAAACTGACTCACATCACCCGCCCCAACGCGCAGTATCTCAATCTCCCCTTCAGACAAGTCGATCACTGTGGTGGGTTTCTGTCCTAAATATCCGCCATGAATAATCACATCCACTTGGTGCTCTAAAATATCGCGGATATGCTCGGGATCAGATTCGGTAAACTCTTCTCCTGGCATGATCAAACTGGTCGACATCAGCGGTGCATCCAACGCTTCAAGTAAGGCCAGCGCGATAATATTGTCGGGTACCCGAATACCTATGGTCTTCTTTTTCGGGTTTTGTAGACGCTTAGGCACCTCTTTGGTCGCCTTAAAAATAAAGGTAAACGGCCCAGGTGTGTTGTTTTTAAGCACACGATAAGCTTGGTTATCGACGCGGGCGTAGGTTGCCAGCTCAGACTGGTCACGCACCATCAAGGAGAAATCGTGATCGTTATCAATCTGACGAATGCGCGCAATACGCGTCATCGCCTCCTTTTCACCCAATAAACACCCTAAGGCGTAACCAGAATCGGTGGGGTAAACTACCACTCCACCTTGCTTAATCAGTTGCGCCGCTTGGTTAATCAACCGCGTTTGTGGGTTTTCCTCATGAACATAAAAAAATTGACTCATCGGCTTTCCATCCATTTATCCATTTGCCAAACCCAGTCTACCCCCTGGGGTTGGAACATATTTTTACCCAACTCAATCCAGCTACCCGGAAAGTGGAAATCACTACCAAGGGACGCGAATAGCTGATTAAGTTTACTAAGGGCAATTAAATTATTGCGATCATCTAAAGTTTGCTGACCCAGCACCACTTCCATGGCATCGCCGCCAGCCGCTTTAAAGTCGCGCACTAGACGCTTTAGCCATTTAGCCGACAACTTATAGCCACTTGGATGCGCTAATACCGCAACGCCACCAGCCTGATGAATAATCTCAATGGCGCTGGCCATGTCGGACCAATTATTAGGTACATAACCTGTTTTACCTCGGGCAAGGTATTTCTTAAATACCGACGCCTGATTGACCGCATAGCCATGTTCTGCCAGCCATCTCGCATAATGGCCACGACTTAATGCCGCGCCACCCGCGAACACTTTTGCACCTTCGTAAGCCCCTTCGATACCGGCTTTTTCTAACCTAAGACCTATCTCTTTAGCGCGGGTTTCGCGCAGGGAGCGCTGCTGACAGAGAAACCCATCAAGCGTGGCGTTTGTTCTATCGATGTTTAAGGCAACGATATGAATATCAAAGTTATTCCAACGAGTCGATATCTCGGTGCCATCCACCAATTTTAGCGGCTTAGGCTGCGCATTGTTAAAATGGTGCGCCTCATCGAGGCCCGCCGTCGTATCGTGATCAGTAATGGCCAACACCTGCACCCCTTTTTCAAGGGCACGAGCGACTAATTCGGATGGCGTTAATTGGCCATCAGATGCGGTGGTGTGGCTGTGTAGATCGATTAAAAGCGTTTCATCTGTCATCCGTATATTCTACTCGAGTTTGCCATTAGAAACATCTAATTGGCTTAACTTATTTACACAAACATTGATGCTCAAATAGCGCAGTGCCTTGGCATTAATCACTATTTTTAGAAATAGAAAAATATTCCATTGACATCACTACCATGCTGATGCTTTTATATAGCCAACGACATAATTTAACTTTTACATGACTTTTAGAGACACAATCTTATGACACAGCAATTTAATCACATCATTTGGTGGTGGCACTTCCCAACATAGCGGGTGGTGTGAATTTCTGTGCTCATGTAAAAGAGACTAGATTTAAACAAAAAGCCCGCATTAAATGCGGGCTTTTTGCATTTAAGGGTTTAATTTCATTAATGTATTTTATTAATTTATACCAATCAAATTAACGGTTTGATTGACGCAGGAGCAGACACATGGCGCTACCCTCTTTGGCAAGAGTCAACACAGTAAAGGAGCGGATCACTTACCAAGACGATCCACTCAACTTGTATCAACAACTTACCCAAAATGCGCCGCACACCATGTTGCTCGAATCCGCAGAAGTAGACAGTAAAGACCATCTTAAGAGCATCGTGATGACGCACGCCGCGATGATGATACGCTGTGAAGGATTTCGCCTAACCTTTACTGCACTCAATGCTAATGGTCAGTCATTGCTAGCGCCCATTAAAGCTTTTTTTAACCTCGACAATGCCAAACTGAAGGGTAATTGCTTAACCCTGACGCTCAATCAGGCGCCAGCCCAGCTCGATGAAGACGCCAGACTCAAAGCCACCTCACCTTTAGATGGTCTTAGGACTTTAGTGCAACATATCGATTGCGGTGATGATGTCGAGTTTGAGTCGTTATTTCTAGGCGGCGTATTGGCCTATGATCTTATCGATACCGTCGAGCCCCTGCCCTCGGTGCCTGAGAGTGAAAATAGCTGTCCTGATTACCTGTTTTATTTAGCTGAAACCCTCATTTTGATCGATCACCAGCAGCAAACTGCCAACTTGATAACCCATGATTTTAGCCAACAAGCGAGTGTTCAGGCAGTGCTGGCAGCCCGTACTGAGACCCTAAAAAGAGCCTGTCACACACTCAAGCCTATCGATGTCTTAATCCCAATTGATGCGCCCACCCAAGTCAATATTGATGATGAGGCTTTTATAAACATAGTCAACGACTTAAAAGAACATATTATCGCTGGCGATATTTTTCAAGTAGTGCCTTCACGCAGCTTTAGCTTGCCTTGCCCGAACACATTAGGGGCATACCGCGCACTGCGCCTCACCAACCCTAGCCCTTATATGTTTTATTTTCGCGGCGATGATTTTACCTTGTTTGGCGCCTCACCCGAAAGCGCCCTTAAATATGAGGCGGCAACCAATCAAGTGGAAATTTATCCCATTGCCGGCACACGCAAACGTGGCAAAAAAGCCAATGGTGACATCGATTTTGATCTAGACAGCCGTATCGAACTGGAATTAAGACTGGACAAAAAAGAGCTGTCTGAACATTTGATGTTAGTGGATCTTGCCCGTAACGATATCGCACGTATTAGCCAAAGCGGCAGTCGCCAAGTGCCTGAGCTACTTAAAGTGGATCGCTACTCCCATGTGATGCATTTAGTCAGCCGCGTAACCGGCCAACTGCGCAGCGACCTCGATGCCCTACACGCTTACCAAGCCTGCATGAACATGGGCACCTTAACGGGCGCCCCAAAAGTCAGTGCAGCCCAATTGATCCGCGGCGCCGAACAAGCGAGGCGCGGCAGCTATGGCGGCGCCGTTGGCTACATCAATGGCCTAGGCGATATGGATACCTGCATAGTGATCCGCGCAGCCTTTGTGAAACAGGGAACGGCGCATATTCAAGCCGGCGCAGGGGTCGTGTTTGATTCCGATCCCCAGGCCGAAGCCGATGAAACCCGCCAAAAAGCACAAGCGGTCATTACAGCCATCAAGATGGGAGGCGGACAATGAAACTGTATCTGCTGGATAATTTCGATTCATTTACCTACAACCTGGTGGATCAATTTCGCAGCCTAGGTTGTGAAGTGATTATTTACCGTAACGATGTGGCGGCAAGCTTTATCGCCGATAAGCTGCTCAGTGAAACCGAGCCCGTGGCGTTAATCTTATCACCAGGCCCTGGAGCCCCCCATGAAGCAGGCTGCTTAATGGCGCTTATTGGCCTGCTGGCGGGCAAAGTCCCTATGCTGGGGATCTGCTTAGGCCATCAAGCTATGGTTGAACACTTTGGCGGTAAAGTGGAGCGCGCCACACAGGTGGTACACGGTAAGGCCAGCCCAACCCTGCACAGCGGCCAAGGGATCTTCCACGGATTGCCCTCGCCGCTGCCGGTGGCCCGCTATCACAGTTTAGTCGCCACCCAAGTACCCGACTGTTTAGCGGTGATAGCCACCACAGACACCATGCCGATGGCTATTAGCCATAAGGAATTCAAAGCCATTGGCTTTCAATTTCACCCCGAATCGATTTTGACCACCTTAGGCAGCCAGTTGTTAACCCAAACATTGGACTATCTAACAGGTGACAAACTCGGGTTAAGTACTGATAAAGGAGCACTGTAAATGAGCGACCTACAAGCGATTATCGATAAGTTGTATTTAGGTCAGAGCGTCAGTCGCGACCAAGCTAACTTGCTCTTTAGCGCCATAATTCAAGGTGAAATGGGTGAAGCCACTATGGCTGGCATGTTGGTCGCCATGAAGATGCGCGGTGAAACCATCGATGAGATCTCCGGTGCCGCCGACGCGCTACGCGCCGCCGCCAAGGTGTTTCCGATCCCCAACGCCACCACTCGTCGCCAAGGAATAGTCGACATAGTCGGCACTGGCGGCGATGGTCATAACACCATCAATATCTCCACCACTGCAGCCTTTGTGGCTGCCGCTGCTGGCGCCAAAGTAGCTAAGCACGGTAATCGCAGCGTATCGAGTAAATCAGGCTCATCGGATCTACTATCGCAATTTGGTATCGACTTAGCCATGGCGCCAGAGACGGCTCGCGACTGCCTCGATGAGCTGGGGTTATGTTTTTTATTTGCGCCCCATTACCATGGCGGAGTGCGCCATGCCGTGCCGGTGCGTCAATCATTAAAAACCCGCACCCTGTTTAACCTGTTAGGTCCGCTTATCAACCCTGCCAACCCAGATTATATTGTACTGGGCGTGTATAGCCGTGAGTTAGTTGAGCCTATCGCAAATGTGCTCAACACATTAGGGCTCAAGCGGGCCATGGTGGTGCATGGCAGTGGCTTAGATGAAGTGGCTGTGCATGGTGACACCTTAGTGTGCGAGCTCAAAGACAAGCAGATCTCCCAATATACCCTAACCCCAGCGGCATTAGGGGTTGAGCAAGCGACATTAGCCGAGCTTGAAGGTGGCACCCCAGCGGAAAATGCCGCCATCACGCGCGCCATTTTACAGGGGCAAGGCAGCCAAGCACATCGCAATGCTGTGGCCGTCAATGCTGGGTGCGCGCTCTATATTTCGGGCCACAGCGACACTCCCCTCGAGGGGGTAAAGCAGGCCTTAGCCATACTCGACAGTGGCAAAGCCTTCACCTTACTCGAGCAGCTCGCCACCGCCAGCCGCCCTGCCAATTAATACGAGGAGTCATTGTGAGTAGTCAAGCAGCGCCAAGCCAAAGTAACGTATTAACCCGTATTGTTGCGACCAAAGCGGCACATATTGCCGCGCTTAAGTTGCGTTTTCCTGAAGCATCACTTCAGCCCAAACAGTCGGATCGCAGTCTATTTGATGCATTAAAAGCGCCTAATGCTGGTTTTATCTTTGAATGCAAAAAAGCCAGTCCGTCTAAAGGGCTAATTCGCCAAGACTTTGATGTTGAAGCCATTGCCGACGTTTACGCCCATTACGCTGCGGCAATATCGGTACTGACCGATGAGCAGTTTTTTCAAGGGGATATGGATTATATCCCTAAGGTGCGGGCGCGCGTTGCACAACCGATTTTGTGTAAAGACTTTTTTGTCGACACTTACCAAGTCAAGCTGGCGGCGCATCAAGGTGCCGATGCAATTTTGCTGATGTTATCTGTGCTCGATGATGCGCAGTATCGTACTCTGGCTCAGCAAGCGCAGGTCTATCAACTCGATATCCTGACAGAGGTGAGCAACGAAGCCGAGCTGCAGCGAGCCATCGCGCTCGATGCCGCCATCATTGGCATAAACAATCGCAATCTTCGCGATCTATCCACCGATTTAGCCACCACAGAGGCGCTCGCTCCCGCCATACCACAAGATCGGGTGATCATCAGTGAGTCAGGCATTTACCAGCATGCTCAGGTACGCCGCTTGAGCCCGTTAGTCGATGGTTTTTTGGTGGGCAGCTCCTTGATGGCCGAGGACGATTTAGATATCGCGTGTCGCATGTTGACACTGGGACACAACAAGGTGTGTGGGTTGACACGTGATGCTGATATACAAGCTGCAACCGACGCCGGCGCCGTCTACGGCGGGCTGATTTTTGCCCCCAAATCTCCCCGTTATATCAGCCCAGCGCGCGCACTTGAGCTAGTACAGCGCCAACGTGCCAGAGGTAAAGCGTTACGATTTGTCGGGGTTTTTGTCAATGAGGCCACTGAGGTTATTGCCGCGATTGCGGCTTCGCTTAACCTGTTTGCGGTGCAATTACATGGCAAGGAAACCGCCGAAGATATCGCTACGCTGCAACAGGCACTCAAGGCTCTCGATTGCAACGCGCAGATATGGAAAGCGCTCCCCATTAGCGTCGATAGCGGCACAGCAAACCTTAACATCGAAGTGCCATCCATGGTTGATCGACTACTGTATGACAGCCAACGGCTTAACAAACAAGTCGATAACGCTGGCCAATTTGGCGGCACTGGGCTGTGTTTTAATTGGCAGTTGGCCCTGCCCCATAAAGCACAGGCCATGTTAGCTGGCGGGCTCAATGACGAAAACGCTGCACAAGCGGCAACACAAGGATTTTTCGGTTTGGACTTTAACTCCGGCCTTGAGAGCGCGCCTGGGCTAAAAGATAGCCATAAACTGAACGCTGCCTTTAAGGCGTTACGCCAATATTAAGCAGATTGACCATACACTTATTGATATTTCGCCCAGCACTCACTCTGGGCAACACATTAGGACACGATTATGACTAAGCTTGACCCTTACTTTGGCGAATATGGCGGTATGTATGTACCACAAATATTGATGCCAGCATTGAAGCAACTGGAGTCGGCCTTTGTCGATGCGCAGCAAGATGAAGCCTTTCAAGCCGAATTTAATGACCTGCTGAAAAACTATGCCGGGCGTCCTACCGCCTTAACCTTAACCCGTAATTTAAGTCCCAACCCTTTAGTCAAAATCTACCTAAAGCGTGAAGATTTACTCCATGGCGGCGCCCACAAAACAAACCAAGTGTTAGGTCAGGCTTTACTGGCTAAACGCATGGGCAAAAAAGAGATCATCGCCGAGACGGGCGCAGGCCAACACGGCGTCGCGACCGCCCTGGCTTGTGCCCTGCTGGGGTTAAAATGCAAGGTGTATATGGGTGCCAAAGATGTCGAACGTCAATCCCCCAACGTGTTTCGGATGAAACTGATGGGCGCCGAAGTCATTCCGGTGACATCAGGCTCTAGCACCTTAAAAGATGCCTGTAACGAAGCCATGCGTGACTGGTCTGGCAGCTATGACAAAGCCCACTACTTACTCGGTACAGCGGCAGGGCCGCACCCGTTCCCTACCATAGTGCGTGAATTTCAGCGGATGATCGGCGCCGAAACCAAAAAACAGATCCTCGAGCGCGAAGGACGCCTACCCGATGCCGTCATCGCCTGCGTCGGCGGCGGGTCAAACGCTATTGGGATGTTCGCCGACTTTATCGATGAACCCTCGGTGCAGCTTATCGGTGTCGAGCCTGCGGGCTTAGGCATAGACACGCCGATGCACGGCGCGCCGCTTAAACACGGTAAAACTGGCATTTTCTTTGGCATGAAAGCGCCACTAATGCAGGATAAAGAGGGCCAAATTGAGGAGTCTTACTCTATCTCGGCAGGGCTGGACTTCCCCTCGGTAGGGCCACAGCACGCCCATTTGGCGGCAACGGGACGAGCCTCTTATGAGTCTGCCACCGATGATGAAGCCTTAGAAGCGTTTCAACAATTAGCGCGTTGTGAGGGCATTATTCCGGCATTGGAGTCGGCTCATGCACTCGCCTACGCCGTTAAACTGGCCAAACAAGCCACCAAAGAGACCCTGCTCGTGGTTAACCTGTCGGGCCGTGGTGATAAAGATATCTTCACCGTCGCCGACATTCTCGAACAACAAGTCAAGTCAGCACCACAGGAGAGCGGCAATGAGTAACCGTTATGACGCCACGTTTAGCGCCCTTAAGGCTATTAATCAGGGCGCTTTTGTCCCCTTCGTTACCTTGGGAGATCCAAGCCCTGAATTGTCGCTACAAATAATCGACACCTTGGTCGATAATGGCGCTGATGCCTTAGAGCTGGGGTTCCCATTTTCCGATCCGCTCGCCGATGGCCCAGTGATCCAAGGGGCAAATCTGCGCTCGCTGGCAAGAGGCACCACCGCCAGCCACTGCTTTGAGATGTTAAGCCAGATCCGAAACAAGTATCCCGATATCCCCATTGGCCTACTACTGTACGCTAACTTAGTCTATAGCAATGGCATCGACACTTTTTATGCCAAGGCCAAGGCGGCCGGTGTCGATTCGGTGCTAATTGCCGACGTGCCCGTGGAGGAAGCCAAACCCTTTATCAAGGCGGCAACGCACCATGGCATAGCGCCCATTTTTATTGCGCCGCCCAATGCCGACAGCGATACCCTGCAACAGGTGAGCGAGCATGGTAAAGGCTATACCTATCTGTTATCTCGTGCAGGCGTGACGGGCACCGAGTCGAAGGCGGGCATGCCCATCGCCGATATTTTAGCCCGCCTAAAGGCCTTTAATGGCGCGCCGCCCCTGCTGGGGTTTGGTATTGCCGAACCTGCACAGGTACGCGAGGCGATTAACGCCGGCGCTGTTGGGGCGATTTCGGGCTCTGCCGTAGTTAAGATCATCGCCGAGCATCAAGATGATCCTGCAAGGTTACTGGCCACATTAGCCGAATTTACCCGAAATATGAAAGCCGCCACCTTAATGTAACCAAGCTGAATCGGTACTCATGTTCATCGTATGACTCAACAAAAAAAGCGCCTAATATCAGGCGCTTTTTTTATCGACGTAATGAGAGTTAATGTTGACTTAATTGAGCGTCAATCAGGCTCACACGCCATGCTTTAAGCTTGGGTTTTTACCGCCTCTAGCTTAGCTTTATGATCTAACTCGAAGCTAGGCAGGTCACTTGCATCTTGCTTAAGGTAATGATCCATCCAGCGCATTAAACGCAGGTGATAATCATATTGAGCCGCCGCTTTACGGTTGCCGTGACCTTCGCCAGGGTAATACACCAAACGTACCGCTTTACCTTGCACTTTCATATAGCGATACAGCTCCATTGACTGCGCCGGATGCACCCGAGGATCCTCTTTGCCATGCATGATTAGCAGAGGCGTCTTAGACTGACCCGCCCAATAAATAGGGCTACGCTCTAAATACCATTGCCATTTTTCCCATGGGTATGAACGTGCATGCACTAGGTGCATCTCGTTGGAGATATCTGTCGTACCAAACTTAGACAGTTGATTAGTCACCCCAACAAACATCACACTGGCAGCAAAATGATCAGTTAACTTAGTCGCCGCCCACGCAGAGGCGTAACCGCCGTAGGAGCCGCCTGTAATGCCGACTCTCTTGGCATCCACCAGCCCCATATCCACAAGGTGATCTTTAAAGCTAACTAAATCGTCAAACTCTTTACCGGCATAATCGTTTTGCCCAAGCTTAGAGTAATCAACCCCCTTACCTGTACTGCCGCGATAATTAGGATAAAACACTGCGTAGCCTTGCGCCGCTGCTAGCTGCCCTGGACGCGAGTAGTTGGTTAACCATCCATCTTTATCATGGCTCTCTGGCCCCCCATGTACCGACATGATTAAAGGGTATCGCTGCCCCTTTTTATAGTTCAATGGGTAGATAAGAACACCGCCAATATCGACACCGTCACTGGTGGTAAATGAGATAGACTCTTGCTTCGCAAAGCGTTTATTGTCTAGCCAAGGATTAGAATTACTCAAACGCGTGGCGCTAGAGTCACGGCTTCCAATCCGGTAGACCTCATTAGGGTGCTTAGCGTTATTGGCACGCATCACTAGGGTCTTGTCCGAGTCAGATAAGCTCAGTTGTGAGGCGATAAGCTGCCCAGGTTTGACTACCGTGCGGTAATCGCTGCTCCCGGGTCTGAGTAAACCCACGATGGAGTCGGTGTTAATATTACTGATAAAATACAGTTCGTTACTCTTGTTTTTCCACTCAAAATCACTCACATGACCTAAGTGATTAGGTAACCATGAGCTGATCTTGCCTGTTTTCGTCTCGGCCAGATAGAGACGACCTAACGCGGGATCGTGCTTGTCCTGCGCCCCTAGGATCGCCACGTATTGCCCATCATAAGAAAACTCTGCCGAGCCTAATTTACCTTCGGTGATAAAAGAGGTCATGATCTTTTGTTGGTTGGCATCGACAATGTGCCATTGAGATTTCATGTATTGATCATCAATCAACGCGGTGGGCTGAGTTTTCACCAATAACTGGCTGTCATCTGCCGACCACTGCACTGCAGACACCACATCATCTATTGGCCAAGCAACAGGGGTTAACGGCTTATCACTAACGGCCAAGTCCAGCACAAATAACTGTTTCGTGGTTAAGTCTTCTTCATAAACTTCGGCCATAAAGCCGAGTTTTTTCAATTCATCGACACTGCTATCTTTGGCTGGTTTAGCGATTAAGGCGACTTGCTTACCATTATGGCTCAGAGCATAGTCAGCGACATCCGTTCCCTTTAGCGACAAGGTCTTAACCGCTTGCCCCCCATTAAAAGGGATTCGATACAGGGCGGTGTGTTTATCTTCGCCCATCTTGGCTAAGAAGTAGACCAACGAACCATCGGCAGACCACTGAATATTGGTGATGGTCACCTGCCCAGTAATGTAAGGACGCTCAACCCCCTTACCGTCCACCAAGTAAAGCTCGGCCCAATGGGCACCATTTTCTTCTTTATACAATTGGCGAGGCACATAACGGGTAAATGCCACATTATCGCCCGATGGGCTCACTTGCACCTGGGCTACCTGCTGTAGGCCTATGACCTCTTCGGCCGTTAACACATCTGCGGCGCTACTACTAAAACTGAAAATCCCCAGCGATAACGCTATCGCCTGCTTAACAGTATTAAACTGTTTAATCATCAATATCACTCCAATTTGTTCATTTTATTGTTTTAATCTTGATCTGCTCTGCCATTATAGGTTTTTGTTAACAAAACAAAAGCACCTTGGAGACATTATTCACCTCTGATGACGACTATAATGCAACAGACGTGGGCTATTGCCTGTGCTTTAACATAAAGCAACGAAGCGACTGTCGATAAGTGATCGATTGATATCGGGCTCGCGTAATACCATGACCATTATGGTCTCGGGAGTTAGACATGACGCAAGATGAACTGATTGAACTCTTTAAAGCAAAGCACCTTTCACCCACCATCATTAACACCGCCGATGCCACCCACTACCTTGTTGGCGGCGAAGATCCCCAAGGTAATTTTTATCAGTTAACCTATGACGATCTCAGCCCGATGCAATATCAGTCTCTGGAGCAAGCCAAAGTGCAGTTGAAACAGATGGGGGTGTGTAAAGCCACTTTTGAACTTTATACCGCCTATGATGAGATGATTGGCGTGACGCCCCAACACGATAACAAAACCAGTATTGAATTATCCCTCTAACTCAATACTGCAGTTAAATGGACGCCCAATGAATCACGCCATTAATATGACCCAAGCGCTACGAGTCTATGCGCTGGTGATCGATAAAGGCACTAAAGCCCAAGACTCACAGCAGGCAAATACCCAACAGCTAAACACTGAGAGTGACGACAGTTACTGTTATGAAGAGATGCTGGCTTGGAGCGATTATGACGGGTATACCGCCTACCTGAAATATAATCAGGTTACTCTGACCTTATTATTTCATGGGAAATATTTGCTCGACTACCCAAGCGACGCCAAGTTAGCTGCCTTTATCCAGAAACTGAATAAGCTAGCCAATGAGGTCAAATAAGGAATTAGGATGCAACGTTTCACTCACAGCTTTCAAGGCGTTATTTTCGATTTAGATGGCACGTTAGTCAGTTCTAATTTGAATTTTAGTGCATTACGTCAAGCGATTCAGTGCCCAGTCGAGCAAGATATTTTGCATTTTATTGCCAGGCTACCTGCTGTACAAGCGGCCCAAGCCCAACGCATTATTGAACAAGCGGAGCAGCTTGATGCGCAGCAAGCGCGACTGCTCAATGGCACCGAGGCCTTATTGGATTTCCTTTTAATGCAGCAGATCCCTATGGCAATTGTCACCCGCAACAGTAAAGCGGCGGCGCTGCAAAAAGTGGAGCAAAACAATCTTCCCATTGACCTTATTCTAAGCCGCGAAGATGGCCCAGCCAAACCTGATCCCACCAGTCTTATACAAGTGGCAACCCTATGGGGGCTAGCGGCGGATAAAATTGCCTTTGTCGGTGACCATCATTATGACGTCGATGCGGCTAATCGCGCTGGCATGCAATCGGTGCTGTTGACCTTTGACGAACACAAAGCCTATCAACACCAGGCACGTTTTGTGTACCGCGATTTACAGCAGTTGTTGCAAGCCATGCCATTAATTTCGCTGTGCGCGTAATTAAATGAACACTGCTGATGATATTTACGCCACTGCCAACGCAGGAGCTCACATGTACTGTATCGAACTACTGAATCTCGCTGACACGCCACAACAGCAGTGGAGCATAGTTAATGACGGCGTGATGGGCGGACGCTCAAGCAGTCGAATAAATAATCATGGCGACACCTTGCTTTTTTTTGGCACGGTTTCACTGGAAAACAATGGCGGATTTGCCTCCATCAACCAGCCGATAACGCCCCGGCAACTGAAGGGTAAAGACACATCATCCGCCGCCCTTGTGGCGCAAAAAAGCGCCGCAATCCGCATTACTCTTACGGCAAAAGGTGACGGTAAGCGCTATCAACTGCGGATCAAAACGGGTAATGGTATGGCCCAAACTACCTATAAGGCAGGTTTTACCCCCTTAAACGGGACGCCACAGCAATGGCAATTTACCCCGCAGCAATTTATCGAAACCTTTCGTGGCCGCGACTACCCTACGCGCCCCAAACCCGACTTTAATCAACTGAGCGCCGTGGGGATCTTAATCAGCGACAAGCAGGCGGGAGATTTCCAACTCGAACTGCATTCATTACAGTTGCAGTTTGAGGAATGACCACAGCCAATGGTATCGCCTCTGCCGCCAGCCAACATGAGCGCGCATGCCAGATAAAGGCTTGCTTGAGCCGATTAATTTAAATTCATCGCAATTAGCCGCCTCTGCCCAGTGGATATCTTTTTCACACTTAGCATGCGTGCTACACTTCGGCCAATCTGTTTATTGACTCATTGAAACCAAACTTATGAAACAACTGCTCGACTTTTTGCCATTAGTGATCTTCTTCGCAGTGTACAAATTTTTCGATATCTATATCGCCAGCGGCGCCCTGATAGCGGCAACGGCGTTACAATTGATCGTCACCTATCTGATGTACAAAAAAATTGAAAAGATGCACCTTATCACCTTCGTCATGGTCAGTTTTTTCGGCACATTAACCTTAGTCTTTCATGATGATGCCTTTATCAAATGGAAAGTGACCGTGGTATATGCTCTCTTTGCACTCGCTTTGGCTGTCAGTCAATTCATTAATAAGCCTATTTTAAAGAGCATGCTGGGCAAAGAGTTGGTTGTCGCCGATAACATATGGGCACACGTTACTTGGTATTGGGTGCTGTTTTTTGTGGGCTGTGCTCTACTGAATATTTATGTCGCCTTTAGCCTACCTCAAGAGACTTGGGTTAACTTTAAAGTGTTTGGCCTTACGGCACTTACCCTACTTAACACTGTAGTTACTGTGGTCTATCTCTATAAACACATGCCAGAAGAACATAAAAAGGAACTCAAATAATGTGGTATATGATCTCATCTCAAGATATTGAAAATAGTTTAGAAAAACGCTTATCAGTGCGTCCTGCACATGTGGCGCGGCTACAAGAGCTATCCGACGAAGGTCGGCTGATGCTGGCCGGTCCCCATCCCGCTATCGATAATGAAAACCCGGGTGAGGCTGGTTTTACTGGCTCACTCGTCGTGGCAGAGTTTGACTCATTGGAAGCCGCACAAGCCTGGGCAGATCAAGACCCATACGTAGCCGCAGGTGTCTATGCCAATGTCATCGTCAAACCGTTTAAACGCGTATTGCCATAGCATTTACAGGATCAAACACATTGAAAATCGTATCATTTAACATCAATGGCCTCAGGGCAAGACTGCACCAGCTTCAAGCCCTGATCGATAGCCATGCCCCCGATATTATCGGCTTACAGGAGACTAAGGTCCATGATGAAGCGTTTCCGCTCGCAGACGTCGAAGCTATGGGCTACAAGGTGCACTACCACGGTGGCAAAGCACACTATGGGGTAGCCATGCTGTCTAAGCGCGAGCCGCTCTGTGTACAAAAAGGCTTTCCTACCGACGAGGACGATGCTCAGCGCCGCATGATCATCGCCACTTTTGAGCAAGACAATGGCAGACCGTTAACCGTGATAAATGGCTATTTCCCTCAGGGCGAAAACATCAGCCATGAAACGAAATACCCCGCTAAACGTAAGTTTTATCAAGATTTAATGCACTATCTCAATACCCATTGTCATCCTGGAGATGATATAGCCATCATAGGGGATATCAATATTTCTCCCATCGATTTGGATATTGGTATCGGTGAGGTGAACGCTAAACGTTGGTTAAAAACCGGTAAGTGCAGTTTTCAACCAGAAGAGCGTCAATGGCTCAACACGCTACTCGATTGGGGTCTAGTTGATACATTCCGGCAATTACACCCCACTCGCTGTGAACGCTATTCATGGTTTGATTATCGCAGCAAGGGGTTTGATGATAACCGCGGTCTGCGTATCGACGTGATTTTAGCCACGCCATCACTGGCTGAGCGCTTAATCGAATCTGATGTCGACTACAAGCTGCGCGCTATCGAAAAGCCGTCGGATCATGCGCCAATTTGGAGCACCTTTAAATAACCAGCGCTTTCAAGAGCTGATGAGATAAGCTGATGAGAAATCGGCCGTTTATCTCACGCTCATTTGTGCCAACAGGGGGGCTTGTCATACGCCCGAGCGAAACGCATATTGTTGAGATGCCACGCTGTTAGCGCAACTTAAAGCGAGTAAAAGGGAATTAGAGGGAGCCAAAGGGGTAACGGACTGCTTAGCAAATTGAGTCATTAAGCGCAGCACCAGTAAAGTACCCCATTTAAAAAAGGTTCAATATCGTCTTAACAAGACGTCATTGAACCTTTTTTGTACTGCTTTTTATTCTGTACGTCACCGCTTACAGCCTAATTAGCGGCATTAACTCAAACGATATTGGCTTAAAATCCCCTCAAGTTCAGTCGATGACTGCTTAAGTGAGGTGGCCAGAACCACTGAGCGTTCGGCGGTTTCTTTAATGGTTTGCGACTGCTGACGAATATCATTTAACTGGCCGCCAATATCACGGGCCGACACACTTTGCTGCTCGGCTGACGCCGCAATTTGTGAATTCATATCAAAAACATGATCGGTTGAATCAGCCATATTATCAATATCAACGCCCACAGTTTCTATGGCTCTGCGGCCAAGTTCGGCCTGCTCAACAATCTCATTAGTAATGCTGGCCAACTGACCAGATCCCGTTTGCAAGCCTTCAATCATAGATTGAATTTCAACCGTCGCCAGCTGAGTGCGGCCGGCTAAGGTTCTCACCTCATCTGCCACCACGGCAAAACCGCGGCCTTGCTCACCCGCACGCGCCGCCTCAATGGCCGCATTTAATGCCAATAAGTTGGTCTGCTCGGAAATGCCGTTAATAGTGGTAACCACAGCGCCAATCTCGCTGGCATTGGTTGACAGTGTATCTACCGCGCTAGACGCCGAGGCGATTTGCTCGCTGAGCTGGCCAATACGCGCCATCGCCTCACCGATGCGTAATTTACTGTCGGCCGCCGCATCGGCATTTTGTTTAGTATGATCTGAGGCATTGGCTGCATTTTGAGATACTTCACTAATGGCAGCAGTCATTTGATCCATCGCCACCGCCACAGTGTCGAGAAACTGCCGCTGAAATTTAGCCAGTTCATCATTTTGCTGCGCTTGTTGATTAAATTCATCGGCGGCATTGGCAAGCGTGGCCGCATTATTACCAATGGCAGTGACCATTTCACTCATATTGTCGGCGCTGCGATCGATTTCGCGGGCGATCAGACTGAAGTCATCGGTACCGAAAAAGTTAAGCCTAAATGATAAATCACCATCGGCTAAACGCTTGATGGCAGCATACATGTCCCATAAGCCGGCCCCAAGTGATGTCGAGATCCAGTAACTGAGTTGATACAAAGGATATAAGCCAATCAACGCCAACCAAAACATCCACCACGCATCGCCCTTAATCTCTTTTTCCCACTGAGCCACATTGGTGCTCGTCTGTAAAAATTGACCTGCAATTGGAGCGCTGACGGTGACATTATCGCCCTGACGCGTATTAACGGCACGACTGGCTAAGCTCAATCCGTGCTGCGTGGCAAACTGCGCAAGTGTTGATTCAGTGAGTTGTTGTGATTTCGCGATATTGGCATAGGCATCGAGACTGGCCTGCGCCCGTGCGACAGAGCTGCTGTGGGCATATTGGGTAAGTTGATTGAGATTAAGCAAGGCGATACTTAAGGTAATGAGGCTGACCATAGCGCACACCACCCCAAATTTACCATTGAGGCTTAACTTAATCATTAATGCATCTATCTTTCTAAATTCGATTGCTTTCATGGGAGTCCACTTATTTTTATACGACGAGGTGAGCCTCTAGCTATTTCACAGACTAACGTTTTCCGCATTAGCAGCTGAAGTCTTGACGATGTCGAAGATTTATATCGGCTAGGCAAGATTTTACTGTATGGATAGCGGAAGAAAATGTGACATAGACGATGCGTTAGGCTTTAGGGAACACACCTGCCAAGCCACCTTAGCTTGTGAGGCTTAACGCCATGCTCAAGATGGTGTTAGCTGTTGCATACCCACAAAGTCAAAACAGCATGATGCCAAACGGCTGAGCGCACCTAAAATCAAGGGAGGTAAGATGGCGGCGATATTAACACCCATAACAAAAGTGATGCAACACTCAAGAGGCGATCAACATCGACTATCGATTTTAATGACAAATCTTTAAACAATTACACTAAAATCACTTGGGCACAGCATGCTGATGTGCCCAAGTAACACTTAAGTAACCCGCTCTCACGTATAACGGGGCATAGTTTAGGTTGCGCTTACGTCATGCCAATTAACCTGGAGCAGTTTATTGACGTGACATTACACCGACATATGGGCGTTAATTGGCAACTGCCGAATACGTTTGCCCGTCGCAGCAAAAATAGCATTAACGACACTTGGCGCCACCGGTGGTACGCCTGGCTCACCCACCCCAGCAGGCACGGCATCCGAGGCGATGATGATTGTCTCAATATCAGGGCACTGTGACATACGTAACAATGGGTAATCATGAAAATTAGACTGCTCTACCCGCCCCGCTTTAAAGCTGATTTGCCCCATTAAGGCGAGGGTCAAACCAAACATCACCGCCCCTTCAAGCTGAGAGCGAACGCGATCTGGGTTAACTAAGGTACCGGCATCGATAGCAATAATCGACTTAAGCACCTTGAGTTTATTATCCGTCACCTCAACCAAGGTGGCAGTGGCGACAAACGCGGTAAAGCTGCGGTGCACGGCAAACCCCCACCCTTGACCCGACGTGGGCTTAGGTTGACGAGCCATGGCCTGTTCGACCGCATCGATCACCCCTTTAAAGCGCGCCGTATCCACAGGGTGGCGACTCAGAGAGTCACCATAGTTACCATAGGTGAACCCTTGGTTTTCAAAGGTTTCGTGCCTATCGCTGCCAAGCAATTCGCGCCACATTTGCACTGTGGGTAGGCCGCGTTTATGTGCCAATTCATCGACAAATGAGCCAATGCCAAACCCGTGCTGAATATTACACACCGAGCGCAGCCACCCGATACGTGTATGAGCCTGCGCTTTTACCGACTCGCAGCGTAAGCTGTTGATACTCAGCGGCACATCGACAAAGCCCATGTCCAATTCTGAGGCGCTAGGCTCATCAACACTGGCATTAAAGGTAGAACTGATGCTCGGGAAACCACTGCGTTGCAGTATGGCTTCGACGCCATCGGCCCCCACTTTGCCTTTAAAATACTGGGCGCTAATGGCATGCAGATAACCGTTTTGCAGCTCATCTTCGCGGCTCCAACTGACCTTCACCGGCTTACCAGTTTGTTTGGCTAATAAGGCGGCCTCGACACAAAAATCGGGTTTCGACTTACGCCCAAATCCCCCACCGAGCAAGGTCACATGAATGATCACCTGCTCAACTTTGAGCCCCAGCGCATTAGCCACGGTTTGCTGCGCACTTTGCGGGGTCTGAGTCGATGCCCACAACTCAACACCATCGGCAGTCATTCTGGCGGTGGCTGTCGGGGGCTCCATCATGGCATGGGCCAGATAAGGCACGGTATAGAGAGCACTGATGGTCTGCTCTTTTGGCCAATCAGTATTGACAGGCCCTTGTTGGCGTACCACTTTGCCCGGTTGCTTCACCCGCTCACTGAGCTCGGCTAAATACTGCTGTGAGTCATGCGCGTCATTTGGCGATTTCCCCCAACGGATACTCAGTTGTTTGCGCCCTTCGATGGCGCTCCAGCTATTGGTTGCAACAACCGCCACGCCGCCTAGGGGTTGGAAACTCGGCGCACCTATAGGCACTGGCAAGGTGATCACATCGACCACGCCAGCGGTGGCACGCGCCAGAGTGTCATCCAGATGATTTAGGACGCTGCCCGCCACGGGGGGGCGTGTAATGCTGGCATATAGCATCCCATCAAGCTGCACATCGTAACCAAATTCTGCTTGGCCAGTGAGAATATCCTCCATATCGACAATCCCATGGGATTTACCAATATGGGTGTACTGCCCCGCCGATTTCAGCGTTAAGCTAGCAGGATCGGGCAAGGGCAGCGCAGCGGCCGCTAAGGCGAGCTCACCAAAACTCAGGCGTCGACCAGAGACAGAATGCACCACCTCATTGTCAATGCAGCTTAGCTCAGAGGCGGGCACCTTGAGGCGCTCTGCACCAGCTTGTTCTAGCATGGTACGAGCCATCGCGCCCATCTCACGCATCTTATCGAAACCACGGCGAATACTGCGCGAGCCATCGGTATTTTGGCTGCCGTAACGCTCATCCGCCAGCCCTTGTACCACCACCACATTATCCCATTTAGCACCCAACTCATCGGCCAACACTTGCGGGATCCCGGTTCTGATCCCCTGACCCATTTCTGAGCGATGACACGTTAAATACACCTGATTATCTTCACCGATAGCGATAAACAGATTAAGCCGAGACTCTGACGTGCCTTGCTGTGCAAGCGCCATCGGGCTCCAACTTACGCCACTGGCTCCTAAGGCTAATCCGCCTCCGGCAACACCAAACAGCTTTAATACGTCGCGGCGACTAAAATTTTGTACTGCAGTGAATTGACTCATGCTTGTGCCTCCTGCTCAGACTCGCTACGGGCGTCGGTTTGGCTGACTTTTTGACCCGATGCCGTTTGAATCGCCGCCTTAATGCGCGTATAGGTACCACAGCGACACAGGTTACCTGCCATCGCCTCATCGATTTGGCGCTCTGTCGGTTGCGCCGTCTGAGTTAACAAGGCCGCAGCCGACATCAACTGCCCCGCTTGGCAATAACCACATTGAGGCACATTATGCTCACGCCAGGCCCGTTTTAACGGCTCAAATGTCAAGCCTTCGATGGTGGTGACCTGCTTACCTTGTACCTGTTTTAGGCTGGTTAAACAGGCACGTTGAGGTTGACCATCGACATGGACAGTACAGGCGCCACATAAGCCTGCACCGCAACCAAATTTAGTACCAGTGAGCCCAACAATATCGCGTATGGCCCACAGCACAGGCATATTGGGGTCGGCATCCAAGGTGTAATCTTTGCCGTTAATCTTGAGTCCTAATGAATTCTTGGACATCTTATTTCTCCTTGATAACCCCGACAGCGACTACAGGGTGTTCGACTAGTTAAACAGGTACTGAGCACCTATATCTTATAAAAATCATGCAGTTGCTCTTGGGTATCGATATCAAGTTCAGCACGAGGTAAGCTTGCGGCAATCAGTTTGCCCTCTTGATACCGGCGTCTAAGCAGCGCCTTGGCCCCCCTATCCCCTTTTAATGTGAGTAATGCAGTATAGTCATCACGATGAAATATCGCGGGCACCGCAGGGGCCGAGGCATAATAGGCGCTAACACGGGTACAGGCTTGCGCGCGGGCGCCATACAGGGTTAAGTAATCGGTAACTTGTAAGCCAAGTTGATCGCCCAAGGTGATCATTAACGACTCGGCGCCCCTTGCCTGCGCATACTCAGTCGCAACGCCAATGGAGCTGGCCATCCCTTGTTGCCAGTGACGGTTATCCAATACCTTGGCATCGACAGGTAAACCGTCGATCACCGCCTCACGATGCCCACCGACCACCACCACTAACTGTGCGCCCACATGGCTGGCAACCTGAGACAAACGCCCATACACGACCCCAAGAAGTGTCTGTTTGTGGCCCGTTTGTGAGTCATCAATTGAGTTGTCAGCCTCAATGGGCGCGGCTAATTTGGCCCCACCAAAACGGCGGCTCCCGCCTGCGGCCAGCAAGGCGATCATCTGTAATGGCGACTGAGTTTGGAATGGCGATTGAGTTGTCTGCGTCATAACATCACCTCTTGCAACGCCCCAAGTTTGGCCTGATGCAACACCCCATGACACTCAGACAAGATGCTCAGCGCAATCGATGCGGGCAGCTCTCCGCCTAAGGCCAAGCCTGCCGGCGCCGAAAAAAATGGTTTAATCGCATCAGAGGTGAGCTCGGCTAACGCCAGCACGCAATCGCGCCTATGCCCAGGACCAAGCAGGGCAATATAGGCGATATTTACGCCATTGGTATGTAGCGAAGCCAAGGCCTTAGCGTCGAGGGATAAATTGTGGTGCATAATAATCGCCCCATCGAGGCCGTGCCAAAATGACGCATCTAGCGCCTCGATTGGCAGCTTAAGCACGCGGGCACCGACGAAATCATGACTACGCGCATAACTGGTGCGTTCATCGACCACATCAACCTGCCACCCTAGCTCCATGGCGATACGACACACTGGCTGGGCGTCCAGACCGCCGCCAAAAATGGC
Source organism: Shewanella algidipiscicola (assembly GCF_003605125.1). Taxonomy (GTDB): domain Bacteria; phylum Pseudomonadota; class Gammaproteobacteria; order Enterobacterales; family Shewanellaceae; genus Shewanella; species Shewanella algidipiscicola. The sequence goes on from NZ_QPQT01000001.1 coordinate 227,929, forward strand.
AATACGGTAACGACTGCGCAGCGGGATCACTAAGGTAGCCTGTTCACTCTGATGAATCCCCGCTCGGTTAAAGTCACTCAACTGTAGGCTAAGCGCTTGTTTATCAATTTGTGCCTGACTGGCCCATACCGCTGTGGTTATCGCCCCTTGCGGCGCCCTCGAATGACACAAGCTGAGCTGGTAATAGCACCGCCCTCCCAACTTTAACGCCTGACTCAGGGTGGGGAAATTAAGGTAGTGATTTTCACGGCACAGGGGAATTAGCATCAAGTGCACCACGCCGCCACAACCCAGTTGATAGCTGGCGTCAGACTCGTCGCTGGCATCGTAACAGACACTCAGCGCTTGCTGAGTTTGTAATGCTTTTTGGGCGTAACGTTTTAAATCAGCCTCTAAACAGCCACCACTGATCACCCCAACGCTCTTGCCCAGAGAGTGGATCAGCATCATGGCACCCACTTTACGATAGGCCGAACCTTCAACCCGAGTGATCACTACCAGCACCCAGTCGTCATCGGGCGCCGCTTGCCAGCTGTTCACTAGATCTTCAATATGATGTGACATTGCCGTCAGCCTCCTGCGTGTGACGCGTTACAATCCACTGCAGGTTACAACCTACCCTAACAAAGCACAGATAAGCAAACTCACATTATTGTTATGTCAAAATCAACGGCACACTAAGTCGCCACTCGTCATGAAACGATGGCGACTAATGGCAAGGATGAGGCCAGTATGAAAAGGTTAGGCTAATAGCTGATCGGCAACGAAAGGGTTTTGCTCGCGCTCGGCGCCAAAATTAGAGATAGGTCCATGGCCCGGAATAAAGGTCACATCGCGGCCTAATGGCCATAAATTTTGGGTTATCGACTCGACTAACTGTTGATGGTTTGACTGCGGAAAATCGGTGCGACCAATAGAGCCTTTAAACAGCACATCGCCCACCCACGCCAACTTCGCTTGCTGATTAAAAAACACAATATGCCCAGGCGTATGTCCGGGGCAATGCAAGACTTGCAATGTTTGTTCGCCAACCGAGATGGTATCACCCGCCGCAAGGTATCTGTTGGGGACAAAAGGCTGTGCCGGTAAAAAACCAAAATGTTTGCTCTGCTCCGCTAACGAAGTCAACCAAAATTCATCGTCTTTATGAGGGCCAATAATATCGACGCCAGTGGCTTCACTGAGCGCTTTTGCACCGCCAACATGATCGATATGACCATGGGTTAACAAGATTTTCGTTATCGTTAAACCATGATGAGCCAATTGCTGCTCGATACGAGCGATATCGCCACCGGGATCGACAACTGCAGCTGACTTGGTTTTTTCACACCAAATAATACTGCAGTTTTGCTGAAAAGGTGTGACCGGCACAATTTGATATTTCATCTGCTACTTCCACTCTTTCAATTAAGCATAGATTAGGATAACACGTCAGTTTTAACTAATATCGGTTATCAATATATTGATCTAGGATAATCTATGCCACGCTATTGTTTTTATATACAATTCTTGCGGGCTACATCCACTGAAAATCAAAAGGATACACATGAGCAATTGCCAAATACTGTCTGGGATCCAATCCATTAAACACACCTTTATGCTGCCATTGGATCACCAACAGCCCAATGGGCCGCGCATCAGTGTGTTTGCTCGCGAACTCGTCTCACCCAGCCACAGCGATAAAGCACTGCCTTATCTAGTGTTTTTTCAAGGTGGCCCAGGATTTGGCGCCGTAAGGCCTGTGGCAAACAGCGGCTGGATAAAAAGAGCCTTGCAAGAATATCGGGTGTTACTCCTCGACCAACGCGGTACCGGGCTGTCGTCACCCGTTAACGCTGTGTCGCTGAGCCATTTAGACGCTACTGCTCAAGCCGAGTACCTTAGCCATTTTCGCGCCGATAGTATCATTGCCGATGCTGAAGCGATACGTCAGCAGCTTTGTCCGGGTAAAAAGTGGAGTATTCTTGGGCAAAGTTTTGGCGGCTTTTGTGTCCTAAAATACCTTAACGATGCCCCCCATGGCCTCAAAGAGGCCTACATCACCGGCGGAATTCCCTCGCTCACTCGCCGCTGTGATGAGGTCTATCAAGCCACCTATCAAAGAGTGCAACGCAAAAATAGCGACTTTTTCGCGCGCTTTCCCGACGCGCAGCCATTAATACAAAACCTCGCACAATATATCAGTACCCATGAGGTGCGTATCGCCACAGGCGAGCGACTTACGGTAGAAATGTTGCAACTGCTGGGGATCAATATTGGCATGGAGCAAGGCCCAGAAGCGGTATATTATCTGTTAGAGCAAGCCTTGATGGAGAGCGACCAAGGCCTGCAGATGAATCCGCTGTTTTTAGCCCATTTTTGCCAGTTACTCGACTTTAATACCAACCCGATTTTTGCCTTGTTGCACGAGAGCATCTACTGCCAGCAGCACGCATCAAACTGGGCGGCGCAGCGCGTACGAGGCCAATTCGAACAGTTTAACTACCGTGCCGATAGTCCATTTTTATTTACTGGCGAAATGGTATACCCATGGTTTTTTGAGCAATTTACTAACCTTAAACCGCTCAAACATGCCGCGCACCTGTTAGCCGAAAAAGCCGATTGGCCCATGCTATACGATGTTAATATTTTAGCGCGCAATCAGGTGCCGGTCGCCGCAGCCATTTACAGCGAAGATATGTTTGTCGAGATGACCTACAGCTTAGAAACCGCAGCTCAGGTGGGTAACCTAACCTATTGGCTCACCTCTGAATATGAACACAATGGTATTCGTATGGATGGTGAGCGCATTCTAGATAAACTTATTGCCCTTAATCGCCGCCAGCAGCTACGCTAAACCCTACTTGCACCCTATAAAAACGCCAGCGAGATGAAGGCTGGCGTTTTGGGTGGAGACAGTTTACGGATTAGAACCCTTGGACACCTCGCATATCCGGTAAGTGATGGGCGATGCCCTTGTGACAATCGATACAGGTTTTTTCACCACTGGCCAGAGAGGTTGAGTGCATCTGCGCCGCTCGAGGCGATTGGCGAGTAAAATCCATATAATCGAAGTTATGACAGTTACGACATTCTAAAGAGTCATTGGCTTTTAATCTTTCCCATTCATGCTCAGCTAACTCGCGGCGTTTTCCCTCAAATTTTTCACGGGTATTAATAGTGCCAAATATCTTCCCCCACACCTCTTTCGATGCTTGCATTTTTCGGGCAATTTTATCGGTCCAATTATGTGGTACATGACAATCAGGACAAGTGGCACGTACCCCACTGCGGTTGGTAAAGTGTATGGTGGTTTTTAACTCTTCATAGACATTATTTTCCATTTCATGGCAACTGATGCAAAAAGCCTCTTGGTTGGTCGCTTCCAGTACTGTGTTAAAGCCCCCCCAAAATATAACCCCTGCAACAAAGCCACCTATGGTCAGAAAACCTAAGCTGTAATGCACACTTGGCTTCCTTAACACTGCCCACACCTTTTTTAGGCTAGCGTGTAATTTAGCTATCATCTCGGCTCCTAGTGCTCTGCTTTTGTTTTAGGGGCAATCAAGTGATCCATATCGACAAAGTCATTTTCGACTAGCAACTTAGCTTCAAGTTGAGGCACATGACATTGGGTACAGAAATACCGCCTTGGGGACAAGGTGGCTAAAAAATTATTTTCCCTGTCCATATAGTGAGTCACGCTCACCATCGGCGCTTGTGATTCCCCCGTGCGCTTGCGCGCATGGCATGACATACACTTGTTCACTTTCAAGTCGAGTTGATAACCATCAATCTTGTGCGGGATCACCGGTGGTTGCATCGGATAATTACGCACTTGTTTAATGTCAGTATTGCTTACTCTTTGCATTGCTGGCGGCGTGGGTTCCACGTTAATCGGCGCCTGACGTAATGTGGCAACTTTTTCATCCGGTACACTGGCCGCATGGACGCCCGGCGACATCACCACACTTACACCAACCATTGCGATTAAGGTTACTTTTTTTGCTGATTTCATGATGTTTCCCCTATGCTTTAACCACTTTAACGGCACACTTTTTAAAGTCAGTCTGCTTTGATAATGGATCTGTCGCATCGAGAGTCACTTTATTAATCAACTGACTGGCATCGAACCAAGGGACAAACACTAATCCAATCGGGGGCTTATTACGGCCACGTGTTTCAACACGGGTCTTAATTTCACCACGGCGTGAAATCACTTTCACTTCATCACCACGGCGCAAACCGCGTTTTTTAGCATCGTCAGGGTGCATAAAACAGACCGCATCAGGAAAGGCACGATACAACTCCGGGACACGTTGAGTCATTGAACCTGAATGCCAATGTTCCAGTACTCGCCCTGTCGATAACCAGATGTCATACTCTTCATCGGGAGACTCTGCGGCGGGTTCATAGGGTAAGGCGAAAATCACTGCCTTACCATCTGGTTTACCATAAAACTCAAAGCCACTTCCTACCTTGACATAAGGATCACTGCCTTCACGAAAACGCCACTTCGTCTCTTGCCCATTGACCACAGGCCAACGTAGGCCGTGGACTTGATGGTATGTATCGAAATCGGCTAAATCATGCCCATGTCCGCGACCAAAAGTGGCGTACTCTTCGAAGAGACCTTTCTGGAGATAAAAACCAAAATGCGCCGCTTCGTCATTGAGGTACTTAGGGTCAACCTGTTCCAATGGAAACTTGTCAACATTACCGTTTTGGTACAGCACTTCAAACAGCGTCTTGCCCTTGTATTGAGGGTTTTGAGCTAATACCGCCTCAGGCCACACTTCGTCGGTGGTAAAGCGTTTAGAAAACTCCACCAGTTGCCATAAATCAGAATGCGATTCACCTGGGGCGCTTACCATCTGATGCCAAAACTGGGTACGGCGCTCTGCGTTACCATACGCGCCCTCTTTCTCAACCCACATCGCCGTCGGTAAGATAAGATCTGCTGCCTGAGTGGTCACCGTCGGATAAGCATCAGATACCACAATGAAGTTTTCGGGGTTGCGATAACCTGGTAAGCCTTCCTCATTGATGTTGGGGCCCGCCTGCATATTGTTATTGACTTGTACCCAATAAACATTCAAGTCACCGTCCTTGAGGCGACGGTTCTGCTCCACCGCATGATAACCCGGCTTAGGTGGAATAATGCCGTCGGGAATGCGCCAAATTGTTTCGGCTATTTTTCTATGTTCAGGATTATTCACCACTAGATCGGCCGGTAGGCGATGCGAAAATGTTCCCACCTCTCGCGCTGTCCCACAGGCAGAAGGCTGCCCTGTGAGTGAAAAAGGACTATTCCCAGGTGTTGAGATTTTGCCGACTAATAAATGAATGTTATAAATCAGATTGTTACACCACACCCCACGAGTATGTTGGTTAAAGCCCATGGTCCAGAAAGAGGTTACTTTTCTATCTGGATCGGCATACAACTCCGCCAGTTCGATCAGTTTATGCTCGGGTACGCCAGAGAGTTTGCTGACAGAGACCACATCATAATCGGCCACAAAAGCTTTGAATGCCTCGAAATCTATGGGCGTCGAGTCACCCGCTGTTTTGACGTTTTTGGCCTTTTGTTGTAATGGATGGCTAGCACGTAATCCATAGCCAATGTCAGTTTCACCTTTGCGGAAATTGACATGCTTATTGACGAAATCCCAATTGACCTTATCGTTTTGAATAATATAGTTGGCAATAAAGTTAAGCATCGCCAAGTCAGTTTGCGGTGTAAATACAATGGGCAGATCGGCTAAATCGAAAGAGCGGTGTTCGAATGTGGATAATACCGCGACTTTTACATGAGGCGCACTTAAGCGACGGTCTGTCACTCGAGTCCACAAAATAGGATGCATCTCAGCCATATTAGACCCCCACAACACGAAAGCATCGGCAGCCTCCATGTCGTCGTAACAGCCCATAGGTTCATCGATGCCAAAGGTACGCATAAAGCCACCTACGGCAGATGCCATACAGTGGCGGGCATTGGGATCAATATTGTTTGAACCGAAACCGGCTTTCATCAACTTAGAGGCGGCATAGCCTTCCCACACGGTCCACTGACCAGAGCCAAACATACCCACAGCAGTCGGCCCTTTCTCTTTAATGGTTTTCTTCCATTTTTCTGCCATGGTGTCGAATGCGGTATCCCAGCTTACTGGGGTAAATTCACCGTGTTTGTCATATTGACCATTCGTCATACGTAGCATAGGGACCTGTAATCTATCTTTGCCGTACATGATTTTCGATAGAAAATATCCTTTAATGCAGTTCAATCCGCGATTGACTTCACTTTTGGCATCACCATGCGTCGCAACCACCTTGCCATCGCGCGTCCCCACGATGACAGAGCAGCCCGTCCCACAAAAACGACAGGGTGCCTTGTTCCATTCGAGTTTGGTCTGTTCTGAACTCGTGATTAAATTACTGGCTGCTGTCGGCAGTGCTAATCCGGCAACGGTTGCTGCGGTCATCGCCGCATTGGCCTTCATAAATTCGCGTCTATTCATCTTCATTTTTCATCCTCTTTAAGCACTTCACTTTGATGGTAAACCATCGCTGCCGACAGGACGCCCTCAATGCCATTAATGGCTGCAATATTTGCCAGTAATTCTTGTTGAGTCTCTCCCTCTAAAACCACCACCAGCTTGGTCTCATCATTAACAGATAACTCGGTTTTCTCCATTGTTAAAATGGCTTGCCTAACGTTGAACATTTGCCTAGGTTTGACTTGAACCACCAAGCTTGTAACATGCAGTTCTTTGTCCATCGATACCCTCTCCCATTGATTGTTTTTATATACTGAATCAGCCTGCACCTGGTGGTCCGGTCAATATCTGGCTAAACCAAATCGCAAACCCTAATCCAGAAACCAGTAACACAGATAACAACGGAGCAAGGAACACTGTGATAAAAATAAATATTTTAAGTTCTAAGCTTTTCTCATCCTTAGATAAGGAACCCATACATCCTCCAACGAACCATGTCGACGCTAATAAAACCCAGTGACGCAAACATAATTCAATTTATTAAGACAATGTCTCACGAAACCCACCACTAACAAGCTAACAACAATTGCATATCACTATGTATACCTCCAAAGCGGTAAACCATAAGCATCTTTGATATAGATCACCTTTTATCTTGAAATAATAACTAGATCATCTATTTCAGGTTTCGTTTTGGTTAATAAGTGAACACACCCTAGTCTAGACCTCAATATGAATTGGCGACAGAAGCAGACAATTGATGGCAAACCACCAGCAATCCAGGCTCCTCCAACGCTTTCACCCCAGCTTTGGAATTATTTATAAGCAAAAAAAAAGCACCTTTAAAAGGTGCTTTTATCGACTCTTGTCTATTTTACGCTTCGTTAATACGATTAATAATCCGCTTCTCTGAAATGGGATAGGCAGTGCCCAGCACCTGAGCAAAACAGGACACTCGGTACTCTTCTATCATCCAGCGGGCATCTTGCAGCGCCTGAGGAATAGCCGCAGTTCGCGGTACCTTAGCCAGTTGTTGCTCGAGTAATTGCTGCACATTATTAATGCTTTGCAGGTGCAAGCGGTCACGATTAGGGTCGACCGGCAGCTTGTCGAGACGATTATCTATCGCTTTGATATAACGAACTAAATCGCTTAATCGTTGCCAACCGCACTGCTCAACAAACCCCTTGTAAACCAACTTGTCGAGCTGCGCTTGAATATCACTCATGGCGAAGGCGATATCGAAGCTAATTTTACCCTTAAGGCGTTTTTTCACCTTTTGATACAAGGTTAAAATCTCTTCCACCTGCAAGGCTATCTTGGCCGCTGTGGGGTTAAGCTCTTGGCGCACCCACTCTTTAGCCTGTTCAAATTGCGCGGCGCTACGAATATCCAGCCCTTTTTCGTCCAGTAACTGCTGCACTGCCGCCGATAAAATATCATCGATCAGCTCATTAACCTGACCGAAAGGATTAAAATACATCGCCAACTTGGCTTTATTGGGCAAGGTTTGTTGCAGGTGCTTCACAGGCGACGGCATGTTAAGCAGCAACAAGCGCTGCAGGCCACTGCGATGGGCGCGCTGGGCCTCATTTTCATCATCAAATAAGGCGATAGAGACACTGGTTTTATCATCCACCAGCGCTGGAAACGCCTTGACTTCAAAATTCCCTTTGCGTTGCTGATACTGCTTGGGTAGATCGCCAAAACTCCACTCGGTCAACGCTTGCTGCTCAATACCCGTGTCGGCCACATTGCGAATCGCTTGGCTGACTTGGCCTTGCAGCTGAGTCTTGAGATCCTCTAGGTTGCGGCCTTGGGCAATGAGCTTACCGCGGTCATCTTCGACCTTAAAATTAATCAACAAATGCGCAGGTAACTGCGACAGATCAAAATCATCGATTGAGACACGCACCCCGCTCATGCGCAGTAACTGTTTGCACATGGCCTCGAGCAGGCTCAGCTCGGTCGATGTCATCGCCTGTAAGCAGGCTCTGGCATAATCGGGAGCGGGCACAAAGTTACGCCTTAAGGTTTTAGGCAAAGACTTTATCAGCGCGATGCACTTCTCTTCTCGCAAGCCCGGCACCAGCCAGTCAAAACCGTTACTGTCTATCTGATTTAATAACGCCACCGGAATATGCACCGAGACGCCATCATCAACATCGGCAGGTTCAAAATGGTAACTTAGGCAGAGGGTTAAATTGCCTTGATGCCAATGGTCGGGAAAATCCAACGCCGAGATATGCTCATCGCTGCGTTTCATCAGCTGTGAACGTTCAAAGTCTAAGAGATCGGGATTGACCTTTTTCTCCTGCTTCCACCAACTGAGTAATTTGGGCGCGTTATAAATGCCAGCGGGAATGCGGCTCTGGTAAAAATCCACCAGAGCCTGTTCATCGACCAAAATATCGCGCCGACGCGACTTGTGCTCTAACGACTCAATGTCTTCCAGCAGCTGACGATTTTTGACGAAAAACGCTTCATTGGTACGCAGTTCTCCGTCAGCTAAGGCGCTGCGAATAAAAATTTCACGCGCTTCAACGGGATCTATCGGCCCATATTGCACCCGGCGACGATTGACTATGGTCAGGCCATATAGCTGCTGATTTTCCAAGGCCACGACACTGCCCTGCTTGGCCTCAAAATGGGGCTCAACATAGCTTTTCTTAATTAAATGGCCAGCTAAGGGTTCAATCCATTCAGGCTCAATTTTGGCGCAGCAGCGAGCAAAGAGGCGCGAGGTTTCGGTCATTTCGGCGGCCATGATCCACTTAGGGCCTTTCTTGGCTAAAGGAGAGCCTGGAAACACAAAAAACTTACGGTTACGGGCGCCGACATATTCGTTGTCTTTATCTTTAAAGCCGATATGGCTCAGCAAACCGGTTAACAGTGCTTGATGCAGGGGTTGATACTCGGCCGGTTCGCTGTTGAGTTTCCATTTAAGATCATGCACCGCTTGACGCAGCTGAACATACAAGTCTTGCCACTCTCGTACTCGCAGGTAAGCTAAAAACTCCTGCTTACACAGCTTACGGAACTGGCTAGCTGATAAGGTTTTTTGCTCGGTTTTGACATGATTCCACAAGTTAACCCAGCCCACAAAATCTGAATGTTTGTCATTAAAGCGACGATGGGCTTCGTCCGCCGCCTGCTTTTTGTCCATCGGTCGCTCACGGGGATCTTGTATCGACAAGCCTGCGGCGATAACCAGCACCTCATGCAAACAGCCATACTCGTTGGCCTGCACGACCATGCGTGCTAAACGGGGGTCCACCGGAATCGATGCCAATTGGCGCCCCAGTGGCGTCAGCTGCAGCTGACCTTGGTGTTTTTTAACCGACTGCAGTTCTTCGAGCAGCAAGAAACCATCGCGGATGTAACGGGGATCTGGCGGCTGAATAAATGGAAAACCTTCGATATCCCCAAGGCCAATGGCCAACATCTGCAGAATAACCGACGCCAAGTTGGTGCGTAAAATTTCGGGATCGGTAAATTCGGGCCGATTAATAAAATCGGTTTCATCATATAAACGGATACAGATACCTGGCGCCACACGACCACAGCGGCCAAGGCGTTGGTTGGCGCTGGCCTGCGAGATGGGCTCAATGGGCAGACGTTGCACCTTAGTGCGGTAACTGTAGCGACTGATTCTGGCGGTGCCGGGATCGATCACGTATTTAATGCCGGGCACGGTTAACGACGTTTCGGCCACGTTGGTTGCTAATACGATACGCCGGCCAACGTGGCTCTTAAACACCTTAGACTGCTCACCATAAGAGAGACGTGCGTATAAGGGCAAGATCTCGGTATCGCGATACTGGCGTTTATTGAGCTGATCGGCCACATCACGAATTTCGCGCTCCCCGTTCATAAAGATCAAAATATCACCGGGGCCTTCGGCCATCAGCTCTTCTGTTGCGGCAAAAATCCCCTCGGTTAAATCTAAATCTTCGTCTTGATCGCGCACTAAAGGACGATAACGGGTCTCAACCGGGTAGGTTCGCCCAGAGACTTCAATCACAGGCGCATTATCAAAATGCTGGGAAAAACGCTCCACATCTATGGTGGCTGAGGTGATGATCACTTTGAGATCGGTGCGCTTTTTCAGCACATTTTTTAAGTAACCTAAAATAAAATCAATATTCAGGCTGCGCTCGTGCGCCTCATCGATAATGATGGTGTCGTATTGGTCGAGCCATTTATCGGACGTTAGCTCAGCTAATAAAATACCATCGGTCATCAATTTAATGTACGAGCTGGGTTTTATCGCATCGGCAAAACGTACCTTAAAGCCCACCACTTCACCTAATGGACTGTTGAGCTCTTCAGCGACTCGGCTTGCCACACTGCGCGCCGCGAGACGACGCGGCTGCGTATGGCCGATAAGGCCACGACAACCCAGCCCCAGTTCTAAACAGATTTTAGGCAGCTGCGTCGTTTTACCTGAGCCAGTTTCACCCGCGACAATCACCACCTGATGACCCGCGATTGCCCGCGCTATTTCGTCACGTTTTTGCGAGATAGGCAGCGCCTCGGGATAGTCTATTTGCGGACGACCACTGCGGCGTTGCTCAACCTTATCCCAAGCGGCAACCGCCTGTGCTTCAAGTTTGACCAATTCATCCCGCTTCTTATCGGAATCGGCTTGCTTATTTAAGCGAAAAAGACGACGCCTAATTTTAGAGGCATCCGCTTGATAACATTGCTTTAAGAAGGCATTAGACAGGGGGTGAAGTGGCGAATTCAAATGCAAAACCCATAAAAGAAAAAACAAGGCTGCGATCCTACCAATTAACGCACGCTATTGGTATGGCAAATGGTGCATTTCTGCAGGAGATCAGGCTCAGCCTCGCGTTGCTTTAATTCAAGCACCGTTAAAGTAACGCGACGAGCTGCAAGGAGTCATAATGCCTAAGCAGGCTTAAGATAGCAGGCTTGCATCGACTGGTTTATCGCTTTGAGCACAGCATTACGATCGACAATGCCGACCACTTTGCCCTGCTCTACCACTGGGTAGATTTTGGGTTTAGCCTGTAACATCTGTTCCGCTAGGGTAATGATTGGCGTGTCTTGGGTGACACTTAACACGTCACTGCGCATGCAATCGCTAACATTAGCTGTTAAATCACAGTGGTACGAGCTTTTTAACATCACAGCTAAACAATCTTGTTGCGACAAAAAGCCCACTAAATTGCCCTCATGATCCACCACAGCTGCCCCGAGTTTTTTTTGTGTAAGCAGCTTTTCTACCGCCGCAGCTAGTGTCATATCCGGATGTAATAACACGGGTTGACGGTCCATATAATCAACGACTTTCATCGACTCCATAGTGTAGCTCCTAAGGTTGTGTGCACTAAGTAACAATCCCATGAATTAATAAATCACTCTTAATGGCTAGCCTGCGTCACTAAGGGCGTATCACTTTGCATAACTCGACTCATGCCTGACTTACAATCAGCAGATCTAAGCAAGCCCGCTTTTTATCATCAACAAAAACAGTCCAGTTATTCATGTGATTGCTTATAGTAAGTGTATATAAGGTTAGCAATATCAACCGAAAATTTTGCCTAACTTTTAATGTAACGGCGGCTTAATAAAGGGCTTTTAAGAGCGCCATGCTTGATACGGCCCATGATTACACCCTGTCTGTGCGCATAAGTGTCAACCATTACAAGCTAATACCAACGACTGACGACCTGATAACATAAGTTGCCACGCGGATCTGCGCTAGCTCACACAAGCACTAAAAAATGGGACTTTTTGTCCCAAATATGAGAATAAGCATGATCTGCCTCATACGAATTAACTGAAAAGTATCGACTCGATCACAACATCTCAAAAGCTTGATACATATCAACAAATATACCTAAATTGCGGCCTAAACTTAGTTATCGAATCGATACACCACACCTCAGCATCAGAATGACAACAAAGGGTTAACCATGGACACACATGCCGCCTTATACCAACAGGGTCAAGCGCGCCTCAAGATGTTGCGTAGCTTATCACCCCGTCATGCCCATTCTTTGCAAAGCAAAATGGAAGAGCATGGCATTTCACGCCGAGACTTCATGAAGTGGAGCGCTGCAGTAACTGCAATGTTGGCTTTACCACTTCCATTTAGCACCTTAGTTGCCGAAGCCGCCGAACTAGCCGATAGAGTGCCACTGATTTGGTTACATATGGCAGAGTGTACCGGTTGCTCCGAATCACTGGTACGCGCCGATACCCCTAACCTTGATTCACTCATCTTTGACCATGTGTCATTGGAATACCACGAAACCTTAATGGCCGCAGCGGGCTGGCAAGCAGAAGAGAACCTCGAGCATGCCTTAGAAGCCTATAAAGGCAACTACCTGCTAGCGGTTGAAGGGGCGATACCCACGGCCAATAATGGCGCCTACCTTACCGTAGGCTGTAAAGGTCATACCGGACTTCACATTGTTAAACATGCCGCCGAAGGCGCCGCCGCCATTATCTCGGTCGGAACCTGTGCAGCCTTTGGTGGCGTGCAGGCCGCAGCGCCTAATCCAACGGGCGCAAAAGGGGTTGACCAAGTGGTCAATAAGACAGTGGTTAACTTAGGTGGTTGCCCGCCAAGTGAGAAAAACATTGTCGGTACACTGATGTATTTCATCATGTTTGGTCAATTACCGGCCCTAGATATGTTTAACCGACCTAAGTGGGCCTATGGCGCTCGGGTACATGATAACTGTGAACGACGTGGCCGTTTCGATGCCGGTGAATTTGTCGAAGAGTTTGGTGACAGCGGAGCCAAAGAGGGTTTCTGTTTATACAAGGTGGGATGTAAAGGTCCCTACACCTACAATAACTGCCCTACCGAGCGATTTAATCATCACACTAGTTGGCCAGTATTGGCTGGTCATGGCTGTATGGGCTGTTCTGAGCCCAACTTCTGGGATGATATGGCTGATTTTGAGAAGCCTCTAGGCAGGCAGTTACTTCACGGACTCGATGCCACCGCCGACACAGTCGGAGCCGTTATTTTAGGGGCGACAGCCATTGGTATCGGCGCCCATGCAGTTGCCAGCGTATTTGCCAATTCGAAAGAGGACTAGTTAAATGAGCAAACGTGTAGTTATCGACCCCATCACTCGCATCGAAGGCCATTTACGCGTCGAAGTTGAAGTTGATGAAAATAATGTTGTTCAAAAGGCCTGGTCCTCATCCACCTTGTGGCGCGGTATTGAGGTGATCCTCAAAGGGCGCACCCCCATGGATGTTGGCCTCATCGTACAGCGCATCTGTGGTGTCTGTACCTATTCCCATTATCGCTGCGGCACAGAAGCGGTTGAAAATGCACTTGGATTAACCATTCCACTGAATGCCAAATACCTGCGTTCTTTAATGCTGACATCCCTGTTTATGCATGATCATATTGTCCATTTCTATCACTTACATGGGCTAGACTGGGTCGATGTGGTCTCGGCCTTAAGCGCCGATCCAGCCGCGGCTGCCCAAGTGGCTCTCAAATATACCGATAAACCAATTGCGGCCGGTGAAGGTGAACTTAGAGCAGTACAAGAGCGGGTAAAAGGCTTTGTCGAAACCGGTAAGCTTGGCCCCTTTGCCAACGCTTATTGGGGCAACCGCACTTATAAGTTTACCCCAGAGCAAAACCTAATCGCACTATCGCACTACCTAAAAGCACTTGAAGTACAGCGGGTAGCGGCAGAGATGATGGCGATTTTCGGTGGTAAGCAACCCCATCCACAATCCTTAGTGGTCGGCGGCGTAACGTCGGTACGTGATATGTTGAGCCCTGCTCGCCTACAAGAGTGGAAGCAAAAACACGCCACTGTAACCGACTTTATTCGCCGTGCCTATCACGCCGATATCGTCATGGCAGCCGACGCCTTTGGTAACGAGCCAAGTGTATTAGGTGGAGTCAACGTGAAAAACTTCATGGCGACCAATGACTTTATCTTGGCTAATGGCGAATACCTGTTTGACCAAGGGGTGATCATGAATGGCGATTTAGCCAATGTCAGCGACCTCAACCCCGACTTGATTAAAGAAGATGTCAGCCATGCATGGTATGACGCCGATGGGCCACAACACCCTTATGATGGCACCACCATCCCTAACTACACCGGCTTTGTTGAACGCGACACAGTATATGGCAAACTGCCCACCCTCGACGGTGATGGTAAATACTCATGGGTCAAATCACCGCGCTATCAAGGTGAACCCGTTGAAGTCGGCCCACTGGCTTGTTTGTTGGTCAGTTACGCACGTGGTAACGAAGTGGTCGTCAAGGCGGTTAATGGCTTACTCGAAGCAACTGGCCTGCCAGTTGAAGCCTTGTTTACCACCCTTGGTCGCACCGCGGCGCGCATGCTACAAACCTTGATTGTGGCCGAAGAGGGCTTAAAAACTTTCGATGCCCTGATCCAAAACATTCAAGTGGATGAAAGCACCTATGTGAAGCCCGAGATGGATCCTGACCGTGAATATGTCGGCCACGCCATGATTGAGGCGCCGCGGGGGGCTCTCAGCCACTGGATCCGCATTAAAAATGGCTTAGTGGAAAATTATCAGGCCGTCGTGCCTACCACGTGGAACGCGGGCCCTGTCGATAATGAAGGTAAGATGGGTCCCTATGAGGCGGCGCTCATCGGATTGCAACTAGAAGATCCCACTAAGCCGCTGGAAGTGATCCGTATTATTCACTCGTTTGACCCTTGTATGGCGTGTTCTGTCCATGTGATGGATTACAAAGGCCAAGATTTGGGTGAATTCCGACTCGATGCCAACGCTAACACCTAAGGAGCAACTCATGGATACACCTACTGTACCCTATGAGAGAGCCTTTATATTTAGCGCCGCGATCAGAATTTTTCACTGGTTGCGAGCGCTAGCCATACTGGTTCTTGTCATCACGGGCTTCTACATCGCCTGGCCATTCTTGGTTGCGCCCAGCAGCTCAGATGTATTGGTGCAAGGCTGGATACGTTTTGCTCACATAGTGTTTGGCTTTGTATTGTGCGCCATCACTGTGGTGCGAGCTTATCTGTTCTTCTTTGCTAAGAGCGATATCGAACGACGCTCCTTTAAAGATGTCACCAGTATCAAGAGTTGGATTGTGCAGCTCAAGTCCTATCTGTGGATGGGACACCTTGATAAAAAAGGCGTTTATGGCCCATTGCAATTTGTGACCTACTTAGTGATTTCACTCATTGCGGCGTTAATCTGCATCACAGGACTGGTTCTCTATGCTAATGTCTATCATCTAGGGCTCGGTGGCCTTATGTGGGAGCCTGCCGCATGGATAACCGCGCAGATGGGTGGCTTAGCACAAGTGCGTATTTGGCATCACTACTTCACGTGGGTGTTTGTCATCTTTGTGGTGATCCACGTCTATATGGCGGTGTGGACCGGTATTCGATTTAAACATAACTCGGTTGACTCGATCGTGTCTGGATACGATTATCACCCGAAAAAGCATTAACAAGGATGTCATGAAAATACTGCTACTCGGTATTGGTAATGTGTTGTACGCCGATGAAGGTATCGGCGTACACTTCGTTAATTACCTACAAGAGAACTACCAATTTACCCATCCAACCCATCAACTCGATATCATGGATGGGGGAACCTTGGCTCAAGGCCTTATTCCTATTATCTGCCAATATGATTATCTGATTGTCGTCGACACAGTCAATGCCAATGGGGTCGGCCCCGGCGAAGTTTACTTTTTTGATTTTGACAAAGCCCCAAGCGAAATAGACTGGCAAGGCAGTGCCCACGAAGTGGAGATGCTGCAGACCTTGACCATGATGGAGATGGTTGGCGATCGTCCAAAAACCTTTGTACTCGGTTGCACCCCGACCCTTATCGAGCCGATGACCCTCGGCCTTACCGCTAGCGTCGCCGCCGCGGTGCCGTTAATGGAGGTGACCACGCTAAACCATTTACGCTCACTGGGGTTTACCGTGACGCGCATCAACAACATTGCTATCGATAAGCTCATTCCCGATTCTTACAAGCGCGGTGTCATCATAAATGAAAATAATCAGATTTGAATTTACCTGCTCACGTCCGGTGCCACTGTACGCACACTTATGTAATCAATACCTAAATTACGCTGAGCTAACAATCAAGGTAGGTTACCAAAAAGGCTGTTATTTTATCGAAGCCGAGGGTAAGCAACCGCAACTGGAAACGTTAGCCGATGCCATCGCACACGACTTTTTAATCTCGGTATGGCTAACCGATTCGCGTATCGCCTTAATCGATAGCCCAAGTGGCAGCAGCCACCCACTGAAAGGCGGGGCCATTACCCAGGAGTTTTGCCAGCAATGTACACCGCAATTTGGCGATAACCAATCCCCCCAATTTGGCGATTTAGGCTTGGTGTGCGACTGTTGCCACGGCGAGCGCAGCATCAATCCCCATTATCAAGGACTCACCGGCGCCGATATTGCGGCGCTGAGCACGGAGTTGCTCACCCATGGAGCGTTAACCTTAACAGGCGATCTCCCCGTCACCTTAAGCCTCAACCCACTGAGCGCGGCGGGTCGTCCCACATTATTGGTGTGTAACCCCAATACCCTTAATGCCCAGTTTCACTTAACCGATCGCCAAGTACTTGCCCTGTCGAGCATCGAAAAGCCACTGATCACGGCCAGAGCCATAGATAATCACCCTAAGCTGGACGCCCCCCTGTATGATCTCTGCTTTGCTTATAACCGCTTATTGGTGATTTTAACCGAGCATCTGCGAAGACATGGCGTTGACTGGCTCTATATTGACGATCCTCGCCACAGCGAGCCACTGGCCTTTATCGACGGCGCCTGGGTCGATATCGATTGCAGCGCTCAAGCGCCTGTCACCCTAAACCTTAGCACGCCGGCACTGCATGAGGATGTGTTACTGCACAACGGCGCGCAGGCCTACTACGCCCGCCATGACAAACAGCAATATCGGGTCGAGCGCGTTACTGGCTCGCTGACGCCACAACAGCAAGCGGCCTTAATCAGCTTAACGCCCCAAGAATATGGGCTATCGGCCTTGCACAGTGTGAATCTAGAACATGGCGTGGATAAACACAGCGCCATCATCTACTTTAGCCAGCAACACGGCGGCCAGATTCAAACGCTCGATGCTAAACGGCACAATGAACTGTTTTTCGCCTTGCCCAGCCTGCCAGACACTGGCTATGACATTTATCATCAATTAGAGCAGAGCCCGCAGCGCAAGGTGCTGGAAAAATTTAAACAGCAATTCCCAGATGATTACCTCAGGTTGCTCGACCTCAAATTGTCTGCACCGCGCGATAACCTCACAAGCCTGTGGGCCATTGGCGCGATTTTGTTGGGACTGCCTAGTCGCTCGATGCAGGTCGATGATCTATGTGATGCCCTGATGGCTGCGGCTCAAGCCCACCGCGGTGCAAACTCACCGCGTATCGACTACCCGCTCACCCGCGGGGAAGCGCACCGCAGCCTCAACTGGTGCAAAACGCTTGGCACCGTAATGAGTTTTCGCCTCGCCGACGACAGAGACACTCGCAAACTGGCCTTTGGCATGCACGACTCGTTAGCCGATTACCTCGCCAACTGGATAGAACATTTAGACCAAAATATTGGCATTCGCTCGGTGGCACTGGCGGGAAGCGAGTGGCGTAATCCCCTATTGTGCCAACGCGTGGTGCTGCGCGTCGGTAAAAACTTTCCGATAAAATGCAATCAGCAATTGGCTATCGACGGTAATAATCATGCTATCGGTGCTTTATTGTTGAAAAAACGGCGAAAATAGCGTGACCATCACCCCATCTCAACGGTCTTCGGCTCAAGCCCAAACGGCGCCACAGGCATCACTGCATCGGGTTAAACTGTTGGTGACAGGCATTGTCCAAGGAGTCGGATTTCGCCCCTTTGTCTACCGCCTTGCCCATGAACTAGGCTTGAGCGGCTTAACCTTTAACCATAGTCTGGGCGTGACTATTGAGCTGCAAGGGGCAAGCGCGCAGCTGGCGCAATTTATAGCGACATTAACTCAAACGCCGCCTCCGCTCGCCCGCATCGACAGTGTGACTCAAGAGACCATGGCGCCTATCCCTAATAGTCAAGGTTTTGAGATCATTCAAAGTCAAGCTAGCGAGGGGGCGCAGGTCGCGGTATCAGCCGACAAAAGCTGCTGTGAAGATTGCCTCAATGAAATAAAAGATCCTCATAATCGTCACTTTCGCTACCCCTTTACCAATTGCACCAACTGCGGGCCGCGTTACACCTTAATCAATGCGTTACCTTATGATCGTCCCAATACTTCGATGGCGAAATTTAGCCTGTGTGAGCAATGCGCCGAGGCTTATGGCGATCCGCTAAACCGGCGTTACCACGCTCAGCCTGTCAGTTGCCCTAACTGCGGGCCGCAGCTGACATTAACCACACCCAATGGCCAAGCGATAGCCCACAGGGATGCCGCGCTAGATCGCTGCGTTGCCTTGTTGCAACAAGGGGATATTGTCGCGATCAAAGGTTTGGGTGGATTTCATCTGGTATGCGATGCCAGCAATCATCAGGCCGTGATGCGCCTGCGCGACCGAAAACAGCGTCCAGCCAAGCCCTTTGCCGTGATGTGCAGTGACCTTAACATGGCCAAAACCCTGGCCAAGGCAAGTGAGGCAGAGTGGCAACTGCTGTGCAGCGCCGAGCGGCCTATCACCTTACTAGAGCGTATCGATAGCCCCAGTTTGCTCAGCCCTGGTGTCGCCCCCGATATTGACCGATTAGGGCTGTTTTTGCCCTACACCCCCTTACATCACCTGTTATTGTCGCAGTTGCAACGGCCCCTAGTGGCCACCAGCGCCAACCGCAGCGGTGAGCCTATCATTACCCAAAGCGTTGGTATTCAAAACCAACTGGCAGGCGTGGTCGATGCGATATTGGATCATGATCGCGCTATTTTAAATGGCTGTGATGACAGCGTAGTGCAGATGATAGATGACGAGCTGCAAGTGATCCGCCTAGCACGGGGTTACGCGCCATTGACGCTCCACTGGCAGGACAGCGTTAAAGAGCATACCTTGGCGGTTGGCGCGCAGCAAAAAAATAGCCTAGCGTTTGGTTTTGGCCATAATCTGGTGTTAAGCCCACATATCGGCGATCTATTTAGCCTAGAGGCTGAGCACTATTTTACCGATACCTTGGCCACGTTTAGCCGCCTATATCAGTTTACGCCCCGCTATGTGGTGAGCGACCGCCACCCTGACTACGCGCCGACACGCTGGGCACGAGACTATGCCGCAGAGCAAGCTTGTCACCATAGCCAAGTGCAGCACCATTACGCCCATATTCTCAGCGTCATGGCGGCGCAGCAATACACAGGTAAGGTGCTGGGGTTTAGCTTTGATGGCACAGGCCTTGGGGATGATAAGCAGTTATGGGGTGGCGAAGTGATGCTGGCCGACGTTAAGGGTTATCGGCGCATCGCGCACCTACAGCCCATGGCGCTAATTGGTCATGAGCAAGCGATTAACGATCCGCGGCGGATCATGCTCGCCCTGCTGTTTGAGCAACATTCGCCCGAGGCGATCGCCGCGCTCAATTTGCCCGCCATACAAGGGATGTCACCGCTGCTGATCCAAAATTTATATCAGTTATGGCGTAAGGACGTCGCCATCCATCAGACCAGCTCGATTGGTCGGCTATTCGATGCCCTCGCCTGTTTACTGGGGTTAATGACCCGCACCCAATTTGAGGGCCAAGCCGGCATGTTACTGGAGGGGGCAGCCAATCGCGTTGCCAGTGAGCCAGCGCCGCTGCGCTTTACCTTACCCTTGGTGGAGGGCGTGTGGCAAACCGATCACCTATGGCAACAGATCCTTAATGCCATGTCACTGCGCGATAATGCCCCCCAGTGGCAAGGACTGATTGCCCGCGCTTTTATGGATTGCCTCGCCGACGCCATCGACAGCTTAGCCAGGGAACACGCCCACTTACCAGTGGTACTCACTGGCGGCGTATTTCAAAACCGTTACTTACTCAAACACACTCAGCGGCGGCTCAAACAACGCAACCAGCAAGTGCTCAGCCCCAAACAGGTGCCCGTCAATGATGGCGGCATTGCGCTGGGGCAGTTGTGGCATGAGATCCATCGACAAAGATCGGCTGCTAAGCAGTAAGGCAAGATTGATAAAAATACGTACATTTTGTTAATAAAGTGACCCGTATCAATGAAGTTAATACTGTCACAGGGCAAAATGTTTATTAGCATTAGATTAAATGGAGTTCATCATGTGTAAAGATTGCGGCTGCTCTATCACTCAACGCGAACGGGCTCATGCCAGTGGCGCAGAACATGCTCATCACCACGAGCATGATCATCATCACGGCCACAGCCATGACCATCAGGAGTTGCACAGTAACCCGCAACTCAATGACAGCAAGACCCTCTCCGTCATTCACAAAATTCTCGATAAGAACGATCATGAAGCCGCCCACAATCGGCAACATTTTGAGGCACATCAGATAACCGCATTCAATTTGATGAGCAGCCCAGGTAGCGGCAAAACCACCTTGCTGGAACACTTAAAAGAGTATACCCCGCTCCACTATGGCGTGATTGAAGGTGATTTAGAAACCTCGCGCGATGCCGACCGTTTAATTGCCAAAGGGATCCCCGCTTACCAAATTCAAACCGGCTCAGCCTGCCACCTCGATGCCTTTATGGTGCATGGTGCCTTGCATCATGTGGACCTTAATCCGCTGGATATATGCTTTGTCGAAAACGTCGGTAACTTAGTCTGCCCTGCCTCTTATGATGTGGGCACCCACTTCAATATCGTGTTGGTATCGGTACCGGAAGGCGATGATAAAGTAGAAAAATACCCGGTGATGTTCCGTAAAGCCGATTTGGTTTTAATCACCAAAGCGGATCTGCTGCCCCATTTTGATTTTGATGTTGAGGAAGCCAAGGCACAAGTGAAAAAACTCAATCCAAAGGCCGAAGTGATGATCACCTCGGTTAAAGACAGTGACAACATGTTTGCTTTTGCACAATGGCTCAATGACCATAGGAGAGCCTAAGCATGTGCTTATCAATCCCCTCAAAAGTGGTTGCGATTCACCCAGACGAGCAAGCGGTAACGGTTGAAACCATGGGGGTTAAACGCAAAGTATCTAGCCACTTAATGAGTGAGCCGTTAGCCATGGATGATTATGTGCTGATCCATATCGGTTTTGTCATGAATAAAATCGATAAGGTTGATGCCGAGCAAAGCTTGGCACTCTATCGAGAGATAGTCGACAAGATGGAGCACTGAGCATGATTGAGCTTAACCAGCTTTACCAAGGATTTAGAGATCCCACGACCATACATAATTTGGCCCGAGAGATCCAAACCTTAGCGAGCCAATATCCGGGGAACATCAATATTATGGAGGTCTGCGGTGGCCATACCCATACCATAATGAAATATGGCCTCAATCAGCTATTACCCGCCAATATTGAATTTGTCCATGGGCCCGGGTGCCCTGTGTGTATTATGCCTAAAGAGCGTATCGACCACGCCGCCATTTTAGCCTCCCAGCCCGAGGTGATTTTAGTGACATTAGGCGACATGATCCGCGTACCTGGCTCTAAAGGTAGCTTGGCGCAATTTAGGGCACAAGGCTGCGATATTCGCCCCATTTATGATCCTCTCGATACCCTCACCATCGCCAAAGAGAACCCTGAAAAAACGGTGATCTTCTTTGCTATCGGCTTTGAAACATCCACTCCGATGACCGCGGTGCTGATAGAACAAGCTGAGCAGCAAGGGGTTAATAACCTGCTTTTTCATATCAATCATGTATTAGTGCCCCCCGCCATCGATGCCGTGATGGCCGATCCCAAAGCCACAGTGAACGCCTTTATTGGCCCATCCCATGTGAGCGTGATAAGTGGTGCTAAATTGTATCGCCCTGCGGTTGAGCGCTACCACACCCCCGTGGTGGTCGCCGGATTTGAACCCGTGGATGTGATGGAGTCCATTTTACGTATCGTCAAACAAAAGTTAGCCGGTACAGCCGAGTTGGATGTGCAATACAGCCGCGCGGTAAGTGAAGATGGTAACTTGCATGCCCAGCAAAAAGTCAATCAATACCTTATGATACGCCCGCAATTTCGTTGGCGTGGCCTTGGGCCTGTGGCCAACTCGGCATTGATGCTACGGCCCGAATACGCCCACCGCGACGCCGAACGTATTTTTAGTGAAAAGCTTAATGTCGCCGACATTGACGATCATAAAGCGTGTCAATGTGGTGATATTTTACGGGGGATCGCCAAACCCAAAGATTGCAAGGTGTTTGGTCGTGGCTGTACGCCCGAGTCCCCTTTAGGCAGTTGCATGGTGAGCTCCGAGGGGGCTTGCAACGCGTATTATCGCTATAACGGAGTCTAATCCATGTCTGTAGAGATCAAGCTGCCCACCGAAAAAGCCGTGCAACTTAGCCATGGTGGTGGCGGCAAAGAGATGAATAACCTGATTAAGTCTATCTTCTTTAAGGCCTTTGCTAACCCAATTTTAGCCAGTGAAGAAGACGCTGCCGTGCTCAACTTAGACGGGCCTACCGCCTTTACCACCGACTCTTTTACCGTGAGCCCACTGTTTTTTGCTGGCGGCGATATTGGCAAATTGGCCGTGGCGGGCACGGTCAACGATCTGGCGATGATGGGCGCAGAGCCACAATATCTCAGTTGTAGCTTTATTATCGAGGAGGGATTTGCCATCGCCTCGCTCAAACAGATTGTTGCGAGCATGGCAAGTGAGCTGCATAAAAGCGGCACTCGCGTAGTGTGCGGCGAC
The DNA here is from genome assembly GCF_003605125.1 of Shewanella algidipiscicola. Taxonomy (GTDB): domain Bacteria; phylum Pseudomonadota; class Gammaproteobacteria; order Enterobacterales; family Shewanellaceae; genus Shewanella; species Shewanella algidipiscicola. The sequence goes on from NZ_QPQT01000001.1 coordinate 251,220, forward strand.
ACTAAAGTGGTGCCAAAAGGCTGCGCCGATGGCTTATTTATTAACACCTCCGGGGTTGGGCGGATCCTCAAACCCCATATTTCGGTCAATCATCTGCAGCCAGGGGATGCCATCATTGTCTCTGGTGACATTGGCCGACACGGCGCCGCCATTTTGATGGCCCGCGAAGGACTTAACCTAGAGTCAGATTTACGCAGTGATTGCGCCAACTTATGGCCTGTGGTCGAGCAGCTTATCGCCGCTAATATCACCATCCATGCCATGCGCGATGCCACCCGTGGCGGCCTAGCAGCCGTGCTCAATGAATGGGCGCAGGCATCGAAGGTGGGCATTAGTGTGGCCGAGTCACAGATCCCCGTCAGTGATGAGGTTAAAGGTCTGTGTGAACTCTATGGCTTTGAACCCCATGATTTAGCCAACGAAGGCACCTTTATTTTGGCCGTGCCACAAACCATCGCATCTGGGGTGGTTGAAATTATCAATCGCTATGGTGATAGCCAAACCGCTGCCATTATTGGTCAAGTGGAAGATAATCATCATGGCAAGGTGATCTTAACGACGCCGTGGGGCAGCACTCGTTATCTCGACCTACCCCAAGGCGAATTATTACCTAGGATCTGTTAATGCACGAATATTCCATCGTCGGCGCTCTGCTGGAGCAATGCGAGCAATATGCCAGTGACAATAACGCCACCCGTATCAGCGAAGTGGTGATAAAAATTGGTGTGCTAAGTGGCGTTGAACCCGCCTTATTAGCCACCGCATTTGACACCTTTAAGCTAGAGGGTCGGGCCAAAGAGGCCGTGCTCACCATAGAGCATCAAGCCATCGTACTCAGTTGCCAGCAATGTAACACCACTAGTGAAGTGGCCGAGCGTACCGTTATTTGCCCTCAATGCCACAGTTTTGACACCCGCATCGTTGCCGGTGAAGAGATGTTGCTGATGCAGTTAGCGTTGGAATCAGATTAACCCTTATTACACTTAAGAAGTTACACGAAACAATGGAGCATCACCATGAACAGAGCATTATTACTACTTGTGAGTTTATTACCTGCAGCGGCGTGGGCACACGGAGGACACAGTGGTTTTGGGCTGTTCCACCATATATACGATATATTACCATTTGTGGCATTAGTGATTATTGTCGCTGGGATCATGATGTGGAAAAAACGTCACTAAGATAGAGCACGGTGACAAAGCGTTTAAACAGTAAGGGCACACCTCACCAACAGCTGAAGTTTAGGCCCATCTGGCTATCGCTAAAATGATAAGCGTCTGATGGTCGAGATCTGGCGGATCCCGCGCTTAGGCGTGCCTCGCTTGCAAATCAAACGAGTGGTTTTCGGCTATTTGCTTATCACAGTGCATAATAAACGTCAGCTGTCCCTCCCCTAAGCACTCAACTCAAATGTTGACGCTATAGCGATAATCTGACACTGATATTTTCAGTTGGCACCTCGAGATGAAACGCCCTACTTTGAACTAAAAAAAACAGCGAGTTAACTAAAAACAAAGATGACTGTTTCGCGGCAAAACATTGACAGTTTATTTGTATAAAATTAATGCGTATAGTTGGTCTCTAATTTAGTAAATACCAAGGTAGTTCCATGTTCCGCTTTACCATCTACTCCATCGTTGCTTATGCCTTTTGGCTAACCTTTGTGGATATTTCAACCTATGTCCAGCCCAGTTCTAACGGCGGCTGGTTTACTGATATACAAGCCTTGTTTGTAGATGATAAGCCAGTAGATGACAGCCCGGTAACTGATGCACCTAAGCCCCTATTAACCACAGCAATTGAGACGAGTCGTTGCCAAACTGAGCAACATTGCCCAGCACTTCCTTTACGGGCGGCAAACTGAACTCGCAGGCGCATTGAATCAGCTTAATAGTGCACAACATAAACAGGCAGCATTAGCGACTTAAGCCGCCGATTAACATTGTAAGTTGAAGCTTACACTGCAACACTGCAGATTAAAGCAAGCGTCACCTAGTAGCATAACTCTCGATTTTAACCCGCAGCAACACCACTGCGCTTTAATCACGTTGCAACGCCACGATGGGATCTAACCGCGCCGCTTTTTGCGCCGGATAAAGCCCAAAACCTATCCCTATGGTCATACACACCCCAAGCGACAGCAGCACGGCAAAGGGAGACCATGCCACAGGCCAACCCGCAGCGGCTGATATCACTAAGGCTAATAGCAGGCCAACCACTATGCCTATCACGCCCCCCGTGGCAGAGATAGCGATACTCTCAATTAAAAATTGACGCGCGATATCTTTACGTCTCGCCCCTAATGCACGCAATAAGCCAATTTCAGCGGTACGCTCCATGATCGTTGCCAACATGATGTTCATGATCCCTATGCCACCCACCAGCAAAGAGATCCCCGCCACGCATGCCATCACAATATTGAATATTTGCTGCGTTTTTTGATGTTGGGCCAATAGATCGGCAGGTACCACGATCTCATAATCTTTCTCACCACCGTGACGCCGCTCAAATAGATGACCTAAACTTTTGGCTGCTAGTGAAGGCTCAACCCCATCGGCAATGGCCAACTTAATCGAGTCGAGTTCATCCTCTAACGGTTTAACGTTCATCTTCTTGAGTGCCGTGGCCAGTGGAATAAACACTTGATTACGTTCGCCGCCAAGTTTAACCCCTTGAATTTTAGACTGCACCGCCTCGCCTTCAGACAGCACGCCGACCACCTCAAACCATTGATGGTTCACTTTAATCAGTCCGCCAACGGGTTTATCTTGCGGAAATAAACTGCGCGCGGCTTCGGGCCCCAGCACGGCGACTTGACGATAATGACTCTGATCGGCTTGAGTCAAGCTGCGGCCTTTGGCCACCTTGAGCGCACTTAAATTAAAGTAGCTGGGCGTCACCCCAACCACAGTGGCATCACTGCGCCCTTGCTGGCTAAATAAACTAAAGGTTTTCACCTGCTTTTGCGCGCTCCAATCTTTAACAAAAGGCAAGGTGGTGGCCGCACTGGACACATCGCGCAGGCTTAAGCCAATGCTGTGTTCACGGATAGATTTTAGCGCCTCACCATCGGCGGGCCGTGCATTGATGACGATGTTGTTCACTCCCATGGACTCAATCATCCGCAAGGCTTCACGCTCGGCGCCTTCGCCAACACTGAGCATCGCAATCACCGCACCCACACCAAATATCATCCCCAGCAAGGTTAACGCGGTGCGCAATTTATGATGGCGCATCTCGTCAAACGCTTGAATGACGCCCTCAACATACCCCTTAATCACCTTCATAAGCGGCTCCTTTTGGGTGGTGTGGTTAAGGCAATCACATCACCTTGGTTAAGTCCGCCGAGTATTTGCGTCATGTCGATACTGCGTTGTCCGGGCTCGACCCCTTGCTCGATAAACCCCTCTGCCGTTTTGAGGTACACCCAATAGCGGCCCTCTTTCTGAAATAGCGCTTGGTTGGGTACTGTCAATACCTCATTGAGTGACACCGCATCCACTTTAGCGCTCAGCTGTCGCCCCGGTTGCATGATCGCCGGCAGGGTCTCATCTAGGCTCACGGTAAACTGAAAGTAGTTAACTGGACTGTCTTTATCTTTGGGTTTAGCTAACGCATCGAGCTGACTGACCTTACCGCTGAAACGTTTATCTGGGTAAGCATCGAGATACACATGAGCTGCTTGCCCCACCGAAAGACCCGCCGCCTCAGACTCAAGCACAAACAGCTTAGCTTGCATCACTGAGGTGTCGGGCAAGGTGCCTATGGTAAAACCTGACCACATCATGTCACCGACCACTGGCATGGCACCGTCCCAGCCAGACTGATACACAAATAGGCCATCATGGGGCGCGATGATCTCCATCTGATTGAGGTTATTTTCATAGCGATCAATTTTCGCTTTATGCCCCTGCTGCTTAAGCTCGATAAGCTGCTGCTCGGCTTGCGCCTGCGCATCATGCTGAGACAACCCCCAATCAAAATAGTCCATCTTGGCGCCCAAATAATCTTGATTACGCATCTGCTCGATGATCTCTATTTTAGTGTAGACCCGTTCATCTTCACTGAAGAAACGCTCGGCCAACTCCCGCTCTTCACTGGTGACCTGCGTACCCACCTGCAGCTCTTGGCTTACGGTTTTATCTTTTTGTTGCTGCATCTGTTTATCGAGATCCAACTTATTAAAATCAAACGCTTCCATTTCGAGCAAATAGGCTTGTCGTGTGGGATCCATGCGTGCCACCACATCCCCCGCCTTGACTCGACTAAAGTTGGCCGCAATCCAGGCCAGAGATTGCGGCCCACGCAGTCCTGAAGGCACTGTCACCGCCGTCGAGTGGCTCGCCTCAAGCTCACCGGTCGCGGGGATCTGCACATTAAAATCGCGCAGCTTAACCTCCATGGTTAACACCCCATCGTGCTCGGGTTGACTGCAGCCAAGCAGCAGTAGGCTGCTACAAAGTACGCTGCTCACCAAAACAGATGACCGCAGCTTAACTTGGCCCAAGCTGGGTGTCATAAGACGACAACAATCAAAAAAATGCAATAAAATCATGGCAGTAACACCTCATCACCGACACGTAAACCTTGGCTAACAACCATTCGTTCGGCACCCATAGCCCCAATAGTAATGGGCTGTTTACGTTCGCCCAGCCAGGTAGGCTGGCGTACATACGCTTGGCCGCCTTCAAAACTCACCGCTTCTTTTGCCACTAATAACGAGGGGCTCGCCTGAGCAATATCGATACTGATCTTGGCCGTCATGCCAGGTCGCATCAGCTCGCTATCGGGCTCATCGATACTGGCAACGGCATCGAATACCACCATGGGCACATCTTGATTCTTATTGCGAAACACTGCGCCCAACTCAATGATTTTGCCCTTAAACACGCGCTCAGGGTTGGCGTCGAGACGAATGTTAATTTTCTGGCCACGTTTCACTCGCTGCGCCTCGACTTCAGGCACTGTCATGTTGACCTGCATATGGGATAAATCAGGAATAGATAACACGGCGTCACCGGCAAAGACCGACTGGCCCTCTTTAATTTTATTACCTTGTGGATCGTTGCCATACACCACCATGCCCGCACGAGGCGCTTTTAGGGTCATCGACGCGATCCCCTTCTCTAACGCCGCGACTTCTGAGGCAAACTTCTGCTCATCACCGGCTAACATGGCTTGACGCTGCTCGGCACCTTGGGACTCTAACGCCATTTTTTGCTTAATCAATGCCACTCTATCTTTGGCAATAATGGCATCACGCTGGTATTTTTCTTTCTCGATTAACGCTACGGTTTCATCGGATAGCTTAAATTTTCGTTCCGCCTTTTCATGGTTCATCTGGGCTTCGGCGAGATCGAGCCGCAACTGTTCGAGTCGCTTGGCATTACGCAGTTTAGAGGTTTCAATATCTTGCTTAGTCGCCGCCAATTGTGCCGCGCTGACCGACAAGCGTTGGGTTAACTCAGAGGTATCTAATCTGGCAACCACGTCGCCTTTGGCCACTTCGCTGCCCTCTGGAGCCAACTGTTTGACTTGATATTGCCATACACGACGGATCGCCGGGGGCATCATCGCCACAGTATCGGCAGACACCAGTTCACCTGTCACCTCTACTTGCTGGATCAATATCCCTTGTTCGACGTGGGTCAACGCCTGTTGGCCGCAACCTACTAGTATGCAACCGACGAATAAGGCACAGTACACCTGCATCATATTACCCTTGCGCATCAGCAAACTCCTTGGTCACCACCAGCACACTCATGCCCGGCACTAACTCAATTTGGGCATTTTCTTTGGCGAAATCGATGCCGACCTTAAACCATTTGCTCTGCCCCCAAGCTGGTTGAGACATCGCTTGCTTACCAATAGAGGCGATAGTGCCATCGAAGGTCACTTCAACATGGGCATCGAGTTGCAGACTAACCGCTTGCTTAAGCCTTAGACGGTCAACATCCACCTCATTTACCCAAGCCACGACTTCGAGTTTATCTAGCGCTGGGATGGTCGCCACTTGTCGGCCTATCTGCACTGTGTCGCCCACACCATATTTGGTTTCTGTCCAGGGATGACGCTCATATAAGATAGGGCCGGCAAATTGCGCGGTTAATTCCAGTTGCTCTATGCCTTGCAGCGCCTGGCTTAACTCCAGCTGGGCTTTGCGTTTATCTATGGCTAACTGTTGGCGGCTGGCATCTTGCTTATCGAGCGCCTCGGTCAAGGCTTGCTGCGCCTTTTCAAGCTCGCTGCGTGCCTGCATCAAACTGAATTGGTTTTCGGCGTACTCTTTAGCCGCCAGATAGGCTAAGGGCACTTCGGCATCAAGCTGGGCTTTTTCCACCTCCAGTCGGCGCTGCTTAAGATCAAACTGCGCTTGCAATACCGCCCCCGTTAACTCGATTGCCGTACTTTGCTCTTGCGCCGTGACCCGCAATAAACTGGCCTCTAGCTGCTCAATTTGATTGGTCAATTGGCTTTTATCAAAAATCACCACACTTTGCCCAGGCTGGGCTAAAGTGCCTTCGGGCAGCATCCACTGAATTTGATAGCGCCAAGCATCTCCGGCCTTAGGTACGGTAAAGGTTTGAGAATCAACCGAGCTGATTTTGCCCGTTAACAGTAATGAGGGGAGACTATCGTCGGCCCAGCTGCACAAGCTTATCATGCAAGCAGCCAATGTGGCGCAACCGCCAAAAAACACCTTATGCGGCATGCTCACCTCGCTGTTCAATGCTGACAATATCGCCATCGCGCATACGGATGATCCGCTGTGCATAAGCCGCGACTTCCTCCTCATGAGTCACTAAAATGATGGTTTGCCCCGCTTGGTGGAGCTCGGTAAACAGCGCCATTATCTCAACCGACGTTTTACTGTCTAAGGCACCGGTCGGTTCATCGGCCAATAAAATGGTGGGGCGATTAACCAAGGCTCTGGCAATCGCAACTCGTTGACGCTGCCCACCTGATAATTGGTTGGGGCGATGATCTTGACGCTCGCTTAAGCCCACTCGCGCCAATAATTGCTGGGCATAATCCGTGCTATCGTCGGCATGCTCACCAAAGCGCAGTGGTAATAATACGTTTTGTAATGCGCTGAGACGTGGTAATAAATGAAAGCTTTGAAACACAAAGCCTATCTCTTTGTTACGCACAGCAGATAAGGCGTCATCATCGAGTTGACTCACCTCTTGCCCATTTAAGCAGTAAGAGCCACTGGTGGGTTTATCGAGACAGCCAATAATATTCATTAAAGTCGATTTACCAGAACCAGAGGGCCCCATGATGGCGACAAATTCATTGGCTTGAATGGAAAAATCGACTCCACGTAATGCCAATACCGGCAACTCTCCCATTTGGTAGGATTTAACTAATTGTTTCACATTTATCATTTAGTGAGTCTCACACTCTTAAGGCTTACAGCGCAGCAGCCGTTCCGTCGACTAAATTGCTAATAGTTCACTGTGCCTTAATAGCGCAGCACTATGCAATTGAATTTAGATAATATTACACTCAATTACACTTAGACACATTTGTGCAGAGACTCTGACGTTATTCAGCTCAATAGCAGCCACCTTTTGCGGTTAGCGCTTACCCAGTAAACACACCTAGCAGGGTAAATACACTAATGATAATAAAAAATACCCAGTGAAACTGAACGCGGCGTACACTCTTAGCTTCGGCAAAATATCCAATGTAAATTTGCCAAATGGCAAACAACATAAAGTTAAGGCTGATAAACAACGCTAAGGCATAGGTTTGCATCCTTGGCACCCATTGCAAACCACAGGCAAATAACACCAGTGTCGATAGCACCAAAAATATCGACACATAGTGAAATACGCAGTGCATCAGGGTTATCGTCGTGGGATCAAAATCGGCTTGCAGCTTAGAACATAACAATTGCGGCTTGGCTATCACAAAATGGCCAACACAGGTAATTGAGGCCAATACTGCTGCAACCAAAAGGTAGATATTCATAGCTTCTCCGACAACACTGTTGGCCGCATTCGCGAGCAACCCACAGGATCTATTCTAAATAGACGATAGCTAACTAGACCGTATCAGTACGAATGAAGTTTCAACACCAAACAAAAAAGAGTGCTATTGCACTCTTTTGGTTTACTTTTTATCCTAATTACACCTATAGAAGCTGATAGGTGCTGGCTCAAAATTCACAAATTAAAGCCATAGCTCATAGCAATAGTGATCACATGGTGGCCATTATCCAATAATCGAGGCGCTGCTGCGGATTAGCCAGCAGGTTTTGACAAGGGGTCTTATAACGGCCCATCAGGCCACCTAAACTTTTATTGTTGGGCAGACTCGCCTGCTGCTTGGCAATGGCTTGTTGCAATAATTGCTCGACCTGCGCTTCACTTTGATACTGTTTTGCCAGTGTCAACGCCGCCTCCCCCGACTGTTTAAGCCGCTCGCCCACTGGCTTCATTTGTGGGGCATCCATATTGCTGATGGCATCGGATGCAATATGATAATAAGCAGCGCATTGCAGCACCTCTTGATTAAACGCGATTTCGGCTTCAGAGGCCGGAGCTTGGGTTGCCGAGGCCGACAAACTAAAAACAGTAAGCAGCGCGGCAGAAAGTGGAGTGTAAAAGCGCATATGGGGATTCCTTTGCATTAAGCTTATATATTGCGTCATTTCTACTTTAGATATCACTCAATATCAAGACTATAACTTAAAAAATCTTGTTCTGGTACAAACCCAAGTGACCCATCCTAGGCTTGTGCTTGATGATTATGAGGCTTGAGCCATGCGTTGGCGTAACTGCCGCTGCACCCCTGGCCACTCACTGTCAATAATCGAATAGACCACGGTGTCTCTGACCGTACCATCTTTAAGCAGGCGATGGTTACGTAACACCCCATCTTGCTTAGCGCCTAGGCGCGCTATCGCCTCGCGTGAGGCTTGATTATGCCAGTGGGTGCGAAACTCCACCGCCATAACAGCTAAGGTTTCAAAGGCATATTTAAGCAACAAGTATTTAGCTTCGGTGTTGATACCACTGCGCTGTGCACTTTTGCTATACCAAGTATGACCTATCTCTAGCCGGCGATGGGCTTGCTCCCAGTTCATGATGCGAGTTGCACCAACGATGTGACCCGACAGGGTATCACGCACCGCAAAGGCTAACGCTTCGCCGCGTTGCTCGTCTGCCATCGCCTGTGTTACATAGGCGTTCATCTCATCGGGATGCGGTACATTGGCATACCATAATGTCCATAATTCCCCATCGCTTACAGCAAGTGATAACGCTGCAACATGCGCCTGCGTCATGGGTTCTAATACTACCCGCTCACCTTGTAACCAGCCTACACGCACACCTTGCTTCATAATAGCTCCAGCATAATATCCATTTAATATGATCTATTAATGACCCGCTCTCTTACTGCACCAACGTATCAGCTTTAACATAAACTGCCTGCGCTTTCATAATATAAGCAGTTAAGTTAACAACAATCGCCTTGTTTGAACAAGCATCAATATATGGACTAAGCCAATGAGGGCGATTAAGCAGCGAAGTTCATTACTGGATATCCGAGGGTCGATAGCACTTTATCTGCCGCGACTGAGCCTCACCATTTAGAAGATGATTAACGTAAAGTGGCAACGTACAACCTCAGTGAGCCATGCTTACGCTGCACAACCCAGTATCGAACAAAAAAAATGCCCGCTATCATTTAGCGGGCAATACAATCACAAATATAATCACTTAGGGTGAAAACCTGTACATGGGTATGAGGCAGGCATCCCCCACTGTGCCAGTTTCATCTTGGGTGTAAACCCGACCAAAGTCGAACAACAGCATAAGTAACTGGCAGCTACAAGTAGCGCACAAAATCTTGCGCCGATTTAGCCGGTTTTATTGGGGCCTTTACCGCTGGGGTGCCCAGGTACAAGAAACCGATAATTTGTGCCTCATCATCCAGTGCTAACGCTTGATGTAAATGACGATTAAATGCCAATCCACCAGTACGCCAAATACCGCCTAAGCCTAAGGCAAATGCCGCTTGCTGCATCGCCATACAGGCGCAGCCCACCGCAAGGTGCTGCTCTAAAGCGGGCACTTTGGCATGCTCGACCACTTTAGCGACCACAGTTATCACCATTGGCGCACGTTGTGGCATATTGCGCACTTTATCCATTGTGGTTGCATCGCCGCCATCGGCTTCGGTTGCATCAACAAACAGCGCACCTAACCGATCGAGCCCCTCACCACTGGCAATGATGAACTCCCAAGGATTTAATCCCGCATGATCTGGGGCGCGCACTGCGGCACTTAAAATGGTGTTTAGTTGAGATTCGTCAGGAGCCGGAGCCACTAACCGAGGTGAAGATTGACGTGTTAATAACAGTTCGAGAGCGTCCACAAAATAATCCTGTAATAGAGCAAATCAACGAGCAGAGGGTAGCAAATTTGCACTAAAAATCCTACCAAAACAGTAGGACTTATCTCTTGCCCTGCGACAATTAAATTCGTTGGTAGCGTTTGGCTATCAGGTGGTCGAGACTCGTATAACGTCCGCCCCCTATCACCATTAACGCCAACAACATTAATAAATAGGTGATGGCAAATTCAATTCCATTATTGAGCACCACCAATTTACCTGATGATATTAACCATTCATAATGACCATATTGTTGCAGTAACGCTTGAGCCGCTTGTAACTTCTCGCCAGAGGCGATCACCTGCTCATTGGCTAACCAAGAGTTGGGATCGGCTATCGCCAACCAACCGTTTTGCCAATGCACACTCAATGCAGCCACTAGCATGGTAATACTCAGTGGAATGGTCACCAGACGGGTAGCCAATCCAAAGAGTAACAAGATGGCGCCAAAAAACTCGGTTCCCGCCGCAAGCGCCACCATCAGCTCGGGCATAGGCAAGCCTAAGCCCCAGTTAGGGTCGCCAAACCAAGCCGCGGTATCGCTAAAGTGAGTTAACTTATTGTACCCAGCCTGCATCAATACGGGGGTCAAATAGAGACGAAGCCCTAACGCTACTAATCCATCGAGCTGCTGTATGCCTTTGAGCCCTTGTTGGTATAATCGAATAACCTGCATAACCCCCCCCCCCCTTTATCATCATTGATAAAAGAGACCCTTAGCCAGCTGATTATCTTTCGCCGTCCGATAAAATAGAGCCAACCGTCTGCAGCTGATTAAAACTGAGCACCCACCCTAACAGCCTTTAGCCGCGATGCACTGCAGGAATTGGTCAAAATATTCAAGGTAGTCGGCGGTTAGGTTAGGCACCTTAACATCTGCAGTGAAAGCGACTTTCACCTCATTCACTAGGCTCTCACCCTGCATTAATAGCGCCCAACAGAGCGCAAAATACCAGTAGAGCTCAATCGCAGCAGGCACAGCATTAAACGCTGCGCCATTGAGTTTGCTATGGTCTTGCAAATAATGAGCTATTAACCATTGACGCTGCCAGCCGGACAACTTATGGGTCGCCAATACGCTAGCCAAATCAACCAAGGGGTGTGAGCTGCAGGCATATTCATAATCAATACACCAAAGTCTGTCGCCGCTAAGCAGCAAATTATATGGATTGAGATCACGATGACTAAATTGCGGCGCTACCATGCAACCTGCCAGGATATCGAGTAACTGCTGCACTCGTGGCTCATGACGCTTTAGCAGCTCAAAGCGAGTCAGCCAAGCTGGACGCTGGCCAAGTGAGCCCTCGATCTGCCCACTGAGCAAGCTTAGCTTGTCGAAATACTCATGCCATTGCTGGGCGACCGAGATAGCATTATCGGGCACGGGCAATGCCTTTAACCCCTGCAGTAAGGACAATAAGCTTTGATGGGCCGTCTGACACACTGGGTTAACAGGCTGTGGCTCGCAATGATTGATGCTCATTAACTGGCCCCAATCTACAGTGTTTAAAATAAATTCACTGAGATAATATCGATAATCATCAGAGACATAATATAATTGTGGTGCAATCGATGCTTGGGCTGCGCTGCGCCAAAGTTGCACTTCACTGTGACGGCTGCAAAGTGTATTACTGGCATCGCTATTGATGCGCAGTGCAAATTCACGCTCTCTTGTGGCAATACGGTAATTTTGATTGCTTAGTCCGTGAGACAAGCGCTCAATATGCACAGCCTGAGCAAGGTTACAGCCTTTGGCGACCAGTGCAGCATGGAGCTCAGCAGGCAATTGTTGCAACAAAGGATGCACTAAGCGCGATGCCATGGTCACAAGTTAAGACTCATACGCATAATGGTTTGCCTGATCTTCCGATTGCTCGCGCATGCTAGCTCGCCAAATAAAATAACCGCCGATCGCCATGCCAACATACAAGATAAATAAGATGCTGGTCAGTAGCAGTCCCTTGTTGAGGTATAGATAAATGGATACCAGATCAATAACCACCCAGTAGAGCCAATTTTCCAGCACTTTTTTAGCCACTAAATAGGTGGTCATCACAGCAAAACAGGTGGTCGCGGCATCAAGATAAGGATAAGACGCCTGAGTCTGTGTCGCCATAAAGTGGCCTACCAGTAAGGAAGTGGTACCGGTTAGGCCAATCAAGAGTAAATGACGAGACACGGACCAACTGACAATATCGACCCCTTTATCGCCACCGCGTCCCCTTGTCCACAACCAATAGCCATAACCCGCCATCGCCATATAGTAGATATTGAGCAGTGACTCCATCAGCAAAGAGACTTCCCAAAACAGTACAGTATAAATAGCGGTACTGACAAAGGCCGCCGCCCAGCACCAAATATTGCCACGCATCGCCAGCATCAAATACGCCATGGCTAGCACGACAGCAACGCCCTCCCACCCTGTCAGTTGATGGGCTTGCGCCAGTGCGTCAGTAACGGTCGACAGCAAGTCGTTCCAAAGGTCAATCATTGTAATATCATACTCTTATCGTGAACTGATACAGATCCTTAAGCAAGATCATTGGGTGTGAGACAAGTCCAGTTCACCACCAATAAATTTCACCACAAAAACCGCCTTGCCCCATTTTTCATGGGCCGCTTGCATCTCAATCGCCAACATATTCATCACTACGGCATAATCGCCACAAATTTGCGTTGCCATGGCATTGGTCTTACGCTCAATATGCTCATAGCTGTCGAGACGATCGATAAACCACTGTATAGGTTCGATATAATTTTCTTTGAACGGATACATGCTGATTTCAGCGGTTAATTTCATCGTGGTTGATTGCATTTTACTTCATCCTCATTGAGCAGGCTTAGTTAAAAACTGTAGCCTATTGATAAATTTGAGTTTGAGGCCACCGAATCGCCAGCAGCCTCCCCCTTGATGCGATGGGCATTACATCAATTTGACCTTAAGGGTTAAGCCTAGCTGACGTGGATCGCCATAGCGAATGTACTGCTTATCGGCCCAGCCTAAATCGGGTTCATTACCAAAATAGAAACCGCGTACACCATACTGCTCATCAAACAGATTACGACCCCATAAATAGGCGGACCATACCTCGGTTTCATAACCGATACGCGCGTTAAAAATGGTATAAGGCTCAGATTTAGATTCATTACTGTCCGAGTAATAAAACTCGCTCTTACCGCTGCTCGTCAGGTTGGCAAACCAACCATTATCGCTACGATACGTGGCACCTAAGCTGTGGGTGAAGTTTGGCGAGTGGGCTAATTCACGATCGCTTAAGTCCACAAGTTCACCATACTTATTTTGATATTGGTAATCGCCATAAGCCGTCTCTAGCCAACCTAAGGTGGCGTAGAGCGTTAAGTTATCGCTGGTGTACCAACGTCCCTCAAACTCCGCACCATAGTTATAGGAGTTGCTGGCATTTTCGGTATACAGAATAAATTTTTGCGGTTCTGCAGGATTTTGTTGCGATGCTGCAACCTGTTGATCCCTGCGATCCATATAAAACACGCTGACATTGGTACTGACATCCCCCTCAAGCCAGGTCGATTTTAATCCAAGCTCATAGTTGTACAGGGTTTCGGCCTGATACTCTTTTTTATCACTGAGCTCTGCAGGCAAAGACATATTAAAGCCACCGGCTTTATAGCCTCGAGCGATACGGATATAAGTTTGATGATCATCACTCAGCGCCTTACTCAAGGCAAGATGCCCGCCCCACATGGTCTCAGAAGGATCAAAACCATCCCCTGCACTGTCTTGATAATCGCTTTCTCTGCGCTCGACTCGTAACCCTACTGAGAGGGCATAATCATCACCCAAATCACTATCAAGCTGACCAAATAATGCCATATTAGTGGCGTTATAATCGGCAACCAGTGCTTCTGGCCAGCCGTTGTACACTTCTGTGGTGTGATTATCTTCATCGAGTTTCATACCATACACGCCCAATAACCAATCGGTGCTGCCATTAAACAGCTTTCCCGCATCGGTCGAACTGAGACGAAACTCTTGTGACACCGTTTGACGATCGCCCACTTTATCCCAAGTATAATCATACTCACACGGGGCCGCGTCACACACTCTTGCGTGCCAATAATCGGGATTGGCCCAATCGCCATCGTACCCATGATGAGTATCGGTCTGTGCCATTGATGTTAACGACACCAATTCAAACGTGTCATAACCCGAATAGGTGATTTTAAGTGAGCTGCCCGTGGTCCGCTGTTTATCGACACCGGGAGCATCGGTCAATGTATCGAAACCGTTGCTGTCTAACGTCCAAGCATCGTAGCCGTTATCAAAATTGGCGTGCATCAGGTTAAAATCAACCGTGAGAGAGTCACTGGCGTACCAGCGCAGCTTAAGGCGGGTGTTTAGCTCATCACGGCTGTTGCTGTCATCATGACCAGTGTAAAGATTATCGCGATAACCGTTTTGCTGATGTTGCTGCACCGAGACCCGATACAACAAGGTGCCAGAATCGGTCAAAGGCCCCGAGCTAAAGCCACTAAAAGTACGCAGCTGATCGTCACCTAAGGATACTTCGGCGCCATGTTCAAACATCGCCGTGGGATCGTTGCTTTTAAGGTAGATTAAGCCCGCTAAGGCATTGGCGCCATAGCGTGTGCCCTGTGGGCCGCGGAGCACTTCTACCTGCTGCAGATCATACATGCTGGCGACCATGCCTAAGCCCGACATATCGATATCATCGATGATATAACCGACTGATGAATTGGGCGCGCCTTGATACTCTTCTTGCTCACCCACGCCGCGGATCTGAAAATATTTTGCCCGTGAGCTACCACCAGACCAATTAAAGTTGGCAATAGAGTTGAGCAGATCTTCAAAATGCTGCGCGCCTTCATCTTCGATCTGTTGCTGATCGATGACGCTGATGCTCGACGGCATTTTATCTAGGGCTGATTGACGAAAATCGGATGTGACGACAATGACTTCCATCTCATCGGTTTCAATTGGAGTCGTGTTTGCCGCAAGGCTTGAATGAGTTAACGCCGCAGTGATCGCTAACGCTATTGGAGATAAAGATTTAATTGTAAACATAGGACCTCAAATAAACTTTTGAGATCCGGCAGTTAAATAAGCGAGAAAGAAAGCACAGTGAGATTATAAAATCAGATGGATCATATAATGCAGTTAGTGTGGCCCATTCCTACGCCGGTATTAGCCGGATCAGGTTCTAAGGGTTTGTCGATAGACATCTCAGTGAGTCAACTATGGGATCAATATCAAAACCGATCGTAAGTTGCTAACACCCCTTGGCGCCGAACATTATACATCAACAATACAAGTCTTTGACATCTCTAACGTTAATTTAGGCCATTTTTAATGATAATGACGTGTCATCAGACCTGTGAGCCATAACTCTTATCGCATCCATGCCTCAAGCGACAACGATGCTCAAACTTAACCTTAGATGAGCAGCGTCGTACGCACATCTTAGTTAGAAAAAGCCTCACGCACATACAACTGGCAGCGCACTGCCATATTATTGGGTGCGACCGCACGAACCTGTAACTGCTGCTTGCCATGCAATTTGACTGGCTTCCAACTACTGCCTTCATCTTCAATAGCGAAGCCATTAATATCAAACCAAGTGAATTTATATTGTACTCGAACATCGGTCGCCACTTGGCTTGTAAGGGTGCCTGAAGCCGTCAGTTGCGCCCCCTCATAACGCGTCTGCACATTATCGACAGTCACTTGACGATGAAAGGCGTTGTTGTCGACCCTCACCTCGCCGGTTGAGCTGGCCATCACCCCTGCGGTATGGTTTGCGCAAGCCGTTAACATCAATAACGCGGTAAATAATATTCGTTTTTTCATACTCGCCTCGCTTAATTTAGGATCTATTGACCTCGGCGTATGCTTAACTCAGCCTAATGATTACTCAATCAGAAAATGCGCCCTTGCAGTGGCAATAAGGGCTTTTCGATTGGTTTGCCAACAGTTAATACTCACATTGGCAACCCGTCTGCCTTGACGGGTTATTTTACATTCGGCAAAACTGTCTTTGAGATGACCCGCTCTTAGGTAATCAATTGAAAAATCAACTACCTTTGGCACCTTGGTCGCCTGCATAAATACCATTAATTGCAAAATTGCCGACATTTCCATAAACCCAGCTATCACACCACCATGCAATGCAGGCAAGGTCGGATTACCGATATTGTCATCTTTAGCGGGCAGTTGAAATACCAACTCATCGCCAAAGCGCGACACCTGCATGCCGATAAACTGAGCATAAGGCACATGTTCGAGTAAGTGACTAAAGTCATTTAGCTCGTTAGCCTTTTTGACAAGATCTTTAACATTTAATTGGCCGCTTGGGATCCCTGTTTCGCTCATGATTCCTCTCCCATTAGCGCCCGCCTAAAGGGTTCGCCAACCATATCGGGACTAATCCGCATGAATGATCCCACCGCATGGGCAATCGGATCATCAATGGAGTCTTGATAAGCTATTGCACGAGTAAACGCCACACTAGACGAGAGTTTATAGCACTCAGCAAAACCATATACACTCTTATTGGGCTCGGCGGGTTTCATATAATCCACTCGCAAGTCTAAGGTCGGCGACAGCTCTAATGATTTGTATTTATCGAAAATACTGCACACCACAGCGGTGCCACTGGCGGTATCCATGAGTGTGGTGATCACCCCACCATGAATGACGCCCGTTTCGGGATAACCGATTAACGCTTTGTTATAAGGCAACTCAATTAGTACATGATGTTCGCTGGCCTCTAACACACCTAATTTTAGCCGACGACATTGTACTAATTGATCCACAAAGCGGCTGGCTAAATCCGTTAAGGGAAAAAACTCTGGATTCGTTTTCATGAGATGCTCAATCAGGCATTAGCTTAGCGGTTGCGTGACTAATGGCCCTAAATATTGGCCACCTAGCAGGTGCATATGAATATGGAAAACCTCTTGGCCACCATGCTTATTACAATTGATCACTAATCGATAGCCATCTTCGGCAATACCCGCTTCTGTGGCGAGTTTGGCGGCGACGGTTATCATCCGACCTAGGGCTTTCTCATCGGAAGATTTTACATCGTTAATCGTCGGAATCAGGTGATTAGGGATGATTAAAATATGCGTTGGGGCTTTAGGTTGAATATCACGAAATGCTGTGACTAGCTCATCTTGATATAAAATGTCAGCAGCAATTTCTCGTCGAATGATTTTACTAAAAATTGTTTCTTCGGCCATCTTCGCGTCCTCTCTCTATTAGGGTCTGTCAGTATACCCACAAATCAGTGATTTGCGATCGGCATCTATAACAACCACTTATTATTTATGCGACTGATTATAGCTAACTCTAACGCTAAAATCCTAGCAAGTAAGATGGTACAAATCGAGTAAGCAGCGCAGACAGAGAGATTAGTCGCTATCGCCACAGAAAATGGTAATTACACTTAGGTAAAAAGAAATGGGGAATGGCAAAAAACGCTCTGGCCGCTCAGCAATGATGGCCAGAGAAGTATCTGTTATATTATTGCTGCACTTCGTGCAAGTGAGTCTGGGCCCACGCGATAGCCTGCCCCCGACTCGATACGCCTATTTTACGAAACACCCGATAAAGATGGGTTTTAATAGTACTTTCACTGACAAAAAGCTGATTGGCAATATCGATATTGGTGCTACCGCTTAACAATGCCTGCAGCACTTCTCGCTCGCGGATGGTTAAATTATCGCTCCCATCATCGAGCGCGGCATCATTCTCAGCCAAGAGTAATTGTGCAGGGATAATCCGCTGCCCCCTCAATACATCGATTAAGGATTGGCCGACCTGTTCAAGACTCGCATGACGAAAGAATACCGCCGCCGTGATGGGAGAGATCAAAAAGCGTGCATCAATCTGCTCAGGATAATGCAAAAAAACAACTCGTGCCGAATGACGCTTTTTTATCTGTTTCTGTAGTTGGTAGGCTCGCTGAACATCCACAGTGGCTAAATCAATCACCACCAGTGAATAACTACTTTCATTCATGGTCGCCTCTAGACTTTCTGGCGCCACTTTAGCGAGTTTGACTAAAAATTGTTGTGGCCAACGCGTTTCAAGTAAATCATTCAACAATTGCGAACGTGAAACCACTACCCACTTGATTACTTTGAACATCCTGTACACTCCATGTCGCCAACCAATGGCGTATTCCATTCAACCAATATTTATGATAACAACTTTAACGCAAAATAATAACTTCCTAATTGTTCCGACCTGCTCTTATTACACATTAAAGCTTGTAAATAGTAAGGGTAATAATAGAACATGTGCAAGATTAGACCAGCTTTTACGCATAAAGTGAAATCAGTTGCATTGGATTAGTTGATTATTGGGTTAAAAAACTCATTGTGACCACATCGGAATGGACTTGAGACTTTAATTGCGTTTATTTTACCCAATCTAACTAATAACTCAACAATGCTGAACAATTATTCCAATTAATCAAGGCCCATGTCATCGTCTGTTTTAGGCTAACGCGGCCTCATTATGCAAACCTCTGGGTGAACTATCATCTCGTCACGACTTCTTCCTTGACTAACTGTGCCCTCCTCTTAATTAATGCACTCGGTAACACCAATTTTCTAGGTTAAAAATAGATAAAAAAACACCAGCTATATTGCTGGTGTTTTTAACGAAACTGAGGCGTTATGACATTACTGTTTCAACGCTGATTCTGCGGTGCGACCATCATCGTGGCAGCTATCACAACCTGGCTTGTCACCCACATTCGATGAATGAGGCGCGTGACAGTCAGCGCACACCAAATTACCATCATGTGGCTTATGCACAGCGTCCATTTCGGCTAAAGTGCCATGGCAGCTTTGGCATTGCTCAAACTCATATGCACCATCAGCAGATGGCTCGCCGTCTGCATGGCATGCTTCACAGCCATCCATTTCAGCATGCATTTCTGCTAATTCTTGTGGTTCAGCCATTGCCGCTGGCGATAATGCCAATGCCGCTAAGCCTGCACCAAATAATGCGCTTAATATTTTATTGCTCACAATCATATCCTCTTTATGGTTGGCATAGTGGGTATTTGTTGTTAATCACGGCCCATCTTGCCTGTGTCCTAATTTGTCTGTACTTGACAAAGCCTAAGCTAGCCGAGACTTTACAAATTAGCAACGCTTTATGTGGCGGCGATAGTAACAACAGCTTATGACTAAAAATGTGCACTCAATCAAATATCTATAGCCCAAACACCCTACGAGCCGACAAAAGTGACACTTGTCACACCCAGCCTATGCAAAATGGAATCGACTTGGCATCAACAAGCGAACAATCCTTAACCAGTATAGTGGTATTCGCCAATTTACAACATTAGCCCATAAAAAACGGGAGCCTTAGGCTCCCGTTATATCTACGCAGTGTTATTGCATGCTATGACGTAAGTCATTATTTCGCTTGTAAAGCAGCGATACGTTTTTCAAGCGGTGGATGGCTCATAAGTAATTCAGCCATCGATTTTTTACCATTGATACCAAATGCGGCCATTTGCGCAGGCATCGCACCGGTTTCTGGTCCACGACGTAATCTATCTAACGCCGCGATCATCTTATGCTTACCGGCTAAGCGTGCGCCGCCTTCGTCGGCTTTAAACTCACGCACACGAGAGAAGTACGCCACAATGATCGACGCTAAAATACCAAATAGCATATCGAGTACAAACACTACCGCCATATAGGCGAACATACCTAGGCCTTCACCCTCTTCATCGTTGCTCGACACAAAAGTATCGATAATGCCAGCTACAACACGGGCAGCAAAAATAACGAAGGTATTCACCACACCTTGGATTAAAGTCAGTGTCACCATATCGCCGTTAGCCACATGGCTCACTTCGTGGGCTAACACCCCCTCAATTTCATCTTGTGTCATGCCGTAAAGCAAGCCACTACTGACCGCAACCAGCGCGTTATCTTTGCTCGGACCTGTCGCAAACGCATTCAACTCTGGAGATTGATAAATCGCCACTTCAGGCATCTTAATGCCCGCTTGCTTTGCTTGGCGCGCGACGGTTTCGAGCAACCAACGTTCGGTATGATCTCTTGGGGTGGTGATCACTTCACAGCCCATGGTTTTCTTCGCCATCCATTTTGAGATAGCTAGGCTGATAAACGCACCACCAAAACCAAATATCGCGGCAAAGACCAACAAACCGCCCATGGTTGAGGTATTCACCCCTAAAAGGGACATAACAATTGATGCAACCAGCAATATTGCCATGTTTGTTGCAATCAATAGGAAAATACGCTTCATTTTAATCTCCTGCTCCGGTAAGACACCCTTGGTGCCATCTTTAATTCTCTTGTTGACATAATATGTCCGAAAGAGCAGATATCAAGGGGTAAACGTAAAAAAAATAATTTCCGGCGTGTTATCGAGCATCAACCACTCGCAACTGCCGTCGCCGCAGTCTAGGGTGAGAGTATTAAGCCAAAATTAATATTACCCCACTTTATAATTAGATGAGGCATTAATCTTAATTAATATTAACAAATAAGCGAAACAACAACTTGGCTCGAAAGCATAGCGATTATCAGCAGCCTATTGATTAAGCATGTCGAGCGAAAGATGGCGCGCCGCCTCACTCACTTTGGCTTGCTCATCGAGTGCTGAGAAATACGGCACCACACCCAAGCAAGGGCTCGACATAAGATGATGCAAGCTGTCGAGATTCTGCTGCGCGACGCTCATCGCCGGATCCACCATATTAGCCACCCAACCGGCAATCTGCACGCCATCGGCAAGCATCGCCTCCTGTGTGAGTAAGGCATGGTTTAAACAGCCCAGCTTCACCCCCACCACTAAAATCACAGGCAAAGATAAACGCTGTACCACCTGAGATAAAAACTCCTCTTGATTTAAGGGTAAGCGCCAACCTCCTGCGCCTTCGACAATGGCAAAATCGACATCGGTGAACGGTAGCGTCGCCAAGTGGTCGATAATGGCCGTCGCAGTAAGGTTTTGTCCACACTGCAACGCCGCAATATGGGGCGCGATGGCAGGGGCAAAAGCAAATGGATTCACCTGCGAGTACGCCAACTTAAGTGTCGATTGTGCCATTAAGCTCAATGCATCGCTGTTACGCAGCCCATCGGGGGTTAACTCACATCCTGACGCCACAGGTTTCACCCCTAAAGTCGTACCGGTTTGCTTGGCCCGATACAGCAAGGCTGAGGCGATCAATGTTTTACCACAATCGGTATCGGTCCCTGCGACAAAATACTGCATAAATTACCCCTTTAATTTGGCGCGAATAAACAAAATTTGATAGGTGAGCGGTAATCCCGCTTTCTGGCGCATCTGCTCTGCTTGGCTATTGAGCGCCAGCCAATCTTGGCGTCCGCGCAAAAGCGGCTGCGCTTGGCCAGTATCGCCCTCGCCTCGCACTGACGCTCCAACCCCTTTGATTGAATAGAGCAAAGGTTTAAGGTGATCAAAATGCACCGTGATAGGCATCACCTGTTGCTCCCGCAGCTGCCACTGCTCATGGTTAAAGCTGGCCAAGATCTCCTTTGCCGACCGGAAACGGTTAACCCTCAACCCCAGCTGCTTAAGTTGCTGCAAGCTGCCATCGACAACAATCGCCAAATAACACTCCCCCTTAGGTGATAGCACGCGGGCCATCTCTTGCACTGCACTATTGAATGTGGCGCACCATTGCAACGCCAGATTCGAATAAATGGCATCAACACTGTTATCTTGCAAAGGCAAACACTGAGCATCACCGCAAACACTGAGATACTCAGGGTAGCGCGTACGCATCTGCTGCAACATGCCTGGTGCAATATCGACAGCCAGCACTTGCTTGATTGGCCCCAAAAATGAAAAATCGGTGCCTGGGCCGCAGCCAATATCTAACAGCCGCGACGTTGAGCGCATGGCCTCTTGCAGTACCTGGGCGGTAATACGTTGCAGCACATCATGTTGCTGATATTGCTGCGCGGCGTGGGAGAACTGCTGGGCAATCTTATCGACGGCACTCACATTCAGTGTCATAACATCATCGCCAGAGGGCAGCGCTGAGCCATTATGCTTGCTAGGTTATGGGCAGCAGAGAGAGAGGAGATAAGCATGTTTGTTGTACCACTTTATTAATGACTGAGGCGTTAAATATTTAAGCTTTTAATTTAGGCGCTATAAATTTCGGATTAAGGTGATTGACCCACACAGACCTTAGCATTACCGCATGCGCAGTATTGTTTGGCTAGCGCGTTATAGCACTTCAACCAAGCTGGCTATCAGGTGGTCAAGCTGCGCCTGAGTGTGATTCACATTAAGGGTAATTCTTAGGCGGGCACTGCCTTTAGGCACCGTTGGCGGCCGTATCGACCCGACCCAAATGCCTCGCGCTTTAAGCCCATCGGTTACCGCTTGTAAGCGCTCAAGCTCGCCTATCACTATGGGTTGAATTGGCGTAACCGAGTCGCTCAGCGTGATCCCCGCTTGCTGACATTGCCGCCTAAAGGCATCGATGATGCCGTGCAAGGTGTCTGCGATCTTGGTTGACTCACCAAGCCATTTGACCGCGCGATAGGCAACATAGGCATTAGCAGGAGACAGCGCCGTCGAATAGATGTAATGGCGGGCATTGGCCACCATAAAATCGATACACGCTTGCGAGCCTAAAATCGCCGCGCCCTGACACCCCAGCGCCTTGCCAAAAGTGACCACCTGCACGTCGCAGTTGCTAACGCTCGCCCGCGGCTGCTTTGCCACAGGTAACACCCCAAAACCGTGGGCATCGTCAACGATAAGCCAACTTTGTGCCTGTTGGCATGCTTGATACAGCGCCCCCAACGGCGCACAGTCACCATCCATGCTAAAGACACTTTCGGTGATCACCGCTTGCGGCTGATGAGTGGCAATAAGCTTAACCGCCGCATCAATATCGTTATGGGCAAAGCGCTTTAAATGTGCACCGCTATCGCGTAAGCCATCGATAAGTGAGGCATGGATCAACTTATCGGCCACCACGGTATCATGGCGGTCAAACAAGGTTTTCATCAATGCAGTATTGGCGCTAAAGCCCGAGCAAAATAGCAAGGCAGCTTCATGTCCGCTGGCCTCACACAAGGCCTGTTCAAGTTGACGATGCGCCTCACTGTAGCCTGTGACTAAAGGAGATGCACCGCTTCCCACGCCATATAATTGACTACCTTGGCTCATGGCCTCCACCAGCACAGAAGCTTGGCTCAGGCCTAAATAGTCGTTACTGCTGAAATTAATAAAGCTGACACCCTCGAGCATAAACTCATTTGGCGTGTTATCGCCCGCCTTAGCGATTGCCAAGGCGCGGCGCTGACGCAGTAACCCTGCGTGACGGGCGCGCGCCATCTGGGTATCGATTTTTTGGCTCAGTCGACTCACCTTAGGTGTGGCTGCACTCATATGGCCAACATCAGCAACAAGGCACTTAACACGTTCAACATTAAATTAAAGCGCCGCCGCATCATAAAAAGGCTGTGTCTGCTTGGCTTTGATGGCTTCGGCCTTGGCAAATACCGCTTTTTCTTCTTCAATGGTTGCCGCTTTACCCTGTTCTGGGTGCAAGCCTAAACGTTTAAATAGCGCCATATCGTCGTTTTCTTCAGGGTTGCTGGTGGTGAGTAATTTGCAACCGTAAAAAATCGAGTTGGCGCCGGCAAAGAAACACATGGCTTGTAGCTCATCGCTCATGCTCTCGCGTCCAGCCGACAGACGCACACGTGAGTGAGGCATCATAATACGCGCAACGGCAATGGTGCGCACAAACTCTAGCGGATCAAGATCGTCCAAATTCTCAAATGGCGTGCCCGCCACTTTCACTAACATATTGATAGGGACAGAGTCAGGGTGCTGCTCCATGTTCGCCAACTGCTGCAATAAGCCAGCGCGATCGCTCGCCTGCTCACCCATGCCGACAATACCGCCAGAACACACTTTCATGCCCGCGGCGCGCACATTCGATAAGGTGTCTAATCTGTCTTGATAGGTACGCGTAGTGATGATATCGCCATAATATTCTGGCGAGGTGTCTAAGTTGTGGTTGTAGTAGTCAAGCCCAGCCCCAGCCAGTTCTTCCGCTTGCGAGGGCGACAACATCCCCAGCGTCATGCAGGTTTCCATACCCATGGCTTTGACTTCCGCCACCATATCTTTAAGGTACGGCATATCGCGCTCATGGGGATTACGCCACGCAGCGCCCATACAAAAACGCGATGCACCGGCGGCTTTCGCGGCGCGAGCCTCGGTAAGGACTTTATCAATTTCAATCAGCCGCTCTTTTTCAAGTCCGGTGTCATAACGGGCGCTCTGAGGACAATATTTGCAGTCTTCTGGGCAAGCCCCCGTCTTAATTGACAGTAGACGACTGATCTGCACTTCGTTAGGATCGTACACTTGACGATGAATACTGTGGGCCTTAAA
Source organism: Shewanella algidipiscicola (assembly GCF_003605125.1). Classification (GTDB taxonomy): domain Bacteria; phylum Pseudomonadota; class Gammaproteobacteria; order Enterobacterales; family Shewanellaceae; genus Shewanella; species Shewanella algidipiscicola. Next base: position 276,079 of record NZ_QPQT01000001.1, read on the forward strand.
CAATAAGTCGTTCATCGGCAATGCAAAAAGTGATTCTATTTCATCACGTTGCCAGTCATGACGTAGTGGTATTTGTGACATGGATAGCGGCCCTTACTCTGAATATGATCGCGATGAAGTCATACCATTCATCGACATTTATGTTGCTTAGCATACCTTTAGGTCTTAATCTGTCAACGCCAACCAGTGCGCCAAGTTGACTAATGGTCAACAATTAACCACGGAGACGCTATGACCGCGACACCCCCTATCGATTATGATTTTGACAAACAACACATCTGGCATCCTTATACCTCTATGACCCACGCCCAGCCTACCTTTGGCGTAGTGTCAGCCGATGGTTGTGAACTCACCCTCGACAATGGACAGCAACTGATCGACGGCACCAGCTCATGGTGGGCCTGTGTCCACGGTTATAGTCACCCTTATATTCTTGAGGCGATGCAAGCGCAGCTGCACACCTTAAGCCATGTTATGTTTGGCGGGATCACCCATCACAGCGCCATCGACGTGTGTAAAAAGCTGCTCAATTTGACCAGTGATAACTTAACCAAGGTGTTTTTAGCCGACTCTGGCTCGATTGCCGTTGAAGTTGCCATGAAAATGGCACTGCAATATTGGCAAGGCCAGCAGCTGCCCAATAAGCAACGTATCTTAACGGTAAAAAATGGCTATCACGGTGACACGTTTGCCGCCATGAGCGTGTGCGATCCCGAAGGCGGCATGCACACCATGTTTGGTAATGCGGTCACCCAACAGCTGTTTGTTAATGCACCGCAAACCCCATTTGGTGAGCCATTACAACACGATGATCTGAGCTCGATGCGCGATGCACTCGATGAACACCACCAGAGCATTGCGGCGGTGATTATCGAACCCATCATGCAAGGGGCTGGCGGCATGCGTTTTTATTCGAGCGATTACCTCAAAGGCTTAAGAGCCCTGTGTGATGAATACCAAGTGCTGCTGATTTTAGATGAAATTGCCACAGGTTTTGGCCGCACCGGTAAGTTGTTTGCCTATGAGCATGCCGCTATTGAAGCCGATATCCTATGTGTGGGTAAGGCCCTAACAGGCGGTTATATCTCCCTTGCTGCCACGCTCTGTAGTGACGATGTTGCCCAAGGGATCAGTGACTCGCCCTCGGGGGTCTTTATGCATGGGCCAACCTTTATGGGTAATCCACTGGCCTGCGCTGCGGCCAGTGCCAGTTTAGATCTCATCGCCCGCAATGAGTGGATTGAGCAGGTGGCGCAAATTGAGGCGCAAATGCAGACAGAATTAGCGCCGGCAAGCACATTGCCTGGCGTGGCCGCGGTGAGAGTGCTGGGGGCCGTGGGGGTGATAGAGATGCAACAACCATTGAATACCGCCCAGTTACAGCAGGCGTTTGTTGACTTAGGTGTCTGGATCCGCCCTTTTGGGCGCTTAATCTACATTATGCCGCCTTACTGCATTGATCAGCAGCAACTCACTCAGCTGACCAATGCAATGACATCGGTGGCAAAAATGGTGGGTGAGCAAAGCGCTAACGGGCAAGTACAGCCACAATTTATCAGTCACGGCTAATGGCTAAAAGCTCAAACTAAGTGCTAAGTGCTGAGCCTGCCAGTTTGCCAGCGTAATCGAGAGCCGTCAGACTCTGATATTAATACGGTTTCGACCATCAGATTTGGCCCGGTACAGAGCGGTATCGGCGGCGCACAACAGGGCTTTAGAGGTGCGGTATTGGCCTAAGGTTTCCACGGCAATCCCCTGACTGACACTGACACGCACCGAACCATGTAACCCCAAGTCGGTAAATGACAAATGATTAATGGCAGTTTGTACGCGTTGGGCGCAAAGCTGCGCAGCGGTAGCATCACAGTTAGGTAAAATAAGCGCAAACTCCTCCCCACCGTAGCGCGCAGCCATGCATTGACTGGTGGGTAATGCGCTATCAATCACCGCCGCTATCTTCTTCAGGCAGGCATCACCATTGACATGACCATACCTGTCATTAAACAGCTTAAAATAATCAACATCGATCACCACTAAGCTCAGTGGCTGATGGTCATTATTACAATCGACCCAGCAACGCTCTATCTCTTCATCAAACGCATGGCGATTGGCTAATCCAGTTAACTTATCGGTGCGCGCCTGCAGCCTTAAGGCTTGGTATTGCGCCTTATGGCGAGTTAAATTGTGCATCACGCCCATGTACAGTGCTCCCTGCCCCGTTGGCGAAGCGGGTAAATAAGACAGGGATAAGTCGACATCTAAGCTCAAGCTATCGGCGCGCTGCAGCACTATCTCCTTAGTGCCCATATTCGCCAGTGCTTCTTGGCCGTTAGCCCCTTGTGCTAGTAGAGATAAATAGCGCTCTTTCACCTCAGGTTGCAAAAAATCACTCCAAGGTTGCTCCGTTAAGTCCTCTATTGATGCGCCAAATAAGGTCGCAGCCATCGGATTGAGCATCTGTAACACGCCTTGCTCATTAATGATAAAAATGGCTTCATTAACATGGTTAATAACACTGGCCAGTGTGGTTAACAGTCCGGGCTGCACCTTAGTAGAGGGTAAGTTAAGCGTGGCTACATTTGCGTTGAAAGGTGAGTCCAGTATGGCCGCACTATCGGTATCAACACACCCACGGTGAGTTAATAAAGAACTATCTGCTGTAGCATCAGCATCGCCATGGTAGGCAGCCCATCTATCATCCAGTTTCTTGAGTGCCTCCAAGCTATCACCTCGGTATTGCTCAATCATGTTTACGCATTTATCAGCTTGCATATCTTATCCCTCGACCTTGGCAGGCAGTCACGGCTTTCACCTTATGGGATAAAGACTACCGCAGCGAAGTGAAATTAACCTTTCGGTACTCTTCCCACGCAAACCATTGGTTTGATTGATATTAAATGGTGACGGAAGATTAACTCAAGCGAGAAAAGTACCTCATTGAGGCTGATTATTGGCTCAACAAGATAAACAATGCAGATAAATAACCCATACAAACAACCTGCAGCAACATATACATAAGCAATATGCACAACCAATATAAACGACTCAGATAAGCGACTCAGATAAACGACTCAGATAAGCGATAGACAACACAGATGAAGAGTCGCTAATTATGTATTTGTTCGCCCCAACGTTAACCGACCTCATGTAAACCGAGTCAGTGAAGCCATTTAATCTATGCACGCGCATAACGAGACATTAATAAAACAAGGGTTTCAATGAAGAAAATTAAGGGAGGGAGCGAAAGCTCAAAAAGCGCTGCAACTCAATGCAGCGCGACTCACTGTAATATTAAATATGGTTTATAACTTGTGGATCTGGACTTAACACTAGCAATGTATTGGCGGCATTAGATAACACAAACTGGAATTTGGTGGTGCCTGGGGTGTTATCTAGGTCCACCATTTGAATTAAGGTGCCATCACTGCTAATCGTTACCGCATCGACAATACCGTCAAATGGCGTAATAAAGCCCACGCCGGTGAATTTAAGGCCTTTGCCGGTATTATCATTGAGCTGGTAGGTTATAGTACCCGCTTCAGTCACTGTAACATCGCCTTCACAAGGCTCGCCGTTAAAATGGCGATAACTGAATACGGGTTCACCGTTTTCTAAATCGACATTCACTTTCACATAATGGGCCTGACCGGCTGCTTTAGACATTTGATTTCCTTTTAATATTACGCCAGAAACTAGAAACTAAGCACTAGAAACTAAGCACTAGAACAAAAATGATGATTGACATCACTACCTATAAATTAACTGTCTTTTGTTACAATTTTTACCCGTACAGCTAATGCTTACAACTTGATTAACAATTTAAATCGCTTATGTTAGCAGTGCTATTAGCGAATAATGGTTGAACAACAGGTTAACTACTGGCTGACGACAGAATAAATAAAGCCAAGCACTAAAACGTTATACCGCCAACGCCTGCGCTGCTGAGGCGCTGCACTAGCTCGCTGCTGTTGTCTAACTCGCCCAAGCAGTCGAGCGCTTTAGCCAGCGGGATCCCGTAACGGGGATCTTTATCCAGTAACACTATCGGGCTAAGCAGGCTGTGGGCCTTAGCGCACAGTGCGGTGATCTCTGCGCTGTGCTGTGTTGGGTTAACAGGTGTTTTTTGTGATAACTTTTTTTGTAATAGCTGCGCCTGTAATAACTGGCTTTCTGCCAATCTCAGGGTATAGCCAGAATTTTGGCTAAACTCTTTGGTTAACGCTTGATAGGACGCAATAGCGGGCTCGATATAGCGCTGGCTTTGTTCATGCTTGCCAACATTAAACAAGTGCCGCGCCGCAGCGTATTGAAACGCGGCCCACACCTCCCTATTTCTGGGTGAACTAGCCAGTTGTTCATCAGCCGTTAACAAAACCGCTAATCTCTCAATATTGAAGGCATTATCGCTGTCAAAATATTGATCGCTCAAATCCAGCAGTTGAAATAAAGAAAAATATCGCGTGATTTTCCATACATGATTATCGGGGTCTTGAATTAACGCACTGTCAATTGTATTCAATGCTAACGATGACTTGTTAACCGCATCGTGAACCCAACCTTGATAAAAAAGCAGTCGCGCAGCCCTATTGTAACTCCCTGTTAATCGATCTAATAAGTAAGGTTGATTTTCAAAGTTGAGCTGTTCGAGCTCTTGCTGGATCTGCTGATGGATCTCGATCGCGCGGCTAATCTCACCCGCCGATACCATCGCACTGGCGAGCCAAGAGCGCGTATCGGCAATATCGGCAATCATTTGGCTGCTATCTGGGTCTCTCGCAAGCGCTTGTAGCTTCAGTTGCAGTGATTGCTCAAAGGCGGCGGTAGCGCGGCTAAAATCCTTTCGCTTCATATACACAGAGCCCAGCGAGTTATGAGCGTAGGAGAGCTCCATCATGGCGTCTACATTATCAGGCGCCACTCGATACATCCGCTGACTATAATTGAGATACTGTTCAAACCAAGGCTGTGTGGCACGCCAATCGCTGTTATCGTAGTGCAGTTGCCCTAGCCAAAAGGCATTGGCCCCCAAGGCTTTGAGTAAATCTAAATGATTGGGCTGCAAGTTTAACAGCGGCGCCATTTTGTTTTGAGCCGCTAACAGCGCGCTGCGGGCTTCATCGACTTTATTACGCGAATAAGCCACCTCACCCATCGCCTCTAAGGTTTGACCATGCTGAAAACGGGCATCGAAACTGAGGTGTTTCTCATCATCATCCACCGAAAAGTCACTGAAATATTCCAGCGCTTTATTACTGATCCCATCGAGCAGGTCCATTCGGCCAATGCCGCGCAGCTTGTCAGCAAAATCCCCCACCATAAACCCGAGTAAGTTTTCTGCAGCCAAGCGCTTTTGCTGGGCTTGTTGCTCGGCATCGTGACTTTTAACACTCATTAAGATAGAGATAAACGTGAGCAGACATAAGAGTGCGACCGTCGCGCGCCCCGTCCAGCGCCTAACTTGGGCCCGCCGCCGTGAGGCGGCAATAAACGCCAGCTCTGGTTTATCTAAGGTAAAAAACGGGTTATCACAAAGCTGCTCTGCCTCATTGAGCGGTTTACCCGCCGCGAGCAAGTAGGCATTTTGTTTGTTTTCGCTCAGCCAGCGCTGCGACAGATGAAACAGGCGGCTTTTAATGCTTAAGCTATGATGGTGCGCCTCTATCCATGCGGTGATCCTAGGCCATCGCCTGAGCAAGGCCTCGTGCGCAACACTAAAACAGGGCTCACCGTTTTGCAGATGGGAGACAAACAAGCGGCTATCCACCATCGCTTGTACTAGCTGCTGTTCATCCTGACTGTTTAACTGTGACCAGCGCGCAGTGCGGCTGGTAATGCTGTTTTCATCTTCCTTTAAGGTCACTAGCAGTGATAAGACTCGGGGTAAACAGCCTTGCTGCGCCGCACTTAACTGGCAAATGGTCTCTTCGGCTTGTTTGCCAATCGCGCCATCGATACCGCCAAGTTGGCGGTAGACACTGGCGCTTAATTGATTATCTTCGCTGCGTTGCAAATACAGCGACTGCAACACAAATTGCAGCATAGGCAAGGTGTCAGGGTTACCAGCGGCATCGGAGCAGATAAGCTCATCGAGCGGCATGGCACTGCGCTCATCAAACTCCCAGGTTAAATTGGCCGCAATCGCTGGCAGACGGATCATCTGTAACAGCTCTTGGCGACTCGGCGGCGCAAGATCAAAATGGGCGCCGCGAGATTTACCCGCCATTAAACTAGGGTACTCAACCAACAAGGGGTAAAAATCGTTACGACAGGCGCTGACGACTAATACACTACCGGAGCTAGCAAGTTGCTCGATTAAATCAACAAATTGATGTCTCTCTGTATCACTAAACAGTGGCGATGAGAGCAGTACTTCTAAGCGGTCAATAAACAGCGCCAGCATCGACAGATGATCGGCATGGGTTCGAAGTGCAGTGTTACAATGCTCAATCACGGCTTTGGGCTCGGTCTGCAGCAACTGGGCTAACGCTTGGGCGCTTGAGCCGTCAAATACCGGCACATCGTTGATCTCCCAATCGAGCATCACACTGGCTAAATCCATCAGCAATTGCCCACTGGTAACATCAGCAAGATCTAAGTGACTAAAAGACTTAACGTTAAGGCCGTTATAACCGTGCTCGCTCATTAAGTTGGGCATCACACCGGCGCTGATCAAAGAGGATTTACCACTGCCACTGGGGCCAAGCACTAAACAGAACCCACGACCATACTGGATCTGCTGAGCAATGCGATCTAACAAGGTGGCGACCTGCTCGCTGCGGCCAAAAAACACTCCAGCGTGTTCAGGCCCAAAGGCTTTGAGGCCGGGATAGGGAGAGTCGCCTTGCCAGACTTGGGTTTTGGCTGCTTGCTCACTGCCGACAGGATAACTCACCTCGGCAAGCGTGCGATAACCGCGCTTACGTATGGTTTCAATGTAAGTGGGCTGGGTGGCACTGTCGCCTAAGGCGCGGCGCAGTTGATTGATAATTTTGTGTAGCGGATTGTCGCCGATATCGGCCGATGGCCAACATTGTGCCACGATATCATCACTACTGAGCACCTCCCCCTGATGGCGACAGAGCAGCTGCAATACGTCCATGGCTTTAGGCTCAAGTTGTTTAACCACTGAACCGCAGCGAAGGGTGTTGGCCGAGGGAATAACCTGCCAATCACCAAAATAAAAAATCTGCTCATCCATGTAAAAGAGATACCCTAAACGTATTGGCCGCGTTAACAAAATGTTGGCGGCGACATTTTTTTGGCTACAACTTTATGCGCAGTCTAAGGTGAAGTCAATTAAACATAAGAAGAGTATTAGTAGATAAGTATTAGATTATTCAAGGCATTGCCAAATTTGACTCAAGTTCGCCTCACCTAGGCTAACTTGAGTCAGTCTAGCTGGCCTATATTTGCTTTACCGATATTGGCTTTGTCAGCATTAACCCTTTTTTATTCGGCTAAACCCATTCAGTGAAACTCTGGCGTAGGCATCATGGGCGTTGATGGGGTTTGTAGGAGATAGATAACGGTGCAGGATACTGTGTGCAGGATGCTGTGTGCACACATGCTAAGTCATGATGAGTGAGTCGCAACAACTCAAACACTATTAATGAATCTCATATTAACTACTTATATTAACTACTTATATTAACTACTTATATTAAGTACTCATTGTTAGTGCGTATATGGGAGGATAAGTTAGCGCGTATAAATTAAGGCGTTAGACAGATAGTTAAAGTCACTTTTGTTGCTGCAACCAAGAGGCTAATAACACCATACCGTCATCGATAGAGATCAGCGGTTGATAACCCAGATCCTTTTTGGCCGCCGCAATATCAAAATAGTGGCTGGTCGACAACTGCTTAGCGACAAAACGGGTCATGATGGGTTCTTGCTGTTTACCCAGCAGCCAATAGACACCTTCGAGCAGTGCCCCCACCCCATAGGCAAGATTAGCTGGCACGCGTTGGGTAACCGCAGGCAAGTGTGCACAAGCTAAGATCTTATTTAACATGGCCGCCATGGTGATGGGCTCATCGTTACTTAAAAAATAACATTGCCCCGCACAAGATGGCGCGTCGTCATATAAGGCCAGCGCCGCCAATAGATGACCATAGGCGGCATTGGCGATGTAAATGGTATCGACAAGTTTATCGTCTCGGCCAACCAATTTCAGTCGTTTGGCCCGAGCACGCGCAATCACGCGTGGCACTAAATGGGGATCTTCAGGCCCCCAAATAAGGTGCGGCCTGAGCGATACCGTCTTTAACAGCTTACCATCGGCCAACACTTGGCCATTGGCCGCCACCACCTGTTGTTCGGCGCGGGCTTTGGACTCAGCATAATAGTTAAGGTAACTGGCGGCATAGGGCTGCGTTTCATCGATAAATGCTTCATCGACTCCGGCAAAAGTGACGCTGGGGGTGCTGGTATACACCAAGCGCGGAATATTATGCGCCAAGCAGGCGTTAATAATGTTGTTGGTGCCCACCACATTAGGCAGATAATAGCTGGATTTATCGCCCCACACGCCCGCTTTGGAGGCCACATGAAACACCAAATCGCAACCTTGCAGCGCATCAGAAACCTGTTTGGCATCAATAATGTCACCCTTGAGCATATTGACGCCCATGGCGGTTAGCTCTGGATAAGTGCCACGGGCCAAACCACTGACCTTGATGCCAGCAGCGACAAGCCGCTCACAAATCGCCTTACCTAAAAAACCGCCAGCGCCAGTGACTAACACCCGCGGCGAATGCTGCGCTAATTGCTGTAAGGCGGCTTGCTCTTGTGGGTGAAACTGCGCCAGGCTTGGCGCTGTGGTGTGCTCTGCTGTCATGCTACCTGCTGTTATACTCTCTGCTGTCATGCTATCCGTAGCCATCATCATTTTTCAGTCAATTATCGGCCATTGCTCAGTCAGACTCATTTATCTTTTACCTTGCGGCGAGATCAATGGGGCAATTTTTGCTTATTCTTTATAAGTGGCTTGGGCCCATAGTGCTAATTTTTCTCTAAAAATCTTAGCGTTATGACGAATATCGACTGGGAACCCCCCATGAATGGCAAACCGTGTTATCCCTTTTGTTTGCTCATGGGTTTGGGCTAACTCACGTAATTCGTGATACAGCTGCGCCGAGCAACTGCAGCTTAAACCTTGCTTCAGCTCTAAACAGATCAGGGGCGTGGTGTTACCATCGATATCGATACCCACTAAGGCGGAGCGTTTAACGCTCGGATGCGTATTAAAAATACGCTCACAGGGAATAGAGAAATAGCGTTTGATGCTGCCCTCATTGTCAGGCGCTAACGCCTCGACCCGGTGCGCTTTGCGCCCGCACATCCATAATTTCCCGTCAGCATCGAGATAACCCAAATCCCCCATACGATGATAAATAACATCGTCATTGCCTGCTATTTTGGCCAGCAGTGTCGCGCTGTCACGCTGATAATAGCATCGACTGACCATAGGCCCTGACACCACAATTTCACCAATCTCACCCGCAGGTAAGCGCAAATTGTCATCCCATTGAGCAATGGGCGCGTTATCGATCCCAATGATGGCAATATCGACTCCCTCTATGGCGTCACCTACGCAGATCCCACCGCCGTTATCTGTGATATCTGTAGTGGCAAATAGGGCCTGACTGCCCATTTTACTGATGGGTAAGGATTCTGTCGCGCCATAGGAGTTAAGCACCTCAACATCATCATTGAGTAGCTGACTAAAGCGTTTTATAGAAGCGATGGTGGCAGGTGCACCGGCGGAGATCACTCGTCTTAGGCTAGGCAGTGTTACCGCGTGGTTATCTGTGCCCGCCTCACCTAAACGTTCAATCAGCGCCGGATTAACAAACATGTTAGTGCATTGATAGCGTTCGAGCGCGGCAAAGATATGGCTAGGATTGGCCGTAATAGGTTTACTGGCATCCATATCGGGCACAATAGAAGCCATGCCCAGCGCAGGGCCAAAGAGGGAAAACAGCGGAAAAGTGGCTAAATCACGCTCGCCATGGCTTATCTGATAATCGTGTTTAAGCGCGCTAATTTGCGCCTCAAACATGCGATGGGAATAGACCACCCCTTTTGGCGTACCAGTGCTACCACTGGTAAATAAGATGGCACACATCTCATCATGACTCAGCTGCGCCATTGGATAAGGCTTATCCACTGGCGCCTGGCTTAAGAGTTGAGGCAAGGACACCCCGCCCCACCAGCCCTTGCCGCCAACGGTGATGAGTTTTTTTATGCTGTGTTTACCCCAGCCAAACAAGCGCCTAGCGAGGTGCGCTTTAGGAATACCAATAAAAGCATCGGGCTGAGATTCTGCAAAACACTGCTTAAGGTTTTTTACTCCCATGCCAGGATCAACCAAAATAGGAATGATCCCCGCCTTAAACAAGGCAAAGGTGAGCGTGAAAAATTCGATACTGGGGGTGACCATTAACACGGCTTTCATGCCGCGAGTGATGCCATATTGCTCGAGGGCAAATGCCATACGCGAGCTGAGCTTATCGAGTTCATCGAAGCTAAGCTCTTGATAGCTGAATTTTTTAGTCAACAAACCGCCGTGGGCCTGCTGCACCGCCACCGCCAGTTGCGTTGGGGTTTGCTGGGCGGCGCTGTGCAGATGGCGACACAGATTGGCACCATCGGCATTTAATTGTGGTTTATCAACGACATTTGCCAGCAATGGGCTAACAGATGAGCTACCAGATAAGCTGTCGGCTGGGCTACTGCAAACGGGCGGTGTCATTAGTGCGCCATAAACTGGCGAACATGAGCGACAACCTCATCACTGGCATCTTCTAAAATGTAGTGACCACAATCGGCAAATTCATGCACTTGAGCACCCGGAAACACCCGTTGCCACTCATCTAAGAAGTGCTTATCGAACACAAAGTCTTGCAGACCCCAACAGATCATCACAGGCAGTGTGGCAAACTGTGGCAAGGCGGCGGCAATATCCGACACCAACTGATAGTTTCTATCACCAGGCTTAAGCGGAATATCTTGCACAAAACGCAGCGTCGAGATGCGATTGGCCCAAGAGTTAAACGGCGCAACATATGCTTGGCGAACCGCTTTTGGCATAGGCTGACGTTTAACGCCAACATAAGATGCAATCGATGAAAAAGCATTAAAACCGCGCACCAATACCGTGCCTAGCAGCGTGTTGCGGCAGATAGATAAGGCCCACGGAAAGGGTTTTGCCTCTGGCAGATGAAACGCGCCAGTGTTGAGGATGACTAATTTTTTAATCCGCTCAGGATGACGCGCCGCAAAGCCCATGCCGATCATACCGCCCCAATCGTGCACGATAAGGGTAATATTTTGCTTAACGTTGAGGTGATCTAATAAGGCTGCTAAATCATCGATACGCTGCTCAAGGGTGTAATCGTATGCGCTATCGTCTGGCTTATCTGACAAACCACAGCCAATATGATCCGGCACAATACACTGATGGTTATCGCTTAAGGCCGATACCAAGTTACGATAATAGAATGACCAGCTTGGGTTACCGTGCACCATCACCACCGGCTCGCCTTGGCCCTCGTTGACGTAATGCAGCTTGTTACCATTGATATCGAAATAGTTGCGCTTAAAGGGAAATAGCGTATCGAGCATGATCTTTCCTATATACCATTTTTGTCCTCGATAACGACCGATGCGCCGCTATCGAGATAATCTGTTTGATTGAGACAACACTATGGGGACAATCAGTGGTCAATTACCACTTAAGCCCAAGCATCATGCAATTTAGACCACTGCCTATGCCAAGAAAACTCACCTGATCGCCTTTACGCAAAAAGCCTTGATCATGCGCCATGGCAGCGGTGACCGGCAACGAGACAGTGCCCATGTTGCCCAAAAATTGGTAGGTGGGAAACTCTTTCTCTTGCGGAATATTAAGCGCACTGAGTACCTGTTTACGGTTAGAGGCGCCCACTTGGTGACAAATCACCTTGTCGACCTGCTCCACCAGCCAGTTACGCTGCTCAAGGAAATGGCTCCAAGTATGTCGTGCCAACTCGACCCCCTCTTTCAATAGGGCCACACCATCGGTGCGCATAAATTCGCGGTACAGTTGCGTGCCCGCTTCTTGCAAGCCCCACTGACACAAATTGTGATGCTCGGGTGCCGACAGATGACTTGCGCCCAGCAGTTGGTGCTGACGCTCGCCTTTTAAGGGGATGCTGCCATCGGTTAATAACACCGCCACCGCGCCCGAACCGCCAGTTAAGGTCGCTAATGAGCGGGCATAATTTTGCATCGTTGGCTCAGCCAGCATGTTGTCTATGGTGATGTCGACAATATGGCGCGCCGATTCACATGAGACCACAAGCCCAGCTTTGATCTGGCCTAACTCGATACGATTAGCGATATCGAGAATACCCGACAACACCCCAAGGCAGGCGTTACTGATGTCGTAGATGGCGGTATCTTTTGAGACGCCAAGCTCCGCCGCGATGCGACATGCTGTGGCGGGCTCATGTTGGTCACGACAAACGCCGGTGTAAACCACCGCGCCTAAATCGCTAACGCTGATGCCGGTTTCTTCGATTGATTTATGCGCCGCTGCTATGGCGCCGTCAGATAATCTGTGTCCTTTTGGCCACCAACGACGCTCTTGGATCCCGGTTAATGCGGCAAGTTGCCCCATTGGGATCCTAAACTTTTGATAGAGGGGGGCTAATCGAGACTCTAACTCTGAAGTGGAGACCACTACAGGGGCCAGCTCATAGGCTAGGCTATTTATAAAAACGCGAGAATATTTCATGCAACCGTGTAGTTCGCTCAATATATCAACACTAACCGCGCCAATATTTATTATTATTCACTGATAACCCGACATTTGAGCAAGAAACGGCGCATGATTCAATAAAAAACCACCATAGAGCGGCTTTTTTCGACAATTAGCCGACAAGTGTCGTCTCTTTAACCAAGTCTATCGGGTTTATCTCACCAAGTGGCACCTGCATTCACCCAGAACCAAGGCAACGCCGATTTAGTCATGGGGGTGACGCTGAGCCAAAATCAGATGGTTTCGCGGGGTGATCTGCTTATCACAAAAAGTAGTTAACTTGACCTGATAACCCGCCTCTTCGAGAAAGCAGACTCTATCAAGCAAGAGCCATTGCTCCAGCACATCACGAAACAGGTGCGCCACCAGATCGATACGCCGCGTGAGTCGCTGGCGTCGATACCCTAATGCCAAATAGTGCTCCACAGGCCAGTTTACCGGCAAGGATACGCCTTTTTGTGCTGCGGCCCAGAGACAAAATGCCTTAAAGTCGCCATTGAGCTGACTCTGTTTTACCGACGGTATCGGCAAGTAATGATCATGCCCGCTCACCTCACGCTGCAAGCTATCAAAACCTAAGCGCCACGCCACCTCTTTATGGCGCAGCTCGGTGGCCTTATCATTAGCGATAACGCTGTGCTGCAAAGGCAACTGCAGATCGTGACGACTTAAGTTAAGTCCACTTTGCTGAGCGACCTGCGATAACGGCTGATAATGGCTAGCGCGAATAAGATGGTAACAGCAAGGTGATATTGCCAGTGAAGCCGTGTTCGCGCACCTTGCCTGTTGCAGTAACGCCACATGTAAATCGCCACAAGCATGCAATGCCACCGCTTGCTGAGCCGGTGTTAGCAACCGAGCGGCATCGGGGCTAAAGGCATCGGCGCAGACAAACCGTTGCGGCAGTGACCACTGCTGCGCAAAGGCTTGACCGCTATCACATAAGGCCGATTGCCATTCAAGGCTGATAACACTTCGCTGTTGCGCTTTAGCGATTAACCGCCCCAGATGACCTTTACCGGCGCACCACTCGAGCACATCGTGCTTATCATCGGCAATGGCCTGGGTAAATGCACTGATCTGCTGCCACTTACGCCCTTTAATGTGGGCGCTAAAATGGGGCGCCACCTCATCGGCTAAGCCGGTGACTGCCACATGCTGTACCGCGTGACTTGCCTGCGGTTGAGCGGCGCGTGGCGCATGGGGCAGCTCTTGGTCTGGCGCGCCGCCTGACAATAACCCCAGCGAATCTAAGAATACCTGCGCCTGAGTCGCAGACGCTGACTTCCCATTGGCCATGGCGTTAAGATCGTGCGTCAGTGCTGGCAGCAAGGTCGCCAGTAAGCGCGGCGTATTGACATCAATAGCGTCGATATCATCATCGCCTATTTGCCACACCTGCTTAGCTAAGGTCGGGTAGTGTGCCTCCCAAGGCAGATGATGGCATTCGAATGCTGTGACCTGCCATAACCCACGGCTGTTATGCAGTAATGCGCCGAGTACCTGCAGGGTTTGACCATAAGACATGTTGATTCCTTCATAAAAAAAAGCACTCGGTGAGTGCCTTTTTATTGTAATCAAGTTACCGCAGCCAGCATAGCGCTATTGAGGCGATTGCGGCTTAAGCGCCATGCGTTTGCCCAGCCAAACGCCCAAGCCGAGGGGCGCAAAAAAGATCACCAGCAAAAATAAGACAAAATAGAGGATCAGGCTCTTGAGCGTGGCGGTTAATTGCGCAAACACCACCTCAACCGAGTGCTGGGCAATTTGATCCAAATTGGCAGCAGCGGCCATACGCTCTCTTGCCACCATCTCCTCTAGGGCAAGGCGCTCATTTTTAACCATAGATTCGAGTGCTTGTCGCTCGGCAGACAGCTGCACAAGTTTGCTATCGGTCGCTTCATTGAGCTGCTGCAAGAGTGGGGTCAGTTCGCGGCGCAGATCCACCGCTAAGTCTTGCATCATTTGTGGGCTCTGCTCCATTAAGCGGTGAAAACGCGCCGATGTTTCGCTGATGCTAGCCAAGGTCACCTGAATATGTTCCACATTTAGGGTTGAATGCAATGCATAAAGCTCTGCTTTCCAGCCAAGGATCTTAGGCATCTGCTCAGATATCATCGCCATGCGATCAGAAATATCACTCATTACCTCGGGCACGGTACCAAATGTGGTCACCGCTTCAAACTCATTAATGGCTTTAAAGTCTAACCAATCCCTAAAAGCGGAACGGCGCACAAAGGTGATATCAATCAGCGGATTATCGGCCACGTACTGATTAACAAACGCTTGATACTGCTTAAAATCGACCTCGTTGACAAAGCCTTTCACTGTCTGCTCGAACTCTTGTTGCAGTTGCTGACTAGCAGTGACGGCAATGGCTTGCTGCTCGCCAAACAGTTGATGACCTGCGCCAGAGGCAAAAAAGGCCGACATTTGAGCCGTTAAGGTCCAGGTATCGACCATAGCTGCCATAGGCGATGCCTGAAAGATCGCCCGCTGCAAAGCTTGCTCGCTGTTGATTTTCCACATCAGGGAGTGAGACTTGATAGCCACATCATCGGGCGCTAGCGCCGCAATTTTATCGGCGCTATGCTCAACCCCTGTGTAGAAGGTATTACTGAACTCACGACTAAACACCCGCATATTCAGCTGTTCCTTGGGTAGTGGTTCGATACCACTTTCTAATTTAATCTCCAGTAATGAGCAGCCGCTAACGCCGATTAACATGATGACTATTAAGAAAAACTGAATATTGCTGCGCATAACATAACTCGTGAGGTAAGCAGATTGAAGTACCTCTTAAAGTAAGTGTTTTATGCAGGCGGCTCAAGTGATAGTGATTAGATAATCTCAATAGCGTCAGCAAAAATGCCTATGACGCTTTTATGTTAAGCATAAAGGTAGCGACGTTGAATCTGCCTTGTCACTGACGTAGAATCGCGGCCAAAACAATGAACAAGAGTTTACCTATGCGCTCACCCTGCGTCGCACGCTGTGGCCTTAATGACGATGATATTTGTGTAGGCTGTTTTCGCCATATTGATGAGATTGTTGGTTGGGGACAGGCCAGCGAGGCCCGCCAACAGGCGATTATTGAGGCGGTTAATCAGCGCAAAGCCCAGTTAAAACAGAGCAAGCCGTCTCAGGCCAGCGCGCCGTATAAGGGGCAGGTCATTAGCCGTGACAAGTGGCGCCAAGCCGAACAACGCTTGCTTGAGCAAGACAGTTGATAACGACTCGGCATCTTATGCTAGCGACAGGCCGGTGGCGCTTATCACTTTTTGCTCATCATCCCTTTTAAGTCTGCAAACGGGTTATAGGTGGCCGCCTCGACTTTGGTTTCTGTGGTCGCGCCATATTGGATCAGCTCTTCATACTTAGCATGTTCATTGTCATGGCAATAGAGGCATAATAGCTCCCAGTTTGATCCGTCTGAGGGGTTATTGTCATGGTTATGATCGCGATGATGTACGGTCAACTCGCGCAAGTTGGAGTGAGTAAACTCGCGGGTACAACGGCCACACACCCAAGGATAGAGTTTTAACGCCTGCTCACGGTAACCGGTTTCTCGTTTGGCTTTGTATTCGCGCGCCTCAGCCAGCACTTTGTCTAGCTTGCTTTGACCTTGATGGGTTGACATGAACTGCCTCTCTTCAAAAAATAATTGCCTGCAAGAATAATCATTGGCCTACCTAAGTGCAACCAAAATAGTGCAGCACCAACAGCGCTAACCATCCCCATAAAAAAAGCCCAAATCCTAAGATTTGGGCTTTTAAATCACTTGCGGTGATCTATTGGATATTAAGTGTTTTCGTCGCTGACATATTCTGAGCTCGACAGATGCAGATAATGCAAATAGCGCTCATACTGGGTCACCACGTCGGCCAAAATCTGCTCCTCGGTGTAACCCATCACGTCATAATGCTGACCGCCATGCTCAAGGAACACTTCCACCCGATAATAATTAACATCGCCGTCTTTAATCTCGGCTTCTAATGGATTAGGGATTGTATAAGCCCGTATCCTTAAGCCGTAGACAAAGTCACCCTGCTCTGTTTCTTGAATGATAAAGCGCACTCTGTCTTCAACATATTGCATCTGCGCCGGAATATTCCGCTTCACAAAGCTTAAACAGGCCTTTTCTAAAGCGGGTGCAGCAACATGTTTTAAAAACAGCACGGCATCTTCGTGGCTGGGATGCGACACCAGTACATCGATGCGATCTTCCCAACTGACGTTGGTCTTAGCGTATTGCACACTGGTATTGTGTGACTGCACGCTGTTGATCTTAAGCCAATCGTCCTGCAATGCCTTAAATAAGCCAAAACACATCAGCAGCATCACTAACAAAAAGGGCATCGCACTGGCTATCGCTACCGTCTGTAAGGCTTGTAACCCGCCAGCAAGCAACAACACTGAAGCCACCACCCCTTGCAGTAGCGCCCAAAAAATACGCTGCCATACTGGCGAATTAGGATCACCGCCCGAGGTCAGGTTATCTATCACCAACGACCCTGAGTCTGACGAGGTAACAAAAAAGGTTACCACTAGACACAAGGCGATTGTCGATAACAGAGTCGACATCGGCATATGCTCGAAAAACATAAACAAAGCCACCGATACATCGGAAGAGACCGCCTCGCTTAGATAGGTCGCGCCATGGTTCATGATGGCATCGATAGCGGTATTACCAAATACGGTCATCCACATAAAGGTTAAGGCCGAAGGCACAAATAATACACCGATTAAAAACTCACGGATCGTGCGTCCACGGGATACGCGTGCAATAAAGGTACCCACAAATGGAGACCAAGAGATCCACCAGCCCCAATAAAGCAGGGTCCAGCCACCAAGCCAATCATTTTTCTGCTCATAGGCATAGAGGTTAAATGTCTTACCGACAATGTCACTTAAATAGGCACCGGTATTTTGGACAAACGCCTGTAATAAGGCGACTGTTGGGCCAAATAGCAACACAAATATCAGCAATAAGATGGCGAGACCTAGGTTAAGCTCACTGAGGCGCTTTACCCCTTTGTCGAGGCCAGAAAAGACCGATAACGTGGCAATAAGGCTAATGGCGATAATCAACACCACCTGCACAGTGGCAGAAATCGGCACTCCAAGCAGGTAATTGAGTCCAGAGTTAACCTGTAACACGCCAAAGCCTAATGAGGTGGCCACACCAAATAAGGTACCTAATACCGCAAAGGTATCCACCGCGTGACCTATTGGGCCATAAATGCGCTCACCGATTAACGGATATAAGGCACTGCGGGGGAGCAAGGGTAATTTATGACGATAAGAGAAGTAAGCTAAACACAACGCCACCACAGCGTAGATGGCCCAAGCGTGAATACCCCAGTGGAAAAAGGTGATTTTCATGGCATCTTTTGCAGCCTGAATGCTTTGTGGGTCGGCATCGGGCGGTGCTAAAAAGTGCATCACCGGCTCTGCCACACCAAAAAACATCAAACCAATCCCCATACCAGCCGAAAACAGCATGGCTATCCAGCTTTTATAGCTGTAATCGGGTTCTGAATGGTCGGGGCCTAATTTTATATCACCAAAACGACTGACCATTACAAAGATAATAAAAATTAAGAAAATAGCCACTGCCAAGATATAAAGCCAACCGGTTTTCATCTCTAGCCAGTGCTGAGCAGATTTAAATATAGTTTGTGCCTGTTCAGGCCATATGGCTCCCACAAACACCATAATAAAAATCATGACCACCGATGAATAAAACACCGGTGGGTTGATACTCGATTTTATCGACATAGTTCCTCTCAACATAAACTAATACCACACAGCCCAACTGCTGACTGCCTAGCTAAATTTGATGCTATCCATGAGATGCCATTAAGTCATATGGCCATGGTCAGCACGCTTCTGAGTGAACATTTAAACAAGATATACACAACGGCATAGGCCAAAGCTATCTCGACCTACGCAACAAATTACATTAAATAACAACCATTAATAAAGCGCTATTGAATACAATCTACCTTCACCAGAAGCTGGCGAAGTATACCCGAAATCCCTTTTCAATTCACCCTCTGACTAAATCGTGCAAATATTAATCGATACCGATAAACAAAAGAGCAGCCTTGAAGGCTGCTCTTATTGCGACTGAGTTTAACCCGACTGGCTAGGGCCTGTTGATCTTTGCTGGTTGAATTTTGTTCGAGAAAAAAACGTGTTAATCGAGGCGAGTGGATTGCAGCCTAGTCATCTAAGCAAAATTCACTTAACAAAGAGTAAAACGTTTTTAGCCGAACCCTTCGGGCAGCGTTTGTTGGGGATTTTTACTGCGTTCTCAGCTTTTTATGTAGAATAACTACACTGCGAAGCTTCTGCCTTGTATAAATACCCAGCAATTCGCTGCAAAAACAACCTTGAAAGCTCAACAGGCCCTAGATATTTTTCATCTCTTCATAGGAAGTGTGGCGCACATCTTTGCCTTTGACATAATAAATGATGTATTCACATATATTTTGGCAACGATCCCCTACCCGCTCGACCGCGCGAGCCGCCCATAACACATCAAGTACTTCGGGGATTGAGCGTGGATCTTCCATCATATAGGTCATCAACTGGCGAATAATGCCCTCATATTCACTGTCGAGCTTGATATCTTCTTTATGCAGTTCAAGGGCCACGTCGGCATCCATGCGCGCTAAGGCATCTAAAGTGGCATGTAAGGTGCGGGTGGCATGACGGCCCATATTCTCGATGCTGACCAATAGCGGTTGTTGGTTTTTCAATCGCTTGTCTAATGCCGCCTTGGCAATCTTAACGCACGCATCACCAATACGTTCTAAGTCAGTGATGGTTTTAGAAATGGCGATGATCAAACGTAAATCACTGGCAGCAGGCTGACGTTTGGCGATGATGCGGGTGCACTCTTCATCGATAGACACCTCCATACCATTGACCGTATGGTCGCCTTCAATCACCTGCTGCGCCAGTTCGACATCTAAATTGCCAAGCGCATCGAGCGCTTGCTCTAATTGGCGTTCGACCAAGCCACCCATGGCCAATACGCGATGACGAATATCATCCAGCTCAGCGTTAAACTGACCCGAGATATGTTTATTTAAGTTCATGTTTTCCATAAAAATTCAACCTTGTTAAATGTCATCAATTCCGTGCCATCGGCAACAGACTTAGCCCGCCAAGCAAAGCTTGCTATCTCAATGAGATTAGCCATAACGCCCGGTGATATAATCTTCGGTCTTCTTCTGCTTAGGGGTGGTAAAGATGGTGTTAGTGTCGGCATATTCCACTAACTCTCCCATGTACATAAAGGCCGTTTGATCTGACACCCTTGCGGCTTGTTGCATATTATGGGTCACTATCACCACAGTATATTGCGATTTTAAGTCGGTGATCAGCTCCTCAATGGTTAAGGTCGAGATAGGATCCAAGGCCGATGTGGGCTCATCCAATAGCAAGACTTCTGGCTCAATGGCAATGGCTCTGGCGATCACCAAACGCTGCTGCTGCCCGCCCGACAAGCCAAAAGCGTTATCGTGTAACCTGTCTTTGACTTCATCCCAAATGGCTGCGCCGCGCAGCGAGCGCTCCGCCGCTTCATCGAGTTGACGACGATTGTTAATGCCTTGTAACCGCAAGCCATACACCACATTTTCATAAATCGACTTAGGGAACGGGTTCGGACGCTGAAACACCATGCCCACATTGCGACGTAATGAAGCCACATCGACATTTTTGGCGTAGATGTTTTGCCCATGCAGTAAAATCTCGCCACTGATATGGCAGTTATCCACTAAATCGTTCATGCGATTGATGCAGCGCAGCAAGGTTGACTTACCACAGCCACTGGGGCCGATAAAGGCGGTCACTTGCTTTTTCGGGATCTTCATCGACACATCAAAGAGCGCCTGTTTATCGGCATATTTAAGATCCAAGTTGCGGATCTCTAGTGCCGTCTGTTCACTGCTTAAGTTATCTAAATCTACCGGCGCGGTTTGCATTACCGACTTATCTATCGAAATCATATCTGTTCCTAATCACTTCAGGATAAAAGGATATTGGCGCTCAAGCCGAGCTTAAGCACTATGTAATCTATGCCCAATTAATGTTCTAGCGAGCGATACTTCTCACGCAAGTGGTTGCGCACGGCGATGGCCGTTAAGTTTAAGCTCACAATCACAGACACCAATAAAAATGAGGTCGCATACACTAAGGGCCGCGCCGCTTCAACATTGGGACTCTGGAAACCGACATCATAAATATGGAAACCTAAATGCATGAATTTACGTTCTAAATGCACAAATGGAAAGTTCATGTCTATCGGCAATGTGGGCGCTAATTTAACCACACCCACCAACATCAATGGCGCCACCTCACCGGCGGCGCGGGCCACCGCTAAAATAAGCCCGGTCATAATCGCAGGGCTCGCCATGGGCAACACAATGCGCCATAGGGTTTCCGCTTTCGTCGCCCCCAATGCCAAGCTGCCTTGACGCACCGCACTAGGAATACGGCTTAAGCCCTCCTCGGTGGAGACAATCACCACAGGCAAGGTCAAAATCGCCAAGGTGAGTGCGGCCCATATCACCCCAGGTGAGCCAAAGGTGGGCGATGGTAAGGCCTCGGGGTAAAACAGTTGATCGAGCGAGCCACCCAACATATAGACAAAAAAGCCTAAACCAAACACACCGTATACAATCGACGGCACGCCGGCTAAGTTGATCACCGCAATGCGGATCATCTTAGTGATGGGGCCTTTTTTGGCGTATTCATGTAGGTAAACCGCGGCAATGACACCAAAGGGGGTCACAATCACCGCCATCAACATCACCATAAATACGGTACCAAAAATGGCCGGAAACACGCCACCTTCGGTGTTGGCTTCGCGAGGATCGGCGCTGACAAAATTGCCCACCCCTTTAAACCAGTGGACTAACTTACCGACGATACCTAAACGATTAGAATAGGTGA
This sequence comes from Shewanella algidipiscicola, assembly GCF_003605125.1. Classification (GTDB taxonomy): domain Bacteria; phylum Pseudomonadota; class Gammaproteobacteria; order Enterobacterales; family Shewanellaceae; genus Shewanella; species Shewanella algidipiscicola. The sequence continues at coordinate 297,854 of NZ_QPQT01000001.1, forward strand.
CACCTAAAATAGTATCGAGTTTAAGCACCACCTCTTCACCACGCATATCGCGCACCACAACCGCATCGCGAGCCGCCGCTTGACGCAGGGCAAAGAAGGTTTTTTCCAGCTCAAGGTACTCATTTTGCAGCCGCTCACGTTCGCTCGCCAGCGCCTGCTTACGGCTGTCGGTCAGGGCGTTATCTAATTCATAACCCCGCTGCTTGAGACGCAAGTTTTCGAGCTGATAGTTTATCGAGCCAATGTCGCCTTTTTGCAGCGACACCGCTTGGTCACTCAAGGCGACGGCCCGCTCGATATGTGACTCAAATGAGGCTTCGACATCATCTAACGCTAATCGTTTGCCATCTTCGATAATGGCAATAGGATAACCGTAAAAATCGCCATTTTTGCTACGCTCAAGCTTAGCCACATCATAGGGCGCGGTGCGCGAGACGATATCAGTGGCCAACACCCAACGAAAGTCCAGATTCACAAACTCACGGTTACCCGTTTTAATTAAGTAACGGGTGACCGTTTCACCTGGATGCTGCTTAAACTGGTGCCCCGCCGACAACAAACGCTCGGTAGGTACAGCTTCGGTGTCGTAAATCTCACCAATTAAGGTTGAACGTACTCCTTGTTGATCCACTAACTCCCACTGATAGATCTCTGCTGGCCAGAAATAACTCAGTCCGCGCCATGCGATTAACAGCAGCAATCCCAACACGGCAATCAAGCTAATACTCACGGCGCCGCCCGTCATCCAGATCCACGGCGAACCCGATTTAAACCACTTACCCATTACATAAGCCTCTTAAGGTCACAGGCGAAAATATTAATGTCGAAAACATACTGGCCTCCACTACAATGAGCTGTAGCGTTCACGTAAACGCTGTCTCACCACTTCAGCAATGGTGTTAACTAAGAAGGTAAAGATAAACAGCACGAACGCCGCCAAGAACAGCACTCGATAATGGGAGCTACCAATGGCAGATTCTGGCATCTCGACCGCGATATTGGCTGCCAAGGTGCGCATGCCTTCAAATACACTCCATTCCATAATGGCGGTATTACCCGTGGCCATGAGTACTATCATGGTTTCGCCGACCGCGCGCCCAAGCCCCATCATCACCGCAGAGAAAATACCTGGGCTGGCGGTTAATAACACCACTCGGGTTAGGGTTTGCCAGTTAGTTGCCCCCAGTGCCAAACTGCCATTTGACAGATGGCGCGGCACAGAGAACACCGCATCTTCGGCAATGGAGAAAATGGTTGGGATCACCGCAAAGCCCATGGCGATACCGACCACTAAGGCATTACGTTGATCGAAAGTGATCCCCAGCTCGTTAGTGATATACATGCGCGAATCACCGCCAAAGAAGACCTGCTCAACCACGGGACTGATGTAAAATGAGAACCAACCGATAAACACGATAACCGGTAACAGCATGAGCTCTTGATAGGTCTCTGGCAGGCGTTGTTTCCAGCGCCCTGGCAACTGATGCCAGGCAAAGGCGGTGAGCAAAATGCTGCAGGGCAGCAGCACCAGTAACAGCAAGAGCCCAGGGAGATTATCTTCAATTAACGGCGCTAACCATAAACCAGCTAAGAAACCCAAGATCACCGTAGGTAAGGCCTCCATGATCTCAATGGTGGGCTTTACCACGGCACGCACCTTTGGCGACATAAAGTATGCAGTATAGATAGCGCCTGCAATAGCAAGCGGCGTGGCGAACAGCATGGCATATAAGGCCGCTTTCATGGTGCCAAATGCCAAGGGCATTAAGCTTAATTTCGCTTCAAAATCATCCGAGCCCGAAGTCGACTGCCATACATATTGCGGCTCAGGGTACCCCTCATACCACACCTTGTCCCACATGGCGCTCCACGACACCTCTGGATGACTATTGTCCACGGCAAACAAGTGTAATTGCCCGCCCGCCTCGACCACTAAAGCATTGGAGCGCGGGCTAAAGCCCATCACGCCGGGTTGCTTAAGATCAAAGCGTTGGGAAAATAGCTTACGTTGACTGGTGGTATATAAGAGGTTTAATTCGCCTGAGTCGCTAATAGTGGCGAAACTTTTACGATAAAACTCGCTAGCGATACGCTTAACACCCGCCTGATTGCTAAATTGGCGGATCGCTTGATACTGGCGGCCTTTGTCACCATTAACCTGAAAATACTGCAATATCAAGCCATTATCATAACTTACCAATACCGAACTGGCACCTGCCAGCAAGGAGACATCGGTCACCTTGGTTTTGGCTCGCTCCAATTCAATCACCTGCATTAAGGTGATCGCTTCTGCATCACGAATATCATAGACAAATAGCCGGTTACCCGAACGCAGCAGTAACTGGCGTTGATCTGGCGTCATTAACTGCTGCTGCACTTGCACTGGCGCATCACTTATCACGCTGGAGGTCGCCGTCCATTCCACCTCCTCGGTCATCATGTTCTCTTCGCCCTCTTGGCGTGAAAGAAACCATTGCCCCGCGTCGCTGCGATAGGCAAAACTCATTCTATCGCTTGAGTAAGCAAAAGTGAGCTGATTAAGCGCCACATCGCCACCGGCCACTTGCAGTAAAGGTTGCCCTAACGGAAAGCTCACATTCGGGGTAATGAGTCGCTGGTTATCTGGATAGGTCACGCCAAACTGAAGATCGGCGATGATCACTTGGCCATTTGATAAGCCATAAGCGAAGCGTTGCTGGCTAGGAAAGGCGGTGGCACTGCTAACAATGCGTGCATCGGAGGGGATCTCTATACTATTGGTTTCAATAAGCTGACCTGTAGTTGCACGATAAAACTGCACTTCACCTTGACTGGTGACCCGATAAATAATTTCATTTTGCTCATCGCTGCCTACCATCAAGGTAGCGACATCGGGTTTATCGAGCTGGGCGGTCATAACCGGTGTGACATCGGCGCCATCAAAAATCGGCTTCACCACATACAGCAGATAAAAGAAGATCAACAGCAAGGCGACAAACACCATGGTGCCGCCAAACGTTACCCCTACTTGGGTGAGCTTATCTTGCCAAGCTCGTCGATTAGAGCCCCTTCCCATCAACAGTTTTGCTGCAGTAGAACCAGGTTGAGTTACCTGAGTTTCCATTAAGAACCTCGTTTATGTTTGTTCTGTAGAGTTTTCACTGGGATTGTTGTTATACCTATGTTAACAATAGTCAAACATGCATATCCCATTGCTGACGGTCGAGATTATATGACGTCAAGATGACATTATTGTTACAGCGACACAATGGCATCAATATTAACCAACTTACGGAGTTTTAGCGAAATGTTACGATACCTAGTTACCCTGCAAGTAGCCGATAAACAAGGCTTAGTTGAACAGATTGCTCATATCGTTAGCCGACACGGTGGCCACTGGCTCGACTCAGAGCTGCGTCATATCGATGGTCTATTTGCCGCCATCTTATTACTTGAAGTGCCAGCAGCTAATTGGGAAACCTTGCTCGAGAACCTCGAATGTATCGATGGCTTAAGCCTAACCTATGCCAAAACCCGCCATAAGCTCACCCCGAGCCGCTACCAAGCTTATTCGCTGGTGGCTTATGACAGGCCTGGGCTTGTGCACCAAATATCCAATAAAATTAGTGAACTTGGACTCAATATAGAGCGACTGTCTACCCAGTATGAGAGCGCCAGTCACACTGGCGTAGCGCTCTTTAGGGCTAACTTTAGCCTGAATATTCCGAATGATGATATCGAACAGCAGCTGCGCTTAGCGCTCTACACTATCGGCGATGACGTGGTGCTCGATACCAACGCCTAAGCTTAAACGGAACCTGCGATACCGATTGTTAATTCATCACCCGCTTCGCGGCCAGTTAACAATCGGTAAAACCAATCAAAAACATTGCTAGCAATCTGATATAATCTAGCGTCATCGCGATGCTACTCGCACTATTTAGCTATTTTCATTTATTTTATATCGGACTCCATGATGCCAAATGCCCCAATCAGCGGAAACATCCGCAAGATGCGTTCTGCGCTCGATAGCCAAGGCCAAGTACAATACCAGTTGCCACTGTCTGACCACCTTATCGAGATGAATCCGCTTATCGGCCGTCAAGTCACCCTTACTCACACTGGCCATATTTACTGCAGTCATTGCAGTAAAAAAACCAAGAAGAGTTATTCACAAGGCCATTGTTTCGTCTGCATGAAAAAGCTCGCCAGCTGCGATATGTGTATTATGAAACCGGAAACCTGCCATTTTGAACAAGGCACCTGCCGCGAGCCACAGTGGGGCGAAGATAACTGCTTCGTGCCGCACTATGTGTATTTATCTAACACCTCGGGCCTAAAAGTGGGTATTACCCGCCATACTCAGTTGCCGACCCGCTGGATAGATCAGGGCGCCACCCAAGGCTTAGCCATATTGAAGGTCTCAAGCAGACAGTTATCGGGCCTTGTAGAAGTGGAGTTGGCAAAAATGATCGCCGACAAAACCAATTGGCGCACTATGCTCAAAGGCAACGCCCAGCCGCTAGATTTAGCCGCCCACGCCCAGGCGCTGCTACCGCAAATTGAGACCCGGATGCACGAGTTATCGATGCAACATGGTGAATATGCCATTGAGCAACTCGATGAAGAGATCGTTACTATTAATTACCCTGTCAACGCGTTCCCCAACAAAATTGCCTCGCATAACTTTGACAAAGATCCTCTGGTCAGTGGCACGCTAATGGGGATTAAAGGCCAGTACCTGATTTTTGATACGGGCGTTATCAACCTAAGAAAGTTCACCTCCTATGAGATAAGCCTTAGCGCAGACGAGGGTTAGAATTCTCTTAGCCATGCCCAATAAAGGCGCCGATGGCGCCTTTATTCGCCTCGCTCATTATCGATAATCTGGATCATAGATAAGCACTTAACTTGTTATAAAGCCTGAGAGTATCACCTCAAAACGTGAACAATGGAGGCTGCTGACTGGCGATGGGGTTAACCCCTTGTGCCCAACATTTTTAGCCCGCTTTTATTATCCCTCTTTTGTTACTCCTCTTTGAACAAGCAACCAGGGGGCTCGCCCTATCGCAACCCGGGTAACCAATCCTGCTACAAATTAGGCGCCGTTATGATGGCTGACATTTTTTACTGGCAAGGCGTGATATTCTCGGCGATGATGTGCCACTGACTTTAAGCGACTAAACGATTACCTTCATGGAACTTGTCTTGGCTATTGCGCTGTTTGCGTTTTCCTCTGGTATTACCCCAGGGCCTAATAACATCATGTTGATGTCTTCAGGGGTCAACTTTGGTATCAAACCCAGTTTGCCTCATCTTGCGGGGATCTGCATTGGGTTTCCTGCCATGGTGCTGGCGATAGGCCTAGGCTTAAGCACCCTGTTTCAACGTTACCCCATACTGCATGTCGCCATAAAATATATTGGCATCACCTACTTACTCTATCTTGCCTGGCTGATCGCGAATAGCAGCAGTAAGATGGAGGGCAAACACACTAGTCGACCACTCAGTTTTATCCAGGCCGCGGCTTTTCAGTGGGTTAACCCTAAAGGCTGGATCATGGCGGTGGGCGCGGTAGCCACCTTTACCACCCTAGAGCAACCGCTCACAGGCCAAGTGCTCACCATTGCCTCGGTTTTTTTAAGCGTGGCCTTTCCCTGTGCCATCGTCTGGTTAGGCTTTGGGGTTGCTTTAAAACGGTTACTAAAAAACCAGCGGCAACAAAAAGCGTTTAACATCACCATGGCACTCTTGCTTGTGCTGTCTATCATCCCTATGATCGCGCCTTAATTCTCCCCAACGATTGTGCCGTCATAGGCTTAGGGGATATTGATAATAATGGAGACACCAGGTGACACTGCAACGACCAGCAACCGATGACTTTACCCAGGCCATAGCCACCGAGATGCAGCATTGGGTCGAACGGGTCATCATGAAATACAATATCTGCCCATTTGCCCGCCAAGAGGTGTTGGCCGATACCATACGTTACCGAGTCGTGGAAAACCGCCAACTGGATGACGTGCTCAACGCCTTAATCGATGAATGCCAACTGCTCGATGCCCATGGCGAGATAGAAACCACGCTACTGATCTTACCGCGCGGATTTGAAGGGTTTTACCTCTATCTGGATTTGGTCGACATGGCCAATGATCTGCTTATTGAGCAAGGCTATGAGGGGATTTATCAACTGGCGAGCTTTCACCCTGATTACTGTTTCGATGGCGAGCCACAAGATAGTGCGGCCAACTACACTAACCGTGCCCCTTATCCGACACTGCATATTATTCGTGAAGCGAGCATGGAACAGGCGCTGGCCAATTATGCTGATCCCGAGTCGATCCCAGAGCGTAATATCGCCTTTGCCGAACGTAAAGGCACTGAATTTTTCGTTAAACTCTTGCGTGACTGCAAGCAATAATACTCACAACGATTGGCACAAGGTTAAGACGAGATAAACATGGCAACAAAATATTATGTAGTTTGGGCAGGACGTGAAACTGGTATTTTTACCAGTTGGCCTCAAACCAAAGCCTTAGTCGATGGTTTTGCAGGCGCCCGCTATAAGTCATTTAAAACCGAAGCCGAAGCCAAAGCCGCTTTTGCTAAAGGTGGCGTCAGTGCCCGCCCTAGCCCATCGGCTAACAAGCCGAAAAGCCAAGCCACTGCCAACGCCAGCGCCGCGCCTGACAGTGATGTGGATATCTATACCGATGGCGGCTGTGAGCCCAACCCTGGCAAAGCAGGATCTGGGCTAGCACTGTATCGACAAGGTGAACTTGCCGAGCTGTGGTACGGTTTATATAACCCTAAGGGGACCAATAACACCGCAGAATTAAATGCCCTATTGCAAGCACTGCTGATGGCAAAAACCGAACTTGCGCGCGGTAATAGCGTTCATATTCACAGTGACTCTCAATATGCCTTAAATTGCATTACCAATTGGGCTTATGGCTGGAAAGCCAAAGGTTGGAAGCGCAAAACCGCAGGCGACATTGCTAATTTAGAGATAATCCAACAGGCCCACACCCTGTATGATGAGCTCAAAACTGAGCTAAAAATATCCCATGTTGCTGCCCACGTAGGCATTGAGGGTAATGAACTCGCCGATCGCATGTCAATCTATGCTATCGATAAGCAAGACTGTGACTTTAATCGTTACCCTGCGCCATTTTCGCTCGATGAGATACTGGCACTGCGCGCCGGATAATCGGCCTATTACGCGCAATATGGTCGCGCTAATCTAGCGCGACCATAACTACCCCGTTTGAGCCCACTTGGGCTTAAACATAACCCATCAATGAGTTAGGGAGTCACAATATGTTCAACATGGATTTCACTCAGCGATTGGCTATCGACACCCAGCAGCAAGACTGGCAAGCAAGCCCAGCCAAAGGGGTATGGCGTAAGCCACTTGAGCGTGAAGCCAAAGAGTCTGGCCACACCACTAGCATAGTCAAATATGAGGCTGGCTCGGCGTTTGCCAGTCATACTCACCCACTGGGTGAAGAGATTTTAGTGCTTGAAGGTGTATTTTCTGATGAACACGGCGACTACCCTGCCGGCAGTTACATCCGTAATCCTCCCGGCAGCCAACACGCCCCCTTTAGCCTGCAAGGTTGCACCTTATTGGTTAAGCTCAATCAATTTGACCCACATGACAGTAGCACTGTGCGCATCGACACCCGTAATACTCCTTGGCAACAAGGCATAGGCGGCTTGCAAGTCATGGGCTTACATCAGTTTGAACATGAACATGTAGCCTTAGTCAAATGGCCTGCGGGCGAGCGCTTTCAGCCCCATCGCCATTTTGGTGGCGAGGAGATCCTAGTGCTCTCGGGTGAGTTTCGTGATGAATTCGGGGTATATCCAGCCCATACTTGGCTGCGCAGCCCGCACATGAGCGAACATTTCCCCTACGTTGAACAAGAAACCGTCATTTGGGTTAAAACCGGCCACCTGCCAGTGATATAGCCGAGCCTAAACAGGTCTGTTTATTGTATTTTCCCCGCCAGTGACAGGGTCAGCTCGCTGGCACAAATGGCACGACAAGCTTGGCTATTTTGCCCACACCACAAGGGTGAGAAATCGCTGTTATAGTGTTTTTCTGCCACTTGTCTCAATTGCGTCAACTCAATTGCGGCATAGGGGAAGTCTGGCGCGTGTGGGCTCATGTAGCCCAATTCTCGCATCACACGATTAACAATGCCCCGCGCAGGACGCCCTGAAAACACATTGGTAATGGCAGTATGCATAGCGGCATCACTGGTGATCGCGGCGCGATGCAGCGGCGATGTAGTGGCTTGGTTCGTCAACAGATAAGCCGTGCCCACCTGTACCCCGACCGCCCCCAAGGTGAGTGCAGCTTTAACCCCTTGATGACAGCCAATCCCGCCTGCGGCAATCACAGGCACCTGGACTTGACTCGCCAATTGCGGCACCAACGCCGCCAGTCCCATTTGGGTTGACACATCACGGGTTAAGAACATGCCACGGTGACCGCCAGCCTCAAAGCCTTGGGCAATGATGGCATCGACACCTTGGGCCTCGAGCCAAAGTCCCTCTTTGAGTGTGGTCGCCGACGAGATCACCTTAGTGCCCCAGCTTTTAACCCGTTTAAGCAGTGTTGGCTCAGGCAAGCCAAAATGAAAACTGATAATGGGCGGGTTGAATGCCTCGACAGCATCGGCCATCTCATGACTAAAAGGAACTCGGCTGGCACCCTTTGGCTGGCTTTCACATTCGACCCCCAGCTCATTAAAATAAGGCGCTAATTGTGTCTGCCAACTGGCGTGTTGCTGCGCATCATAGGCTTGCACCTGATGACAAAAAAAGTTGAGATTAAAGGGGTTCGCCGTGGCGCGCTTAATAGTATTGATTTCATCTATCACTTGCTCTGGCGTCAACATACCGCATGGTAAGGAGCCTAAACCGCCAGCATCACTAACGGCTATCGCTAATGCACTGCCTTGTACCCCGGCCATGGGCGCTTGAATGATCGGCAGTTCAATACCCAACAGTGATTTCATTTGATGATCCATAAGCAACGTCCTTTGTGGGCTATGGTTGTAGCGTTAGTGACACAACCCCTTATCTCCGTGGTTTGTATCCGTGTGTGTTGCACTTTTATTGGCGACCCAACTCAAGCGCTGGTGCTCAAGGCAGGATTAAGAGTATCGACAGTCTCCGGGAGAAACCATCATGTGATGAACAACGCCCCACTTGGCTGTAGCGATTTTATCCTCAAATACCAAAGGTTATCGCTTGAATAAAGAGTCAGTCTAATAAATAGTGAGCCCAATTATCAACTCATTCAATCAATAACCTGTTCAATACCAGAGTTATTTCAATAAGAGACTTTGAGCTCACGTTAAAACGGGAGGTTTTATCTGACACTCGCCTGAATTAAGCCTATTGGGTGTAGCCTTGGCAATATTCAGTCATGACGTTTATAAGTGATATTCGCCCGCTCGCTCAGGTTGATATTCAACCGCGATGATCTTAACCAATAACTGACCTCCTCCTGGTTTTGGCCACTCAATTTCATCGCCTTCTTTTAACCCCAGTAGCGCACTGCCCACTGGGGCCAAAATTGAAATTTGACCCACATCGCCATTGTGGTTTTGAGGATAAACCAAGGTCAACGAGAACTCCTTGTCCGATGAGGCCACTTTAAAGCGCACTGTCGAGTTCATGGTCACTATGTTAGCGGGCATCTGCTCTGGAGGCAGGATCTTTGCTCGCTCAAGCTCAGTCATTAAATCATCAATTTCAGCGATATGCTGGCCATCTAACGAATCAATCATTTTTTCTAATCGAGCTAAGTCGATAGAAGATACTGTAATATTTGGCTTCTTACTCATAATTAATCTACCTAACCTTTGTAAATTTATTATTATCACTAACGCATCACCGTCAAGGCATGCGGTTAGGCTCAAACGCGTTCACTGTAATGCAACGCCGAGCCGACTATCTGATCTAGGCACTTATGATTGAACTTTCCCCATCATAAATCCCATATTATCCAAAACAGAGCAAGACAAACATCGCTCCTTTACCCTCCAAAAACTGAATTTTCGTTAATGAGTGACCGACCATAATCATGGCAATAAAGCCTAAAATAGGCAACGGGTTAAAACATTAAACCGAACACAACAAAATAATAAGATTAAAAATAAAAATCTTACTATTTCATAGCGATAAAACTTATAAATTAAAAACTAATTAAAAGCAATTGACGATATTGAGATGATGTAGAGGTGTAAAACCATGATAAAACTTGCACGATAATGACAGCTTAATAAATAGCATCTAAAACTTCAATACAAGATTCAGTTGAGAATTTATTGATTGTGAGATACAGGCGCTATTAAGCCAAAATCACTCCCTGTAAAATGCTTAGCGTTATGTAACAGCATTCACCCCACTCAGGATGTGAACATACAATTATGGTAAAAAATAGCAACCTAGATGTTAGCTGTGTTACCAAAAGTTAGCTAAAGCGAGACATTGTTGTAATTACAGCAAGATATGGACATTTTTATAGGTAAGATTCCTTATTCTAGATCAAGTTTACTCTAGAATTGTCGCTGTATATTCAAGAGTCAAAACAAGCTCGGCTCACTTACAAACAAACGGATAAACATAAAAAGGGAATTCGTTGTGTTTAGCTATGTCACCATTTAATGTGATTGGCAGCCTACGAGGCAGGCAATCGAAAAAGTAAAGGGTCAACAAGTGTTTAGAAATTTAACCATCGGGACTCGCCTCGCAGGCGGCTTTACCAGTTTAGTGGCGCTGACTGTCGCCATTATGGCAATCTTCTATCTAGTCAACTCAAACCAATTGATCTCTGAAGCAGAGAAGCGAGAAATGGAGAGCCTCTATGGCGCCGCCAGCTCGCAAATTAACACTCAGGCGCTGTTTGCTGAAGCCATGAGCGCAATTGTCGCCAATCAACCATCGGTAAAACAAGCCTTCGCAGAGGGCAACCGTGCTGAGCTGACCCGCGAATTCAAGCCCGTTTTTGATGTGCTTAAACAGCACTATGGCGTAGCGCAATTTCAGTTTCATACCGCCCCTGCCACCTCTTATCTACGCTTGCATAAACTAGACAAATACGATGACGACCTGTCCAATTTCCGCGAAACAATTGTACAAGTGAATCGCACACGTCAACCCGTTAGAGGCATGGACGGTGGCGTTGCTGGCATTGGTATTCGAGGCTTAGTCCCCATGAATTACCAAGGGCAACACACAGGATCGATTGAGTTTGGTCTTAACCTATCTCAAGATTTCGCCAACCGATTTAGCCAAGCATTTGGTAGCAATGTGGATATTGCGATTCATGCCGTCAACAATGGCAGCACCAAGGTGTTAGCCTCAACCATTAATGGGCAATCGTTCGTCAGCCAAGACGCTATCTTAGCGGCGTGGAAGGGACAAACCGTTATTGGCCAAAATAATAGCCAAAGCCGCCCATGGGCGACCTTAGTTAAAAATATTAATGACTTCTCTGGTAAACCTATTGCAGTTGTTGAAATCGCGATGGACAGAAGCTTTTATGCTAATTCTGCCAATAAGACGCGCAATTTCGTCATCATCATGGCCATCGCTGCCATTGCATTTGCCATGTTTATTGCCTATTGCTTGTCCCAAACCATTATTAGACCATTGAAATCGACTGTCACAACCCTGCAAGATATCGCCGAAGGTGAAGGCGACCTGACCCGCAGGCTAGATGAGAGCGGTCAAGATGAACTCAGTGATTTAGCCAAAGGCTACAACCTGTTTATCTCTAAAATTCAAGAGCTGGTACAGCAAGTGGCCGACTCAACAAATCAGATGGCTGCCGCCACAGAAGAGTTATCGGCAGTCGCTGGTGAAACCCGCCAAGGCGTTGTGACCCAGCGTGACCAAACCACTCAAGTGGCCACCGCCATGACCGAAATGGCCGCCTCTATCCAAGAGATAGCGGGCAATACTCATAACGCCGCAACCAATGCGCAAGCAACCACTGAAGTCGCCTTAGAGGGCAATCGCACGGTTGCGCGCAGCGTCGATGCGATTCACTCACTCGCGACAGAAGTGGAACAAGCCTCGCAAACCATCCGCGATCTGCAAGTGCAAAGTCGCAGTATTGAGCAAGTCCTTGAGGTGATCCGTAATATTGCCGAGCAAACCAACCTACTCGCCCTCAATGCCGCGATTGAAGCGGCGCGCGCAGGAGAGGCTGGCCGCGGTTTCGCCGTGGTGGCCGATGAAGTGCGTAACCTCGCCCAGCGTACCCAGCAGTCCACGGGGGAAATTGAAGAGATGGTGGCAGGTATTCAAAGCGGTACTCAAGATGCGGTCAATGTGATGCAGCGCAGTAGCCAAAAGAGTAATGATGCCGTCACTGAAATTGCGGGTACCCAAAGTACGCTCAACGAGATAAACCACTCAGTAGAGGCGATCCACGACATGAATATCCAAGTGTCGGCCGCCGTGGAGCAACAATCATTGGCCGCAGAAGAGGTCAACCGCAGCATTACCACCATTAGTGATATTGCAGAGCAGAGCGGCCAATCGGTGGAGCAAACCGCACAGGCGTGTGACGATCTTGCTAGACTGGCAGCGGGATTACAGGTATTGGTGGCGCGTTTTCGCGTATAGCCCTGAGTCAGTATTGACTCACTTACCCCGTGAGGTGTTAGCACCTCACGGGGTAAGCCCCTAAGATCCGTCAGCCTAGATGCCAGCAAAACTGGTCACTAAACTCTTTCAACAAACCGCCACCGACCTGTTTAGCCACAGTCTCTTGTTGTCCCATTAGCCTCATCTTAATAAACGACGCAACGCAATTGTGATCCGCTTTTTGATATTATCTACAACGCAAAAAAACGACCAAAAAGTTCTATCGCGCAGCGATAAAAGTAGGTGTCAGGATGACCCTATGAGACAATCGAGCAATGAAAATTTATCGTAAATTACATAAAGCGCCTTTTAGGGTATTTCATATCAGTCGGCGTCGAGCGGGCCTGCGTTTAAAACGCGATATGCTGGTACTTAAAGATGCCCTGTCACAAGAAAAACAGGAAACCAAAGAGATGTTGGTGACCTACAAACGCTACACTCGTAAACAGGCGAGTAAAGATGAGTTAAAGCTAGCCAATAGACAGTTAGCCGATCTTATTAAGGGCCTAGGTTTAGGCGTTTTTGCCGTGTTACCCTTTGCGCCAATCACTATCCCCATAGTGGTGAAACTGGCTAAGGTGGTGGGCGTTGAGATACTGCCTAGCTCTTTCAATAACTTATCAGAGCGAAAGGCCCATCTTAACCGTATGGCCCAACAGCATAAACGAGATATACACGTTGTAGAAAAAGTCAGCAATACCCCGCAGTAAATCACCCGCCACATTCACCTTGTGGCGCTAGCGTGATAATCTTAATTGATTTTTTGACCTCAAATAAGATGATACCCAATGACTCCACTACTTATAACTGGCTCCAACGGCATCCCCTTGTCGATCATTGCAACTGAAGATTTTTCACAATGGTATGAGCAATTGCCAGCAGCACAACAAAATTGGCTGAAAACCACCCAGTTTTCAGGCAAAGGATTAAGCCTTATCCCCGCCGCAAACGGAGAGCTAGCACAGGTTGTTTATGTCAGCGACTCACCCGATGCCTACTGGGTTTGCGGCGATATCGTCAACCAACTGCCCGCCAATCAGTACTACCTCGATGCCAGCGAAGCTCAATGTAAAGTCGCCGCTTTCAGTTGGGCATTAGGGGCTTACAAGTTCGATCGTTACAAGAAAAATGATAAACAGTATCCTCAACTTGTTATTGATAATGCCGCTTTGGTCGCCAGCACATTAAAGCTGGTACGTTCGGTGACCATAGTACGCGATCTGGTTAACACCCCTGCTGCCGACATGATGCCACAAGATTTGGGCGACACCATGGAGGCCTTGGCTGAAGAGTTTGGTGGCCGAGTGACACAAATCATCGGCGATGCACTGCTTGAGCAAAACTACCCGACCATACATATGGTTGGCCGTGCCAGTGACAACCAGCCGCGGCTTATCGATTTAACCTGGGGCGATGAAAACGCGCCTAAAGTGACGCTAGTGGGTAAAGGGGTCTGTTTCGACTCGGGCGGTTTAGACCTTAAACCCGGTGCAGGCATGCGCTTGATGAAGAAAGATATGGGCGGCGCGGCCCATGTGATTGGTTTAGCCCATCAAATCATGGCCAGTAACCTGCCTGTGCGCCTGCGCGTACTGGTACCCGCGGTAGAAAATGCGGTCTCGGCGAATGCATTTCGTCCAGGCGATGTGATCACCACCCGTAAAGGCTTAACCGTTGAGATTGATAACACCGACGCTGAAGGCCGCTTAGTCTTGTGTGATGCCCTTGCCGATGCCTGTGATGAAAAACCCGATCTGCTGATCGACTTTGCCACCCTAACCGGCGCCATGCGCATCGCCTTAGGTACTGAATTACCAGGCTTCTTTAGTAATGATGACGAAGTGGCTGCTGGCATTACCGCCGCTGGACTTAAGGTTGAAGATCCCGTCTGGCGCATGCCGCTGCATAAAGCCTACTTTGATCTTACTGGCAGCGATATTGCCGACTTAGCCAACTGTGGTAAGACGCCTTTTGGCGGCGCGATCACCGCCGCCTTGTATCTTGAAGCCTTTGTGGATGACAAGGTAAGCTGGAGCCATTTTGATATCATGGCATGGAACAACCGCACCTTACCCGGTCGCCCCATTGGCGGTGAAGCCTTTGGTATTCGAGCGGTGTTTGAATATCTAGCACAACGTTTCGCTAAATAGCCGTTTTAAAACAGCCAACCAACAAAAAGCCCAAGGCAATGTAATTGCCTTGGGCTTTTTTATCAATGAGGTTTAGCGGCGATTAGGCATCGACACCCTTGCTACGCAAGAACTCATCGTAAGTACCTCTGAAATCGTTCACGCCATCGGCGGTGATCTCAATAATACGGGTGGCGAGTGATGATACAAATGCGCGGTCATGACTGACAAACAACAATGTGCCTTCATACATCTCTAGTGCATTGTTGAGCGACTCAATCGATTCCATGTCCAAGTGGTTGGTTGGCTCATCCATAACCAAGATGTTGGGCTTTTGCATGATGAGTTTACCAAATAGCATACGGCCCTTTTCACCACCTGATAACACCTTGACTGACTTCTTGATGTCATCAGAGCCAAACAACATACGGCCTAAGTAACCACGAACGCTTTGATCGTCATCTTCTGGCTTGCGCCACTGGCTCATCCAGTCAAATAAGGTCATGTCGTTTTCAAAATCAGACTCATGATCCTGGGCGTAATAACCTATGGCTGAGTTTTCAGACCATTGGATGCTGCCTTCATCTTGTGGAATATCATGGATAAGGGTACGTAACATGGTGGTTTTACCCACACCGTTTTCACCCAGTATCGCAATACGCTCGCCCACTTCAGCAATCAGGTTAACGCCTTTAAATAGCGGCTTGCTATCGAAACCTTTAGCTAAATCTTCAACCACTAATGCGTTGCGGAACAGTTTCTTTTCCTGCTCGAAACGGATAAATGGATTCACACGGCTTGAGGCTTTCACCTCTTCAAGCTTAATTTTATCAATCTGCTTGGCACGTGAGGTCGCCTGTTTCGCTTTAGAGGCGTTAGCCGAGAAGCGTGCAACGAAGCCTTGAAGTTCAGCAATTTGCGCTTTCTTCTTAGCATTATCAGACATCAAACGCTCACGAGCTTGGTTAGCCGCCATCATATACTCATCGTAGTTACCCGGATAAACGCGCAGTTCGCCGTAATCCAAGTCAGCCATGTGAGTACAGACAGAGTTTAAGAAATATCTATCGTGCGAGATGATGATCATGGTGCTGTTACGCTGGTTGAGCATCTCTTGTAACCAACGAATGGTGTCGATATCCAAGTTGTTGGTAGGCTCATCGAGTAGCAAGATATCTGGGTCACTAAACAGTGCCTGAGCAAGCAGCACACGCAGCTTAAAACCTGGTGCGATTTCGCTCATCAAACCAAAGTGTTGCTCAAGCGGAATACCCACGCCCAGCAATAATTCACCGGCGCGAGATTCGGCGGTATAACCGTCCATCTCAGCAAATTCCATCTCAAGCTCAGCCACTTTAATGCCATCTTCTTCACTCATTTCTGGCAAAGAGTAGATGCGGTCACGCTCTTGCTTGACTTTCCACAGCTCAGCATGGCCCATGATCACAGTATCAACCACGTTGAACTCTTCATAACCAAACTGGTTCTGGCTTAACTTACCTAGACGCTCGTTGACATCGAGTGACACGTTACCCGAAGTAGGCTCAAGCTCGCCGCCTAAGATCTTCATGAAGGTTGATTTACCACAACCATTAGCGCCGATAAGACCGTAGCGATTGCCGCCGCCAAATTTGACTGAGATGTTTTCAAACAGCGGCTTAGAGCCAAACTGCATGGTGATATTAGCTGTTGTGATCAATGTGAAATTCCGAAATTAGTTAAGCGAAGCGCTGCCAATGATGACCATCTGATACCCAAACTGGCTAAAGACACTCAGTCAAGGCTGCAGTGATGATACACCGCGCTAAAAGGGACAAATTAAAGCGCGCTACTATAGCGATTTAGGTGGTAATTAGCAATGACAACCCTAAAGATTCCCCAGAAAAGCTGCATAAAATATCGACACCATGACGTAGCCAAGCTACGTCATGGCTAACAACAACTAACAACCAACCCAGCCCGAAGAGAGTGCGTTCCCCCTATTTTTCATGAGAAATGGCTCCTAAACGCAGTCCTCGTAACCGATTGGCATTGGTTACCACAGTCAAAGAAGACAGCGCCATCGCTGCGCCCGCCACCACAGGGCTAAGTAACCAGCCAGTGAACGGAAACAAGACGCCTGCGGCCACTGGGATCCCCAAGGTGTTATAAATAAAGGCACCAAACAGATTCTGCTTAATATTGTTCATGGTGGCGTTAGCCAGCATAAAGGTATCGGCCAAGGTCATTACGCGTTCAGAAAGTAAGGTGATACCCGCACTCTCTATCGCCACATCCGTACCGCTGCCCATCGCTATGCCGACATCGGCTTTGGCTAACGCAGGGGCATCGTTAATACCATCCCCCACCATAGCAACCACTTCCCCTTTTGATTGACGCGCCTCGATAAGCGCCAGCTTTTGCTCTGGACTCACCTCGGCGATCACATCGCTAATGCCCACCTGCTGCGCGACGGCCGTTGCGGTGTGCTGATTATCGCCACTGAGCAGTACCACTTTTTTGCCTTGTCGCAACAGGGCTGCCACCGCTGCTTGCGCATCGGCCTTTATGGGATCGGCAATCGCCACTACGGCCTGTAGATGACCATCTATGGCACAATAAATCGGCGTTTTTCCTACTTGGGCAAAATCACTGACATGGCTTGATGCTAACGCAATATCACCAATCTGCTCTGCTTGCATTAACTTAAGGTTACCGGCCACCAATGTATGGCCACCCACCTTGGCCACAATCCCTTGGCCGGTGATATTGTTAAAACTGTCAACCTCGCCAAGCACTAATTCACGGCGTTTTGCCTCTGTTATCATGGCCGCCGCTAAGGGGTGCTGTGAACGCTGCTGCGCGCTGGCCAGCAAGGCAATTAACTTATCTTCACTAAGAGGGCTTGGCGCTTCATTATCGACACCTTGATTGCCAGCAAGCTGATTGTCACGGGTCATCTCGGCGATCGTGACCACATCGGTGACAGCAGGCTTGCCCTGAGTGATAGTGCCAGTTTTATCGAGCACTACTGTGGTCACTTTACTGGCCGTCTGCAACGCTTCACCATTTTTAAGCAACACGCCCATCTGCGCCGCACGGCCCACCGCCACCATGATCGACATCGGCGTCGCTAGCCCTAGTGCACAGGGGCAGGCAATAATCAATACCGTAGTTAACACCACCAGCGCGTGGCTCAACTGGGGTGCAGGCCCCACCACAAACCACACTATGGCGGCAACAATGGCGATCAACACCACCACAGGAACAAAATAGGCAGCAATTTTATCGGTCAGCCTGCCGATGGGCAGTTTCGAGGTTTGCGCCTGTTGCACCAGTTCGATAATTTTTGCCAGTTTAGTCTGCTGTTGTTTGGCGGTGACCCGATAAACTAGGCTGCCATTTTCATTGACCGTCCCAGCACTTAGTTTATCCTCAGGTTGCTTCTCTACCGGCACTGGCTCACCGGTTAACATCGCTTCATTGATCAGCGCCTGCCCCTCAAGTACGTCACCGTCCAGTGCTACACGCTCACCAGGTTTAAGGCGCAACTTGTCCCCAATCTTAATGGCGCTAATCTCGACAATTTCATCGCCAGCATCTGTCACTCGAGTGGCGCTGGTCACTTGCAAGCCAATCAGTTTACTGACCGCCTCACTGGTTTTACCGCGTGCACGCAGCTCCATCGCATGGCCTAGATTAATTAAGCCTAAAATCATCACACTGGCCTCAAAATAAACATGGCGGGTGTCTGCTGGGAACCACTGGGGTATGACAACCACCAGCATAGAATAGAGCCACGCCGAACTGGTGCCCAACACAATAAGGGTATCCATATTGGCGCTGCCTGCCTTAAGCGCGCTGTACATGCCACGATAAAAATGGCCACCTGTGGTGATAAGCAGTACGAAAGTGAGCCCTCCCATGATCCCCCAGCCCACTTGCTGTGCGGGGCTGTTGATCATCATCTCATAACCTAACAATCCCCACAGCATCATAGGTACACCGAGCGCAAGCGCCGCCATGGATTGCCATAACCGGGTGTGGTACTCCTTACGCTCATTTTCTTGTCGCTCTTTGATAGCTAACTGCTGGTCGATCACTTGCTGACCGGGATAGCCGGCGTTTGCTAATGCGCTAGCCACCCGCTGCGCCTGAGCTATCCCCACCACAGTCACCTGTTTGTCGGCAAGGTTGACTGATGTCTCGACCTGCTCACCATCGCTAGCTAATGCCGCCATGGCTTTATCAATTTTGGCTACGCAGCTGGCGCAATTCATGGTCGGCACATAAAAGGTGAGTTTATCCATGGTATGACTCCTCTGTGATGGATATTAATTTGTCTTTCTCTACCATCAAGCGTAATGTCTCCTCTAATGGGAGAGTCAATGTGTGGAGTTAACTATGATCAATATTGGTGAGGCAGCAAAACTGACAGGCTTATCGGTTAAAAGCATCCGCTATTATCACGATATCGGTCTCGTATGTGCCGAGCGTGGCGATAACGGTTACCGTTATTACAACCATATTCAGTTGGATGAATTGCATTTTTTGCATCACTGCCGTGAGCTTGGCTTCAGCCTAGAGGACTGCCGTGCGCTACTGAATTTAAAAAGTGATACTGGCCGCTGCGCCGAAGATGTCAAGCGCATTGCCAATGTGCATCTTGCTGAGATTAACCGGCGCATCGAGCAACTGAGTCAACTGAAACAACAACTGAGTGACTTGATCGATCACTGCGCAGGCGGCGCCCAACCAGACTGCGCCATTTTAAAAGGCTTAAGCGGAAAATAGCGCTTAATTTGAACGCTTAAAGGGTAATTTTTGCATTAACCAGCGCTGAGTGTTGCGCTGTTGCTGCGTGTTTAAACCAAAATAGATACATAACCAAGGAGAAAGCAAAATATACCAAGGTAACTGCGGCCCTTGTGGCTGAAGCAACAGATAAAAGAAGCCACTGTAAATCACTAACACACCCACAATGCCAACCAGCAACATCAACTGCTTGGCCACTTTTTCTATCCACATAATCTCTGCCTAACCTCTTATGACCTATATATTAGTGTACAAGGTATTTAAATGTTGCTCACATAATCGCTGACAAATATCTAAGACTCGCTGCGACGTATATGACGTTTATGACTGAACAAGCTAGTTAAGTATCACTCATTTAGCTCATTGATGAAATGGGCCAACAAAAAACGGGCATACGCCCGTTTTGCTTGGTGTATCAAAACAGTTAACTTAAATACGAATGCCACCGTCGATTTCAAATACTCGGCCGTTAACATAATCGTTTTCGATGATAAATTTAACCGTTGAGGCTATCTCACTCGCTTGACCTAAACGGCCAACCGGCACCATCTTCTCAAGACGCTCAAGCGCTTCTGGCTTCATGGCCGCTGTCATCTCGGTTTCTATCACACCGGGTGCTACGGCTGCGCTGCGAATATTATAGCGCGCGAGCTCTTTCGCCCAACCAACCGACATCGCAGCGACACCGGCCTTTGACGCCGCATAGTTGGTTTGACCAATATTACCGGCCTTAGCAAGACTGGAGATATTGATGATCACGCCCTGCTGCTGTGATTCAATCATGGCGGCTGCCGCTTCACGGCCACACAAGAATGACCCCGTCAGATTCACATTGATCACCGCTTGGAATTGCGCAAATGACATACGGTCGGTCACCTTGCCATCTTTGGCTTTGACCAACATGCCGTCGAGCAAAATACCAGCATTGTTGATTAACACATTCACTTGTCCGAAATCTTCTAAGATGTAGCCAAACCCCGCCACGACATCTTCTTCATCGGTGATATCAAAAGCGTAACCTTGAACTTCGGTCGCCGCGCCAATATCGGCGCAGGCGCGTTCGAGTTTTTCTTGATCGACATCGATAAGCGCCAATTTCGCCCCAGCCGCCGCTAACTCTTGTGCCATCGCAAAACCAAGTCCGCCTGCGCCACCTGTGATGACGACTACCTTATCTTTTAAATCCATCAACTTACCCTTTGTTATTAAACTGCTCAAAAATACTCGAAAAATCACGCTTACCGTTACCTTGGCGGGCATGATTGACATATAAACTGCGTGCCAAGGAGCCCATCGGGGTACTGGAATTAGACAGCAGCGCCGCTTCTTGCGACAGGCCTAAGTCTTTTACCATTAAATCCACCATAAAACCGCCTTGGTAACCGTTCGATGACGGCACGCTTTGCATCACACCTGGACAGGGATTATATTTATCTAGCGCCCAATTACCACCACTACTGACTTTCATGATCTCAGAAAGCACTTTTGGATCAAGACCATGATCTATCCCCATCTGTAATGATTCACTGGTACCGACCATTAAGACCGACAGCAACATATTGTTGCAGATCTTAGCCACTTGCCCAGCGCCAGCGGCGCCCGCGTGGAATATATTCGCACCCATGGCATTTAATACCCCTTGGGCTTGGTCAAAGGCACTGTCACTACCGCCACAGATAAACGTAAGCGTGCCAGCACTCGCGCCGGCGGTACCGCCCGATACGGGCGCATCGATAAATTCTAACCCTTTAGCTTTGGCTTGCTCGGCAACAAAACGCGCGCTCTGGGCATCAATGGTCGAGCAATCGATCAATAAGGTACCTTGGCCAACCACATCGATAATCCCTTTATTGGTATCGTCGCCAAGGTATAAGGCGCGCACATGCTTGCCCGCAGGTAACATGGTGACCACGATATCGGCCGCTGCCGCAGCGGCGCAGGCACTCGGCGCTGGGATGGCGCCTTGCTCACTCACATGATGCAGCGCATCTTTAGACAGATCGAACGCTTTAACGGTAAAACCCGCTTTTACTAGGTTAACCGCCATTGGGCCGCCCATGTTACCTAAACCAATAAATGCAACCGTACTCATATTTCGCTCCTTTTAGGGGCTAAGTTGATAGGGTAATGGTCGCGGGGCGAAATCACCCCATCGACCTTATGGGCCATTATTGGCCTAGTGTGGCGAGCGGATGCTCTGCCGCCGCCCAAGGGGACGTCAGTAGCGCCGATACTGCCGCCTCTGGCACAGTGTCAACACTGGCGAACTTCCACTGCGGCTGGCGATCTTTATCGATAAGCAGTGCGCGCACCCCTTCGACAAAATCACCTATCGCGCAGCAGTTGCAGCTCAGTCCAAGCTCAAACTGAAACACTTGTTCAAGTGATAACTCTGTGCCTAAACGTGATTGTTCATACACCAGATGCAGACTCAGCGGGCTGCCCGCCAACAGGGTGTTAATTGCCCGTTCAAGCCAAGGTAGCTGATGTTGCGCCGCTGTCACTTTGGCCATGATCTGGGCTAAATCACCGCTCATTAACTCATCAATTAACCCTTGATTATCGGCCAATGTGCTGGGGCCTATCGGGATAGCACAGCGACCCGACATCGCCTCAATTAATGCATTGAGTTTAGTATGATTGGCCCCAATATCGGCTTCCCAATCGACGCTCGACAGCGCGTCCAATAAGGGCTCTTTATCGGCACTATTCAAATAATGATTACCCAGCCCCACAAAATGAGCGTCGGCACCATTCATATTATAAGCGGTCATGCCGAGAAAACGGCCGATATGGCCAGGCATACGATTTAAGAAATAACTGCCCCCCACATCAGGGTAAAGTCCAATGGTCACCTCTGGCATGGCGATGCGCGATTTTTCGGTGACAATGCGATGACTGGCGCCAGCCATGAGTCCGAGGCCGCCGCCCATCACTATGCCATCGCCCCACACCAAAACTGGTTTATCGAAGGTGTGCAGTAGATGATCTAAATGATACTCGTCGGTAAAAAACACCCTCGCCATCTCGGTCACTTCACCCGGCGTCTCTTTAGCGGCGTGATACAGGGCGCGTACATCGCCACCGGCGCAAAAGGCTTTCTCACCGGCACCATCTAACACCACCATGGCGATGGCATCATCTTGCGCCCACGCAGTCAGTTGACGCGTCAGCGCCTGGATCATCTCCATATTGAGCGCATTAAGCGCCTTTTCCATGTTCAGCGTGGCCACCCCGACCTGCATGCCCGATAAGGTGCCTAAGGTTTGAAATACCACACTATTGCTTTGCTCAATACTCATTAGCTATTGGTCCATTTTGCTGGGCGCTTCTCTAAAAACGCATTAACCCCCTCGGCCTGATCTTGGGTGTCAAACAGGCCAACAAATAATTCTCGCTCCAGCGGCAGCGCCTGAGAACGTGGCATAGAACGGCCCGCTTGAATCAACTGCTTACATACAGTCACGCTGCTTGGACTCTGGTTGGCCACTTTGGCCGCCAGCGTCATTGCAGCATCGAGCGCGCCACCTTTGGCCACGACCTCCTCGACCAACCTCAGTTGCAATGCTTTATCGGCATCGACACGCTCACCACATAAGATCATTCGCTTAGCCCAGCCTTCCCCGACTAAGGCGGTGAGATTTTGCGTGCCCCCCGCGCAAGGCAGTAAGCCGACGGTCGCCTCAGGCAATGCCATCACAGCTTGCGCTTCAGCGATGCGAATATCACAGGCAAGCGCCACCTCGAGACCGCCCCCCATGGCATAGCCGTTGATTGCGGCAATCGAGACACCACGAAAACCACTGAGGGCTTCGAACGCTTCGCCAAAATGTTTAGCCATGGTAGCCGCATTGCCTTTATCACCATCGGCAAACAGTTTGAGATCGGCACCAGCACTAAAGAATTTGTCGCCCTCACCCGTTAACACTAACGCGTAAATATCTTTGTTGGCGTTAAGTTCACTCACTTTTTGCTTAAGCAGCTGTAAACTGTCAGCCGTCCACGTGTTTGCAGGCGGATTGTTCATGGTTAAGATAGCCGTGTGGCCAACAATGGTTTCAATAATGGCACTCATTCTTAGTCTCCTTGGTCACAATTACAGGATTGGGTTTGCATTCTCATCGAGCAAACGACGGGCAATGATCAACCGCATGATTTCATTGGTGCCTTCAAGTATTTGATGCACGCGCACATCGCGGAAATGGCGCTCTAATGGGTATTCGCGGATATAACCGTAACCGCCGTGAAGCTGCAAAGCACTATCGCAAACGCTAAAGCCGATATCGGTGGCAAACCGTTTTGCCATGGCGCAATAAGCGGTCGCTTCAGGATCGCCACTGTCGAGTTTAAAAGCGGCTAAACGCACCATTTGCCTTGCGGCAACCAACTCGGTCGCCATATCGGCTAACTTGAACTGCAGCGCTTGAAACGCCGCAATCGGCTTACCAAACTGTTGGCGCTCGTTCAGATATTGGGTGGCGCGCGCCAGCGCCGCTTGCGCCGTGCCCACTGAGCAGGTGGCAATATTGATGCGGCCGCCATCTAAGCCCTTCATGGCAAACGTAAAACCTTGTCCCTCTTCGCCTAACAGATTGCTCACAGGCACTCGTACATTATCGAAGGTAATCTCACGGGTTGGCTGAGCGTTCCAGCCCATCTTATCTTCGGCTTTACCGTAACTAATCCCTGCAGCATCTGCTGGTACGGCAATGGCGGAGATCCCCTTAGGACCGGCTTCACCGGTGCGGCACATCACAACCAACATTTCGGTTGCGCCTGCGCCAGAGATAAACATCTTAGCGCCAGAGATCACGTATTCATCGCCTTCACGAATAGCTTTGGTTTTGAGTGACGCCGCATCACTGCCCGCGCCCGCCTCAGTTAAACAATAAGAGGCCAGTTTTTCGCCTGTGGTTAATGGCGCTGACCACTCATCGCGCAGGGTTTGCGAGCCAAAGCTGGTGATCATCCAAGTGGCCATATTATGAATAGTCAACATCGCCGTGGTGGCGGTGCAGCCCATAGATAACTGCTCGAAAATAATCGATGAGTCGAGGCGAGATAATCCCATGCCGCCTTCCGATTCTGGCGAATACAAAGCACAAAAGCCCAGCTCGCCGGCTTTTTGAATCACCTCTTTTGGGAAGTAATGTTCTTCATCCCATTTAGCGGCAAAGGGAGCCAACTCTTCATTGGCAAATTGGGTTGCCAGCTCGGCAAACTGACGTTGGTCTTCATTCAGATTAAAATCCATCTGATTAACTCCTTGTGCACCTGTGATTATTCGCCGTTATATTGCTGGTTAACGACTTGATTATATTGGTGCATTGCTTGTTGATTGTAGAATATAAGGTTAAGGGTTGTGCCCAAGCAGCGCCTTACGCCATGGGGGCTAAGCAGAAACTTAGCCCCCACACAAACAGCTCGGCAGCCTCCCACGCAAGGCTCACCTATTTTAATGCTATGGTCATATTCGGCGCGTGATGCTCAGCATCTGAGATGTCCGACTCAAACCAGCGTGCGGTGATGGTCTTAGTCTCAGTGTAGAAACGCACCGCCTGCTTACCGTAGGCGTGCTGATCGCCATAGAAACTGCCTTTCCAGCCGGTAAATGAGAAGAAAGGCAGTGGCACAGGAATTGGCACGTTAATTCCCACCTGACCCACTTCAATATTATGCTGATACTTACGCGCCGCCGCGCCGCTAGCCGTAAAGATAGAGGTACCGTTGCCGTAAGGGCTGGCGTTGACTATCTCAATCGCCTCTTCAAGGGTGTCACTTTCCATGCAGCACAGCACGGGACCAAAGATCTCCTCTTGGTAGATACTCATGTCCGTGGTCACATTGGTGAACATGGTCGGGCCAACCCAGTTACCACTCTCATAGCCTTCGACCGTAAAATCGCTGCCATCGAGTAAACATTCGGCGCCCTCTGCTTTGCCTTGAGCAATTAATTTCAATACGCGCGCTTTCGCGGCGGGGCTGATAACGGGGCCATAGGCAGCCTCTTTATCATCCCATAAGCCGGGTCTCACCTTTGCGATAGCATCACGCAGCTCGGGGATCCAGTTTTTCGCTTCACCGACAAATACCGCCACCGACAGCGCCATACAGCGCTGCCCCGCAGCACCAACCGATGCACCGACTAAGTTATTAATCACTTGCTGTTTATTGGCATCAGGCATGATCACGCAGTGGTTTTTAGCGCCGGCGAACGCTTGCACACGTTTAAGATTGTCGGTACCCGTCTTGTAGATGTATTGCCCAACGCCAACGGACCCAACAAAAGAAATGGCTTTAATATCTTGATGGGTCAGCAGTACATCGACCGCGGTTTTATCGCCATGAACGAGCTGCAACACCCCTTTGGGCGCGCCCGCTTCTTCAAACAGTTCTACAAGACGCTGTGGCGTCATCGGATCTTGCTCCGACGGCTTAAGCACAAAGGTATTACCGCAGGCGATCGCCAAAGGGAACATCCATAATGGGATCATCGCGGGAAAGTTAAACGGCGTGATACCGGCGCAAACCCCCAAAGGCTGGGTATAGCTATAGGTATCGATGCTGCGCGCCACATTTTCAACGGTTTCGCCCATGATGAGGTTAGCAATGTTGCAGGCATGCTCAGCCACTTCGATGCCGCGCCACACATCGCCTTTGGCATCTTCAAAGGTTTTCCCTGTTTCTTGAGCTAGAATCGTGGCAATTTCATCATGATGGGCTTTTAGCAGATGTTGATAGCGAAACATGACCCGCGCACGCTCTGATACTGGCACCTCTTTCCAGGTAGCAAAGGCGTGTTTCGCACTGGCAATGGCCGTTTCCACTTCTGATGGCGTTGCCGCATTAATGGTCGCTATCACTGCATTATTGGCCGGATTAGTTACCGAGATCTGCTGCGTTCCTTGGCCTAAAGTAAATTCACCATCGATGTAATGTTTAACTTGAATCGTCATATTGCTTTCCTAAGATCTTTTTAACTAAGACAAAAATGTAAGTGACAACTAAAAACTCACACCGTTAACAGAGGTTTTGCCAATGGGCTAACAGATGATTAGCCCGAGCAAATGGATTAAATTTCAATCGCCATCGCAGTAGCTTCACCACCACCGATACATAAAGATGCCACACCACGCTTAAGCCCTTTAGCCTTTAAGGCATGGATTAAGGTAACCAGTACCCGCGCACCAGAGCAGCCTATCGGGTGTCCGAGCGCGCAGGCGCCGCCGTTAACGTTAACTTTAGCTTCATCCAATCCGAGTTCTGAAATGGCGAGCATGGTGACCATGGCAAAGGCTTCGTTGATCTCAAAGAGATCAACATCGGCTTTATTCCAGCTGACGTTGTCGAGCAACTTAGTCATGGCGCCGACTGGGGCTGTCGTAAACATCGATGGCTCTTGGGCATGAGTCGTATGACCTTTGATAGTTGCCAGCACCTCAAGCCCCCGCAGCTTGGCTTGCTCACGGGTCATGAGCATGAGTGCCGCCGCGCCATCGGAAATTGAGCTGGAGTTGGCCGCCGTGATAGTACCGTCCTTGGCAAATGCGGGGCGCAGTGTGGGGATCTTTTCAGGACGGGCATTACCGGGTTGCTCATCGGTGTCGATAACCAGATCGCCACGACGACTACTTACTGTTACTGGGGTAATCTCAGCTTTAAACGCCCCAGCTTCAATCGCCGCATTGGCTTTTTGCAGTGAACTTAGGGCAAAGTTATCCATCGCTTCACGGCTAATAGAAAAATCATCGGCGGTCTTTTGGGCAAAGGTGCCCATAGCCCCGCCGGTATAGGCATCTTCAAGGCCATCGAGGAACATGTGATCCATCACTTTACCGTGTCCCATACGCATGCCACCACGGGCTTTATCCAGTAGGTAAGGCGCTTGACTCATGCTCTCCATGCCGCCGGCGATAACAACATTGGCACTGCCTGCTTTAATTAGATCATGGGCTAACATCACCGTTTTCATCCCAGAGCCACAGACTTTATTGACTGTGGTGGCGCCCACAGATAATGGCAAATCGGCGCCTAAAGTGGCTTGACGGGCCGGCGCTTGACCAAGACCCGCTGGTAAAACACACCCCATGAGCACTTCATCAACATCATTGCCTGCAAGCTGAGTGAAATCCATCAAGCCTTTGATGGCTGTGGCTGCCAGTGTTGGCGATGCCACGCTCGACAGTGCGCCTTGAAAGCCGCCCATTGGCGTGCGCTTAGCTGCCACAATCACGATATCTTGATTTGTTTGCTCGTTAGTCATCTTCCGCTCCATCTCGGTATTTTTTGCTCGAACCACATGTTGATACCACGTGACGAACTGTGATCAATTTCAAATAATATCACTGTGACGTTTACGCGAACGTAAAGCAAGTGTTAACTCGCCAAAATGGTATAACTTTAGTCTAAGGTTTTGTCAGTCTGGATTTACACTTTGGCGTAATGTGCATGAATGGCCAAAAAAATTGCTGGCAGATAAAGAGAGGACACCTGCCACGATAAAGACAAGCGAATTTGAACGGTAAAAATTTACACCATTAAAAATCAAAAACTTAAATTAAAAGTGCCAATGAAAGGCTATCGATAAAAGCTAGGCATAAGATCAAGTTATCGGCAATCATTAAGTGAGCGCCATCAAGGCTACACCGTCAAACAATAACGGTTGACCAAAACCGATTAGCTGCTGTTCTCGATAGACCAGAGCATCACTATCGGCGCATAAAATTAGCGGATATTGAGCCAATTCTTGTGACGCGATAAGCTGAGCCGCCGCGACGCTGATATCGACCCCATGCTGGCTAAAATCAACATGGGGAACAAATTGGTAGGGTAATAAGCCTAACGCCGACAAGTTGTCCAGTTGCACTTGGTTGTGATCGCCACATAAAGAGGCTGAAGTAATGTTTGGTGTCATTAACATCGCTCCGGCGCTTAAGCCGATCATTGCCGCCCCCTTTGCCGCAAAGGCTTGCAAGCACTCCATCGCACCGCGCTGCTGTATAGCGGCAAGAAACGCAAAGGTGTCACCGCCAGCAAGATGAATCGCATCACATTGGCATAAAGCCTGTAATGCGGACGCTGAATAGTCTTGTTGCAGGTCGGTATAACAGCAAAGCTCAGCGCCGAGTGCAGCATAGGCCACTTGGGTTTGCCTGTAATAATCCCGTTCAGGCTCATGCGCAGAGGCAAGGTAACCCACTTTAATAGGAGCTACGCGAGGCAAATGAGCCTCTGTTAACGCATCCAACACGCAGGCGATGGCTTGCTGCGCCGCGCTGCAGTGAAAGTCGCTCAATAACGCTAATGTTAATTTACCCGTCAAACGGCACGTCCTTATCTCAGTTGTTATATTCATGCTGCAATGCAGCCACCAGACGTGCCGATTTAAAAATCTTCAAATTGTTTGGCCATAGCGCAAATTTGCTTTAATCCCACCCCATGCTGATTACGCTCGGCGCACATTTGCTGATGCGCATCATTCAGCGGCTTGCCAATTAACACAATACGCACCCGATACCCTAGCGCCTTTGCTGCCGCGTCGTAGGCCATGTATTCCCAATAGGCCATATTGGTATTATCACAGATAACAATCGGCTCACTCCGTGCCAACGCCTGAATAAACAGGGTTAAATTACGTTGATGGTATTCACTCAACCGACTGGCATTAAACTGGTACTGCCCCTGTTGATAAAATAAGTTATCGGTCGAAAAATAACCCCGCTGCCTTATTTGTTGCGCTACTGCCGGAGGCTGCGCTGCAATAAACTGCTCGACCCAATAACTTTTACCGCTACCAGGCAAGCCGCGCATGATAATCGCTAACTTGTCAGCCTGAACATTCTGACTGGCCAGCATCCCATCAAGCGCGGTGCTTGTATCAAGCTCTATATCTAATTGCATTACTGCGGCGCACCTATTAGCTCATCGTTAATCTTGTCACCACGCAAAATCGTATCCACCAGGTGCGGCAAAATGCGGCTGGCCTTATCCTGCAGATGATATTGAAACTGACTGTGGCGATCGGCGGGCATAATATTGACTTCAACCGTTTGTGCGCCATGATGGTTAGCCGTGTCGACAAATCCGGCTGCCGGATAAACCGTCCCCGAGGTGCCGATGGCAATAAATAGATCACAGGTGTCCAGTGCATGTTGAATACGGTCTAGTCCGATAGGCATTTCACCAAACCACACCACATGAGGCCGCAGGCGCTGGGCCGGTATGCAACAGGTGCAGGTATGGTTTACCCCAAAATGATCTGTCAATAGAAAGGTCTGTTGTGAACGCGGACAGCGGCCTTTAGTGAGCTCGCCGTGCATATGCAGTAAGCGGCGAGACCCCGCCCTTTCATGCAAGTCATCAATATTTTGCGTCACTACAAGTAGCTGGCCATCAAACTCTTGTTCGAGCCTGGCGAGCGCCTTATGTGCCTCATTAGGTTCGATATGGCCATCATGCAGCTGCTGCCAGCGTTCATTATAAAAGCGCTCTACCATTTCAGGATCACGCGCGTATCCTTCTGGGGTCGCCACATCTTCGATTTTATGCTCTTCCCACAGCCCGTCTTGATCCCTAAAGGTTCTGAGCCCCGACTCGGCCGAGATGCCTGCCCCGGTTAATATCACGATCTGCCGATACATCTGCTTTCCTTATTCTTGTTATCGTTAGCTCAATACTGACTCTGTGCCATATGCCAATACACGGATGTTTAATGTAAGCCTGCCAGAACTCACTGGTGAGCTGTATTGGGCATAAGTATAAATAACACTATAAAAAGTATGTGTAAAATTCATTATTTTTTACAACAAAACAGCCTATTATTGTCTATTTGCTGCCTAAGCGAACAATATGCAAGATCAAAGGTTTAAGTTTTTAAATTCAGACCCTATAATGGTTCCCAATATCAACAACTGAACCTCTATTGGCTTTGCTAATGGTTCTGCAATCAAGAGATTTATAATGACAGATGGAAATCAAGCGCTAAAGAAAGCGGGATTAAAGGTCACCTTACCACGAGTCAAGATCCTCGAACTGATGCAAGGACCCGAAAATCAACATATCGGTGCAGAAGAACTATATAAAAAGCTACTCGATATTGGTGAAGAAATTGGGTTAGCCACCGTTTATCGTGTATTAAATCAATTTGATGATGCAGGCATTGTCACTAGGCATCACTTCGAGAGCGGCAAAGCGGTTTTCGAATTATCATCACAACATCATCACGATCACTTAGTCTGTTTATCTTGCGGCAAGGTGATTGAATTTTCTGATGACATGATTGAACGTCGTCAAGATGAAATCGCGATGAAACACAATATTAAATTAACCAATCATAGCCTCTATCTCTACGGGGTTTGCACTAATGATGAGTGCGATCACGGCGATGCTTAATGGTTAACAGGCCAGAGGCGATATTGCTAAATTAATCGCAGCTTTATCTTGATAGCCCCAAGGCTCAAGAGCTGATATGAAAAAGGGATCCTAGGATCCCTTTTTCATTGGTTGCTTTTCACATTTGAGGAGTCAATGCATAGGCCTAAGAAGACAATGCCTAAACGTGGCGGTCACCCTCGGCATGACTGTGCTTATCAAAAACGTGTTACTGACACTTTAAAGCCAAATTTACCCAGACATGACCTCGGCTTAATCGTCTAATCTATCTGAAATAACTTTACCATCAATGGGATCGATGCGCAGTTCACGCTCTACCCCATCTTTGTAAGCTTCCACTTCCCACTGGCCTCTTTTAACAGAGACTTCAGTAATGGGCGAATAGCCTTGCGCTTCTAATGCTTTTATCACTTCAGAAAGCGGTTTAGCATCGGCGGGGGGCTTCTCATGTGCAAAAGAGTGAGTCGCACCAAGGCATAAAGTACAAGCTATCATTGCGCCAAACAGCTGCTTCATAATATCTCTCCTTCATTGCATTTGGATAACACGTTAATTGGGACGATGACCTGACGCCCACTGACATCATGTCGTCTCTTTTTCGCGGCAATTTTTATCATAGGAATTTTTGCTATTCAATAATTTTTAGCAGCAAAAAAATGCGTTTTTATATAAATACAGTTATATGACAGCCTGATATAAAACATGGCACGATTAACTGACATAACAACTGACAAAACAGAGGCAAAATACCGGCGTGTAATGGCTTTAGCCGTGGGTTATCCCGCTAAACGATCAAAAATAACCCACAAAAAAAGCGCCCTAAGGCGCCTTTTTACAAGTGGGTAAGATTACCAACCTGTTTTAGTACGTAGTGCACTGCCGATATCAGCAAGTGAACGTACGGTAGTTACGCCTGCGGCTTCTAGTGCTGCAAACTTATCTTCTGCAGTACCTTTACCACCAGCGATGATCGCACCTGCGTGACCCATGCGCTTACCTTCTGGTGCAGTCACACCAGCAATGTAAGAGACAACAGGCTTAGTCACGTTAGCTTTGATATATTCAGCCGCTTCTTCTTCAGCCGTACCACCAATTTCACCAATCATCACGATGGCTTCAGTTTGTGGATCGTTTTGGAACATTTCCAATACGTCGATGAAGTTAGTGCCAGGAATTGGGTCACCACCAATACCAACACAAGTTGATTGGCCGAAACCTTCGTCAGTGGTTTGCTTAACCGCTTCGTACGTTAGCGTACCAGAGCGAGAAACAATGCCGACTTTACCAGGCTTGTGGATGTGACCAGGCATGATACCAATCTTACATTCACCCGGGGTGATAACACCTGGGCAGTTAGGACCGATCATGCGAACGCCAGTCTCTTCAAGCTTAACCTTAACTTGCAGCATATCCAGAGTAGGAATGCCTTCAGTAATACAAACGATTAGCTCGATGCCGCCGTCGATAGCTTCAAGAATGGCATCTTTACAGAAAGGGGCTGGTACATAGATAACGGTTGCTGTTGCGCCCGTTTCAGCCACTGCGTCTTTAACAGTATTAAATACGGGCAGACCTAAGTGAACCTGACCGCCTTTTCCTGGAGAAACACCACCAACCATTTGAGTGCCATACGCGATAGCTTGCTCAGAATGGAAAGTACCTTGACCACCAGTGAAACCTTGGCAAATGACCTTGGTATCTTTATTGATTAATACAGACATTATTTGCCCTCCGCAGCAGCAACAACTTTAACAGCAGCGTCAGTAAGTGACTCGGCTGCAATAATGTCAAGACCAGAGTTAGCCAATACTTCGCGACCGAGATCAGCGTTAGTACCTTCAAGACGAACAACCACTGGCACTTCAACACCCACTTCTTTCACTGCGCCAATGATGCCTTCGGCAATCATGTCACAACGTACGATACCGCCAAAGATGTTCACAAGAACCGCTTTAACGTTGTCGTCAGACAAAATGATCTTAAATGCTTCAGCTACGCGCTCTTTAGTCGCTCCGCCGCCAACGTCTAGGAAGTTAGCTGGCTTGCCGCCGTGTAGGTTAACGATGTCCATTGTACCCATTGCTAGGCCAGCACCGTTTACCATGCAACCTACGTTACCGTCTAGGGCAACATAGTTAAGCTCAAATTTAGCCGCATGTGCTTCACGCGCGTCATCTTGTGATGGATCGTGCATGTCGCGGATTTTTGGTTGGCGGAATAATGCGTTGCCATCGATACCTATCTTACCGTCTAGGCAGTGAATGTTGCCTTCGGTGGTGATAACCAGCGGGTTGATCTCAAGCAGTGCGAAATCATGGTCGTTAAACATCTTAGCCAGACCCATGAACACTTTAGTGAACTGCTTCATTTGTGTTGGGTTTAAACCCAACTTGAAGCCAAGATCACGTGCTTGGTAAGGCTGTGGACCCGTTAGCGGATCGATAATGGCTTTGTGAATAAGCTCTGGCGTTTCTTCAGCCACAGTCTCAATCTCAACACCACCTTCAGTTGATGCCATAAACACCACGCGACGAGTCGCACGGTCAACAACAGCGCCAAGGTAAAGTTCGTTAGCGATATCGGTGCAGCTTTCGACTAAGATTTTAGCAACTGGCTGACCTTTTTCGTCAGTTTGGTAAGTCACAAGGTTCTTACCTAACCAATTTTCAGCGAATGCTCTAATCTCTTCTTTATCGCCGGTAACTTTAACGCCACCTGCTTTACCACGGCCGCCTGCGTGTACTTGACACTTAACAACCCACATATCACCGCCAATATGGCCTGCCGCTTCTACCGCTTCTTGAGGGGTATCACAAGCAAAACCTTCTGACACTGGTAAACCATATTCGGCAAATAGGGATTTTGCCTGATACTCATGCAAATTCATGATGATCTATCCGTATACTTCTTATCAAATCCAACCAGCTCATAGGAGCCAGTAGCGAGGGTGATGCCCACCAAAGCGATGGACATCGAATCAACGTCGTCTTACAGGTCGAGTAGTAGACGAGTTGGGTCTTCGAGGAAGTCCTTAATGGCAACCAAGAAGCCAACAGACTCACGGCCATCGATGATGCGGTGGTCGTAAGAGAGTGCAAGGTACATCATAGGCAGGATTTCAACCTGACCATTCACTGCCATTGGGCGATCTTTGATGGCATGCATGCCCAAAATCGCACTTTGTGGCAGGTTCAAAATAGGCGTCGACATTAGCGAGCCAAACACCCCACCGTTAGTCACGGTAAAGTTACCGCCAGTCATATCTTCAACCGTCAGCTTACCGTCACGGCCTTTAAGCGCCAATTCACGCACGTTACGTTCGATATCAGCTAGGCTCATGGTATCTGTGTCACGCAGTACTGGCGTCACCAAACCACGTGGCGTCGAAACTGCGATACTCACATCGAAATAGTTATGATAAACAAGATCATCACCATCGATAGAGGCGTTGACTTCAGGGAAACGTTTTAGCGCTTCGGTCA
The DNA here is from genome assembly GCF_003605125.1 of Shewanella algidipiscicola. Classification (GTDB taxonomy): domain Bacteria; phylum Pseudomonadota; class Gammaproteobacteria; order Enterobacterales; family Shewanellaceae; genus Shewanella; species Shewanella algidipiscicola. The sequence goes on from NZ_QPQT01000001.1 coordinate 332,304, forward strand.
CGGCTTTGACGTAGAAAGACATAAAGCCTAGACGAATACCATGACGCTTCTCGAACACCTCTTGATACTGCTTACGAATGTCCATGATAGGCTTCATGTTCACTTCGTTGAAGGTGGTCAACATGGCTGTTGAGTTCTTCGCTTCAAGTAGACGATTGGCAATAGTCTTACGTAGACGTGTCATAGGAACACGTTTTTGACTGCGCTCACCTAAAGGCGCAACAACAGCAGCCGGCGCTGATGCAGGCTTAGCTGCAGGTGCAGATTTCACGAAGGCTTCAACGTCTTCTTTAGTGATACGTCCACCCACGCCAGTGCCTTTAACTTTAGCCGCATCAACATTATGCTCGGCGATTAAACGACGGACTGATGGGCTTAGCGCATCGTTTGACTCATCACTTGCTGCTTCTTGTGGTGCTTCGGCTTGCGCCTTAGTCACTTCTTGACCGGCAACCGCGCCAGCAACAAATTTAGCAATCACAGCTTCACCTAGAACGGTGTCGCCTTCTTCGGCTAGAAACTCAACGATTGAACCATCTTCTGGCGCAACCACTTCAAGTACCACTTTATCGGTTTCGATATCAACCAAGTTTTGATCACGAGTCACTTGCTCGCCAGCTTTAACGTGCCAAGTGGCGATGGTTGCATCAGCAACTGATTCTGGCAGTACGGGTACCTTGATTTCGATACTCATGGAAAGCTATCCTTTTTAAATTATCAATTACTACAGTTTTAATGCGCTATTTATTAGAGATTCTTGCTGCTGAGCATGCAGTGCTGGGTAACCACAAGCCGGGGCAGCAGATGCTTCACGGCCAGCGTAGGTTAACTGTGCGCCTGCTGGAATCGCCGCCCAGAAATGGTGTTGGCTACAATACCAGGCACCTTGGTTCTGCGGCTCTTCCTGACACCAAACGAAATCTTTAACGTGCTGATATTGCGCCAGGATTTGTACCATGTCCTCATGTGGGAACGGATACAATTGCTCGACACGGATCAGGGCGATATTGGTAAGATTCTCTTTGCGACGCTTTTCAAGCAGCTCAAAGTACACCTTACCACTACAGAACACGACGCGATCCACCTTGCTGCTATCTTGCTCATCGATCTCTGCAATCACGTTTTGGAAAGTGCCAGTAGCAAGCTCTTCCATACTCGAGACAGCTAACGGATGACGCAGTAGAGATTTAGGCGACATGACCACCAGTGGACGACGCATAGGACGTACCACTTGGCGACGCAGCATGTGATAAACCTGCGCAGGCGTTGATGGCACGCACACTTGCATATTGTGGTTAGCACAAAGTTGCAAGAAACGTTCTAGACGCGCACTGGAATGCTCTGGACCTTGCCCCTCATAACCGTGTGGCAACAGCATGGTTAAGCCACATAGGCGGCCCCATTTTTGCTCACCCGATGACAAGAACTGGTCAATCACTACCTGCGCGCAGTTAGCGAAGTCACCAAACTGGGCTTCCCAAAGCGTTAATCCGCCAGGCTCGGCTGTGGCGTAGCCATATTCAAACGCGAGTACTGACGCTTCAGACAATACCGAATCGGAGATATCGATAGGGCCTTGCTCGTCAGCCACATTACGCAGTGGCAGATAAGCCGTAGCATCGTTTTGATTGTGCAATACTGCATGGCGATGGAAAAAGGTGCCGCGTCCTGAGTCTTGACCCGTAATACGCACACGCTTGTTATCTTCAAGGATTGAGCCGTAAGCTAAGGTTTCAGCAAAACCCCAGTCAAGCAGCTTTTCACCCTTTGCCATGGCAACGCGGTCTTTATAAATCTTGGCGACACGTGACTGTAACTTGTGATTTTCAGGCACATAGCTTAACTTGTCAGCCAGATTTTGCAGACGCTCGATAGACATTTCACCTGGGTAGGTTTCATCCCATTCGCGATTAAGGTAAGGCGTCCAGTCAACCGTATGTAGCGTCATTGGGCGCCACTCTTTAACGACGCAATCACCTTTATCTAACGCATCACGGTAGTCGTTGATCAAGCCTGTGACTTCATCAGCGGCTAACGTATTGTCTTCGATAAGACGATCGGCATAAATCTTACGCGGCGTAGGATGCTTTTTAATCTTGGCATACATTAATGGCTGCGTTGCGCTTGGCTCATCGGCCTCATTATGGCCATGACGACGATAACAAACCAGATCGATAACCACATCACGCTTAAACTCGTTACGGTAATCAACCGCCAGCTGCGCAATAAAGGCTACCGCTTCAGGATCATCAGCATTAACGTGGAAAATAGGCGCCTGCACCATCTTAGCGATATCGGTACAGTATTCTGTTGAGCGAGTATCTTCAGTCAAGTTAGTGGTAAAGCCCACTTGGTTATTGACCACGATACGAATACTGCCGCCCACTTTAAAGGCACGGGTTTGAGACATATTAAATGTCTCTTGTACTATCCCCTGACCTGCAATAGCACTGTCACCATGGATGGTGATGGGCATCACTTGCAGACCTGTTTTACAACCACGGCGATCGAGACGTGCTCTAACAGAGCCCATCACCACAGGGTTAACGATCTCAAGGTGCGATGGGTTGAACGCAAGGGCTAGATGAACATTGCCACCTGGCGTTTCAAAATCAGAGGAGAAACCTTGGTGATACTTAACGTCGCCTGAACCATGTAATTCGTCGCTGTGCTTACCAGCAAACTCATCGAACAGCTCTGACGGTTTTTTACCGAGAATGTTAACCAGTAGGTTTAAACGACCACGGTGAGCCATACCTACGACCATCTCTTTGGTACCGGCTTGGCCACCACGATAGATGATTTCACGCATCATAGGCACGAGTGCGTCACCGCCCTCTAGTGAGAAGCGCTTAGCACCGGGGAACTTGGCGCCGAGGTATTTTTCCATACCTTCGGCGGCGTTAAGGCCTTCGAGAATACGGAGTTTGGTGGATTTATCGTAATTAGCTCTACCTAAGGATGGCTCCAAACGTTGTTGGATCCAACGTTTCTCATCGGTATCTGTGATATGCATGTATTCAGCGCCGATAGCACCACAATAGGTGGCTTTCAGTGCATTCACAAGATCACCTAGCTTCATGGTGTCGCCACCGTGAGCAAATGAACCTGTGTTGAATTCACGCTCCATATCATCGCTAGTTAACCCGTGGAAGGCTGGGTCCAGTTCAGTGACGGTTTCACGCTTCCATAAACCGAGGGGATCCAGATTCGCATTCTGGTGACCGCGGAAACGGTGAGCGTTGATCAACTGTAGGACTTTAACTTGTTTAGCATCCACATCAGGGTCGGTAATACGAGCTGAGCTCTTATGGCGGCCTTCTAATGCTAAACTACGAAAATATTCACGTACTTTTGAGTGGGCAGCTTCGGGCGCATCTGTTGCGCCGTTGGCATATGGGAGGTTATCAAATACCGCGCGCCAGTCGTCTGATACTGACTGTGGGTCTTCTTGATAGGCTTCATACATCTCTTCTACATAGGTCGAGTTCGCACCACTTAAGTGAGACGAATCGAGCCAGGCTTTCATGATGCCTTGGTGCATTTCTATTCCTTTCAAACTTTATACACGTGTTTAGCCAAAGTCTTAAAAATGCAATCCCAGTTAATCGCACTGCAATTGCAATCTATCTGCCGCCCCGAGAATCCAGATTGTACGGCACATGTGTAGTTCCATTACATAAAAGAGCCACTTCCTCTCAAAGAAGAAGTGACTCTTCATGAGCTATATCATTATTAGAATCAGCTCAAGTTGTTGCATTTACACTGCTCTCTTAAGCAACATTGACTTAATGTGTCCAATGGCTTTAGTCGGATTCAATCCTTTCGGACAAACATCCACACAGTTCATGATGCCATGGCAACGGAATACGCTGTATGCATCATCAAGCTCAGACAAACGCTCTTCAGTCGCGGTATCACGGCTATCGATAAGGAATCGATAAGCATGTAATAGGCCACTTGGACCGATAAACTTGTCTGGGTTCCACCAAAACGATGGACAGGCTGTAGAACAACAAGCACACATAATACACTCGTATAGACCATCTAAGTGTGCACGTTCTTCAGGTGATTGCAGATGTTCACGCGCAGGCGCTTTTTCATCGTTAATCAAATAAGGTTTAATCTTTTCGTACTGTTTGTAGAACTGAGTCAAATCGACAATCAGATCACGTACCACAGGCATGCCTGGTAGTGGACGGATCTCAATAGTCTTACCCTTAAAGGTCGATATTGGCGTGATACACGCCAGACCGTTCTTACCGTTCATGTTGACACCATCACTACCACACACACCTTCACGGCATGAACGGCGGAACGCCAATGTTGGATCTTGCACTTTAAGTTGCATCAGTACATCAAGCACCATCATATCGGTACCGTCAGCCACTTCCAACGTGTAATCCTTCATGTAAGGCTTAGTGTCTACGTCAGGATTATAGCGATAAATAGCAATCTTTAAATTCATCTGACAGTCCTTAGTAAGTACGCTTGATTGGCGGGAACGCGGCACGAAGCTTGGGCTCCATGTTCACATCACGCTTAGTCATCTGCTCAGTCACTGGGTCAAACAGACTGTGACACAGCCAGTTTTCATCATCACGCTCAAGGTAATCTTCACGTGAATGCGCACCACGACTTTCAGTACGGTAGTTTGCTGCATAGGCTGTGGCTAACGCCGTTGCCATTAAATTGTCTAGCTCAAGACATTCGATACGTTGCGTATTGAACTCTTGTGAGTTGTCAGACAGCTTAGCATTAGCCAAACGGTCGCGAATAGCCTTAAGTTCAGCCAGACCTTCAGCCATAGCATCACCGCTACGGAATACCGAGAAATTAAGCTGCATACATAACTGCAGATCTTTACGGATTGTGGCTGGATCTTCACCGTCCTTATTGTTTTCCCAACGGTTTAGGCGCTCAAGCGACTTAGCGATATCGGCATCTGTCGCATCTTTTGGATCGGCAGTGGCGTCAAGCGCTTTTCCTAAGTGTTGACCCGCAGCACGACCAAATACCACTAAGTCGAGTAGTGAGTTACCACCTAAGCGGTTTGCACCGTGTACGGATACACAGGCAATTTCACCGACGGCAAATAAGCCAACAACATCTTGCTCACTGCCATCTTCATTCTTACGAATCACTTGACCGCTGACTTTCGCAGGTAAACCACCCATCATATAGTGACAGGTCGGTAAAACTGGGATTGGACCATCGGCGGGATCGATGTGAGCAAAGGTACGAGACAGTTCACACACACCCGGAAGACGCGCTTCTAAGGTTTCTTTACCTAAGTGGTCAAGTTTCAACAGACAGTGTGGCCCTAATGGACCATCGAGGCCACGACCTTCACGAATTTCAGTCATCATTGAACGTGCAACTACGTCACGTGATGCCAAATCTTTCGCGTTTGGTGCATAACGCTCCATGAAACGCTCACCGTCTTTGTTGAGCAGGTATCCGCCTTCACCACGGCAACCTTCGGTCACCAAAACACCGGCGCCAGCAATACCTGTTGGGTGGAACTGCCACATCTCCATGTCTTGCATCTGCACGCCAGCGCGCATCGCCATACCAATACCGTCACCAGTATTAATGTGTGCGTTAGTGGTAGAAGCGTAGATACGCCCTGCTCCACCGGTCGCGAGAATCGTGGCCTTGGCTTTGAAATAAACGATTTCACCAGTTTCGATTTCGATTGCAGTACAACCGACAATCGCGCCGTCATCATTCTTGACTAGATCCAGTGCATACCACTCAGAGAACACTTCAGTCTTGTGCTTAACGTTCTGCTGATAAAGACAGTGTAATAATGCATGACCTGTACGGTCGGCTGCAGCTGCGGTACGTGCCGCTTGCTCACCACCAAAGTTCTTCGACTGGCCACCAAACGGACGCTGGTAAATCTTACCATTGTCAAAACGTGAGAATGGTAAACCCATCTGCTCGAGTTCGATAATGGCTTCAGGACCGGTTTTACACATAAATTCAATCGCTTCTTGGTCACCGATAAAATCGGAACCTTTCACGGTATCGTACATGTGTTGTTCCCAGTGATCTTCATGGGCGTTACCCAGCGCTACGGTAATACCACCTTGCGCTGACACGGTATGAGAACGCGTTGGAAACACTTTAGATAACAGCGCGCAGCTTTTACCTTCTTTAGAAATCTGTAGTGCAGCGCGCATACCAGCGCCACCTGCGCCAATAACAACTGCATCAAATTCACGAACTGGAATACTCACTTAAACACCCCACACAATAACAATGCCAGCAGCCAAATAAGAGAAGGCAGCCACGACGAAGACGAATTGGAGTACACCACGCAAACTGACGCATTTCACGTAGTCTGTCAGCACCTGCCAAATACCAATCCATGAGTGGATTAATAAGGCAACCAGCGCCAGTAATGTAAACACTTTCATCGGCAGAGTGCTAAATAGACCATGCCAGACGTCATAAGTGAGAGGAGAACTAGCGGCGATAAATCCTACTAAAAAGATAGTGTAACAAGTAAGGATAACTGCACTAGCACGAATAAGAATAAAATCATGAACGCCACTGCGCCCAAGACTTGCTGCATTTGTTACCATACCCAAATCCCCGCAATGATTGACAGTGCCGCGGCAATAACGAAGGCGGCTTTCGCTGAAGCGTTACCTGAGTCTAACTCTTCCCAACGTCCAGTATCCATGATGAGGTGGCGTACGCCAACCACAAGATGATAACCCAGCGCGGTTAGAATTCCCCAGACGACAAACTTAACGAATAAGTTATCAAACAGAGATTGTATGCCAGCGAAACTCTCAGCAGATGCGAGTGATTCACTCAACATCCAGATAAGAATGCCTACGGCAAACAGCATGATAACACCGGATACACGGTGTAGGATTGACGCAATCGCTGTTGCAGGAAAGCGAATGGTCTGCAGATCTAGATGGACAGGTCTTTGCTTTTTCACGTTCTGCTCACTTCTGCTCCATTGAGCATTATTTTTGTTATCGAACCCCTTTCGAACGAAATTTGATCAGCAAGCAAACTTACTACCTCGTCTCGCCACAAAAGAAAAGTTTAAACAAACTGTTAACTAATTCAAAAACCACTAAATTAAGCTTGTGAAAAATGGTTTATGAATTGGTTTGTTTGTAGCTCTTTCGAGCCGAGGCAAGTATACGCCGCCGAAATGTCAAATACAAACATCACATTATGCAAATTTTGTTTTTTTGGTAAAAAAATCTGCCAAGTTCCTGTATTGATAAGGGCTTCAGCCAATTTAAGACCATGGTCTAACGAATTTAAACGCTTATTTAAATTGAAATGTGATCTAGATTCACTGTAAAGTATTGGCGTTTGACAAAGCCGCACTCACATAAGAATGAAGTAAGGAGAACGGGGTATGGCTGATAATATAGCCAAATTGGAACTACCAGGGAACGATTCGATTGACCTGCCTATCAAAAAAGGAACAGCAGGATTTGATGTTATCGACATCAGCAAACTAGGTAGCAAAGGTCACTTTACATTTGACCCAGGATTTTTAGCGACAGCATCCTGCGAATCAGCTATCACTTATATTGATGGCGCCCAAGGTATACTTTTACACCGTGGTTACGCAATCGACGAATTAGCCGTCGAATCAGACTATTTAGATCTTTGTTATCTATTGCTTTACGGTGAGTTACCCACTAAGGCCCAATACGATAAGTTTGTCTACACGGTAAAGACTCATACTATGGTTAACGAGCAACTGGCTTCGTTTTTCCGTGGTTTCCGCCGTGACGCCCACCCAATGGCCATGCTATGTGGTGTGACGGGCGCATTATCTGCGTTTTACCAAGACTCTTTAGACGTAAACGATGAACATCACCGCGAAATCGCCGCGTTCCGTTTAGTGTCTAAAATGCCAACGATTGCAGCCATGTGCTACAAATACTCAATTGGCCAACCCTTTATCTATCCACGCAACGACCTAAGTTACGCGGGTAATTTCCTAAGCATGATGTTTGCTGTACCGTGCGAAGAATATAAGGTAAATCCAATTGTTGAACGCGCGATGGATCGTATCTTTATCCTTCACGCCGATCACGAACAAAACGCATCAACCTCTACTGTTCGTTTAGCGGGCTCTTCTGGAGCTAACCCATTTGCGTGTATCGCAGCGGGTATCGCCTCACTTTGGGGTCCGGCTCACGGCGGCGCCAATGAAGCCTGTTTAAACATGCTTGAAGAGATTGGCACAGTTGATCGTATCCCTGAGTTTATTGCACGCGCTAAGGATAAAGACGATCCTTTCCGCCTAATGGGCTTTGGTCACCGCGTTTACAAGAACTTCGACCCACGCGCTAAAGTGATGCGTGAAACCTGTCATGAAGTGCTTGCCGAACTTAAAGTAAACGATCCGCTACTTGATGTGGCGATGGAGCTTGAACGCATTGCACTTGAAGATGAGTACTTTGTGTCTAAGAAGCTGTATCCGAATGTCGATTTCTATTCGGGCATCATCATGAAAGCCATCGGCATCCCGACCAGTATGTTTACCGTGCTATTTGCACTGGCACGTACTGTTGGCTGGATTGCCCACTGGAAAGAGATGCTAGATCAGCCTGGTCACAAGATCAGTCGTCCACGTCAGCTATACACAGGCTCACCTGAGCGTAGCTTTGTCGATTTGGACAAACGCGGCTAATCAATACAATTTTTGCTAAACGTTAAAAGGCACTCATTGAGTGCCTTTTTTATTCGCAGCTATCTAATGGTAGTGTTAACCCTCATGCTCATGGCAACCAATTGCTTGCAGCATGCTTACGTACTGGTGCTTCTTCGGCACCGCTGGCGCTCTTTTTTGAAAAGAATCATCCCTCGGTGCTCTGCGATTTCACTCCTGAAATCGAAGATCACAGCCGCATCTACGCCGACTTATCACTCTCTTCGATTTAGCCGTAATTGGTATCCACAGAACCGTTAAAAGCAAAATTATTTTTGGACAAAAGTATCTTAGCCTTCGAATGAAGGTTGAGGCATTTTTTCTTCGGCTTAGCGGGAGCTTGGCAAGTGTGTTTAAAATCGAACCTTCATTGTAGTTAATAGCCTGCGGCGGTGATGTATATGGATATACGAATGTCGTGATCACATGGATGTGACGGAACGACCTTATGTGCAGATACTGCTTCGGGGCGCTTTGCGTCGTCCATGGCCGCTTAACGAAAACGTCCCTGTTTTCGATACCCTCAGCCGCATCTACACCAGGTTATTCTGTCTCTTCGATTTAGCTTCACTTGGTGCGAGTTGTGAGTTAAAAGCTAACGTGGTTATGCCCTTTGTGAGTTACAGGCGATAAGCAGTACAGAACAGTGACGAGACTATTGACCTACTATTACTAATCTATAAGTGACAATCACTGATTACTTTCGATTCAACACCAATGCCAATGCTCACTTTGCAGATTTTCATGCTCGTTTATCCAACGTTGTTCTGATAGAGTGCTTATAAATCAATAGCTTTAATTTAGTAAACTTTAAATAATAGATTTATTAAATGTGCATGCGCGTTTTGCCAAATATGTGCGCATGCGCACTAATAAAATGTTAGTTTAATAGGTGGAATATGGCGAAGTATGAATTAGATATTGTTGGCAATGCAATGGATAGCTTGCATGAATCACTCGACAAATATGCACAAGGACAAGCTGGTGATGTAAGAGCGCATAAGTTTGCGATACTTAATTTTTGTCATTTTATGGAATTGATCCTTAAACATTATATCTCGACAGTGAATGAGAACTTAATCTATTCCAATGTTTTTAAGGTTGTATCTAAACGAGCTAAGGCCGACAATATATCACTGATCGAAGCTTACGAAGCATTAGAGGAAGAGGACTTCGATTTTTCTTCGCCAATTAAAGGACATAGTAATCCCCACACTATTCTAGTTGAAAATGCTCTAGCGTATGTGGAGTCAGACAAAGCATACTTCGACTCAGATTTAGCTGATGAAATTCGAGCGATGAAAAACCTTAGAAATGATATTGAGCACCATAAATTTTCTATGAATACCAAGGGTATACGACTTGCACTTGGTCGCTTAACTCGAGGTTTTGATGAGTTTACTGATGTGTTCGATATCATTGGGCTAGAAGAGGTTATTGATGAAAAGCAGCTTGGCGTATTTAAAACGTTAGCTGATGAATATGAGCATGAATTGCAAGAAGCCCGTGTTGACGTAAGGGAAGCTCATGAATCAGCATTCAGAGGTGTGCGTCCTAAGCATATGTACGATGTTCATTGGGAGTCTTATGATTGTCCTGAGTGTGGACATGATAGCCTAATGATCCCTAACGATGATTCATCTAGTGGCTATCGCTGCACTTTCTGCGGGAATGAAGAATCTGAAGACATTGAGGTGGAGTGCGAGATATGTGGTTCATCTTGGCCAAATGGTGAAATGTCTAGCTGGGTCGATACATACGTTTATACATGTCCTGACTGTAATGACTTTGACAGTAAGTGGTAAATTAAACTAATCGGGTAGCCGGAGGCATCTAACCTCCAGCCCCCACACCGGAAAAATAATAGCCACCCATAGTTAATGTGCATCAGAAACGACCTTCTACTAAGCTTTGAGGAAGCATTAGACAAGGAGGTTGTTATGCCACGCCCTCGCCGTACCCAAATTAGTCTTGAAGACACACCCTATTATCATTGTTGTAGCCGTGTAGTGAGGCGCGCCTTTTTATGTGGTGATGATGCCTATTCTGGGAAAAATTATGATCATCGCCGCAGTTGGATAGAATCGCTGTTGTTTGAGCTTACAGCGGCTTTTGCCATTGATGTGGCAGCATTTGCCGTAATGTCGAATCACCTTCATGTGGTGCTACGTATTGATATCAAGACCGCAAATCGCTGGACTGACCGAAAAGTGCTTGAACAATGGCATAAGCTGTTTAATGGCGATGATTTAACTCGTAAGTTCACAAAAGGTGAGTTAGTTGAACCCCATGAAGTGATTAAACTCAAGCATGCTATCGCGATTTATCGAAGTCGATTATGTGATATTTCGTGGTTTATGCGCTGTTTGAATGAACCGATAGCAAGGCAAGCGAATCAAGAAGATGGCTGCTCGGGTCGATTCTGGGAAGGACGCTTTAAATCCCAAGCTTTGTTAGATGAAGCCGCGGTTTTAGCATGCATGGCCTACGTTGATTTGAACCCCATTCGAGCCAAGATGGCCGCGACACCAGAGCGCTCAGACCATACCAGTGTTCAGCTACGCATTCAGGCTGCCTTAAAAGGTGAGCAACCCAAAAAGCTACTCCCTTTTATCGGCAATGAACGCGACAACCAACCGAATGGTATTGCTTTCTCGTTAACAGACTACCTCGAACTGGTTGATGATACTGGACGTATTATTCGTGACGATAAACGTGGCGCCATCAACGAAAACAGTGCCAACGTCCTGAGAAGATTGAATATTCCCCATGAAAATTGGGTTAAGCTCATTAGCGAATTTGGTCAATTGTTTCATGGCCCAGTGGGCACATTACAAGCACTCACCCATTACTGTGAACACCTAGAGAAGCGGCGACGGCGCTTTGCAACGAGCTGCCAGCATTTCAAAATAGACTGATATTAACGCTTTAATGCAAACAAAACCTGTTGTTCTTCTGGTGCAATTGGTTGGTTTAGTGCAGCTGAAATACGTCATTTTCAAGTCAGCAGGCTTCATTTCGTCATACATCGATATTCCGGCAATATTGTATCGACCTAGAATGGCCAAATCACATCACGGCGATTGAACATGAACCTAAAGCGTATTATGTTATTGTTTTATAATGGGTGGCTTGTTTTATAGCTGTTTTATACGCCATAGTCTCTTGTTAAGTGCAATTTTTGCCCACTTCCGCTGAATAAGTGATATCGATCGTAGGGCTCAACATAAGACAAACATGACAATGCTTTTCCACCGCTTCTTGAGCTGCTCGCAAAATGTCAGACTCCTTAAAACCACCGCCATTTACTGTAAAGTGCAGGTTTACCGATTTATATAAACGAGGTTCTGATTCTGTTAGGGCGAAAGTAACCGTATTTTCTAACCCCTTAACTTCAAAACCTTGCTCTTGCAGTAACAAGACGACATCCGTAGCACTGCATGAACCTAAAGCCGACAATAAAACTTCCGTTGGACAAGGGGCTTTCTCACTTGTCGCGTCAACATTAAACGTAAAGCCGTTTTCAGTTGACATTTTAAAACGACAATCACCATCCCACTTTATGTTGATACTCATACTTCCCTACTTTTTGATGTCACTATTAGCTGATTGCACTTAACGTCTTAATATTTATGCGTTGCGCTGTCTGCAAGGCATAAATCGCTTGTTGGACTTGGCCGCTGCCACATCCATGTATTTGGTATGCATTATGCTATAGGAGTTTGCTTTTCTGTGGTAGTCGTTTTTTTGAGCTTAGGTAAGGTAATTAATTGGTCTTATTTATGATTTTCATGTTTGATTAGCGCCTCTTCACGGCAAATACTCGTGATTAACCGTACGTTTTAGGCCATTCATGCCACTAAGGCCGCAGGCCTTTGCCTCACTGATATTCATAGCAAGGTCTTACTGAATCTACGGATACTTATCGAGCACTTAATCTGTGTTTTTCACTTTTTTCTTTCGCAACCCACACCAGATAAAGTTAAATCGAAGAGACGATGAGTAAAGGTGTAAGCGCGGTTTTGGCCTTCGAAATCATGGCCAAAAATGTTCCCTACATTTTTTGACATTCCCTCCGTCCTTGGAGGTCAGATGATTTCGCAGAGCCCACAGGGATGTGCTCGCAACGATATCCCTATCTAAAAGCCAGTTCGACAATCCCTGTCTCTCGTTCGTGGGCTCGAAGCTACGCTTCACTCACCGAGCCAAAAGCGCGCTTACACATACAGCCTGCTGCAAGCAATTAACCCCCATTGAAGGTTCGACCTTCACCACTTTCAATAAATACAAATGCAGCCAGCAGCGTACCCAAGTAGATGTCATCGTTCTTCATTTCAAAACCAGCACACTTTGGGGCAAAACTGGTTAGCTTTTAACTCACAACTCGCACCAGATGAAGTTGGATCGAAGAAACGAAATAACGAAATAACCTAATGTAGGTGCGCCAGTGTAGGTGGCGCCTTCAAACACGCTTGAGCAATATAATGCGCCCCATAGGTGCGGCCAATGCCGGTATCACCATCGAGTTCACTCCGGTTGTTAAAAACCGCAACATTTAAACTTTTACGCTACATCTTTCATGCAACTCACCAACAAACCGAATCATTACCAAGCTAACCTATTGTATATAAAGCTATAAAATTTCTGGCATATTAAATGCTTATAACCGCTAATAAAATCACATAAATAGGTTTAACAACATGGAAGCACACAATAATAAGATCATCATCCTACCTATCCTACTTGCGGCATTATCATTATTAAGTGCTTGCAGCCCTGCCCCCGAGGAAAAAGAGGAGGTTAAATATGCCATTCCCGTTGAAACCACGACTGTCGTTCAAGGAGATGTGTCCTCCTTCTATAGCACGACTGGTACACTAGAAGCCCCGCTTGAAGCAAGGGTGGTGTCCCGTATTGCAGGGCTTATCGAAACCATTAAAGTGGAAGAAGGCGATCGCGTCACTAAAGGACAATTACTAGCGGTCATAGACGCTAAACGTCAACGCTATGATTTAGCCCGCTCTCAAGCCGAGGTTGAGATCATCGAGCAAGAACTCAACCGGCTCAACAAAATGACCGATAAAGCCTTTATCAGCGCCGATACGATGGCAAAACTTGAATATAACCTGCAAGCGGCCAGCGCAAAACGTGACCTAGCTGCATTGCAAGTAGAGGAGAGTCTGGTGCGTTCGCCTATCGACGGGGTCATCGCCACCCGCTTTGTTAAGCAAGGCAATATGGCTAAAGAGTTTGATGAGCTCTTCTACGTGGTCAACCAAGATGAATTATATGCCATAGTGCACCTGCCTGAAGTGCAGCTCGATCGCCTGCGTCTGGGGCAAGACGCACAACTGTTTGCCAGTCAGCAAGCCGATAACGGCATTGTCGCCCAAGTGCTGCGGATCAGCCCCATTGTCGATGCCCAAAGTGGCACCTTTAAGGTGACTCTGTCGGTGCCCAACCAACAGGCCCAATTAAAAGCCGGCATGTTTACCCGGGTTGAACTCAGATACGACACGCACACCAATGTGATCACTGTGCCTTACAGCGCAGTGATCAATCAAGATAACCAGTATGCGCTTTATGTGATTGAAGGAGACAATGCCACTCGTCGCCAAGTCAGCCTCGGGTATCGTGAAGCCGACACAGTCGAAGTGATCTCGGGGATCAAACCAGGTGAGCAAATTGTGGTTCGAGGTCAGCAAAACCTGAAAGATCAATCGTTAGTTGATGTCATAAGTGCACTCGATGTTGCCCGTGCGCAGCAATAACAGGAGTTGAGCTTATGTCAATAATTACTACATCAGTCAAGCGTCCTGTCTCGGTATGGATGTTCATGTTGGCGGTTTTGCTATTTGGTATGGTGGGCTTTTCTCGCCTTGCGGTAAAACTGCTGCCAGACTTGAGTTACCCTACCATCACTATTCGCACGCAATATATCGGCGCTGCGCCCGTTGAAGTTGAGCAGTTAGTCTCTAAACCCATCGAAGAGGCCGCTGGCATTGTCAAAGGGCTGCGTAAAATCAGCTCAATTTCACGCTCTGGTATGTCAGATGTGGTGCTTGAGTTTGAATGGGGCACCGACATGGATATGGCCAGTCTCGATGTGCGTGAAAAACTCGACACTATCGCATTGCCACTCGATGTGAATAAACCCCTATTACTACGCTTTAACCCTAACCTCGACCCTATTGTACGTCTAGCCTTATCGCAACCAGAGGCTACGCCCATTGAACTCAAACAACTGCGCACCTTTGCCGAAGAGGAGCTTAAACGCCAGCTTGAGGCATTAAGTGGCGTCGCGGCGGTTAGGCTATCAGGCGGCCTAGAGCAAGAGGTTCATATTCAATTAAACCAACAAAAGTTAAACCAACTTAATCTTAACGCCGACACCATACGTGAGCGCATAGCCTCTGAAAACATTAACTTATCTGCTGGTAAGGTGGTACAAGGCGAGAAAGAATATCTGGTACGCACCCTAAATCAATTTGACTCCTTGCAAGATCTCGGGCAGATCATCATCTACCGTGATAACAGCACATTGGTGCGACTGTCAGATATCGCCGACATTATCGACAGCCACAAAGAGCGCAGTGACATCACCCGCATCGGCTCGCAAGAATCTATCGAGCTGGCTATCTATAAAGAAGGTGATGCCAATACGGTCGCGGTAGCGCGCAACATCAAAGCTGAACTGGAAAAGCTCAATAAGCTCAGCGAAAAAACTCAGCTGCAAGTCATTTACGATCAATCTGAATTTATCGAAAGCGCGGTCAGTGAAGTCACCATGGCTGCACTACTGGGCAGCCTATTGTCTATGTTAGTGATCTATCTGTTTTTACGCGATATTCTGCCCACATTGATAATCTCCATCTCTATTCCCTTCTCGGTTATCGCCACCTTTAACATGATGTATTTTGCCGACATCAGCCTCAATATCATGTCGCTTGGTGGTATTGCCTTGGCGGTAGGCTTACTGGTTGATAACGCGATTGTGGTACTAGAGAACATCGACCGTTGTAAAAAGCTTGGCATGAGTAAACTCGACGCGGCCGTCACTGGCACCAAAGAGGTCGCAGGCGCCATTTTTGCCTCGACCCTAACCACCTTGGCAGTATTTGTGCCCTTGGTTTTTGTCGACGGGGTCGCTGGGGCGCTGTTTTCAGATCAGGCATTAACTGTCACTTTTGCCCTGCTCGCCTCATTATTGGTGGCATTAACCACCATCCCTATGCTTGCTTCGCGTAAGGGCTTTAGCGCCCTGCCACAACTATTACCCCAGGCTAAAAAGCCGCTGCCAGACACTAAGATGGCGAAAGCAAAACATTACACTACCACTGTATTTTCGCTGCCATTTGTACTGCTATTTAGCTATTTACCCTCGCTAATATTGACCTTAGGCTTAATGCTCACTCGGGTACTTGCGTGGTTAGTCGGCCTTATTATGCGCCCCATCAGTCAGTTATTTAATCGCGGTTATCAGTTATTAGAGCAGGCGTATCATGGTTTGCTCCCCTTTGCGCTCAAGCAGAGCAGGCTTACCGTCGTTATTGCCATGGTCATGACTGCGGGCACCATGAGTTTAGTGCCTCGTTTAGGCATGGAACTTATTCCGGTGATGGATCAAGGCGAATTCTACCTAGAGATCGAGTTACCCCCAGGGACACAGGTGAGCGAAACCGACAAGGTGCTGCAAACCCTCGCCTTGGCGATTAAAGACCGCAGTGATGTTAAGCACGCTTATAGTCAAGCCGGTAGCGGTGGCTTAATGACATCCGACACCTCTCGCGGCGGCGAAAACTGGGGCCGATTACAGGTGGTTTTAGCCGATCACCATGCCTTTATTGCAGTCAGTCAAGCGCTCAGAAGCGCCGCCATGCGCATTCCAGCGCTCAACGCTACTATCGAGCACCCTCAATTGTTTAGCTTTAAAACACCGCTGGAAATCGAAGTGATTGGCTACGATTTAGCCCAGTTAAAACACACGGCCGATAACCTAGTTAATACCCTATCTGAGTCAGCGCGTTTTGCCGACCTCAACACCAGCCTACGCGATGGCCAACCCGAGCTGAGTATTCGCTTCGATCATGCACGGCTTGCCGCCTTAGGGATGGATGCCCCAACGGTTGCTAACCGCATCGCCCAGCGCATTGGCGGCACTATCGCCAGCCAATACACAGTGCGAGATCGTAAAATTGATATCTTGGTGCGCAGCCATATTGAAGAGCGTAACCAGATAAGCGATATCGATTCGATGATAATCAACCCCAACAGCGCCCAGCCCATTCCACTGAGCGCTGTGGCAGAGGTGTCACTAAACTTAGGACCGTCAGCGATTAATCGCATCAGTCAGCAACGTGTAGCCATTGTTTCGGCAAACTTGGCTTTTGGTGACTTAAGTGAGGCGGTAGCTGAAGCCAAGGTACTCATACGCCAGCAAACCATACCAAGCACCATACAGATCCGCTTTGGCGGCCAAAATGAAGAGATGGAACACTCATTCATGTCACTGCAAATCGCCTTAGTGCTGGCCATATTTTTGGTCTACCTAGTGATGGCCAGTCAATTTGAATCCCTTATCCATCCGCTACTTATCTTAATTGCCGTGCCCATGGCTGTCGGCGGCAGTATATTGGGCTTATACATTACACAAACCCACTTAAGCGTGGTGGTGTTTATTGGCCTAATCATGCTGGCCGGCATAGTAGTCAACAACGCCATCGTCTTGGTGGATAGAATTAATCAACTGCGCCAGCAAGGCATAGAAAAAGCGCAGGCGATAGAACAAGCGGCCAAATCCCGTTTGCGCCCTATTATCATGACCACCATGACCACCGCGCTGGGGCTTGCTCCGATGGCATTAGGGCTGGGTGATGGTAGTGAAGTGCGTGCGCCTATGGCGATAACCGTCATCTTTGGTTTGAGCCTTGCCACCCTATTAACCTTGGTGGTGATCCCAGCCCTTTACTCACTCTTTGACCGTAAGCAGTTTCAGCTAGAACCTGAGCCTGCATCAGCTGCGCCAGCCATGGGAGAGGCACAATGAATATCACCCGCTTAGCGATTGCGCGTCCCGTGACCACCAGCATGTTTTTTGTCGCCATTTTACTGTTTGGCCTTGCCTCCAGCCGACTGTTACCGCTAGAGATGTTTCCCGGTATCGATATTCCTCAGGTATTGATAGAGGTGCCTTATAAGGGCTCAACTCCCTCCGAAGTAGAGCGCGAAATCACCAATATTTTAGAGCAATCATTGGCGACCATGGGCGGGATTGAGGAGTTAAGATCGCGCTCATCACAAAATGGCGCCGAAATTGAACTGCGGATGAAATGGGGCGAGAACGTCGCCACGAAAAGCCTAGAAGCCCGAGAAAAGGTCGATGCCGTGCGCCACCTGTTGCCCCAAGATGTTGAGCGGGTGTTTATCAGGCAGTTTTCCACCGCCGATATGCCACTGCTGACGGTGCGGATCTCAAGCGACCGTGCATTATCTGGCGCCTTTGACCTGCTCGATAAGCAGTTAAAAAGGCCCTTGGAGCGGGTCGAGGGGGTATCGCAAGTGACCCTGTATGGCGTGGAGCAAAAACAGATAGAGATAAGGCTCGATGCCGATAAGCTCACAGCCAGCAACCTATCCCTTGACACATTACAAGCGCGGCTGCGCCAAGCGAACTTTATTGTCAGCGCTGGCACAATACGCGCCAATGATAAGGTGTATCAGGTTTCGCCTAAAGGCGAGTTTCGTGGCTTAGATGAGATCCAGGCCTTAGTCTTAGCGCCGGGCATCACCTTAGGCGATATTGCCAGCGTGCGTTACGCCCTGCCCGAACGGCTCGATGGCCGCCATCTGGACCAAAATTATGCCGTAGGATTAGATGTGTTTAAGGAGTCGGGAGCCAACTTAGTCGATGTCTCTGAGCGCGTACTCAAGGTAATTGACGCGGCCAAACAAGATCCCCAATTTCAAGGGATCAAGCTGTTTATCATGGAAGATCAAGCTTATGGGGTAAAGTCGTCATTGTCAGATCTGCTGCTGGCCGGCTTAATGGGCGCCCTGCTCTCCTTTGCTGTGCTGTACCTGTTTCTGCGGGATCTCAAAATGACCTTGGTGGTGGTCTCCTCGGTGCCTATCTCACTGTGTATGACGTTAGCCGGCATGTACTTTTTAGGTTACAGCTTAAATATTTTATCCATGATGGGCTTACTGCTGGCCGTCGGCATGCTGATTGATAATGCCGTGGTCGTGACAGAAAGCGTATTACAGGAAAAACAACACGCCAATAACACCAGTGCAGAACAAGCGGTACAAAATGGCGTGAACAAGGTGGCTTTAGCGGTGCTGGCTGGCACGCTCACCACCGCCATTGTATTTTTACCCAATATTTTTGGGGTCAAAGTGCAGTTGACCATCTTCCTTGAACATGTGGCCGTGGCCATTTGTATCTCATTGGCCGCATCACTGCTGGTCGCGAAAACCTTAATCCCCTTGATGCTTAGTAAACTGCACTTCAAGGTAAATAGCACGCCAACATCCAGCACATTACAAGCCTATTATGAGCAAAGCCTTGACTGGATCTTACGCCGGCCAAAACGTGCTGGCGTCTTTGCGCTGCTTATATTGGCTTCCACCACACTGCCCCTGAGCCAAGTGAAACAAGATCAATCTGACGGTGAAGGCAATAATCGCCTTTATATTAATTATCAAGTCGATGGGCGTCATAGTTTAGCCGTCACCGAAGCGATGATAAACCGTATGGAGGACTATCTCTACGCCAACAAAGAGGCGTTTTATATCGATTCAGTTTACAGCTACTACGCGGCCGATCGCGGTCAATCCACGTTATTACTGCAAGAAGATATGGATATCGATATCAAGGCACTTAAACGCCAAATTCGTGATGGCTTTCCTAAGTTCTCGATCGCTACGCCGCAATTTGGCTGGGGCGATGAAAATAGCGGCATACGTGTCACCTTAACAGGCCGCTCAACATCAGATTTAATCAAGATCAGCGAACAAGTGGTCCCCTTATTAAGCAACATCAAAGGGCTAACGGATGTCCATTCTGAGCTTAATGGCACTCAGCAAGAGGTTGTGATCCAGCTTAACCGTACTTTAGCGGCGAGGCTCGGGCTAAGCTTGACTGAGCTGGCGCAAAACGTATCTCTCGCACTGCGCGGCGTGCCTCTGCGCTCATTTCGACACGATCCCAACGGTGAGCTGCGTATCGAACTTGCCTATGAAAAGCAGTGGCAAACCTCACTTGAAAAACTCAAGCAATTGCCCATAGTACGTATCGACAATCGCGTTTATCCGCTGCAAAGCCTTGCCGACATCAGCATTAAGCCGCGCTTCGATACAATCCGCCATTACGGGCGACTCACGGCATTATCAATTGGCGCTAATCTTGACGACATCACCACTGAAGAGGCGCAGCAAGCCATCTTAGATGTGATGCAGGCGGTGTCATTCCCTCCTGGATACGGTTACTCACTGCGCGGCGGATTTGAGCGCCAAGATGAAGACCAAGCAATTATGGCCACCAACATGATATTGGCGGTGGCGATGATCTACATAGTCATGGCGGCGCTGTTTGAGTCCTTGCTGCTGCCCACAGCCATTATCACCTCGATCTTGTTTTCCATCACTGGCGTGTTTTGGGCACTGCTAATAACCGATACGCCTATGGATATTATGTCTATGATTGGCATATTGATTTTAATGGGGATCGTGGTCAATAACGGCATCGTTTTGGTGGATCAAATTAATCAGCAAACACCGCAATTATCACAGCTGCCTGACACCATACACAAGGTGTGTATTACCCGTCTTCGTCCTGTGTTGATGACGGTGGCAACGACTGTACTCGGTTTAATCCCCTTGGCGATGGGTGACACCCAACTCGGTGGCGGTGGCCCTGCTTACGCGCCGATGGCCATTGCCATCATAGGCGGCTTAAGTTTTTCCACCATCACTAGCCTCTATCTGGTGCCGCTGTGTTATCAAGCGCTATATCGCCTGCGCCACCAAGCCGGCATCAAACTCATTACGGCACAGCAGCGCGCACAGCGTTTGACTCCTTGGTGTAAAACGGATGCAGATCTTAAATGATTTATATCCCCTGAATCACCTTAATTAACCAAGCTAACATGCCGCCGTCTCCATTTTATGTGATCTGTTATAGAATGCTGACGGTCGGGAAGTGACTTGCACTATGGAGAAGGTTTCCTAGACTTAATGATATCTATCACTCTGCACCATCACCAAATTCCATATAGGAATTATTGTGACTCATATAAGCAAAAATATCACCGAAGGCAATCGT
Source organism: Shewanella algidipiscicola (assembly GCF_003605125.1). Taxonomy (GTDB): domain Bacteria; phylum Pseudomonadota; class Gammaproteobacteria; order Enterobacterales; family Shewanellaceae; genus Shewanella; species Shewanella algidipiscicola. The sequence goes on from NZ_QPQT01000001.1 coordinate 353,330, forward strand.
ACACTTTTGGTGTTAAACCTTACGAATAAAGACCACTTTTGTGACAAGCCCTTGAGCGATAATCAATGGCATATCATGCATGCCAACTCGCTTGAGTGCGCCTTTAAATTACTTCAAGAACACGCCTGTTATGTCGCAATAGCGCTCATTTCGACAGCCTCTGTCATTAAAGTGACCCATGCTATTGAACGACTTCAAAGCCAGTTTGAGCAACTATTATGGGTAGCCCTGTGTACCGATGATAAATGCATCACCAACCGACTCACATTTTGTTTAACTGATTTCTTCATTGATTATCACCATTTTCCCATCGACTGGGAAAAGTTGCAGCACACATTAGGTCATGCCTACGGGGTTGCGATAATGAACACGCGCCATCAGCACTGCACTGCGGATAAGTCATTGAACTTGCTGCTTGGCGATTCAGCCGCCATCTGCAACTTAAAAGCACAAATAACCAAAATTGCCGCTGCGGACGAACCCATACTGTTGAGTGGTGAAACTGGCACGGGTAAAGGCTTGTGTGCCAATTTAATTCACAACCTCTCTCGACGTCACCTTGGCCCTTTCGTCGTTGTTAACTGTGGTGCCCTACCCGCAAGCTTGATCCACTCCGAACTATTCGGTCATGAAAAGGGGGCGTTTACTGGTGCCGATAAGCAATATATTGGCCGCATTGAACGAGCCAATAGCGGCACTCTCTTCTTAGATGAAATCGGCGACTTATCGTTAGATTTACAAATTAATTTATTACACTTCCTAGAAGATCATTATATTGAGCGCCTCGGGGGTAACAAGAAAATTGACATTGATTGCCGCATCATTTTTGCCAGTCATATTAATTTAGAAACCGCCGTCGATGAAGGGCGTTTCAGAGAGGATTTATATTATAGAATCAATATTCTTCATATTGAGATCCCCAGCCTCAGAGATCATTGCGAAGATATTAATCTATTGTCTAATGCCTATTTACAAAAATTCTCACCACCGAGAACCCATTACTGCCTCACCAATAAAGCACGCCAAGTGATGGAGCAATATGAATGGCCTGGTAATGTGCGCGAATTAAAAAATCGTATCCATCGCGCGGTGATCATGGCCAGTAGTGAACACCTAAGCGAAATCGATCTGGGCCTAACATCGAGTAAATGCCCAACAACCAATCAAGATGTTATCGATCTAGCTCAGCATCGTACCGATATCGATACCGAGTTATTGCTCGATGCCATTAAACGCAACAATCACAATATTTCAGCGGCAGCGCGAGAACTCAATATTTCCCGCACAACTTTTTATCGGCTCATCAAAAAGTGCAAGATAAAACTCTGACGCTCAACTACAACATCCGTCAGACTGAGGAGTCTTACTATGTTTAAACCATCACTGAAAGTCATTCCCCTCGTGCTGAGCACTCTGCTGCTTGTCGCCTGTCAAAAAGAGACCCCGCCTCAACCAGATGAGCTCACCATGCTTAAGCAAGAGCTAGGGCAACTCAAACAGGATATTCGCATGATGGCAAGTAAAGTGAACGATATTCACCGTGTTGCCATGGCATCGACCACGCCTCAATATAAAACCTTGCCGACTCAAGATAATATTGATGACAATGGTCAGCTACCAACACTGGGCGATGATGATGCAAAAATGGCGATTATTGAATTTTCAGACTACCAATGTCCTTACTGCAAACGTTATATTGATCAAACATTTCCCCTCCTAAAAACTCAATATATCGACACCGGAAAGCTGAAATATATCGCACGTGATTTTCCGCTAAATTTTCATCCTAAAGCCAAAGGAGCCGCGATGACCGCCAACTGTAGTTTGCAACAAAATGCCTATTGGCCGATGCGTGACTTGCTGTTTAATAACATCCGATCGCTAGGTGACAAACTCTATCAAGACAGTGCCAGCGAATTATCGCTCGACATTAAACAATTTACCGAGTGTCTATCGGCACCGGGCACGTTAACGAAAATAGAGCAAGATGTCGCCTACGGCTCATCATTAGGCATTCGTGGCACACCCAGTTTCTTAGTCGGTAATATAGAGAATAACCGCATCATCAATCCTAAATTAATTGTGGGAGCACAAAACTATCAGACCTTTAATACGATTATTGAAGCGCTACAGTCACCAAGCAGTGACCAGTGAAGAAATTAATCCTTATCATAAAAGCCCCCAAAATGCAGCCCCGACACCATCTGCAACCCAGGCGGCCATCGGTCAGGCGCTGTTACAATCGTTGTTAACTAAAGCGAACAGCTAGACCCGCTACCATTCAATAAAAACCACTATATAACAAAAGCGTACATACCATCCTGTCACATCCTCTTCTCGCTAGCCTCTTAGTGTTACTGAAAAGTAACACTTTCATCGAACCTCATCGTCCCCAAAAGAATAAAGCAGCTAATTATCAAAAGCTTACCTTATGGCCTGATGCTTGCTTTAGATAAAGCACTGCGTTGTTCAGCCAAGCACTTAGGCTCTGTCGCTGCGCTGGCACGATAAAGTGTGCCCAAGATAGCAGTCACGAATATCAACGCTATGCATCAACACGATAGCCGGTATATGGCTCATGAAACGCATTAAGTAAGCACGCTCGTTTTATCCATATTCACTGATATGAAGGTAAATATTATGAAACGTTTTAAATGTAATCGACTTATCAAGGCGCTCGGTATCTGCTTAGTCAGCAGCACCATCTTATATGGCGCTGACCACACAGCTGCCAACGCATCCTTTTTTCCACAACAGATGAATGCGGCCTGTATGGCCGAACAAGCTGGATTTGGGCTCAATTGTACTGCTAACGACGTTAGGGTCAGTAAAGTGGATAACATCACTAATATTGATAACCCTGGCGAAGCTGTACAATGTGTGCTCGGTGAAGAAGTCACCTTCCTTGCCGATGTCACCATTACCACAACGGCCAATGAAAGGTATGACTATTCCGTTTATCTTCCAGAAGGTAATTGGAGCGCACAAGATAGCAACCCAAATAACGAATGTTCTATCTTACTGGGTCGTACCGATGGTCCCGGCGTTGACCTTGAGGAAGGGTTAGATAGCTGCGCCGATATCAGTAAGGCACGTGGCTTCTCGCCCACTCACTTATATGAACAGGAGGAGATCACCCTATTTTGTCGTGATGACGATAACTCAGGCAAAGCCGAGTTTAATTATTGTGCCGCTTGGCATAATAAAACGGGCGCCGATTGTAGTGAAAATGATCCAGCCGCACCTGGTACACCTTCTAAGTGTCGCTGTGATGCATTCGATATTGATGTCTTTATTCGCCCCAATCCTCCTCAAGTGATAAAAACCCTTGTCGGTACCAATACCCATACCGAACCGGGCGGCCTCTATACCTTTACGGTTAATTTCACTAATCCAAATGCACAAACATCCATTTTTATCACCTCGCTCAGCGATGAAATAGATACTGCTGCCGATGGCAGTTATGAAACCTCTATCGATTTATGGGGAGCAACTGTGCCAGTCGGCGCAGCTGATGGTATTTATCTCACAAACACTAACTGTGCGCAGCCCGCCGATATCGGTAATGGCCCCGGTGAGGTCTTACCCAGTGCATCCTACAGCTGTCAATTCAGTGTACATATCGTTGATTCTGATCTACCCGACGATCAACAACCAGAATTGTATAATGACTTAGTCAAACTGGCCTTAATTGACCGTAATGGCGATCCAGTTGTTGATGGTAATTCTTGCGCAGCCGTCAGTGGTATCGATGGCGAACACTGTAGTGAAACGCGGCAGGTTAACGTAACTAACTTACCACCAAGCATCACGGTCTTGAAAACAGCGAGCCCAGATCAAGTACCAGAGTCGGGCGGCAATGTCACTTATACCGTGGATGTCACTAATACCTCTGATGCTTGGGATTCTCCATTATTGCTTAGCTCACTAATGGATAATAAATTTGGTAATTTAGATGGCCAAGGTGACTGTGCTATTAACGGCTATATCGCACAAGGCGGCACTTATAGTTGTAGCTTTAGTCAATTTATCAGTGGCAGCCAAGCGGGCTCACACACCAATATTGTGACCGCTAAAGCTCTCGACAATGAAAATGATCAAGCCAGCAATGCGGATTCAGAAACCGTGGTCATTAACGATGTTCCTTCGATGATCGATCTCCAGAAAACCGCAGATCCTATCGAAGTACTCGAAACGGGTGACGATCCGAGTGTCTCACGTTCGGTTGACTACACTTTCCTATTCAGTGTGGATGCGGCCGGTGTCGATACTGTGACCTTTAGCAGTTTAACCGATGACATGTTTGGTAATATTACCGCTGAATGTATGGTTGATACCGTTGATGGTGCGCCTATTACACCTACGCCACTCGATGGCTTTATGCTCGACCCTAACCATAATGCAAGTTGTACCATTGCGAAATCGCTCACCGGTAATGCAAGCGATGTGCATGTCAATGTAGCAACAATTAATGGTGTCGATGACGATGGTCAAGCCGTATCAGATTTCGACGATGCGACAGTGACCTTCTTACCAAGCCAACCAGCTACCGATATGAAGTTCGCTGCCAGTCTACTCGTGGTATTAGAGCTACATAATGCGGGCATTGAAAATGTGAACCTAACATTGATGACCGTCGGTGGGGCTAACGTATTTACAGAAGATGATACGGCCAGCTTCATGTTAATCAATGACGGCGGAATGCACGACAGCATAAGCTACCCAGCTTGCAATGAGGGGCAAGAGCTGACTTATAATGGTTCGCCCAATGATACCTATAGTTGTGCCTTTACTATCGAGTTAAAACCAGGATTAGAAAATACCGATCCGATTACTTTCCTCGATGACGTTATCGTCAGTGTTGCTGATGATGAAGGTAATGTTTCAACCAATGATGTGGCTATTGAAGTGAACACTATCGAATAACCCTGCCATTACCTACAATGACTGAAGTAGCCGAGGCCTTGCCTCGTGCTACTTCTGCTATCAGGGCATCTCTATTTTTTACCCTGACCTTTATTTCCACCATTACCACCCGAACTGCTTAATGAAAGTATCACTCTAGCCGTTGCCGTGGTGTCACCATCAGAAATGGTATAGCTAAAGCTATCGCTACTCTTAAAACTCTTTGCTGGTACATAGCGAACTTGGCCAGCGGAGGTTATCTCAACACTCCCTTTAGCCCCTTGAGTCACAGAGACTATTACCAGTTCATTTTCTGCGTCACTATCATTGGCCAACACATCGATAAGCACCGCATTTTTCGATGTCATGCTGACCTTATCATCGACAGCGATGGGGGCCGAATTCGCTACTGGCTTGACGGTATACTGGGTGCTATAACTTGCAACGTAACGACCGTCTTGGCTATTACTCGCAGTCAGTAACACCTCATAAGCGCCTGACTCACTGTTAAGATCTGAGGTCACTACAATATTAGCTTGGCTGGTTTGTCCCGGGGCTAAAAGTAACTGGTTCTGACTACTGTGCCACCCTGATGACAATTGGGCTGACAGGTCAAACGAACTACTGTCGCAAGCTTCGGTATCTTTATTGGTCACGCTAATGCCATAGCTTACCTGTGTCCCTGCTACGACCTCGGTGTCATTAGCACTGATCAGCGTCAGGATAGGGGCTGCACGCTCACATACCGCCACTGGAGAAGCTACCGTATAGGTCGCGCTGTCTGTCACACGATAAAGCGGTTCATCGACATGTTGGGCGCTAATGTCAAAATCATAAATACCGGCACTCGCCTCTGGCAGTGAAGTAACATAGATACTCACATCGCGCTGCTCACCGGGCGACAAACTGATCCTCTGATGATTGGCGGTCCACCCCGTTGGAACATTGGCCGCTATCTCATAATCACTTGCGCTACACGCATTATTGTCTCGATTGATAAGCGTCCCCCGATACACGACTTGAGTTCCTGCCATTAATGGTTCACTACTATCGAGCGTTAAGCTAAAACTCGGCGCGGCTAACACACAGGCCAATTCTGGCTCTTCAACCACATAACTTACCTTAGATACCTGACTATATTGAGTGTTAGCGACATTTGTGGCACTAATAGCAATATCATAAAATCCTTCACTTGCTGATGTTGCAGAAGTCACACTGACAGAAGTTGCAGCGCTTTCACCTGGCGCGAGATACAAGCTTTGATCTTGCGATAACCAACCGCTAGGTACATTGGCACTAATAGCAAAGCTGGCATCGCCACAGCCGACACTATCATTATTTGTGATATTCACTCGATAATCGACCTTACTACCGGCCTCAACCCATGGACTTTCATTGGGGGTGATACTGAGGCTCGGAGCCGATTGAATACAACTTTGCCCAGCGTAACTCACGTTAACTGACACACCGCTTTTATCCGCCCATTCCGTAGTGATCGTCACTCCGGCAGCCGCATCGGTATAACTTTGCCCCACGATTAAGGCAGCATCATCGAGATCCCTCAATCCACTTTTAGGTGTCATGTCCAGCAACAAGCTACTTTCAATATCCTCATCGCTTTGATTCAAATGCAGTAGCACACCTTGCGTCACAGCTTTACCGGCGAGGAAACTATCAAAACCCGTACCTTGACGATATTCTAAGTAATACCATAAGGGCTCACCTGTTTGCGCGTCGCTGCCACGGCGAACTTTGAGCCCCTTTGCTTGACCGTCGAGCGCACTGCCATAAGGCGATAATAGATAATTGCCATCATCATCGGCACTGATTACATCGCCCTGCTCCGGCGTTAACCACCCTAAACGTTCTTTGTTAAATAGGTTAAAGTGTCCCTCAGATTTGCCCATGATATCCAGCGTGTCACCATAAGTGATCGCGACACAAGCATCGCTCAGATAACCATCGCCACAACTAAGCTCCTTAGCATGCTTTAAGCCCAAGTTGTGCCCTAGCTCATGGCCGATAGTGAGCAGGTTCAATTCGCCATTAATCCAAGCACGAGAAGGATTCCCCCCAAGTGTACCTTGACCTCGCCAACCGCAACTGCTGTTTTGAGGAAGCAGATAGACCAAACGTTGATATTGACTTAAATCAATACCATCATCAGTAGCCAATTGTTGCGCATAACGGTCCATGCCAAAGTAGTCACAATTGGTGTCTAGCGGTAAGGTGTAATACCCCCTCACATCACCGCTAAGCCATGTCTGACCATAAGAGGCTTCTTGGTAATAATCATTGACTCGACCAAATACCATCTGTTGAACATCTTCTTTGCTCCAGGGCTGTAAATTAGGGCTATCTTGAAAATTCAACATCAGCACCAGTACTTTCTGCTCACCCAAGGTGTTATTGACGCTCGTACTTTTGCTGAGGGGCTCGTCGGTATTACTGACGTCCTCTGTGGCTGCCAGTGTAAAAATACTCTCTTGACTATCATCTAACACTAACGTGCCGAGTTGATCTGACTCTGACTCTGACTCTGACTCTGACTCTGACTGATGATTAAATAACCAGCCATCTGCTTTAACAGTCATACCCGATTGTAATTGCGTAGTATCAATGCTCTGCGGCAGGTGTAATTGAATACGCCCTGTTTTGGTCATTAATTCGTAGCGTAGACGGTGTGAAGCACTATCAGTATAATCCTGATATACGATGAATAACTGCCCCTGCAATTGCTTTTTTTGCGCTAACAGGCTTAATACGTCATCTGGCATCGCCGCTCGTTTACTCATAGGTACAGTGCTACGTACCGCAGCCATGGGATCCAACTTTAGTAACGCTTGCTGTGCTAATTGACGCTGCGCGGCCAATGCTTTAATTGAGTTGAGTGTGCGACGTTTTTCTACTTTTGAGTCGCGACCATAGTGATCCATCAAACGGGTTAACTTAAGGGTCTGTTGCTCAACTTGCCGCTGATGTAAGAAGCGTTGTGCATTACCGACAGTGACATCTATATTATCGTTATCGGCTTCACGAGGAACCGCCATGGCCACATCGATAACCAATGTAGACGTTAAGAGCAGTAGAGACAGGGTTAATGCCAGATTTCGGCGACATGACACAGCAAACAATGTATGCATCATGGTCAAAGTAGTGATATTCAATTACATTCCCTAAAAACAAAATAAAACTAATCCAACACCGAAAATAAACGGGGCAGATGAGTTAAATGGTGAGATCGAGTTTACTCACACCATCATAGGGGCAACCCTTGATATATACTGGCGTTGAGAGCAAAACAGCCGGCATACTAGCAAAGCGAGTGGTGATATTTCAACCAAATAAAGATGTTTTTTTGAACTAACAAATATACTTTTTATGAATTAGTATCGGAATCAAAGTCAAAGAAAAAAATAAAATAATCTGTTGTCACGAAATAGCCATACGATAGGCAAAGCCCGGTGGCAACAATAACAAAACAACCTGCTATAGGTGATAACCAAAAATACGTTACCGCAACATTCAAGGGCGATGACATCATCTCGATAAGGCGAGGCAACATCATCAGTATTGCCGTATGAGCCGTTAGTCACATGAGGTGCTCACCAAGCCGTCATATGCCGCGAAACATTGTAATCCTGGCAGCGCCTTGGCGAGGTGACACCCGCTGACAATAGGGTTTTACAGCCAGTGTGATAAACAAACGGTAGATAAAGCAGATGGGATCGGTATGGCTTGATATTAGCGGCGACGAAAGGCTTTAAGCACCCAGTACATTGGCTTAAGATCCTTGCCACCTTTATAACGAAATGGCCATAAAAGTTGGCCTAGCCATTGCCAAGGCGACAGACGTTTTTGCGCATAACGCCAGCACGTTTCGCCGCCGCATTGCCGGTAATAGGCTAGTGCCGGATCAATCAGCTGATGATCGGCGCCTAAATAACGATACAGGCTATGGATATACACAAGTAGATCACGTACCTGCTGGCGCGCCATATTTTTATCTTGCTGGTTGGCTTCAAAATCGATAAAGGTGATCTTGCCATCTTGCCAACATATATCACGCAGTGCTGGGCGCCCATGGGCAAAACCGGCTTGATGCAATTGGGCTAAACCTTTAGCACTGTCTTTTAAAATCTGTAACTTTTGTTGTGGGTCATCACTATCGGCCAACAGACCGTTGACAGGCATACCGGCATCGGCGACCACGAAATAATCATCGCCAAAGCTGACCAATTCTGGCACTGGTGCGCCTTTCGCAGCTAAGCTTTGCAGTGCGCTAATTTCAAGTTGAAACGACTGTAACGGTTGTGATTTTAACCATCGCATGGCGCCAGTTAACCGCTCAGGTTGCTTCAACCAGTAAGTCTGGCCTTCAAAATTGAAACTGACTACCCGCTTACCCTTATTGTCGGCTAACACTTTATCGATAACAGCTTGTATAGCAGGTTTAGTCACACGTTGAACTCCGATTAGGCTGAGGGGGGATTATGGGCAGTCGATTAGAGAAAATCAATATATCGCCGTTTAGCTGCTGTAACTATAGGCAATGGGGACAAGATAACAGATGAGAAATAAAGCAAGCGCGCCTGTACAAGCGCGCCTGTGGCAAATTAAGCCTCGTCGGTCCACGGCTCAGCTTTATTGGCTAATAATACCGGGATCCCATCATCTATTGCATAAGCGAGACGATCAGCTTTACAGATAAGCTGCTGTTTAGCTTTATTATATTCAAGTTTGCCTTTACAAACTGGGCAGGCCACTATCTCTAAAAGTTTCTTATCAAACGCCATTTGAATTTCCTTGTTGTACTGATTTACGCTGTTGTAACTGAGCTATCAACTGCTGTTCAAACTGTGGAGCTATCTTGGCATCTACTGGCAGATACCACCAGTTTTGCTTTGCAAATTCGCGACATTTAACCGCATCTTTCTCTGTCATCAAGACCTGTGCACCACAGGCAATGGCATCGATATCGGCTAAGGTCAACGGGTGGTGATCATCAAATGCATGTTGCTTTTGCGTCGTGATCCCCAGCTGGTTTAGAGTATTAAAAAAACGCTGAGGATTGCCAATGCCAGCAATGGCGACCGCCTGTGGTTCAACACTAAATACCGCTGCCGATAAGCCATCACCCTGTGGGGGCTTAACTGGTTGCCACTGAGCTGCATGCAGTTGCATTAACCATTCACCCTCTTGGCACTCATCACCATTAACTAAAGTAAAGTCAACCGCCTGCTGACGCCAGCGCCCTTCTCGCAGCGGGCCTGCGGGTAACAGATAGCCATTACCGAAACGGCGCTCGCCATCGAGAATCAGCAGTTCAATGTCTCGGGCCAGCGCATAGTGCTGTAGGCCATCATCGGAGATGATGATATCAACATCATGTGCTTGTAGCAGGGCATGACAGGCTTCAACTCGCTTGGCTCCAATTACCATAGGTACTTGGGTTCGCGCCACTATCATCGCGGGCTCGTCACCAACTTCTCGGGCGGGCATGCCCGGTAATACCGACTTAACGCCGTTAAAGTCCACGCCGTAACCACGACTCACCACACCGGGACGATAGCCGTGACGCCGTAGCAGCTCAATTAAATAGATAACGGTAGGCGTTTTGCCACTGCCACCGACGGTGATATTGCCCACTACGATAACCGGTACTGGCATCTGAGTCGCTGACTTGATGCCAACTCGAAACAACAGCCGCCGAGTGGCCGTCACCAGATAAAACAACCCACAAAGTGGCAGCAAGGCTAAGGCAAGCAGTCGATAACCCACACTTGCCTTGGCGTACCAGAGACGATTAACAAAACCTTGCATTGACTTAGCTACTAAATTGCATTTGGTACAGGTTGTAATAGATGCCTTGTTTTTCCAGTAGCTCCGCATGTGAGCCACGCTCAACCACGCGGCCTTGATCTATGACTAAGATTTGGTCGGCATTCTCAATTGTCGATAATCGATGGGCTATCACAATCGAGGTGCGATTCTGCCTTAGATTATCTAAGCCCCCCTGAATCGCTTTTTCCGATTCGGTATCTAACGCCGAGGTGGCTTCATCTAAGATCAATAACGGCGCATCACGTAATATGGCTCGGGCAATGGCGATACGTTGACGTTGACCCCCCGATAACATCACCCCATTTTCACCCACTTGAGTGTAAATACCCTCAGGCAGATCGGCGATAAACTCATACGCATTGGCCAATTTAGCCGCTTCAATGATTTTTTCTTCGGTCACTTCACCCGGATAGGCATAGGCGATGTTGGCTGCTATGGTGTCATTGATCAAGGTCACTTGTTGTGACACGAGCGCCACTTGGTTGCGCAATGACGCCAACTTGTAGTCTCGTAAGCTGATATCGTCCAGAGTGATATCGCCCGACTCTAGATCGGAATAGAAACGGGTGATCAAACTAGCAATAGTGGATTTACCCGATCCCGAACGCCCAACCAAGGCCAAAGTTTCGCCAGGGTTAACACTAAAATCCACGCCATTAAGCGCCAAGTTTTCTTGGTTATTATAACGAAAACAGACGTTATCAAAGCGTAAACGGCCTTCAACGCGATCGGTTTCATAGGTACCAGTGTCGACTTCCGCTGGCGTATCTAAAATTTCAAAAATGGTGCTACAAGCAGCAATACCACGCTGAAACTCGGCGTTCACGCGAGTTAAGCTCTTAATCGGTTGTAGCATCGCCATCATGGCGGCCAATATGGTGGCAAACGTACCCGCGGTAAGGTCGGCCTTCATACTGTCAAGGCTTGACGCATAGAGCACAAATGCCAATGCAAATGAACCTATTACCATCACCAAAGGTTGGCTAATCGCTTGCGCTAGGGCCAGCTTCATGGTGCGTGAGCGGTTTTCGTTATTCACCTGAGCAAAACGTGCAGATTCCGTTTTTTGTCCACCGAAGACCAGCACGTTTTTATGACCTTTGATCATCTGTTCGGTCACAGAGGTAACGCCTCCCATGGCCGTTTGGATCTGCTTAGATACCTTACGAAACTTACGGCTGACGACAGTGATCACAACGCCAATCAAGGGGCCGACAATCAGAATACACAGGGATAATTTCCACGAGTTATAAAACATCACCCCAAGCATACCTATAACCGTAATACCGTCACGCACTATGGTGATCAGCGCACTGCCTGAAGCTCTGGCGATCTGCTCGGTATCATAGGTGACTCTGGAGATCAGATTGCCACTGCTTTCAGAATCGATATAGCCCACAGGCAGCTTAAGATAATGTTCGAATACCTGCTGGCGCATATCCATTATCATGCGCGCACTAATATAAGAGATGCCATAAGTGGATAAGAAGTTCGCTAATCCCCGCAGGGTAAATAAGCCAACCACCACAAAGGGAGCTATTTTTAGCACATCATTATCGGAATTAAAGCCACCACTTAAGCCCATATCAACGCCGTTGACTATGCTTGGTGTGCTTGGCACATTGCTAGCAAATCCTTGATCGATAAACGGGGTGATCGAATAGATAAACGTTGCGTCTACAAGGCCGTATAACACTAGGCCAACGATAGACAAAAATAGCACCCCTTTAAGGGGGACAAGATAAGTCAGCAACCTGAAAAAAACAGTGCTCACTTCACTTTTAGAAGAGTTTGTCATTCACGATTCTATATGTTGGTGCAAAGAAACACATTCTACTCTGTATTGAGCATCTGACCAAATTCAAACGTTCTATTATACCAAAACGGTGCAAAATCATACCGATAGCCTTTTATTTTCACATCATCTTGGTCAAAAATCACGCTGAGCTGGCCGTTATGTCCCACAGCGTATTGCTCAACCTCGGCCATTTGATAGCGCTCAATCACTTTTACTTTAGGAAATCCATAACGATTATTCAGGCCCGCCGCATACAGCACAACGGCGGGTGATACGGCTCGGATAAACGCCTCGCTCGACGAGGTGTTACTGCCATGATGAGGGGCGACTAAGATACTGCTGCGCAGTCCGCCATGAAACCTGCCGCTCGCTGGGTCCTTAGATGCATCATCAAAGCCGTTGCCGTTATTAACGTCATGTTTAACACTATTAGTAACATCATCACTCACACCATCGCCGCGCGATGCCGTGCCTTGGCTGATATCCGCCATAAGCAAGCCCTGCCTCTTGGCTCGTTCAATTAATTGCTGCTCGGCTTCAACTTCAATATCGCCAGGTAACAATACTTGATGTCTATCGTCACCAATACGCACGATACAGGAGCCATTGTTGCCTTGCTGGGGTTGCTGTGGTCCAAGCAGCGTAATCACCAGCCCTTGCCAATGCCAACGTTGAGGACGACAAGCAATCGCACCAGGATGATCAAGATCAGTTACCACCTGAGTGTGCGCATACATGGATATCAGCACATCGGCACCACCGGCATGATCGTTATCGCCGTGGCTCAGAAACAGAAAATCCACCTCCGTTATCCCCTGCCGTTGCAGAAAAGGAATAACCGTGTATTTAGCGTAACTAAATTGACTGCCAAAGGCGGCGCCAGTGTCATACACCACTGCGCGGCCCTGTTTAATCACCACCGCACTTAAGCCTTGGCCCACATCGAGTAAATGCAGCGCCCATCGCTTGTCATATTGAGCCAACCGGGGAGTGAGCAGCAATAATAAACTGGGCAATAATAAGATACCCACCACAATCACTGCACTTACCGAAAGCTTGGCATCGCTGACGCGAGCCACCTTAGTGGTTGAATTACCCCAAGCCGAACCATCAGATTCAGCTCCCTTTAAGGGCACCGGATGTACGCGGCCATTTAAAAAAGCGTGCATTGTTAGCGCAGGAATGATGCTTGCATATAACAGCCGCAGCAAAAAACCCCCTAATAAGGCAAATATCAGTGCTACCGCGACATTAGCTGGCAAGGCTACCCAGTTTAGAGGCAATGAGCCTAACAGAGAGAAACTCGCCGTGAGTGGCATGATGGCACTATCTAACAAGCTGAGCAGTGGCGCCATGCTCAAGCTGCTTAAACCTATGCTGCTTAGCATAAGGTCGGCCAAGCCCCACATCAGCATCACAGCAAAGGTTAAGGGGATCACCACCACACTAAACCAAGGCACAAACACTAAGTTAAAGATCAATGAATAGGGTGCAATACCGCCAAACAGCAAGCCTTGCAATAGGCCAAGCAACAGACTTAGACGCCACTGAATTGACCAGAGTTGAACCAGCTTTTGCCAAAGCCCTTGCCTATAACCTCGCCAGCCACCCGTTTCATGCTCATCAATGCGACTCCCCCTCTTCTGCTGACGGTGAGCAAACCACAAAATAATCGCCAGCGCGCCAAAAGAGAGCCAAAATCCGGCGCTCATAATGCTTAAAGGATCGAGTACTAATACAATAAACAGCGCCCACAACAAACGCTCAAACGGGGCTGAAAAACGGCGCAGCATTCCTAGCGCTATCACTAACAGCAGCATAGTTAAGGCGCGCTGGGTCGGTAGGGCAAATCCCGCCAAATAGGCGTAAAAGCTGCACATTACCAAAGCGATGATGCCTGCTAAATGCCAATTAGTCATTGAGGGCGTAAGGCGCCAACGATTGAGCGCATAACGCGCGAGCCCCACACACCACAGCGCCAGCACAGACAGATGCAAGCCTGAAATAGAAATAAGGTGCCCGGTACCGCTTTGGCGCAGCCCTTGCCAGTGCGCTTCACTTACCTGCTGTTTATCCCCGAGCATCAAGGCTAACATCAAGTCACCATTGGCTAAATGGCTCACCTGCTGACGCAGTCGCTCAATCAGTTTAAAGCGTAAACCACTGGCACTGCGTAATTGCTGCGCCGCAACCACCTTACCTTTACCTATAATATGATGACCAAGGTAATAACGCTGGCGGTTAAAGCCCCCTTGATTCAGTGGGCTAGAAATCGACTTAGGCTTGAGGGTGAGTAACCACTCCTCGCCTAGGCTTACAGGGTGGGAGACTTGCCACTCTAAACGCATAAATTTATTAAAAAAGAGATAAGAATTATCGTCTAACACGCGAATATCGACACTTATCTGGTCGCTGTTTCGCTGAACTAGTGATATGATTTCCGCCCTCACTGAGATCGTGGCATCATCATTACTCGTTTCCAACGCTAATAACTGATGGCTAAACAAACTTACCCAAGCGAGTGCAAACACACCGCCTGCCAAGAGTTTTGACCAGCGAATGATAACAATAGCGGCCGCTACACAGCACCAAGCTTGGGTTGTTGTCAGTAGAGAGGGCCAGAGAAGTGCCGTGATGACAGTGGCACAGTAACCGAACATAAATGGATTCATATTGAATCATTTAAGACTGCAAACCTAAGCTATGCCAAAAAAAATCATCGAAAGATTTATGCCAAAACCAGAAACACTGCGAAATCATAAACACTTGCAGATGTTTGGGAAGTTGTTGCATAAACCCAATTTATGGGCGCTTAATCGTCGCTCGGCGCCAATGGCATTTGCCGTAGGTCTGTTTGTCGCGTGGATCCCTATGCCGTTTCAAATGGTATTCGCGGCGGCGTTAGCCATCATATTTAATTGTAATCTGCCCATCGCCGTAGCCTTAGTCTGGGTGACAAACCCCGTTACCATGCCCTTTATGTTTTACGCCGCCTATCTTTTTGGTGCCAAATTACTCAGCCATCCGCCACAAGAGTTTACCTTTCAAGCCAGCTGGCAATGGATTGAAGCCTCGCTTTCAACCATAGGCCCGCCCTTTCTGCTGGGATGCTTGGCATTTGCGATCATTTTTGCCACCGTAGGGTACTTTGTGGTTCACAACTTGTGGAAATACTCGATTTTATTCAAGTGGAAGCGAAAGAAACGACAGTATTGAGCGATAAGCATGGTCAACCGTAGCAGACTCAGCACCTGCAAAAAATAAGGCATTGGCACTTAATTGCACCAATGCCTTTGTTTTATCTCTACATGTTGACCTTAAACTCAACGTCCAGCAAGAGCCTGCGCTGGGTGAATACGACTGGCTTTCCACGCGGGATACAGGGTCGAAATAAGGCTCATCACCAAGGCTAAAGCGATCACCATCGCCACGTCTGACCAATACAGCTGCGAGGGTAAAAAATCAATAAAATAGATATCGGCTGACAGCAGTTGTATGCCTAAGAGTTGCTCAATGCTGCTGGCAATCATGCTTAAATTCAGTGCGATAGTGACGCCTAGCCCCCCACCAATGAGGCAGCCAAGCATGCCATTTAACGCCCCTTGCACAATAAATATCCCCATTACCGTGGCTTTAGCCATACCCATGGTCAGCAAAATGGCAATTTCAGACTGTTTATCGCGCACCGCCATCACCAAGGTCGAGACGATATTAAAACAGGCCACCGCGATCACTAAGGCAAGCACTAAATACATTATAGCTCTAACCAACTGAATATCTTGATAAAGATGCCCTTGGGTTCGGGTCCAGTCGGAAAGGTACATATATTGTTGCTGGCTATAACCAAGGCTGCGGATCAAACTAGGCGCGGCAAATACGTCATCCACTTTAATGCGCACGCCACTCACCCCGTCAGCAAGCCCTAAAATGGTCGCACCATATTGCAGCGGTATATAGGCGGTGGTCAGGTCTAATTCACCGCCAATTTCAAAAATGCCCGACACCACAAATCGATGGTTTTTAGCCGCGCCAATGCGTTTAGTCTCATTTGATTTCGCACTCAAATTAGGGGTGTAAAGGCTTAAACTATCACCGACTTGCAGCGATAAACTGTCGGCAAGCCCGCGGCCCAGCACAATATTATTACCCGTTTGTTGCAGTGACTGCCAACTTTGTGGGCTCATATAGTGGGCAATATTAGACACCTTGGACTCAAGGCTCGGCTCGATACCGATAACGGTGAGCCCTTGGAATCCGCCCGGCTTTTGGATTAAACCTTGTAAACGCACAAAAGGCGCAGTGGCAACAATCCCGGCGATTTGCTGCGCATCTTTGGCTATTTGTGGCCAATCACGAATAGGCTCATTGACTCCGGTCAGCTCACCATGGGGCACGACGCCCAGCAGGCGTTGTTCTAATTCACGTTCAAAGCCATTCATTGCCGACAACACAATGATCAATACCGCCACCCCTAAGGCGATGCCAGCTGTTGAGGCAAAAGAGATAAAACTGATAAACCGATTCGATTGACGCGCACGGTAAAACCGCCAACCAACCCACAAGGAGAGCATCTGACTCATGAGTTCTCCACACTTAATGGCTGACTTTGCTCATAAAGTATGCCATCTTGCATTTGCAATTGCCTGTCCATACGTTCAGCCAGTTTAGGATCGTGAGTCACCACCACAAATGCGGTCCCAAACTGACTACCCAGCTCGCGTATAAGTTGGTAGACAGCCTCTCCGCTGGCCGCATCTAGGTTACCCGTGGGCTCATCGGCTAATACTAATTTGGGTTGATTAATCAAGGCGCGTGCGATGGCGGTGCGTTGCCGCTCACCACCTGACATTTCGCTGGGAGTGTGTTGCAATCGATGACTTAAGCCGACTCGTTCCAGCAATGCCTTAGCTTGCTGCTCGACCTCTTGACGGGGTCGTCCCTGAATCAGTCCCGGCATCGCCACGTTCTCTAACGCGGTAAACTCAGGCAGCAGATGATGAAACTGATAGATAAAACCTAAATCTTGATTACGCACCTTAGCTTGGCGCGCCGCCGAAAGCCGATATAAATCTTCGCCAAGCAGGGTCACTGTACCGCTACTGGGTTGATCTAACGTGCCCATGATATGCAGCAAGGTACTCTTGCCCGAGCCCGATGTGCCCACAATGGCGAGCTGCTCACCGCGATACACATCGAGATTAACACCTTGCAGCACTTGGGTGTCAATACTGCCTTCATGGTAGCGTTTACTGACATTGTTAACTTGTAACAATAAGCTCTTGTCTTGCTGTTGTGTCATATTACTATTCATACCTTAATGCGCTGGCGGGTTGAACATTGGCCGCGCGTAATGCTGGATAAACCGTGGCTAAAAAGGTGATTAACAAGGTGCCAATCACAATCGCACTCAACTGCGATAGAGCTAACTGCACTGGCAACGACTGCCCTGCCCCTAAGATGGAGATGCCTAAACTCGACATAATGCTATTAAGGTTGAGGGTGATAAGTACCCCCAATAATACCCCGCCCACTAAGCCTAATATCGCATTGAGCGAGCCTTGGATCATAAAAATGCCCATCACGCTGGCGGTGGGTAACCCTTGGGTTTTTAGCACGGCTACATCGGTGGTTTTATCAACCACCATCATCACTAAAGCCGACACGATATTAAACGCCGCGACCGCGATGATAAGGCTAAGCATTAACGACATCATATTTTTTTCCATCTTCACCGCCGAAAACAGGTGGCCATAATTATCGCGCCAATCTGAGGTGGTGACGCTAACCCCCTCCTCGGCAAAAGCGGCCACCACTTGAGGTTGAAGAGTCGAAGCGTTAAACGGGTCACGCAGATATAACCTTAACTGTTTGATCTCTCCAGCTTGTTGACGCATCACGCGCTGGGCATCGTCATGGTGTACATAGGCCAAATTAGCATCGACTTGCGAGCCCATCTCAAACACGCCTGCCACATAAAAATGACGTTGGCTTGGCACAGGTCCTAAGGGAGAATAGACCACGCCATCACCACTGAGCACCCTGACTTTATCACCTGGAGAAACGCTTAAACGGCGAGCCAATTCGGCGCCCAGCACGATTTGGTAATCGCCTGGCGTTAATACCGCTAATGAACGATGAAAACGGGGGTTCATCAGGGCCACGTTTTGTTGTTCTATTTCGGGGTAGATGCCATAGATTTGCACCGCGCTGATGTTGCTCGGCGACTGCAACATCGCCTGAGTCGAGATACTGGGGCTCACCGCGACCACATCATCCAGTTGCATGAGCTTAGCCGCAACCTGTTGCCACTGCGCCATATCCTGTTCGCTATACACGGTTAACTGCGGCACTGCGCCTAAAATACGCTGTTTTAATTGGCCTTCGAGGCCGTTCATCACAGAGCTGACAATGATCAGCGCTGCCACACCAAGTACAATGCCTGACACGGCAAAAAGGGTAATAAAGGAGGCGAAGGAGTTGGCTTTGCGTGCACGCCAATATCGGTAACCTATGGTCCAAGATAACGCTAAATTCATGTTTCGCTGGGTCTCTTTGCTCAGGAGCCTTGATAAATCATTGAGATGCGCACGATAATAGGGGTAATAGCACTATAAAAACAAGAGGCAATCCTGTGAACACCGACTCAAACTCCTTTTTTAGCGTCAAGCACAGGTTTTCGGTATACCTGTCGGCGTGGCCAGAGGATCAGCCTCTTCCCTCTGAAAGCCAGCTCAAAGCGATGTTGCCCCTAGGGCTGCAACTTATCAGCGAAGTAAAAGCCATGGAAGCAGGCTGTTTATTACAGCTGAGAAATCTCGATGACGACGCCCGTACCGTGGTCGAATACTTAAAGCTGCAATCGCGTAAAATCGATTTAGTATTGCAACATGTGCTTGAACAACAAACCTATGAAGGTGATAAATGCCTTGGAGAGTGTTTTGGCGGCAGTGGCATTCGGGTCATCAGTGATCAGCCTTTACTTGTGGGGCGTCAATATAGGGTCACGCTACACATAAAAGAGGCATTGATTTCGATGTTGTGCATGGCGCAATGCACCGCTTGCGCCCCCATTGCCGGCAATGATGACCAAGATAACGGCTTTCTCTGTGACTTAAGCTTTAGCCAAATCCTCGATGAAGATATTGAACAATTGGTCAAAGCCAGCCTTAATGTGCAACAAAAACAGTTACAACAACGGAAAAAAGACAATCAAACCGCCCCCTAGTTTTCACTGGCACTAGCGAGACTAAGCCTCTACAATGTCGGGCATCTTTGTCGATTTTTGGCCACTAGTCTCATCCCAATGAATGCTTTTTCAGTCTTAACGCCCCCGAAAGTCAAAGGGGTTAAAACGCCGCAAACACTGAGCCACTTGCATGGCGCCGCTCAGGCCATCACACTCGCCAATATTTGTGATGCCCATGATGGCTTAACCTTAGTGGTCACTCACGATACGCCCAGCGCCTTGCAACTCGACACTGAGCTTCACTATTTACTGGGCGCGAAATCGATACCTGTGTTGCTGTTTCCCGACCGCGAAACCTTGCCTTACGACAGCTTTTCACCCCATCAAGATTTGGTTTCCCAACGCCTAGAAACGCTGTCACGTATACCCAGCGCGAAGAAGAGTGTGGTGATTGTGCCTATTAGCACCCTGATGGTGCGATTACCGCCGCAGTCGTTTTTAACCGGTAACGTGCTATTGCTCAATAAAGGCGATACGTATCAGCTGCAACAGGTGCGTCAACAGTTGGTAAACACTGGCTATCAACTGGTCGAGCAGGTCTACGAACACGGCGAATTTGCAGTGCGCGGCTCTATTATCGATATCTTCCCTATGGGATCGAACCACCCTTACCGTATCGAACTGTTTGATGACGAAGTGGAGTCAATTCGCCAATTTGACCCAGAGACCCAACGCTCCAGCGGTGAAATTGACGCCATTCGACTATTACCAGCCAAAGAGTTCCCCACCGACGATGCCGCTATAGAAGGGTTTCGTCAGCGCTATCGCCGTCAATTTGAGGTCGTGGTTAAAGAGCCCGAATCGGTTTACCAAATGGTCAGCCGAAAAGTGATGCCCGCAGGCATTGAAAGCTATTTACCGCTATTTTTCGATGAAACGGCCACGCTGTTTGATTATCTGCCAGAGCATACTCAATTAGTGGGCATTGGTGACTTAGATACCGCCGCCAAGAGCCATTTAAATGAGGTAAGCCAGCGCTATGAAAATCGCCGTGTCGATCCTTTAAGGCCACTGCTGCCGCCTAAAGACTTATACCTGTTAACAGAGCAAGTTTTTGAAGCCTTCAAACGTCTGCCCCGCATTTTATGTAAAGGCTCTGATTATCAAGGCACCAGTATTGCTGCCAAGGTTGAAGCCTTACCCGATATCGCCTCCAACCATAAATTAAAGCAACCACTGTTGGCGCTGCAGCAATATGTGCAATCGGGTATGCCGATATTGTTTTGCGCCGAATCTGAAGGACGCCGAGAAGCCTTACTTGAACTGCTGGCCAAAATAAGCATCAAGCCCACGCTGTTTGAGCACTTTTATGAATATGTCAACCAACCCGTTGCCTTTGGCTTGATTGTCTCGCCCTTGTCTCAGGGCGCGATTATTAGCGGCAAAAATGATAAACGCTGGGCATTGGTATGCGAAACCGAGCTGTTTGGCCAACGGATTTCACAGCAACGCCGCCGCGATAAACAGCGCCAAATTAGCAGCGATGCACTGATTAAAGATTTAGCCGAACTCAAAGTTGGCCAACCCATAGTGCACTTAGATCATGGTGTGGCCTTGTATCAAGGCCTCGAAACCTTAGATACCGGCGGCTTGGTTGCAGAGTACCTAAAGCTGGAATATGCGGGTGGCGATAAACTTTATGTGCCTGTGGCGTCACTCAATCTGATTAGCCGCTACAGCGTCGGCCCCGATGATGAGGCTCACCTTAATAAGCTGGGTAACGAAAGCTGGACCAAGGCAAAACGCAAGGCTATCGAAAAAATCCGCGATGTGGCCGCCGAGCTATTAGATGTTTACGCCAGACGCCAAGCTAGACCCGGCACCGCCTGTAAACTCGACAAAGAAGAGTATGCGCAGTTTGCTGGCAGTTTTCCGTTTGAGGAGACCGTCGACCAAGAAACGGCTATCGAAGCGGTACTCAACGATATGTGCTCGCCTATCGCCATGGACCGCTTAGTGTGTGGTGATGTTGGCTTTGGTAAAACCGAAGTGGCCATGCGCGCCGCCTTTGTCGCCGTAAATGACAACAAGCAGGTCGCCATACTGGTGCCTACCACCTTGCTTGCCCAGCAACATTACGAAAACTTTAAAGACAGGTTTGCCGATTGGCCGATTAAAATTGAAGTACTATCGCGCTTTAAAACGGCCAAAGAGCAACAGGCCATTCTCGAGCAACTCAGCAATGGTCAAGTGGATATCGTTATTGGCACCCATAAGTTGCTGCAAACTGACGCGAAATTTGACAATTTAGGCCTGCTCATCATCGATGAGGAGCACCGTTTTGGTGTAAGACAAAAAGAAAAAATCAAAGCTCTTAGGGCTAATATCGATATTCTTACTCTGACCGCTACGCCCATCCCCCGCACCTTGAATATGGCCATGTCGGGCATGCGAGATCTGTCTATTATCGCCACCCCACCAGCTAAGCGCTTAGCAGTAAAAACCTTTGTGCGTGAATACGATGAAGCCACTGTGCGCGAAGCGCTACTGCGTGAGATCTTGCGTGGGGGTCAGGTCTATTTTCTGCATAACAATGTCGAGACGATTGAAAAGCGCGCGCGAGAATTAGAACTCCTGCTGCCAGAGGCCCGGGTGATCACCGCCCATGGTCAGATGCGCGAGCGTGAACTCGAAAAAGTCATGTCTGACTTTTATCACCAAAAATACAACGTGTTAGTGTGCACCACGATTATCGAAACCGGTATCGATGTGCCCAGTGCGAACACCATTGTGATTGAGCGCGCCGATCATTTTGGCTTGGCGCAATTGCATCAACTGCGTGGCCGCGTGGGGCGTTCGCACCATCAAGCCTATGCTTATTTGATGACACCGCACCCCAAACGCATGACCAAAGATGCCAGAAAACGGCTTGAAGCCATTGGTGCACTGGAAGATCTCGGCGCAGGCTTTATGCTCGCCACCCAAGACTTAGAGATCCGCGGCGCTGGAGAACTACTGGGCGATGAACAGAGCGGCCACATCTCTAAAATTGGCTTTACCCTCTACATGGAAATGTTAGAAGATGCCGTCAAGTCGCTTAAAGAGGGCAAAGAGCCGTCATTAGAGCAGATGCTTAGAGGCCAATGTGAAGTCGACCTGCGCATACCAGCCCTGCTGCCTGAAGATTATGTGCATGATGTCAATATTCGCTTATCGCTGTATAAGCGTATTGCCAACTGCAGTAATGAAAACGCCCTCGATGAGTTAAAAGTGGAACTGATCGACCGCTTTGGTCTATTACCACAGTCCGCCAAAAACTTACTCGAATTAACCCTTTATAAACATCAAGCCACGGCTCTTGGTATCGCAAAAATCGAGATGCACGCCAAAGGCGGCAGCCTTGAATTTAGAGACGATCATATTGTTGATCCCGGCTTTATCATCGGTCTGCTGCAAAGCCAGCCACAAAATTATCGTATGGATGGACCAAGTAAGTTAAAATTCATCATGCCTACAGAAACCGATAAAGAGCGATTAGCCTTACTTTCATTGCTGATCTCGCAACTGATGCAACACCGCCTTGGAGAACCACGTGCTTAAACAAAGTCTATTATTGGTCACCACACTGCTCACCCTTTCCAGTTCAGTATTGGCCGCCGATGAGCGCTGGTTTGAAGTGGAGATTTATCTATTTGAGCGCCAAGGCACGCCATTTGAAGAGATGGTAAAAAACCCCGCCAATATCAATAAACGTGCGCCTATAGATATGATAACGCCACTGTTTAGCACTGATATTACTGGGGCGAGTCTTGGGCTTGAAGGCTGCAGCGCCCAAGAGTGGATCGACGATGCCAATAGATGCGATCAGCAACTTAAATCGAACCAAGTCAGTCATCCTAGTCGCATCCCGATGACGGTCGCCGCCAGCACTCCTCAATATGCCAAAGTCGGCCAGTCGACGGTGTTATTGGCGCAATCTCAGGCACAATTTGGCGACATCATCAAGAAACTCAATCGAGAGTCAGGCCATCGCGGCTTACTGCACATGACATGGCAACAGTCGATGCTGCCACGCCATTTAGCCACTCCTGTACGCTTGTTTGCTGGTGAAGACTTTTCTGGCCGTTATGACCCCGATGGTATGTCGATATCTCAGCAGATAACACCAAGTGAGATCCCTGAATTCAATTTCGAACTTGGCCTCAACCCAACCACCACGCCTGCACCATTGTGGCAGCTCGATGGGAAGATCAATATCTATCTTAACCATTACTTATATGTCGAAACCGCGCTAACGCTTCGCGAAGAAGGTACCAAAGTATTGCCAGCACAAACCACTGACGGCCTGCCCGCCCATAACGCTGAGGCTAAAGTACCCTATCTCTTTAAGATCTGGATGGCGCAAAATAGACGTGTTAAAAGTGATGAAATTCATTATTTTGATCACCCGAATATGGGCATTATTTTACAAATCAGAAAAATGACTCACCCGAGCGAGATCAGCGCTGATACCTTAAAACAGATGGGGGTAACGCTCGATACCACCTCGCCAACGCCTGCAACAGATAGCCTAGAACAAGCAGGTAACACGGCTCATCAGACTTTATCGTATTAAGGTATGATTGATAGATAACGCTAGTGGTTAGCGTTATCTACACTCTTGCAGCAAGCTGTGACACCATGATACTAATGCATGGGTATCACCTTAGGCCATATTCATACAAAAAGGTTTCACTACCGCAACGCCCTCTTCTATCAGACCGAATGTGTAGCCATCAAACAATTAAAGACTCCACTCT
Organism: Shewanella algidipiscicola; assembly: GCF_003605125.1. GTDB lineage: Bacteria > Pseudomonadota > Gammaproteobacteria > Enterobacterales > Shewanellaceae > Shewanella > Shewanella algidipiscicola. The sequence continues at coordinate 377,862 of NZ_QPQT01000001.1, forward strand.
TTTCAGCAAATATCCCTTGCCGTTTTACTAAAGCATTTTAGCAATCAATCTTGTTAAGGCCGTATAGTCAACTAATATTACAGGTTAGCAGCATCATTGGATCGTATGTTATTGAAACCGACTCACCTGACTTTCAATAAACGCGTGCCGCTTAGACGTTGACTAAAAAGGAACCTTATATGGATGACAGAAAGCACAAAAATCACAAAGGGATCTACGAGTATTACGCGAAACACCCAGAGTCAGCCGATGAAAAAATCTTCGGCAGAGTCAGTTATCCCGACCGTCGAGGCTTTTTGAAAGGGGCGGGGCTGGCGACCATGGCCGCGGTACTTGGCGGCGCTATCCCCTTTCATCGTAATATGCCAGCAGGTATTATCCCAGCGGCGTTTGCAGAAGGCCTCGATGATATTATGATCGAAGGAAAAGAGGGGCTGACGGTACTCAACGACAGGCCGATGAACGCAGAGACGCCACCTCACCTCTTGAATGACGACATCACCCCAACCTCGCGCCATTTTATTCGAAACAACGGTATTCCACCAACTGCGGTCAACCCCGAACACTGGACCCTTACCATTAATGGATTGGTCGATAAGCCTTTGACACTCAGCATCGGTGATCTCAAGCAAAATTTCGATGTAGTGGAGCAACAACTATTAGTGGAGTGCGGAGGTAATGGCCGCGCTTTCTTTGACCCCAAAGCCAAAGGTAATCAATGGACCTACGGTGCTGTAGCTTGCTCGAACTGGACAGGCGTGCGACTCGCTGATGTGCTTAAAGCCGCTGGAGTTAAGGATGGCGCAGTTTACACGGCTCACTACGGTGCAGATAAGCACCTCTCTGGCGAGGAGGGAAAACTTCCTATCTCCCGGGGTCTCCCCATCGCGAAAGCCATGGGCAGTGAAAACCTTATCGCCTTTGAACAAAACGGCAAACCACTTCACCCGATGAATGGGGCTCCTCTTCGCTTAGTCGTGCCCGGTTGGCCAGGGTCGTGCTCGCAAAAATGGCTCACACGCATACAGGTTCGAGATCAAATACATGATGGCCCCAAAATGACTGGCACCGCTTACCGTGTACCTAATCGACCTATTGCACCGGGTGAAAAAGTCGCTAATGAAGACTTCGAGATTATCGAACGTATGCCTGTGAAGTCATTGATCACCTCTCCCCAAACCAATACCCAAGTCCATGGCAGCGAAGTATTAGTTCGAGGTCATGCTTGGTCTGGCGATCGCAAGGTTGATAAAGTACAGGTTTCTATCGACTTTGGCGCAACTTGGATGGACGCAAAGCTTTCTGCGCCATCCAATGAAGGGGCTTGGCAAACCTTTAACACTAAAGTGAAGTTCCCTCAGGCTGGATACTATGAAGTGTGGGCTAAAGCGATTGATGATCATGGAATTAGCCAACCATTTGCTATTGCTTGGAATCCTAAAGGCTACCTCAATAATACCTTTCACCGTGTGGCATTAGTGGTTAAAGGTTGACAGTAATGAACAAACTGAAATTATTTGAGCGGGTTTTCCCGCTCTCATTTTGTCTATTTATATTGATTAGCTTACCAGCTTCAGCAAACGAGGCGCTCATTTTAGCCGGTGGACAACAAGCCATGGTTTGTAAGTCATGCCATCAAATGACGCCCAACGGGGTCACGTTAGTAGGCCCTCCACTGTGGGGGTTAGCCGAGAGAGAAATAGCCAGTATTAACAGCTTTAATTACAGTGATGGTTTAAAGCAATATGAGGGAAAATGGAATGCGCAAAGGCTCGATGCATTTTTGGCATCCCCCAGTGAATTTGCCCCAGGCACCAAGATGACATTTCCGGGTATAAAAGATCCAGGTACCCGCGCAGCCATCATTGCGTGGCTTGCCACTCAAAACCCTGTACCGCCAAATTGGCTCACTCCAGCAGCCCAATTGCCAGTAAAATCTGCGGGGGATGGTATTTTGCTCCCGGGAGAGAACATGGAGCTCGTCGCTGCAGTTTGCTCTTCGTGTCACTCACTGCATCTCGTTGCACAACAAGGATTAAGCAAAGCAAGCTGGGATGAGACCTTGCAGTGGATGGTCGATGAGCAGGGAATGAATGAATTAACAGCTGAAGATCACGAAGCGATACTTATCTATCTTTCCACCTATTATGGCTTATAACTCATTGACTAACACGCTGTTTCAAATGATGTTACCGCGTCTTTAATCAATACCCTAGGTGTACATTAAATGTAGGTGTGTACCAAATTGCACAAAGAATCGATGATAAGGCCAAGGCTTGACCTCTTGCTGCTGGGCACAACAAGCAGCACATCGGCCTCAATGGATCGAAAAATCGAGGTAGATATTATCTGCATCATCTTCTTCCACTAACACATCTTGCACACGAGATTGAGGTGCGCCCTCATGGCTCCAAGCGATGAATCGGTCGACCGCATTACTGCCGCCTTGTAATAACACGGCAACGTTGCCGTTATCCAAGTTTTTCACATAACCTGTCAGGCCAAATTCATTGGCTTTTTGCAGGCTATAACGCCTAAAACACACACCTTGAACTTTACCTGATATCGTCAATAATACCCGTTTCATTTGTGCCTCATTTACTCGACTCACCCCTTTGAAGATAACCTAAAGTCGTAAGATGGGCAAAATTCAGACAAAAAAAACAGCTAACGAATAAAGTGGTTAGCTGCATCGGGCGACATACGCAAACGGATACGGTCTATACTAGACCCAAGCGAAACAATATGTATCAGTTTGTATCACAAAACCTATTGTTAAAGCTATATCTCGGCAGAGGAAACACACTAAAAAGCGTAAACTTTTATTCTCCTGCACTTAAAGGGTTATCTTGTTGCCCAAAAAACGTTCACACAACAAAAACCATACGAACACGCGCAATGCCCCTAGATAACAGTGCTGACGGTAAAGACACTAAGGAAAAAATACTGAAAATAAATAATCGTTAAACAAGCTCATGGGGAACCGGCTTGCGAGAAACCAAAGCGATACCAAATGACTCAGCCAAGGCAGATAAACTGATTGGATCAATAGTGCAGAGCAACAATCTTACTTAGCTCAATCAGGCTATCGCGAAGTGGCTCAGTCAAGAGAGGTTTAGGCTAACTTATAGTCTTTAATCTGAGCGAGATGGGCCGCCAGCGAAGCAAATTTGTGGTGCTGCTCCTCATCCCATACCACTTCATAATAAGGGCTTAACGCACTAGCCACAGCTTGATTGTCATTCACGTCATCATGGCGAGATAAAATACACAAACCATTTCCACGATGTTTCTCTCGAAATTGACTGACACACTTATTGGCAATATCGGCGTACTCTTCTGGGCGATCAATTTTCCCCACCATAGTGACTTCAGGATGAAGATTAGGATTAATCAGCACGGTTTTGAGCCCATTAAGAAAGCCGATACGCTCAGCCCAATACGCTCCTAAGCCTACGCCAATGGCCATGGGGTGCGGATCGTCGCACACCTGCAACTGGCGGCTCACCTCATTAAGCAAATGCTGCATATCATGCTTTGGATGCAGAGTACTGTAACTGACTAAGCGTACATCATTGTCAATAAACTGTAATTGACGCATTTTTTCGTGATTACCCGGACTGGTTGCATCAAAGCCATGAAAATAGAGGATCATCCTGTCACCTACTGGTAAAGATTGAACATTAACCTTAGCTAACTTACCGCTGTTACTCGTTGCGCTATATCAAAGTTAGCTCATTACAATCTGCTCGGCTAACAATTTTGCCTTATGCCAACGAGCCTCATCTTGTAATGCCTTAGCCACTTGCACCGGATCGGCACGTAATAGCGAAGCCGAAGCCTTAGGCGAGCACACTGGCCAACTGAAGTCGGTGAGCAGCTCGGTGACACCGCGGTTATCGTTACACACCAAAATCATATCGCAGCCTGCATCGAGGGCAGCTTTAGCGCGCTGTCGATATCCCCCCACCACACCGGCACCTTTCATCCCAAGATCATCAGAAAAAATCACCCCATTAAACTGCAATTCGCTACGCAGTACTTCTTGTAACCAGTAATGAGAAAAGCCTGCGGGATTAGGATCGACGCTATCGTAAATCACATGAGCAGGCATGATCCCCTGCAATTGTTGCTGAGCAATGAGGTGCTTAAAGGGCAGCATATCGAGTTGCCTAATCTCTTGCTCGGATCTTGAGTCCACCGGTTGTGCAATGTGGGAGTCGGCAGCAACGCTACCGTGTCCGGGAAAGTGTTTACCCACCGCGGCCATACCTGCACTGCTCATTCCTTGAATAAAGGCATCGGCTAAGCGGATCACTTCTTGAGGTTGGCCACTAAAGGCGCGAGTGCCTATCACTTGGCTTATTCGATTAAGGTCAAGCACGGGGGCAAAGCTCAAATCAATATCACAGCTCAATAGCTCAACTGCCATTAAAAAACCCAACTCGCAAGCCCACAGGCTAGCCTGCTCAATATCGCCGTTGGCTTTTGGCAAGATGTCACCCATGGTAGGTATGCGGCTAAAACCATCGAGAAAGCGCTGTACTCGCCCACCTTCATGATCAACGGCAATTAACAGATCTGGCCGCTGCGCACGGATAGATGCCACTAGCTCACATAACTGTGCCCGGTCATGATAATTGCGGCTAAATAAAATAATACCGCCGACCATAGGATGCAGTAACTGGGTTTTCTCCTGCTCAGACAAGGTTGTGGACAGCAGGTCCATCATTAAATAGCTCACTTTATCTCCCTAAAACACGCTAAACACTACGGCTCTCTATGCTGTAATGTAAAAATCAAAAAATAACGATTATCTATAAATATATGTATCTAAAAAGAAATGGATTCAATTGTGTAAAATTGCTTCACGCTACAATACACATATGCATAATATGCCTAATCCGAACAGCCTACCCCAAAAATAACTAATGCGAAATATAGTGCAGAAGTATGGGATACTGCTACTTTATCAATCTTAATTTGCTGACACGTTTAGCACAACATTTTCACGGGTATGGTCAGCATAAACTGACGAATAGACCTAAAATAATAAGATTGAATAACGATCACCATGAACACAAGCAGGGTTTTATAAATGATTAGCGTATTTGACATGTTTAAAATTGGTATTGGACCATCGAGCTCACACACTGTGGGCCCGATGAAAGCAGGTAATATCTTTATCAAAGATTTAGAAAAGCATGGTCATTTGGCAGCAACTGATGAACTGAGATCTGAACTCTTTGGCTCTCTTGGACAAACTGGTAAAGGTCACGGTACGGGTAAAGCCGTAATTTTAGGCTTAATGGGTGAAGAACCAGAAACGGTCGACACCGATGCCATCGATGGGATTTTAGCTCACGTTAATGACACTCAATCATTAAACATGCCAAATCAAAAAGTGGTTCGCTTCAGCCGCGAGCATGGCATTACCTACCACAGACGCAAGAGCCTCCCTGCACATGCTAATGCCATGACGCTTTATGCCTATGAAAAAGGCGAGTGTATCTATCAACGTACTTATTACTCAGTGGGTGGCGGCTTTATTCTCGATGAAGATGAAATTTTAGCTAAAAATGCTTCACCTGCGGCGCCCATTGAGGCTGCACCTTACGATTTTAATAGTGCAGCTGAACTACTCAACATGTGTGTCGACAACGGTTTGAGCATATCTGCACTCATGATGGCAAATGAGCGCTCAGTGGGTGAAGAGCAAGAAATTAAGCAGCGCTTATGGCATATATGGCAAACCATGAAAACTTGCGTGGAGCGTGGCTATCAAAAAGAAGGCATTTTACCTGGTGGCCTCAAATTACGCCGTCGTGCTCCAGCCCTTTATCGTCGCCTTAAAGCCGAAGGTAAAAATACTGTCGATCCGTTAACGGCACTGGACTGGGTCGACCTATTTGCATTAGCCGTTAATGAGCAAAATGCAGCAGGCGATCGCGTGGTTACTGCCCCCACTAACGGCGCGGCGGGCATTATTCCTGCGGTATTATGTTATTACGATACTTTTGTTCAAGAGGTCGATATCGACATCTGCTGCCAATATTTATTAACCGCAGCCGCTATCGGAATTTTATATAAGAAAAACGCTTCAATTTCTGGCGCTGAAGTGGGTTGTCAGGGTGAGGTCGGTGTAGCCTGCTCTATGGCCGCTGCAGCGCTAACCGAGATCATGGGCGGCACGGTAGAACACGTAGAAAACGCCGCCGAAATTGGTATGGAGCATAACCTAGGCTTAACCTGCGATCCGGTTGGAGGCTTAGTGCAAGTGCCTTGTATTGAACGTAACGCTATGGGGGCTGTTAAGGCAATTAATGCTTCTCGCCTAGCGATGCGCGGTGATGGTAATCATAAGGTGTCATTAGATAAGGTGATTAAAACCATGATGGATACCGGCAAAGACATGCGCAGCAAATACAAAGAAACCGCCAAAGGTGGTTTAGCGGTTAACATTGTAGAGTGTTAAGCTGACAATACTGCATCTGCCGCCTCCGGCTCAGCTTGTCACTGTGCCCTGATGTTAGCAGTTAACTTAACCTTTAGCCGAGCACGCTCTCGAGGTTATTATCCATAACCTCAGCCTCGCTCGATTATGGAGCTTAAGCATAGACGCGCAGGCAGCAAACCTAAAGCCCACCGCTTTTACTAAAAAAATCCCCATAAAAAACTCGCCTTGGCGAGTTTTTTATTACTATCGGTTTGTGTCACTATCAAATGCTGTTATCGACTGTCTCTGACGAGTATCACTTTTGGTATTTGTCCTAAAATTTAGTCGCAACACCTAAGGTAACATCCAAGGGCTTAACGTATAGGCAACTCTATGTCGGCAAACAGATTTTCAATCAGCTGTGGATCCCGTAATGCCACCGCTTTCTCCACGATTTCTTTGGTCAAGTGTGGCGCAAAATGTTCGATGAACTCATACATATATGTCCGTAAGAAGTTACCTTTTCTAAAACCAATTTTAGTGGTGCTGTGGGCAAAAAGATGGCTGGCATCAATCGCCACCAAATCTTTATCGATTACAGGATCGATAGCCATTGAAGCGATCACCCCCACCCCTAAGCCTAAGCGAACATAGGTTTTCAATACATCAGCACTGGTGGCAGTAAACACGACTCTGGGATCGATGCCCGCCTGATTAAAGGCTTTCTCGATTTCTGACTCTCTATCGAACCCAAACACATAAGTGACTAATGGAAAGCGGCCTAAATCCTCAATACTGATCTTTGACCGTGTTGCTAAAGGATGATCCTTAAGCACCACAATCGAGCGATTCCAGTGGTAACACGGCAACATAATTAAGTCTGAATACAGATGCATCCCTTCGGTTGCGATAGCAAAATCGGCATCACCGCGGGCGGCCAATTCACTTATCTGCGAGGGAGTACCCTGATGCATATGCAAATTGACTTTAGGATAACGGTCGATAAAACCACGAATAATATTAGGCAAGGCATAACGTGCCTGCGTGTCTGTGGTGGCAATATTCAGCTCGCCCTGATCTGGCTTAGTGTATTCCTCAGCCACTTTTTTGATACTCTCGACTTTGCCGAGAATATCATTGGCAATACTGATCACCTGCAAACCTGCGGGTGTGACATGGGTAAGGTGTTTACCACTGCGGCCAAAGATTTGAATGCCCAGTTCATCCTCGAGCATCCTGACTTGTTTACTGATCCCCGGCTGCGATGTATATAAATTTTCAGCTGTGGCAGAAACATTTAGGTTATGATTAACCACTTCGGCGATATATCTAAGTTGCTGCAGCTTCATCGTCTATCCTTTAGCAAGGTCTGTGCTCCAAGGCTTAACACCGCCTAAATAGGAAGCTAAGTATAAGAATTAGTTATAGTATACGAAAAAAATTAAAGCAAATAGAATATAGCATAGAGTTGTGGCAGATCACACGACTTTAGCGCAAAGCTAGACTAAGATAGCTATGCTAGAGTGTTGATTTATAGTAGCATTAACGGAATTGCATAAATTATGGTAGACCTATGATATTTACTTTGGTTCTGATCCTCATCGGTGCATTACTTCTACTGGTTATCGGTATCAATGTTATCCAACAGCAGAAAGAACGTGCCGAGGCAGAAAGAAGAACAGAATTAGCCAGACAGAGAGCCATAATAGATGAAACTGAAACCGTATTGTCTTGCACCGGTATGTTTCCCTGCTCGACCAATATCGTGCTTATTCTCTATAAACGCGTTCAAGAGGCGTTGTCACTGTCGGTAAGCCTAGGTGGCAATCAGGCAACGGATTACCATCGCCGCTTACAAGACATTAATGCTCAAATCGAAACCCTCAATAACGGTACAAAACAGAATCCGTCGGTGGAGAGTTTTCGCTTACCCGATACCGATAAACAGATCCTCACCTTAGTTCAAGTGCTTAAAAAGCTTAAGGCCATTTTGAGAGCCGAGCATAACAAAGGCAAAATTGATCCTACCATTTTTGCTCAAGAAGAGGCTCGTATCGACAGCTTACAATTAAGAATTAATGTCGACTCTATGTTATCGCGCGCCCGCAGTGCCAGTTTTATGAAGCAATATGGCTCATCTAAACAGATGGTGACCAAGGCGCTGGCGACCTTGCATACCATTAAAGCCATGACGCCTAACGATCCATTTATTACCAAAAAAGTCGATGAAGCTAAAATATTACTCGATGAGATCATGGGAGCACAGAAGCAAGCTGCGCCTAACGCACCTCAGCCTAAAAATGATGATGACGATATTGATGTATTGTTCCAACCAAAGAAAAAGTGGTAGTGCTAATCACAAACTAACAGCGCCCCATAAATGCTATCCATAAAAAAATCGCCTCTTGATGGGCGATTTTTTTATGTTTCATACGAGCAAGTCACAAGCGTAACGAGGAAGACGAGATGATTCGTTCAGCCCAACAAATTTAAGGCGCTAAACGGTCAATCTCCCAGCCTTTGTCCGCCCTAGTGTATAAAAAGCGATCGTGTAAACGATGCTCTCCACCTTGCCAAAACTCGATACTCGATGGACGCACTAGATAACCGCCCCAAAACTTTGGCAAAGGCACTTCACCTTGACTAAATTTGGCTTTCATTTCTGCAAATTTGCTTTCAAGTGCTTGTCTTGCCGAAATTTTACTCGACTGCTTCGAGACCCAAGCGGCTATCTGGCTCTCTTTAGGGCGAGTCATAAAGTATTTTAACACTTCTGCAGTCGACAGCGGCTCGGCAACCCCCGTAACCGCCACCTGCCGTTCTAATGCATGCCAAGGAAACAACAGGCTCACTTTGGCGTTGTGGGCAATCTGCTCCGCCTTACGACTCGCAAGATTGGTAAAAAAGACAAATCCGTCATTATCAAACCGTTTAAGCAATACGATACGCTGAAAAGGTTGCCCCGTTTCATCCACCGTAGCAACAGACATGGCGGTGGGATCGGTCAACACCTCGGCATCACGAATTTGCTCTAGCCAGGTCTCGAATAGTGCCATAGGGTGCTCAGGCAGCTCATCGCGATGTAAGCCGCCTAAAGTATATTCTCGCCTGATATCACTGATCTTAGACATCTTTCAACCTTTCCTTGCGGTATGTAATCAAACCCTTGTCGTCAACTGTATTATAACGGTTACTTTTTATGCGCACTTGCCCAAACATGCAACATCTCTAGCCCTAAGGTTGCGCCAGCTAAGGCGGTGATCTCAGCCGAGTCATAAGCCGGGGCCACTTCTACAACGTCCATGCCCACAACATTCATACCGCGCAGGCCACGAATGATTTTCATCGCTTTATCACTGGTTAAACCGCCGCACACTGGGGTGCCAGTACCTGGAGCATAGGCTGGATCGAGACAGTCAATGTCAAAGGTGACGTAAAGAGGCATATCCCCCACTCGCGCCTTAATTTGCGCCACAATATCATCGGCACTTAAATCGTTGGCAGTCGCGGCATCAATCACCTGAAATAGATGGTTACTGGTATCGAACTCGGTGCGGATCCCAATTTGGATAGAATGAGCTGCATCGATAATGCCTTCATTGGGCGCATGGAAAAACATAGTGCCATGATCGTACTTGCTCCCCTGAGAATAGGTATCTGTATGGGCATCAAAATGTAGCAAGGCCATTTTTCCGTGTTTTTTATAGTGTGCCCTTAACAAGGGTAAAGTCACAAAGTGATCTCCACCAAAGCTCAGCATCGCCTTACCTGAACTGATAATTGCCGTGGCAAAATCTTCTACGCGTTGGGTAAAATCTGCTGCATCACCGCAATCGTATACTAGATCACCGGCATCGACCATTTTAAGGCATTCGCTTAATTTAAAATCCCAAGGCCAGCGTTGCTCTTCCCAAGCCAGATTAACCGAAGCTTGACGAATAGCACCAGGTCCCATACGGCCACCAGAACGACCAGTGGTTGCCATATCGAACGGTAAACCTAATATCACCACATCGGCATCGCTTTGCAGTGGTTTAAAATCCAAAGGTTGTCTTAAATAACCAAATGCATTGGAATAAAGCGAATAGTCAGGCTTATCTGCAATCGTGGTCATGGTTGCTCCATATGTTGTTAACTAATGATCACAAGCTCACTACCGTTAGTGGTTCGCTAACGCGTGGTTTGTAATGGCTAATATAAAGGGTATTGGTATCGTTTAATACTAAGTGGGTTTGCGCCAATAATTGCGAAGCCATAAACTCGTAATGACTTAACGAAGCATTAATCCCCACCACATCCCAACTACTTGGTTTAAAAACAGTAATTAATGAGTTTAACCCATCCATTAGCCGGTGCCCCGCCCTCATATTGGTCTCTATGCTGACATAAGAGCTGGGTTGTTGTGGCGTAATGTGCAGGGTAATGTATTCGCGCCCATGAATGCCGTTAATCGAATATCCCATAGGGTCAAATAAATAGTCATCAAAGGTAAATTCAGGCCAGATAACGCCCAGCTGTAATAAGGATAAAATGGTGTCTTTAGACTGCTGCGGACCACACAGATAATCGGCCACGTCACCCTTTATATGGTAAAGCTGTAACGCGCAGCTGTACTGACTGTGGGCAGATGGTGCGCTACAAAAAAGATAGTGATGATGGCTGTCCAGATCACCGATACGATAAGCCTGCCCAGCAATAGACTGCTTTAATCGAGCAATATCCTCTTCAAAGCGAGTTGCCTGCAGATGAGGAAACAGTTCGCTCTTGCGTTGATAGCTAAACCAGACAATATGGTCAATACCAATGCTTTTTACGATATGCAGAGTCGTATCGACTAAACTGGTATTACCGCAGGTGATCAATAGCAGTTTGTTATGCCAAACAAATAAGCTCGACTCACTCAATACATAAGCGTCACAGTCGGCATTAGTCTGGGTCGACAATATCTCGGCTCCGGCTTTCGCCAAGGCTGATGACCAAAATTCACCAGTAAACCCGCGCAGCGATGCACTGGCATCGTCAATCACCATCTCTAACCGCTTCTCTGCGCCTTCAAACAACATAGTCTTAACTACCTAAAATTCATCAAACGGCATAAAGCCAGCTTTAGCGTAGGCTTATCTCTGGCTTTATGCTGCACACTATTATTATGAGCGCTTAAGAAAAATCTTCCAAATAGGTGTAGCCTTTTAGACCTAGCTGCAGCTCTTCTAAAATATTGGCCCGTTCACCCTCTTCAATGTGTTGATTGACCAGCTCTTCATACGTTCGCATAAACGAGACAGCATCAAGGTTCACATAACGCAATACGTCAGCAACAGTATCGCCAGCAAGCACAGATTCGATGTTGACTACACCATTGTCTTCTAGGCGCACAACCGCAGAATTAGTATCGCCGAATAGGTTGTGCATATCCCCCAAGATCTCTTGATATGCACCCACAAGGAAGAAACCTATCAGATAGGGGCTTTCGGCGCTCCATGCAGGGACCGGTAGGGTAGTTTCAATACCTTGACCGTCAACATATTGATCGACAATCCCATCTGAGTCACAGGTGATATCTAGCATCACCGCCCGGCGCTCTGGTTCTTTATCTAAACCACTCAATGGCATCACAGGGAAAACCTGATCGATACCCCAAGCATCGGGCAACGACTGAAACAGTGAAAAATTAACAAAAAATTTATCGGCTAATTTTTCATTTAATTCATCGATTACTGGGCGGTGGAAACGATATTTACTGCTCATCACCCCTTTGAGTTCATAGCAAACACGCAGGTTCATCTGCTCGGCCCACGCACGGTCGGCAAGGCTCACTTGACCAAGCGCAAATAAGGAATGCACTTCAGATAAATCACTTTGCACATCATGATAAATTTCAATCAGGGCACGTTGATCGGCGCGGGCGCTGACCTCTGTCCATGATTGCCACATGTTTTTCAGTTGCTGTGGAGCGTCGTCATTAGGCTGCTCAATCTGTTCACACTTATAGGCTTCTGTGCCGATGACATCGGTGATCAACACGGCATGGTGCGCTGTTAAATAGCGGCCAGACTCAGAGATCAATCTTGGCATAGGTTGGCCATACTCGGTGCACATATCTTTTAGCACACTGACAATATTGTTGGCATATTCGGTTAAGCCGTAGTTCATCGAATTACTGCTTTGGCTACGAGTGCCATCATAATCAACCGCTAAGCCGCCGCCCACATCGAAACATTTAACATTCGCGCCCAGCTTTTGCAGCTCACAGTAAAAGCGCCCTGCTTCACTTACACCACTGCGAATATCGCGAATATTGGCGATTTGCGAACCCAAGTGGAAGTGCAATAACTGTAAACAATCCAACATATTATTGGCTTTCAACGAGTCAATAACGGTTAGTACTTGCGCCGCAGATAAACCAAATTTGGATTTTTCTCCACCACTGGCTTGCCACTTGCCTTTACCTTGGAACGCCAGGCGTACCCGTAACCCTAAACGGGGCGTGACGCCCAACTTTTTGGCTTCTTCGAGTACCACTTTCAGCTCAGAGAGTTTTTCGAGCACGATATAGACGCTATGTCCCAGTTTTTCACCGATCAAGGCCAGACGAATATATTCGACATCTTTGTAGCCATTACAGATGATCACCGAACTGGCCTTTTGTGCCATGGCGAGAACGGCCATTAATTCAGGCTTACTGCCGGCTTCTAGCCCTAATTGCGGCACCTCTTTTGACACTTGGCTGGCTAAGATCTCTTCAACCACAGTTTGTTGCTGGTTAACCTTAATAGGATAAACCAACAAATAATCTGATTGGTATTCATAACGTTGGATCGCTTGGTTAAACGCATGACACAAGCTATTCACTCTGTGATGAAGGATTTGTGGGAAACGGACTAATACCGGCAAAGCCACACCAGACTTAACCATATCCTTGGCTAACTCATTTAACCCAATACTGTGCTCAGGATGATTCGGATCGGGCGATACGGTCACCTCACCGGCCTCGCTTATGCCGTAGAGCCCAGAGCTCCAGTAATTTACGTTATAACCAGCGTAAGCATCTTGAATAGACCAATTACTCATATTTTCTCAACCTGTCTATTGACATTTATATTCAGTAAGCTGCTTGCTTACCAACACATTAATGTTACTCAATATCGCACCATATCAGGTAAATAAGCCGCAACATCAACACCATTTTTGAGTGTCAGCTATCGAAGAAATGACTCCGAGTCCCCGTCATTAAACTGCCTAGATTGACTCTGTTTTAAAGTAAAAAAGGCGCGCAATTAAACCCTCGAAACTCACTCAATGCAAGTAACATTATCACAATAATTTATTACAAGGGGGATTACACTGTATTGCAACTAACTTTTAGGGCTATGACACTCAGGGTGCAGCGATTAACCCCATAAAAAAATAAACCATGTTAACTTAAGTGCAATGCAGCATATTAAGTAAAATTCCACTATAATCCGCAGTCGAGTTTGTCAGCCAATACCATAGAGAATCCCATGATTGAGATAGGAAAATCCTGTAATCTCGAGATCGTCAAACAAGTCGATTTCGGTGTGTACCTTAATGCGCACGAATTAGGCCAAGTGCTACTGCCTAAAAAAGTGGCACCAAAACAGTTTAACATCGGTGATAAAATCGATGTGTTCCTCTATCTTGATTCTGAAGACATGGTGATTGCGACAACCAAGATCCCTAAAGTCGAAGTGGGCCAATTTGCCTACTTAAAATGCGTGGCTACCGGTCCATTTGGTGCATTTCTGGACTGGGGACTGGATAAAGATCTGTTTTTACCCTTCGGTGAACAACATAAAGAGATTGAAGTCGGTCGCTCTTACTTAGTCTACGTCTACCTTAACAGCGCCGATGAACGCATTGTTGCCTCATCAAAAGTAGATAAGTTTTTAGACAAAACACCCCCTCCTTACAGCAATGGCCAAGAGGTCAGTTTAATCATAGGTGGGACGACGGATTTGGGCTACAAAGCCATCATTAACCATGCTCATTGGGGCGTTATCTATAAAAATGAAGTTTTTAGAGAGCTACGTTTTGGTCAACGTCTCAAAGGCTTTATTAAGCGTGTCAGAAGTGACGATAAAATTGATTTGGTATTACAACGAGGTGTTAAAGAAGAACTCGACAAGCATGCCAACACCATTATTATCAAACTCAAACAAGCTGGCGGTTTTTTACCACTTACAGATAAAACCGATGCAGAACAAATATATGCCGCACTGGGCATGAGTAAAAAAGCATTTAAAAAGAGCATTGGTGGCCTATATAAGCAGCAAAAAATCACTATCGACACCGACGGTATTCGTTTAGTTGAATAGATAACCAGCAGTAAGCCGTCCTTTACGACGATTGCCTTTGCATAAAAGCATAGCTCTGATATAACAAAGCTATGCTTTTTTTATGCGGAATATCCTACACCTATGAATCTGACCCCTTATGAAGCACGTGTCATTGGTTGCCTTTTAGAAAAAGAAATCACCACTCCAGAACAATATCCATTGTCACTCAACAGCTTAACGCTAGCGTGTAACCAAAAATCGAGCCGAGATCCCGTGATGGCTTTGAGTGAAAACGATACCCAAATCACCTTAGATTCTCTGAGTAAAAAACGCCTTATTGCCGAGCAAAGCGGCTTCGGCTCACGGGTCGTAAAATATAAACACCGCTTTTGCAATACCGAATTTAGCGATCTGCAATTAACATCTGCCCAAGTCGCCATTATCTGTTTATTACTCCTGCGTGGTCCACAAACCTCTGGTGAGCTGCGAACACGTAGTAATCGTCTCCACACCTTTGCCGATGTCGCCGAAGTCGATCAAGCCTTAAAGGACCTCAGTAATATGCAAACCCCACTTGCACAACAGTTACCACGAGAGCCCGGTAAGCGTGAATGCCGCTTCACAGAGTTAATCAGTCAACCCGGCATCGAATACAGTCAACATAGCGTCAGCAGCACAACACAGATATCAAGCGGCGCCATCCACTCAGAATCGTCAAACAATAAACAACCACTGATTGACCGTGTTCAACAATTAGAGCTAGAAGTGGCAGAGTTAAAAGTACAGCTAGCACAACTACTGAGTAATAAAACCGATTAAATAGAATAAGTGATTTATTCATAATTAGAATGGTTTATATCAAGACGTAAATTGAGATAACAAGTTATTCTAATTATAAATTTACTGTATCGAAGAAGCATATTCCCCTTTGCTTGATAACGACCAAACTAAGGTGATTGGTATCATTTACACAAATTAAGCACCATTAATAACATCAATACTGTGCAGCATTACACCTCATGTGAGTGTAGTACGGTCAATTTTAGATTAAGGATTAATCATTGGATATTGTCAGCCCAAAAGGTTCCATTTCTGGGGTAATGTTATTAGCTCAATTTGAGCTAAAAAAAATCTTGTTCAGCACGCGAGGATTAATCGCGGTTATCGCATTTGCCTTAGTTTGGTTACTGATTTTATGGTATCCAGTAAAAGAAGCTTCTGTGTACCTGTTTTCAACTGAATTTAAACAATTTATTACTGCTCTATTTGGTGAAGACTCAGTCAGCGAACTGTTTACTTGGCAAGTGCCTGAAATGGCAATTGTGTGGGTTGCAGCCTTATACCTGTTTCCTCTATTTAGTATTTTAGTCAGCGCAGACCAATTTGCCTCAGACAGAGCGAGAGGTACTTTTCGCTTTTTAACCTTGCGTACCAGCCGGAATACGCTATTTTTTGGCCGTTTTACTGGCTACTTGTTGATCCAAGCACTTCTACTGTTACTGACCTTATTTGCGACTTTGTTACTCGTCGCCTACCGTGATATCAGTGCCATATTACCCGCTCTAGGCTCAAGTCTCTTTGTGTTTGTTAACATCATGATAGTGCTACTGCCCTATACCGCCTTAATGGCCATTTTATCGCTCTACGCTAACTCTGCACGTCAGGCCACCATCTATGCTGTACTCCTGCTGGCTGGCATCAGTATCATTAACAATATTTTGGATTATTACCTACCGGATTTGAGTAGCCTATTACAGTGGGTTGCCCCAGGCGCACAGCTGTCGATGATGATCAATACCCATGGGGTTAGCAGCCTGCCTATCGCGGCCATTCCGCTAGTTCAAGCGGCGGTACTATTGATATTAGGAAAAACTTACATGGCGAGGATCGCATTATGAGCCTTATTAGCTGTCACAACGTCGGTAAATCCTACGGCCATAAACGCGCATTAGATCAAGTCAGTTTTGAGCTTGAGGCTGGGCAGGCTGTCGCATTAGTGGGCCCCAATGGTGCGGGAAAAACCACACTTTTTTCATTATTGTGTGGCTACATCTGCCCATCCCAAGGTGAGATCCACATTTTAGGTCATCACCCAGGCAGTAAAGCACTGCTCGGAAAAGTTGCCGCTCTACCGCAAGACGCACGCTTAGACCCAAATTTGACGATAGAATCACAACTGGTCTTATTTGCGCAATTACAAGGATTTAATAAACAAGCAGCCTTAGTTGAATGTGAACGCGTGCTTAACCTTGTGGATCTTAATGAGATAGCCAAACATAAGCCCTTGGCACTCAGCCATGGCATGAGTAAACGGGTTTCCATCGCGCAAGCCTTGATTGGTTCACCTCAATTAGTGTTACTCGATGAACCCACCGCAGGACTCGATCCTGCCAATGCCAAAGCCATTAGAGAGCTAGTACGAAACCAATCACACCAAACTACCTTTGTGATCAGCTCTCATAACCTAGATGAACTGGAAAAGCTGTGCGATAAAGTGCTCTACCTTGATAAAGGCATCTTAAATCAGTCAATATCGATTAAAGACAATCAAGCAGCACACTACCTAACGTTAACTATGCAAGAGTGCGATACAGAGGCATTAATGACCCAGTTATCACACTGGCCACAAGTTAACAGTATCAAGAGCAATCAACACAACGAATTTGTTATTCGGTACAACTTAATGCAAGATTTTGAGCTAGAAAATCAGTTATTTAAACTTTTTTCATCCCAAGGTTGGACATATCGCACATTACAACGCGGTAGAACCTTAGAAGACAAACTGTTCTCTAACGAGTAACCCAATTACTGTATTTAATAAGCCTGTGCTAATGCGCTGGCTTTTTTATTAGGGTTCATTTAACGCTTACCCAGTAATCTATATGATTAACCCATTACATATTATTAAACGGCACATTATCAAGCTAGGAGCTTAGTGCTAGCCTTGTCGATGTCGGTTCGATGATTCAGATTGATTGAGTCGGTGGTCAATGCGTATCGTAATCAACAGCGACAATGGTATGGCGAACAATAGATTTAACTTCATTCAGTGAAGCAAGGGCTGAGCAGCATTAAAAGCTCAAAGGCAAACTAAGTAAATACTCAGTTATTATAAAAATGCGGCTTGCTCCGGTTGTTTATGTTTTATGAATATAAAAGTATAAAGCTAGTGGAGAGGATGGCTGATAGATGATGAAAAGGAAACCATTAGGCAAAAAAAGAGCCGCTATAAATAGCAGCTCTTACAATTCTGTTTAGTAGCTAATGCTACTAAAGGTCAGCTTAAAGAACAGTTACGTTCTCAGCTTGTGGACCTTTTTGACCTTGAGTCACAGTGAACTGTACTTTCTGACCTTCGTCAAGAGTTTTGAAACCGTCAGAGTTGATCGCACGGAAGTGTACGAAAACGTCTGGGCCAGACTCTTGCTCGATAAATCCAAAACCTTTGTCAGAGTTGAACCACTTAACAACGCCAGTAACTTGAGACATGATATAAATCCTGTAACTAAATAAAATAAAGCCTTAAACGGCAGTAGAGCTGGAAAATGCCGGTATTACTTATGTTAACAGGACGAACTGGTCGTATTGAACACATAAAGTTAAGCCCAACTTTCAAGCTGTAATCACTATAAATCATTCTGGCGGTATGTCAACAGTCAGTAGGCATACTAAATCTGGTTTTTTACTTTAATTTCTGTCAGTTGTTTGAAATCATGCCAAAGAATGAGTTCCAACAGAAAACCCATTTTTTTCGAACCAAAAAAATTAATAACTTAAACAATAGCTAACAATTTAACTAGCGCAAAAAACCTCAATTTTAAAATCAAGCTCACAATTAAAAGGCTGACTCATTAATGCCCGTTTTTGTTCATCCGTTAACTTCCAACTATATGGCGTCATGGTCAAAAAATGTTGAATATCGTCACTATCGCTTAACTGTAATCTCTGCTCTACCCGCTCACTATAGATATGGGTAAACCCCGCAATTTGGCTGATAATGTCTGGGTGTGGACGAGGATTATCATAAATTAACTCTTTAAGAGCAAAGTGATGTTGCGGTCCAGCCGACACCGTAATTAACGTGGCACCACTTTTAGCTACCCGCCTAAGCTCAGCATCCAGTGAAGGCGCATATATGCGGAGCATCAGATCAAAGCTCTCATCCTCAAAAGGCATCTCAAAACTACTGGCGACACAAAAATCGATATCGGGGTAACGTTTTGCCGCGTACTTTAACGCCGATTTAGAAATATCCACGCCATTTAAGGTAAATGCTCCACGCTGCGACATCACCTGGTGTAAGCGGTGTGAGTAATACCCCTCACCACAACCAATATCCAATCCTGATGTTGCCTGAGCAGCATATTCTGCCGCGAGCTGATTAACTCTATCGCTCATGGCTTGATAATAACCTTTATTCAGAAACTCGCGACGAGCGAACATCATCTCTTTGTTATCACCGGGATCTTTTGAGCGTTTTTTCTGTACGGGCAATAAATTGACATATCCCTCTTTAGCGCAATCGAATCTATGGTTATTCGAGCAACTCCAAGTCGTTTGCTTAAGGCTTAAAGGTTGCTGACAAATTGGGCAACGGTAGTTCATTGTGTTATGTCCAAAAGAAAAACTTAAAAATAAGATGTAAAACAGTCAAAAATCAAATAGGGATCACGTTTGTCATTAACGATAATGAATCGTCGTTATCATCAACTAATATTTGTTCGACCATGGCGTTGAGCTCTGGCGTTGCAAGCGACTGGTAAGATGCTAATTTACGCTGTAATAAGTCTGAATGTTCCACCTGATTAGCGGCGTAATGCCAATGAGTACGCTCAGCCGATTGCTGATAATGTCTGGCAATCAATTGCTGGCGGCGATGCAATTGCCTATCGAGACTGGCCACCATATCGATAATGGTACTTTGAGACTCAATTCCATTATCACAGGCAAAGCGGGTCAACTCTCTACGCACCATATCGAGCTCACTAAGCGCCAATAATAAACCTTGCACACTCGTTTCAAAATCAAACGGCTGGGCAAGAATCGTCTGTGCACGTGTTAAAGCGCTAGGGCCTCCAAATAAACGAAGATCTTTTTCGAGTTCGAGCAGCTGCCATTTGTTACCAGAGTCAGTCGCAAAACGAAATTGTGCCCCTTCTGGCTCAATGTAAATTATCAATCCTTGACGGAGTAAACTGATACATAACGAGAGTGAATAGCCTAGTCCCGTAAATAAGCGAACACCTTGACCAAGCCCACGCAGCAACGAAGGTGTTAAATATGGCGCGGGAGCATCATCGAACGGTGCTAGGTTAAGTTGCAATAAGGGATGCAGACGTGCGATTAATCCACTCGCTAATCCAGAATCATCAACCACAATAAATTCAGCAATATGGCCATCCATTGTCTGTAAAAGGCATTGCTCGCTCACATTTTCCTTTAGGGTTAACACCAGACGTGAAGCGGTCGAAATATGGATTAGCTGCGGTTGAGTAAATAACGATTCAAACATGACATTCCCTATAGATAGAGGATTATTGTACCTTCGATGAAACATTTCTGCTAATTCTAAAATGTCCTAAATTCAATCTGGTAGCGATAAATACTGGCTTACAATGGCACTAAACAGTGTGTCGATGCTATGATAGACAACAATATTCACTCTGTAGTTTTTTCTATGTCATCGACTCATTCCGCAACAATTTTTTGGCACGATTATGAAACATTTGGCGCTAATCCTGCGAAGGATAGGCCGTCACAATTTGCTGGGATCCGTACTGATTTAGATCTCAATATCATTTCAGAACCTGTTACCTTTTATTGTAAAGTCGCCAGTGATTATTTACCGTCTCCAGAAGCGATTTTGATCACAGGAATAACGCCGCAACTGGCTAACATGAAAGGAGTGCCTGAAGCCGAGTTTATGGCTAAAATACATGAGCTATTTTCGGTGCCCAACACCTGTGTCGCAGGTTACAACTCCATTAGATTCGATGACGAAGTCAGCCGTTATGGTTTTTATCGTAACTTTTTTGACCCCTACGCTAGGGAATGGCAACAAGGTAATTCTCGTTGGGACATTATCGATCTGGTCAGGGCCTGCTATGCACTGCGCCCTGAAGGCATCAATTGGCCAATAAAAGATGATGGCAGCCCCAGTTTTAAACTCGAACATCTTACACAAGCTAATAATCTCAGTCATGAAAAAGCACATGATGCGATGTCAGATGTATACGCTACCATTGCCATGGCTAAACTGATTAAACAGGCTCAACCTAAGCTATTTGAGTTTTACTTTGGGCTACGCAAAAAGGCTGAGGTGGCTAAACATATCGATGTACTCAATATGCAACCTTTACTGCATGTCAGCTCAAAAATCAGCGCGTTACATGGCTGCACTACTCTCATTGCGCCGGTTGCCCATCACAATACTAATAAAAACGCGATTATTTGTGTCAATTTGACCATGGATGTGACCCCCCTTATCGAGCTCGATGTTGAACAGATAAAACAACGTATGTATACGCCGCGCGCAGATTTAGCACCAGATGAACTTCCTATTGGATTAAAACAGGTTCACATCAATAAATGCCCGTTTATTGCGCCAGCAAAAACCCTGACCGATGACAATGCCCAGCGGTTAGATATAGATAAAATGTTTGCCAGAGAGCAATACAAACGTTTAAGGCAACATCCTGAGATCAGAGAAAAACTGGTAGCTGTTTTCGATACTGACCATGAAAACGAAATAACTGACCCCGATCTACAACTGTATAGCGGTGGTTTTTTCAGTAGCGCCGATAAGAATAAGATGGAGATCATTCGTCATACCCAGCCCCACAATCTGGCGGCGCTGGAGCTCAATTTTGATGATCCTCGCCTTAAAGAGATGCTCTTTCGCTATCGCGCACGCAACTACCCAGAGACGCTAGATGACTCTGAGCAATACCGCTGGCGTGAATTTTGTCAGCAGCGCCTCAATGATCCCGATTACATGATAAAACTGGAAACTCTGCTCAACGATACTGCAGGTGATGAAGAAAAGCAGAAATTACTTCAAGCCTTATGTCATTATCTTAGCAACCTATAGTTGACAAGCAGAGTAAATGCGACCCTGATCGCATTTACTCAGTAACTTAATTACTAAAATGATTTATCAATCGCCTAACCATTAAGGAAAAGCTCATGCAAGATAGATTTATTCACTGCATAGCTCAGCTACCGTCAACCTTGGCTGATAAGTTAGTGCCCCTCTTAAATGACGACTTTGCCGGTCATCTCGATGCACAACAAATTGCCGATTTAGTCAAAGCGACTCAACTACCCGTTAATGAACTGCTCTTAGCACTGTTGCCTGTGGCTGCGGCGCTTGCAAAACCGCCCATCAGTGAGTTTTATGTCGGCGCCATTGCCAAGGGTAAAAGCGGCGACATTTATATGGGGGGAAATATTGAACTGGATGGCGAAGCCCTTTTTCACAGTATACATGCCGAGCAAAGTGCCATTAGCCATGCTTGGTTAAGTGGCGAAAGCGTCATCGAAGATATCATAGTCAACGAGTCGCCTTGCGGGCATTGTCGCCAATTTATGAATGAATTAGTTGCGGGCCAGCACATCAAAATCCACCTACCTAATCAGGCCACTCAACCACTGTCACATTATTTACCTTACGCGTTTGGCCCTGGCGATCTTAATATTACTCAGCCATTGTTGTCTAAGCAGCAACATGAACTTGCGCTCGATAGTACCGATCCCATGGTGATTGAAGCCTTAGATCATGCGAGCTTAAGTTATGCACCATACACTGGCAGTTATGCCGCAGTAGTGCTCGAAACGCGTGATGGGCAAACCTTCTGTGGGCGTTATGCCGAAAACGCCGCCTTTAACCCGTCTATGCTACCGATGCAGATGGCCTTATCAGCCATGGTGCGTCACAACCGTGACTTTAGTGAGATAAAGCGGGCAGTATTGGTCGAGTCTGGTCAGGGAAAAATCTCCTTGGTTGGAGCCTCTATGGACGCCTTGCATGCTTCAGCGCCTGTGGAACTTGAACATATCGTGCTCGATCCAAGCCAATAAATACCTTTATTGCATAACAAAAAGGACTGCATTGCAGTCCTTTTTCTCTGGGCCCACCTAAGTGACATAACCGACTATGCCTGCAGAACACTGCGGCCTGAGACGACTATTTTCGGTGTCGCTCTAAACGCGATAATAAGCTAGAAGTATCCCAGCGCTCGCCACCACTGGCCTGTACATCACAATAAAATTGATCAACCAAGGCAGTTAGAGGCAGTTGCGAGCCATTGCGTCTGGCCTCATCTAATGCAATGCCCAAATCTTTACGCATCCAATCAACAGCAAAGCCTAAATTATACTCCCCTTGCCACATGGTCTGATAACGATTTTCCATTTGCCAAGATTGCGCCGCGCCTTTACTTATCACCTCAACCACTTTTTCGCCATCAAGTCCTGCACTTCGCGCAAAGTGAAGCCCTTCAGCAAGTCCTTGAACTACACCTGCAATGCAAATTTGGTTAACCATTTTAGTCAGTTGACCACTGCCCACCTCACCTAGCCGCTCCGCACAACGAGCATAGGCTTGCATCACTGGCTTAGCGGCATCGAATGTGGTTTGTGCACCGCCAACCATCACAGTCAATACGCCATTTTCAGCGCCCGCTTGACCACCAGAAACCGGCGCGTCGATAAAACCAACATCTTTAGCTGCTGCCGCCGTGCCAATCTCACGAGCAACGTCGGCAGAGGCTGTGGTATGGTCAACTAAGACGCTACTTGGCAGCATTGCCGCCAATGCTCCCTGCTCACCTAAGATCACCGCACGCAAATCATCATCATTACCAACACAAACAATGACAAAATCTTGTCCTTTAGCAGCATCGAATGGGGTTGCTTGGTACTGTCCACCGAACTCTGCAGCCCAAGCTAACGCCTTTGCTGTAGTGCGATTATACACTGTTACCTCATGCCCCTGTTTCACCAGATGCCCCGCCATTGGGTAACCCATGACGCCTAACCCTAAAAATGCGACCTTTGCCATTTGTAGTCCTATCTTTGTTATTGATGTATTTACCGTCGCAAAGACGGCTTAAATTGTGGGTACTGCACACAGTGTACCTTTAAAAAAGAGTCTTTAAAAAGAGATTGATACGCCTATGTAACCAGAAAAATTGCTACCAAACGATTCTCAATATGCATCATATTAGCCACTGTCGCAATGATGGCTGCGCAGTAATAGCAAGACGAAAACAAAGAAGTCTGTCAGATCTAGTCGGGACTAATATACTTGATCACCAATAACAAATTAAGACTAAGGTAAAATCACTTTAATAGTGCTACCCGTCGCCGTTTTAATGATATCGAGGCGGCTGCCAATCTGCTCTTTCATCTCGCTTACATGGGAGATCACCCCCACCATACGCCCTGCCGATTGCAGATCCATTAATGTTCTTATGGCAAGTTCGAGTGAATCTTGGTCCAAACTGCCAAAACCTTCATCAATAAACAGGGTATCGAGTTTAATGCCCCCCGCATACGCCTGCACCACATCCGATAATCCCAGTGCCATCGATAGTGCCGCCATAAAGCTTTCTCCGCCACTTAAGGTCGCCACCGAGCGTACTTTTGCGGTATAGGCATCTTCTACCTCAAGTTCGAGTCCCGAGGCTTTGTTACCTTTAGTCTTGTCTTCCTTGCGCAGCAAACGGTAACGCCCTTTACTCATCATTTGCAGTCGATGGCTGGCTTCAAGTAATACATCATCGAGTAGCACACTGAGCACAAAACGCTGCAAGCTTATCTTATTACCTGTGTTGCCATTGGCCACATCAGACAGTGTCCCGACCACGGCATACTGGGCTTCAAGCTGTTTCGATTGCGTGTCTAGGCTGTTGAGCTGCTCCGCGGTTTGTTCTAGTTGCCGCATACGGCCGCTCAGTTGTTGCCATTGATTAAGTACACTTTGCTGCTGCGCCTCAAGCTGTGTCTTACTGTCTGTGATTGCTGCAATATCAGGTGGTGTGCAGCCTGCTAGTTTGGTCTCTAATTGCGCGATATTGGCTTTGTTGGTGATACAGCGCTGCTCATATTGCTTGATCTGCTGCTCTAAAACAGCAATTTGCTCGTCCGTTAACATGGCAACTTGAAAGGCGGCTAAGGAGTCAAACTTAGAGGTTTGTAACTGTCGCTCAAACTCACTTACTGCCAGCAGATGCTGCTCATTCGCTCTTGCCAATGTCTCATTCGTCGATTGCAGTTGCGCCGCTGCGCTGGCGGATTGCCGCTCAGCTTTAGCATGTTGCTCACGCAAAGATGAAATCTGCAGCTTCAACTGCGCTGCAGTTTGCTCCAGCTTATCGATCTCTTGCTCGAGTGCCGTTAAGTCAACGAGTTCTTGCGGTATCGCGGCCTGTAACTGCTTAAGCTGACCTGCGCTTTCATTAAACTGTTTTTCCAGTTGACGATATTGTTCGCGCTCTTGCTCAAGCTGCTGATTAAGCAGCACCTCTTGTTGCTGTAAGGCCGTCAGGCGGCTGTCAATATCAACCAGTTGTTGCTGCGCTTTCGTCGCCGCTGCAAATTGTTGTTCAAGCTGCCCCAGCGTGGTTTCAAGGCCAGCTTGCGTAAGGCTGTCGATACCGGGTAGCTGCTCAGCTAATTCACGGTTTCTTTGCTCAACATCCTTTAATTTTTCTATTAGCTGACGATAGTCTGAGCGAGCATTGGTCAACGCTGTTAATGCGCTCTGCTCATTAGCTTGCGCCGCTTCGCGCTCCTCATCTGTAGGCACGACCTGCTCACTTTGTGCGGGCTGTGGATGCTCAAGACTGCCGCAAACGGGACACGCCTCGCCAGCAGATAACTGTGCCGCTAAGATGGCCGCTTGGCCCTGATGCCAGCGTAACGTCAACGTTTGATTGTGGATTTCGCACTGTTTGTGGTGCGCTTGTAGTTGCACCCCATGCTCTTTTGCGCTAACTAAGCGAGCATTGATTTGCTCCATCTCAGCGCTGCCGCGCAGCCACTGAGCATAAAACTGCAAATGATGTTTGGTATCGCTTATCTGTTGCTGCAACGTGAGCAACTGCTGGCTATGGGCTTTTAGCTCTGGCATTTGGGCCTGGGCTGCCAGCTTTTCATCATTTAACTGCGCCAGTTTTGCTTTTGTCTGCTTACCTAACTGTTCGGCATGAGTCATCTGCTGCTGGCTGTCACTCACATGGGCCTTCAGTTGCTCAAGCTGTTTAAGTTGCGGTAATAAGGTACGACGCTGCTGAAGCGTGGTTAATGTCTGTTGCTGCTGAGTTTCTAGTGCGGGGAGCGTCTCTATCGCAGCAAGACTTTGATTGAGCATAGCTTCACTTTGCTGCTGATGCGCCTGCGACTTCAATTGCTGCTCAGTAGCCTGGGTTAACTCAAGCTTGCGAGCCTCAACCGCCTGATAAACAGGTTGCAGCTGCTTGGCATTACGCGCGGCGAGTAACTGCTGTTGCTGCTGGTCGATCTGCGTTTTTTGCTCATCGAGTTGCCTAGCTAATAAGTTAAGCTGCTCTAGCGAGGAAAACTCAGCAGTTAACTGCTTAGCCTGCTCCAGTTGCTGACTCACCAGTTGAACTTGTTTATCTATCTTAGCCTTTTTTTCAGTCGCGCTGGCAAGCTCGGGAGCCAACGCCTTAAGCTCATCATTGAGCGCCGCATCGCTTTCAAGGTCAGCGCCTTGCAAAACACCGTCGCGGCGATTGCGCATCGCCTCGACCTCTTTTTTAATGCCTAAGGCATGCTGCTTGAGTTTGTCTTCAATCTTGCGATAAATATGAGTTTGAAACAGTTGGCTGAAGATTTTTTCACGCGCCTTAGAATCGGCCATCAGCAGCTCGCGAAACTTACCTTGTGGCAATACCATCACTTGACGAAATTGATCCACATCGAGTCCGGTTAATTGCTCTATCTGCGCTGTTGCTTCCGACACTTTAGCTGCCACCAACAGCACCTCAGTGCCATCGCGTTCAATACACGTAAGCTGAGCTTCAGGTTTTTGCACCGTATAACCATCACCACTTTTTTTGGCTCTAGGTTGCTCTGGTACACGGCGAATATGGTATTGCCGCTCACCGAGTTCAAAGGTAAAACTCACCTCTGTGAGGCGCTCATCATCGGCCATATCACAGCGCATTTGTGATCCTTCGCGCTCATCACCGGTGGTTTTACCATAAAGCGCAAAACAGATGGCATCTAAGATGGTGGTTTTACCCGCACCAGTAGGGCCATTGATTAAAAATAAAGGGTTTTTACCCAGCAATTTAAAATCAATCACTTGCTCAGTAGCAAAAGGGCCAAATGCCGCCATGGTCAAACTTAACGGTCTCATTGGCAGTCCTCCGCTTTATGCAAGCTGTCGAGAAGCTCGGCCATTAATTGCTGCTGCTCTTCGGACATCGGCTCACCGGCCACTTGACTAAAGAAATCGGTAAACATGGCTAACTCACCCTTTTTGATATGGTCGCTGCGAATGGCAAGCTGCTCGGTTTGGGCCATCAGCCCTGTTCGCTCAAGATGCAGCACATTGGGATACACCGTCCGTAGTTTGCCCATCGCATCTAAAATGGCGCTTTTATCGGATAAACGCACCATCAAATAATCGTCTCGCTGGGGATCGTTAACACCATCGGCTAATAACTGCGCCAGTTCACCTTCGATAATACGTACATCTCGAAGCGGTGTGAGTGGCAACAGCTCAATGTTGACCTCGCCTACCTCATCGAGTTCTACCAAGGTGACCGATTTATGTTGATGCTGTTCGCTGAAGGAATACTTCAAAATGGAGCCCGAATAGCGGATATAAGGTTGGCCCTTATATTGTGGGCCATGCAGATGCCCCAGTGCGGTATAACTAAAATCATTAAACAGCTGTGGGGCAATTTTATCGGCGCCGCCAATACTCAATGGGCGCTCTGAATCTGACTCACTGCCGCCATCTAAGAAGCAGTGGCTAATCACTACCTTTGGCAATCCTTGACTGTCATGCTCTGTGACCTGCTCAAGCAGTGTAGCCATCGCCTCTTCATGGCTAGACACATCACAATCGAGCACATGGCCCACCGTTGCTGGCTCAACATAGGGCAGCGGATAAAAGAGGGCATCACCACTTGCACTGGTAAGTTTAATCGGCCGAACTGTGTCACTTAGCGGCCCAATAATGTGTAAACCACTGCTCAGCATCTGCCGCGAAGCAAAGGCTAACCGCTCATGCCCGTCATGGTTGCCAGCAATTAAAATGGCCGGAATGCCCAGTTCATTGACCACCTGATTAAGCACATCATCGAGCAGCGCCACCGCATTCGCTGGCGGCACGGAGCGATCGTAAATATCACCCGCTACCACGATGGCATCAACTTGGTGCGCCTTGGCTAATTCGATAATTTGCGCTAACACATGGCGCTGATCGTCGAGCAAACTTTGATTATGTAGCTGACGACCGATATGCCAGTCCGAGGTGTGGATAAATTTCATCAGTTCTCGTTTAAAAATGAGGAGGATACGAACGTATCTAATGGTTGTTATAGTAAGAAATGCCGCAACAGATGGCAACGACCTTAGGTGCCTCCCGCAAATTAATCGCGCCCCTCAAGCCATAAGAAGCAGGTACACCAGTAGTTGAACCTAGTCGATAGCATAAGCGGCGCCACCTATTAGAAGTGGCGAATTAAATACCGCCGTCTAATACCTGCTATTGTTCACGTGAATCACACGACTACACGCCAAGCTGTCCTCAATGTGCTTTATATTTGAGAACTAACTTGTCTAAAAATTGAAACAACAATCGATTCATGGCGCGCGTGTCCGTAGCAGCCATGTCAACGGGATGCTGCACCCATTGCTCACCAAACATAGCGTCTTGCTCGAAAGCAGAGGCGATAAGTGCAGATATTGATGTTTGAGTAAACTCTAAGTGGCATTGAAAGCCATAGATGAGATCGCCATACTCAACAATCTGCCTCGGACAAGCTTGGCTGTAGGCAAGTACTTTAGAGGTCGGCAATAGACCGGGCATATCATTATGCCAATGGCCAACCACTTCTGTGAGTTGAAAGTATTCAAATAATGGCGAAGCTAACGCTGCATCAGTCATAGTGATCGGGAAGTAGCCGATCTCTCGTTGCGGGCTATGTTCAAACTTGGCTCCGAGAGCCTCACCAATTAACTGTGCTCCCAAACACACACCCACCAAAGCTTTGCCCTTAGCAATACATCTATTAATCAAGCTAATCTCCTGTTCTACATCAAAATAGGCGCACTCATCACGCCGAGTTAATGGAGACTGAGGGCCGCCTAAAATGACCAGCAGGTCAAAATCTATTACCGCAGGGAGCGATTCACCTAAATATAAGTGTGTCGAGGTTTGTTTAAAGCCGTTATCAGTAACCCACTGACTAAAAGCCGCTGGACCTTCGTAGGATTCATGAATAATAAAGTGAATATGCATCTAGTTACCTTGATGGTGAATATCAGTAAGGTATGATGCTATCTGAAAAACAGCTGTCTCAATTTACCTGTTAAGACATAAAACATCGATAAGTCGCCACATATGCCTGCAAATGAAAAAATAGCGCTATTTTCACACCATCAAATGGTAAGTAAAACCATCGACATGCAAGCCCATTATATTGACGATTGGCATACACACCCATGGCATCAAGTCATTTTTCCTGTCTCGGGCTTACTACAATCCACTATCGAGCAAAATACTGTTATTGTGCCTCACAATGCCATGTTGTACATACCGGCAAACACTCGTCATAAATCAGTGGCGGTCACCCAGACACAATTTTTAACCTTATACCTAAATCCCAACCACACCGTTAGCTTCAGCAGCACACTCAAATCGTGTTTTATCACGCCATTTTTGAAAAGCCTGATATTACTGTTAATCGACCATGCTCACTGCAACAACACAGAACAGATGCTGAGTAATCTACTTATTGTATTGCAAGATCAAATCACCATCGCTAACCCCTATGAAATCCCTCTGCTTATTCCTAGCGATAGAAGGTTAATGTCGATATTCATACAATTACAAAAACAGCCTGACTCAGCATTAACACTCACACAATGGGCAGAAAAAGTTGGTGCATCGGGTAGGACGTTGTCGCGGTTATGTAGCAAAGAGTTTGGCCAGTCATTTTCGTCATGGCGCCAACATATTAAACTGGTCCTCTCGTTACAATTATTAGAAAGCCCTTTATCAATACAAAGCATTGCCATCGAGTTGGGTTACCACTCTGACTCAGCCTTTATTCATGCTTTTAAAAGCATTTTCACTCAAACACCGAGTCAATATCGTAAATCTCATTTGTCCCATAGTGGCACAAATCTAAACTACTAATGGTGATGAGAGTAAGTAATCAATTTGTAGGACTTGCCTATAAAACCCCGCTTCGTATTAGCCCTCGCCTGACATTTTTACACAGTTTACCGAAACGGGAGATGTCACCAAGTCGCGGCGTATCACCATTGGCAATGGCGGTTTCCCAATAAGATAATTCACTATCAACCAACTCGAGTAATTTTTTAGGGCAACCGATACAACTCCCTTCTGGGCCGCAGACAAAATGAGCCGGCTCAGTTAAAGGCAACTCCTGTTTTACTTGTTCGATAAGCTGCAGCATCGCCGTCTTAGGATCGGGTTTTGATGGCATACGTCACCTACTTTTATCTTGGCAGTTGGTGCAACATTGAGTGGGATAATATTTTAAATCAATAAGATAAGTACAATAAAACAAGTGCAATCATAGATTACGTCACTGCCAAGGTGACTCGTAGTTCACCACGCCAAGCAGACCATTTAAAGCAGATATAGCTAAAAAGCCGAGTAAGAGGCAAATACATTGTTCGATTTACACTCGACGATTGAATTACGCGTCACTCCGCAAAAAACAGAATAACGCGTTATCAGCAGCTTATTATGTTGCCGGCTACATAAAATGAGTCGCACATATTTTATTGCCCGACGGATCGCGCAAATAGGCCAGATAAAGTCGCCTCTCTCCACTACCACGTACACCTGGCGGCTCTTCACAAGCGGTCCCACCGTTAGCCAAGCCAGCAGCATGCCACGCATGGACTTGTTCCAGAGTGCTGGCTTTAAAGCCGATGGTCATGCCATTACCATGGGTGGCGACTTCACCATTGATCGGTGCCGTGAGACCTAATACACCATCGGGTGTAAAATATAGGCAACGACCTTTTTCATCTATCACCCCTTCCGAGTACCCCAAAACGTGCACGATTGCATCGTAAAATACTTTTGATTGCGCGACATCGTTGGCCCCAAACATAACATGACTAAACATGGTGTATCCTTGTAAAAAATGAGTTTTGACTGTGCAATATTCCATGGTGATTGTCTAGCACTCAGTTTCAGTGTGCACGTTCGGCAGCTCAGACGATTAACCTAGAAACGTTAAAACCATGCAGTGAGATCGTACTGATCCGACAATAATTTTACGCTCATCGCGATCGACATGGTCACCACTAGCGGCTTAATAATTTTACTGCCTTTACTCATCACCATCCGCGAACCAAGCGTGGCTCCCAGCGCTTGACCAACAAGCATAAATGCGCCGAGTAACCACACCACTTTGCCACCGAGCGCAAAAAATATGAGCGAGGCGATATTGGTTGAGAAGTTAAGTACCTTAGCGTGAGCAGTCGCCTTTGCCAGCCCGAATCCTGCCAATGACACAAAGGCAAGTGCAAAGAAGCTGCCAGTCCCCGGCCCAAAAAACCCATCGTAAAAGCCCACACCTAGGGCCGCCGTAAAGCCAAACACCGTGGGGGTAAGTAGTTGTTGCTTGTCCTCTTCGCTTATCTTCTTCGAAAAGAGGAAATAGCCGCCAATGGTTAACATTAAAAATGGCAATACTAATTGCAATACTGAGGCATCGATCAACTGCACGGCAACCGTACCCAACGCTGAGCCGATAAACGCACAGCCAATAGACAGCTTCATTTGCGTTAAACTAACCATGCCTTTGCGGATAAAATACAGGCTGGCAAAAAAACTACCACCACACGCCTGCAACTTATTGGTCGCTAATGCTGCGGTTGGTGGTAGACCCGCCCACATCAGCGCCGGGATAGTCAATAGCCCGCCACCACCGGCGATTGCATCGATAAAGCCAGCCATCACTGCGACGGTAAAGAGAATGGCGATAAGCTCATAAGTTAATTCGAAAGACATAGTGACTGCTTTATAAATCAATGGAGTAGAATTGCGGCTATTAGACTTGGTTTGTATTAACAAGGCAAAGAAGTTTTCTCTTTTTTTGCATTGTTTTATGTAATCCAGCCTAAAATCAATGCGAGTAAGAACCAGCTAAACACAAGGTCTGTCTGTGAAATAGGCAATAAAAAGCCACTGTATACAGTGGCTTCAATCGTCGGTAGCATTAATGCTGACAGTTATCACTGCATTGGTGTTCATCGTCAGCAAATTCATCATCGCCTTCCTGATGCTGCATGACGCCCCAACCATCAGTGGCACCACCGAACTCGGCGGCAAAGGTATTGAGTTCGAGCTCTTGACTAACAATCGCATCGTACTCAGGCACCATGTTAATGCACACGATAAGCTCCCACTTACCGAGTTCATCGTTGAGGTGTAATTCCATTTCGCCCTCGAGTTCAGATTGAGCTAACTCTTCTGCTGCTGACTCAGCATCTCGCTGATCTTCAAACACAAGGAAAAAATCAACATCAAGCGCCTTGCTCAAATCAATACCGGACTCCGCCATTGCGGCCAGCATTTTGCCATTATCATCATCTGGAAATTGCATTATTAACTCCACTTACTTAAGGACGTTATTCGCCTGCGACAATCATTACGCTTTCGCCATTGAAGCTCACCACTTGCCCAGGTGAAACCTTCTTGCGCTTGCGAGTTTCCACTTCGCCATCGACAGTCACCATGCCTTCACTTATGACGAATTTAGCTTCGCCACCGCCGCCGGTCATCGACTGTACTTTTAATACTTTATAGAGCTCTATAAACTCTTCGCCTGGCAATAATGCTAGGGTTTGTGATGCTGTGGTCACACTTTATACCTTTTTCAAAAAAATCGGCGCGATTATAACACTTGTGCATGATGACACGCTACAGTGGACGCTCTGAAGCCAGTAAACCGTAATAACAGTCATCCACCCAAAGATCGTCAAGCTTGTAGTTATGGCGCAAAATGCCTTCAAGTTGAAAAGCACATTTCTCTAATACTCGGGCAGAAGCACGGTTGTCCTTAACGCAAACCCCAATAAACTTATGAATTTGATACTGTAAACACCCCCAGTCAATCACGGCATTGAGGCTTTCGGTTGCATAACCTTTACCATGACTACCTGGGCTGAGCATATAACCAACTTCGGCGTGGGCAAGTGTGACATTACTGGCGTGAAGACCGGTAAATCCCACGATTTGCCCCGTGGTTAACTCCTCAATAGTCAAGGTTAACCAATCACCCGATTCAAATACCCAAGGTGTTAGCCGCGCAGCAAATTTTTCGGCTATAACCTCAGCACTATCCGGTCGGCGAACAAATTGGTTCACACTCGGATCTTGGTGGATTGACAAGTAAACTTGCCAATCCTCACGTTGCAGCGACCTAATCTTTAACCTGTTGGTATATAGCTCAAACATCGTGTTGCCTCAATTTAGCCGCGGCTGGTCACTTCAAGTAAGTGATAACCAAACTGGGTCTTAACTGGACCTTGAACTTCATTTAATGGCGCACTAAATACCACTTCGTCAAATTCACGCACCATCATGCCTGGGCCGAACGAACCTAAATCACCACCTTGAGCGCCAGATGGGCAAGATGAATGAGCTTTAGCGACATCAGCAAAATCGGTGCCGTCCAAAATTTGCTGCTTTAATTGCTCGCATTGTGCTTCGCTGCTGACTAATAAATGACGCGCAGTTGCTTGTACCATGTATCGCTCCTAAAAGTGTGTCAAAAGTAAGTAAAATAAAACCCAGCAAGTATAAAACATTTGCTGGGCTTAATGAACGATGATGTTCAGCAGAGAGGATTATGCCTTGCTCGCGGCGACCCAGTGGTGAATTTTTTGTTCCATCACAGCCATTGGCAGTGAACCGGAGGTCAAAATTTGATCATGAAACGCTTTTAAATCAAATTTATCACCTAAAGCTTGTTCAGCCTCTGCGCGCAAAGCCAAAATTTTCAATTGGCCCACTTTGTATGATAAAGCCTGTCCTGGAATAGCCATGTAGCGTTCGACCTCAGCAATAATATCTGACTCCGCCATTGGCGAATTGTCTTTCATATACTCAATCGCCTGCTCGCGGCTCCACCCTTTAGCGTGCAGGCCAGTATCGACCACTAAGCGCATAGCGCGTAGCATCTCGTCTGATAACTTACCAAAGTATTGGTAAGGATCATTAAACATGCCCATCTCGATGCCTAAGTATTCAGCATAGAGTGCCCAGCCCTCTTCAAATGCGGTGTAGCCGCCAAAGCGTTGGAACTGAGGAATATCGCTAAGCTCCTGTTTAATAGCAATTTGAAAGTGATGTCCAGGAGCAGCCTCATGTAGCGAGAGAGTGGTCATGCCCCACTTCGGCTGGGCTTTTAAATTAAAGGTGTTGATATAAAATACCCCAGGACGCGAGCCATCAACGGCAGGAGCATCATAGGAGGCACCGGCAGCAGACTGCTCACGAAAATGCTCTACAGGTTTAACAATGTAATCCGCTTTGGGCATCACATTGAAGTAGTTGGGTAGCTCGAGATTAATTTTATCTTTCAGCGCCATATAACCATCGATAAGCCCCTGACGGTCATTGAAAAAATATTGTGGCTCAGATGACAGTGACGCAAAAAAGGCGTTTAAATCACCTTCAAAACCCACTTGCTGACGTACTTTATCCATTTCAGACAAGATACGGGCAACTTCAGATAGACCAACCTGATGAATTTCATCAACCGACATGGTGGTAGTGGTATGTGAGTTGGCTAAGTGTTGATACCAGACCTTTCCATTAGGGAGTGCCCACCAACCATCACTGCCGCGGGCCATAGGCAGATAAGTGTGCTGAAAGTAGTCTGTGAGCTGGCTCAGTGCAGGTAGTAACTGCTCATCAATAAATTGGGTATATTGCTGCGTCAGCTGTGCTTTTTCTTGTGCTGTAAATGAAGCCGGCAATTGCGTAATGGGCGCGTAAAATAGGCTTTGCTGCGGCTGGCTGACCAACTGCGCTTGCAGTTGCGGAATAATGCGCTCCACCAAGACTCGGGGCAACACCACTTTACTGGCAATGCCTTCATCCATCCGAGTTTGTGCCAATTTAGTCCACTCAACGAACCCAGCTAAACGTGATAACCAATTAGTATAGTCTTGCACAGTATTGAACGGTTGGGCACTTTCTCCGCTGCCTAATTGCACCATGCTGATCACTGTGCTGTAAAACTGATTCATGGGCATGAAATGCTCAGGAAAGGTTTCAGAAACAAGTGCTACGTTTCTGTCATAAGAAAACATGTCATAGCTCAGTTGCAACGCTGGCGACAAGGCATCTCGGTCAATGGCTTTGACCTGCTTTAAGTAGCGAGTGTTTAACTCATGGCGCTGTTTTAAATAGGTTTCAGTCAATGCGCTGCCAAACTGGTCGTTATAATCATTAACTCCCACAAAAGTCGCATAAATCGGCTCAAGCTTTAGGCTATCCTTAAAATAGTTATCAGCCAGAGCCAAATACGCTTGTTCAGCAGTTTGCACCGTAGTACTGGCGACACTAGGATCAGCAGTAACAGTGGCCTGCGACCCCGTCTGAGCGTCTGAGCAACCACCGAGAATAATACTCGCGGCGATGGTCGTTGCGACAATGGTTTTCTTCATTTTTGCTTTCCTTCATATTCTGTGCAATTGCTAGTTATTTTCTATACTTGTCAATAGATTAATCTAAGGAGCTGGCAATGATCTACTCATTTAATCATTCTGGATTTAGGGATCCCGAAACGGGTGTCTATAACCAAACCTACTTTATGGAGATATTTAATCGCGAATGGCATCGCCATATCAGGGAGCGTCAAACATTAGCCTTATTGTATCTATGCCCGCAGATTGATGAAACCGACAAACAAGCTCACTTATTAGAATTACTCATAGGCCAAGTGCAACAGGCACTGATGCGCACTAGCGACTTAATCGCTCGGATGAATCAGGACAACTTTGCCGTAGGCCTATTCAATATTGATACACAAGGTACTTATACTGTGATTGAACGTATCGAGCAAAAAATCGCTCATTTCAATCATGATCATCAACGTAAACATACTCATAAAATAGATTACCAATTAGCCGCATCTGTGTGTCAGCCTGTCGCCACACTGCATATTCAACAACTATTCGACGATGTGCGTAGCCTGTCTCAACAATTAGAGCAACAAAAAAGCCAGCACGCTGTGGTACATCAGCTTAAAGTGCAATAGTTTATCCATTTTATTTACCGCATAAAAAAAGCCCCATAAAGGGGCTTTTTAGGCTCAACAAGTTAAAGTGCAACGTTATAAATACGTGCCTTTTCTTTAATGTAAGCAAGGTAGCTGTTAGCTGTACGTTTAGTTTTCTCGTCTTTAGCAGCTTTTAAGCATGCGTTATACGCGGCTTTATACTGCTTAGTGCCAAGATAGGCTAATGCCAATTCAAACTCAACCTCACCTTCACTCACATCACCAGCTGCTAGCGCCTTTTTGAGTACAGGAATTGCTTGCTTGTACTCTTCTTGTAATGTCAATAAACGTGCCTGTTTCAGGAATAACTTACCATCATTGTTGATGACAGCGGCTTTACCATAATAGGTGGCAGCCTTATCAAGCTCTTTCGCATTATGATAAAAGCCAGCCAAAATTGAGAGCGTTTTCTCATCCTCTTCAATCAAACCGCTTTTTAAATGCTTTTCGTAGATTTTTGCCGCATTGTAAGGTGAACCATTTTGCGC
Organism: Shewanella algidipiscicola; assembly: GCF_003605125.1. GTDB lineage: Bacteria > Pseudomonadota > Gammaproteobacteria > Enterobacterales > Shewanellaceae > Shewanella > Shewanella algidipiscicola. Next base: position 414,625 of record NZ_QPQT01000001.1, read on the forward strand.
AAGTAGCTGCGCTAAACGGGTGATATTACCAGCGGTTTCTAAAAATCCATTCTTATAAGCCAGATCATAAGTCGCCAACGATTTAGTGTAGTCTTCAGTTATCAGATAAAACTGTGCTAACTGTACCCATAGACGGCCATCTTGTTGGAACAATGGCACCATGGTCTCGAGTACTTTAACGGCATTTTTATAATCTTTCTTGTTGAAGTAAGCCGTCAGTTTCATCTGATATAAGCCTTTATCTGGCTTATCACTGATAGAAAGACCTTTATCAACGACCTGTAGTACTTTATCCCACTCTTTAAGTTCAGAGTAAGCAATACCTATACGGCGATACACTTGTGCATCTTCCTTACAGGTAAACTCCATCCACTTGTAATATTGCGGAATAGACTCTTTGAACTTCTTCTCTTGGATTAACAAGTCCGCGTACAAACGCAGCGTTGCACCATGATCAGTACCACCAAGAATGTCAGCATCTACGGCCGTTTTAAGGTATTTAATCGCAGTAGCCATCTGATTTTTTTCGGCATAAAAGTTACCCAACATGCGGGCAATATAGGCCTTATCAAAATCATCGCGTGGATTGGCTTCAAGCAATACTGCAATCGCTTCGTCAATGTTGCCTTCTTGATAAGCTTCAAAAGACTTCTGCACTTTTTTAGCAGAGTTTTGACCGACAGCCTTAGACTGACGCTTTTCAATGGGACACTTTTCCGCAGCATTTACAGTTGGCACTACAGCAAGACTACCACCGATAGCAAACAATAGTGCAGTTGCAAGCGTATTCACTTTTTGCATCTCTATTTGCCTCCATCGAGTTTAAAGTCAAGTTGAACCGTCATACCAGGCTGTTTAAGGGCTTTACCGTCAACAATCTTTGGCTTGTATTTCCACTTTCTGAGTGCGCGCTTAGCTTCTCTATCGAAAATACGTTTTGGGTCTGCATCGATCACTTCGATATCGTCAACACCGCCCAGTTCATTAATAGTAAAGCTAAGTTGTACCCAACCTTCTTTACCATCACGAGCAGCAGCGATAGGATATTGTGGTTCGATACGCACAATTGGCGTCGCATCACCATCACGAGTCATCATATTACCAAGCTTAAAGCCTGTGCTCGCAGAACCTGCCACTACACCACTCATGTTAAACGACATATTAGTGTCGATATCAGATGAGCTATCTGGTGGTGGGGTATCAGGCAAAGGTGGCTGCTCAGGCGGTGTAGGTGGCTTAGGTTTTACCCTAGGCTTATCCTGCACTTTTGTATCCTGTTTATCCATACTGATCTCAATCACTGGAGATTCAGTTGCGGTGTCGGCGCGTTTAGCGCCGCCACCGACCAAGAAGGCCATGAATACAAACAGGGCAAAAGTAACAGCACCACCAATTAATAATGATACTATTGCTCTGAGCATATTAATCTTTCCCCGCTGATACCGAAATCTTGTCGATACCGGCTTTCTTCACGTTGTCCATGACCTTGATAACTAGGCCATGCTCAGCTTCTTTATCTGCTTCAATCAACACAGCCGCTTCTGGTGACTCAGCTAACATACGTTCTACGTTAGCTGTTACACGCTCGATGTCAACCTGACGGTTTTCCATCTTAATCACGCCTGTCTTGCTGACACCAATAAAGATGTTTGCAGACTTCTGAGTCGTCGCTTGAGAAGCTTCAGGTTTATTGTAGTCAAGACCTGAGGGCTTAATAAACGACGTTGTTACGATAAAGAAGATCAGCATGATAAACACGATGTCTAGCATCGGTGTCATATCAATCTGTGCTTCTTCTTCTATACTTGAATGCTTTTTACGTGCCATGTTCAATCTCTCTCTAGTGGTGTGGCAGGCTGTCTTTTAGCTTTTCCATACTGATCTTCATTTTTGCATCAAGGCGAGTACTAAAAAATACTCCCGATAACGCAGCGACCATTCCCGCCATTGTCGGCATGGTTGCCATTGAAATACCAGCTGCCATCATACGAGCATTACTCGTCCCATGAACTGCCATCACATCGAATACCTGTATCATACCGGTTACGGTACCCAGTAGACCTATCATCGGACAGATAGCTACTAAGGTTTTGATAATCAGCATACGAGCATTCATATCTTGTTTCGCTTGGGATACCCAAGCTTCACGGATACGGTGTGCATGCCAAGAGGTAGAGTCCTCTCTGTTATTCCATGCGGTGATAATGTTGTTATGTTCTTTTGGCGCAATCAAATTGAGATACCAAAAACGCTCAAGCATTAACACCCACATTAGAAATAGCACTGCCGCAACCAACCAGAGGACGTCGCCTCCGGAGGCCATGAAGCCCCTGACGGAATCCCAGATGTCCATCAGGTATAGCATCATTAGGCGTTCCTCTTCTCAGCGTGCTCGGCTACGATACCTGCACTTTGCTCTTCAAGTACTTGAACAACTGACTTGCTACGTGCAATAACAATGGCATGCATAAGCATTAGTGGTAATGCCGCAACTAGACCCTGTACTGTCGTCATCAGTGCCATAGAGATACCACCCGCCATAAGCTTAGGATCGCCCGTACCAAATAACTGAATGCTTTGGAACGTTGCAATCATACCGGTCACAGTACCAAGTAGACCCATCATAGGCGCAATAGCTGCAAGGACCTTAATGATAGAGATACGAGTTTCAAGCGCTGGCGTCTCTTTCAGGATGGCTTCGTCAAGTTTAAGCTCTAAGGTTTCAACATCGACATCTTTATTGTCATGGTAAGCCTTTAACACACGACCAAGTGGGTTGTTACCAGGGTTATCGATGTTTTTACGCTGAGCATTAACTTTCGCACCAACAATATAAAGCGTCACTAAGCGTTCGATTGAAATGATCGCACCAAGTACCAATAGCGCAATAATGATATAACCAATCGTACCACCCGCTTCAATGCGCTCTTCTAACGTCGCTTTCTGTGTGAATACGTTTAATAGGACACCGCGCGCAGGGTCAACAAACAGCTTGTGTACGCCTGATGTTTGACCTTCAAAGTTTTTAACGCTAGCAACTTGCTCACCACCAGGCTGTTGAGATAACTGCTGGATAAGATGCAGTTCAGGGTTATATACAACATATTGGCCATCGGCTAATAGGTTATATGCACCGACACGAATCACTTTAGTGTTGCTAACATTACCGTCAATACCAGTAACGTCTGCATTAAATGCAACCACTTTACCTGACTCAGCCATTTCAAACAGCTGTGCTTCCCAGAACTTCTCTAATTCTTCAATTTTGGGTAGTTCTTTACGAGCACCTAATTCAGAGATAAATGCGTCACGACCAGGAAACTGAGCGCTTACATTTGAAGATATTAATTTGCCTGCGAAATCACCGGCCTCACCTTTAACGACACCGAACATTTCACCCAAGTCACCTTGAGCAATTTTGCGGTCTTCTTCTAACTGAGCAATTTTACGCTCGTTATCAGCAAACGCTTGAGCGAGATCTTTGCCACGTTGCTCTTCAGCGGCTAACGCTGCTTTTTCACGCTTAAGTAGTGCAGCTTTATCGCCACGTTCAGCTTGAAATTCAGCTTCACGCTTCTTATTGACTTGAGCCGCATTAGCACGATCACTTTGAACTTGCTTTAACAATTGATCGATAGTCTTAGGTGCATCAGCGGCACTGACCATTCCCGCTGTTAGAGATAGCGTTGCAGCAACGATTGCTGTAGAGATTAACTTTTTCATTATTGTGCAGCCTCCGCAGCTGGGATTGGTAACGCGAACATATCAGGAGCACCTTGGCCACGAGCCTGGCGAATAGCTTTAGTTATGTTACGCAGATAGCCATCTTCTAGCTTATCCCATGCTTTTGTCTCTGGATTGAACATCCATGCAGACTTTTGATCTAGGCTTTGAGCGTAATAGCCGACACGGCCGAAGTTGATAAAATCAACCAAGATCTCTTTGCTATCAAGCTGCAACTTACCCGTTTCAACATTCAATTTTGAACCATATTCGCGTTCGATATTGTATGCATCGAGAATAAGACGATATTTTTCAGCAAGTGTTACGTTTGCAGTATTAAGTGTTTCACGCAGGCGCTCGATACGAGCTTCACGTACTTCTTTATTAAATGGCAGATCTAAAGCGACAAACTGCTCTAACGCATCCACCATTTTAAACATTAATGGCACAACACCTTGACGTAATTTATCAACACCATTGATGTCTTCTTGGATAAGTTTCATCGTCGCTTCTTGGTCTGCAACCAATCCAGCAACGTAGTCGTTATATGATTTTGTTGATTCACGCGTATCAGCGACTTGGCCATATTCAAATGCCATGTCTTGTGCTTGATCGTAGAATTTATCAACTTTCTTTTGCGATGCAGCCGCATCTGAATGAATTCTCGCATCCGCTTTCTGTACATCAGAAAGTGGATCGGCAACCACTAAGTTACTGCCTGCTAAGGCCAGCGCGCCTACGAGCGCTGTAGCGATTTTAGTTCTATTGCTTACCTTGGACATAGTTCCCAACCAATTTGAAGTGAAAATAAAAAGTTTAACTTTGTAGCAACATGGGTTTCTGCTTATCTTGCTAGAATGCCGTTACTATAAGTGTGTATTTCTCTTGTGATTGTTAGTTATTATCTTCCCTCTCCACACCATATAAAGTGCAGACCCGCTGGCATCATTTCACAAAATGTTGACCGATGTCAACATTTCAAAAGGGCTAAAACCCTATGAAAAGGCGATTACACGGCAAAATTTACATAAGATATGTTTTTTCAACTAACTATGTTTCAGTTAGATACGACTGCATTAACATGAAACATGCTAAAAACTAAATTAAACACCTGAAAAAAAAGCATTTTATCTAGAACACCTTTTTTAAACACAAAAACAACCAAGCAGTAACAAAGTTGCAGATATAAAACCATTTAAATGATTATTTGTTGCACATACATTAAAGCATTAGCGGGTTTTCAGCGATGAAATAGAGTAAATGAAATAGTTAAACTGGCGTAATAACGCCACCCAGCGACCAATGGTTAGCCAGCTTGGCATAGCAAATACTTTCTTTAATTTTAGATCTCGTTACGTGTACAACATGAAACGCTAGGAAAAACAAAACAGGCTTGGCACTGGAATACGATTAACATGGTAAGGTAACATCTCATATAAAAAAAATCGAAAATCAAATTCATGATTTTCGATTTTTTTGACTTTAATTAACTACAACACAAAGATTGTATAGTTAACTTGTCCTCTTTAGAACTTTACACTTGCTCTAACGAAGAAATAGCGGCCTAACACGTCATATGTGTATGGGTCGGTGTTTGAATCGTTATTACCTGAATAGTATGGAGGCTCTTCATCAAAGATATTATTCACACCACCACTTAAACGCACCATATCTGTTACATCGTAGGTTGCTGATAAATCGTGATAAATAATGCTATCCACGCTCGGAGCATAACATTTAGATGGGTCATCCTTACATGCGAATGAATCCATACCATCGATATAACGTGCCTCATACGTAGCACTCCAGATATCGCCAGTTGCGGTAAGGTTAAAGTTAGTCTTTAACTTAGCGTAAGCACCTACACCACCAGTGACATAACCACGGTAATCAACGGCATTACCATCAGGATCAAACTCTTCATAGGTATCAAGAATCGACGTATCTAAACCGGCTTTCCAATCTAGACCAAGACCTTCAAAGACATAAGCTACGTTAATATCATAACCAGAAGTATTGGTTTGACCTATGTTTTGTAAGCCATTATCGAATGAAATACGGCCAGTACCATCAATTTCAATATTAGAAGACTGACATAATGCAGCACCCGTATTAATCTTGTTGCCTGTGGCGTCTAAACACTGATTTGCTAGATAGTTATTGTCAACTTCAGTGATGGTATTGGTAATTGCAATATCAAAATAGTCAACAGTAAAAGACAGACCTTCAACGTAACTTGGCGAGTAGACTAAACCAACTGTTGTGATATCAGCTTCTTCTGGTGTAAGCATTGGGTTACCACCAACGGTAACTTCAGCCTGTGTTTGTGTGGTAGCTGGATGCTTAATTTGCTCAAATGATGGTGACTTACCACCGTATAGCTCACTCACCGTTGGTGCACGAAACGCGGTTGAACGGCCACCACGAATCATTAAGTCTTCAGTCATACGCCACGTAAGACCTAACTTCCACGTTGAGTCATCACCAAATGTGCTGTAGTCGAAGTAACGCATCGCAGCGCTTAAATCCACTTGCTCAGCAAAAGGAAGATCACTTAATAATGGAATCGCTAATTCAGCATATAGCTCATTTACATCAAATGAACCAGCGGTGCCTTCAACACGTGGATCATTCGCAAGACCTTGAGATGTCAATGAGTCGGGAGTGAAATGCGCTGACTCTTCGCGATATTCATAACCAGCAGCAAACCCTAGCATACCGGCAGGAAGCTCCATCACTTCACCAGAAAGTGTTGCAGAGAAAATATCTAATTCACTGCCACCGCTATTTACTTCAGTGTAAATATAAGGTGCAATACTTTCGCCTTCCCAAGAAGATTGACTAAATGGGTCAAACTCTTTAGCCATTACAGCATCGTTAATTGAGCCTAAGTTATGAAGGTTGGCAAGAGTATCTACCGAATCATTTTTACCCTTATTGTAAGAGGCATCCCAAGACCAGCCATTAGACAACTCGCCTTCTAAACCAACAACGACACGCACTGTATCAACTGTCTGCGAGAAATAACGATTACCTGACTCAACCACACGGCGACCGTAATCAAGCTTTTCACCCTCTTGCACCAAACCAACCAGCTCCTGAGTCATCCAAGATGAATCATACGCCCAAGGAGAACTATTCCAGATAGGTTGAGGCGCCATTTGCTGATTTGACCAACGCTTAGAATACATAGCTTCCGAGAAAAACATAATAGAGTCACTTAACTCATAAGTTCCCGAAAATGATAGATTTAAGCGTTCCATTGGTGTTGACAGGTAACTAGTTTCAGCAAAGTTGTAACGATCTGCATCGGTAAAGTCATGATACTGCCCGCCTAAACCACTTAGGTCTGGAACCGATTTATCAGCAAAAGCTTCCCATACTGGTTTACCCGTTTTAGGGTCTGCTACATAGTGACCATAGTAACCGGAATCACCGATTGCATAAGCACCATCTTGACCTGAACCGACTATGCCGTGGTTTTTATCTCCCCATATATGCCCCCCCTGAGAGTAACCACTACCAGCGCAGTAGATATCGCTCGCATCAGTTGTTTCAGCAATTGGACACTTAGAAAAATCTCGGTCAGCTTGGCTCGCATCACCGCGTTTGGTGTATTGACCATTGATAACAATATTACCTTTGTCAAACGTGTTGCCAAGAGTAAAATCGATACTCGTTTCATCAGCATCACCTTCACCACTCAATCCCGTTTGGACATTAACTTCAAAACCTTCGAAATCGCGCTTCAAAATGACGTTGACAACACCTGCAATCGCATCAGTACCATAGATAGCCGATGCACCATCTTTGAGTACTTCAACACGCTGGATCATTGATACTGGAATGGTGTTTAAATCCACTGTTGAAGCAGCACCAGTACCTGAGGCAATCATACGACGACCATTAACTAACACAAGCGTACGATTAGAGCCAAGACCACGTAGGTTAATACGTGCATTACCTTGTGAGCCATTGTTAATGGCCGCGTTAGTCATTGCACCACCAGCAGATGTCATATTACGCAATACATCATCAATAGAGGTTGCACCAGATGCAATGATTGATGAAGCATCGATCACACTGATTGGGCTCGCAGTTTCCAAGTCGGCACGCTTAATACGTGAACCAGTCACCTCTATGCGTTCAACGTTATCAGCTATTTCATCTGCTGCAAAGGCTGTTGGGGCGGTGAAAGCGGTTAACGCAGCACCGCTAACTAGCGCGATACGCACTGAGTTAGCTAATAGGCTATTTTTATACATGTTGTTTCTCCCTGGACATCATTTTTATTTTATTGCGAATATCTAACACGACAACGAAAGCAACATTGTCGGCTAAATTTCTAAGCAAGATAAGACCACAAGAGAAACAATTTCGCAACACTTACAACCCATTTTTTACAGACTAACTATTAAAAGCCGAATTTATAAGCGTTTAAACAGGAATGTTATATACCATTTCCCTTGTCATAACCCATAACACGCTATTAACTCGATGAGAGAATTCAACATAAAATATTATTTATCAGGTAGATAAAAATCATAGATACTCACCTCATCCGGTAACACGCAAACACTAAATTAGACAACCGAGATACATTAGCACCTGAATTGGATGTTACAAATGGCTCCAAAAGCAAATGGAAGGAAAACCTTATTAAATATATGGTCAGTCAGTTTTGTCGTACTTAAAACTAAGCCCTATAGACTATCTAGATTAAATAGTCAGTACGGACTAACCTCACCACTTTGGTTTTTAATCAGATTGAAAAATATAAAAAATATTTCACCCGAGGATCACGAATAGCATTAACATGAGTATTTTATAAAGTAGATATTTTTCGTTTAATAGCGAAGGAGGCTATGTAATTCACAATAGCGCCAGCCTCCTTCAATCAATCTTCACTCACGAATGAATGTAAATAATTAATTACAGCTAATACCGGGAAATTAACAACTAACACACGACAGCAGGACACCATCATGATAGGGCAAACACTATTAACAAAAGAGATAGGTAAAATAGGCCGTTAAAATGAAAAAAGTAAAACTCGCACACAATGTGTTAACGCCGGCGTTATCAACATAGTGAACGCCCTCACGACAAATACGATATTGGATAGAACAACTATCAAAAAATCATGTAAAAGTGCTGTGAGCAGTCAAAAAAAAGCGCTTCATGATGAAGCGCTTTTTATTCAAGATGACGACGTTAAACTGTCAACTTATAAGGTGTAGCGAATACCAATAGCGATACCATCATCTTCAGATAACGACATTTTCGCTTCTTGCTCTTTATCAGCGCTAGTAAAATCACTGTAGTCTTTACGACCTTCGATATAAAGCACAGTATTGTTATCCCACACATAGTGCAAACCAACAACCACAAATTGACGCTTAAACACATCGTTAGGATCGGCGTTGAAGTTAGGCTGGATAACATAATCATCGCCCGCATCTAAGATGTTATACGATACAAATGGACGTAGACCATTATCGAAGGTGTAAGAGAATAAACTTTCTACACCCCACGCATCTTTGATTAAGCGGCCGATGTTATCAGTATCATGGTTTTCTTGCTTATTTACGTTAGCCGCCGCATAGAAGCCAGCATCATCAAAGTTACCCCAAGTCACACCAGCACCATAGATAAGATCGACTGCCGTTGTTTGTTCACCATTACCAAAACGAACGTCAAACTCACCACGGTTTACACCTGCAGTAAGGGTCAATTTTTCAGTTGCTGCATAAGTAATTGCACCGCCGTAAGTGTAGTTAAACTCAACTTGTTGCGCCGCTCTATCGCCATTTACCCAAAGCGCTTCACATGCTTCTTCAGAGATATTATCTGAATCACACGTATAGAAACTGCTATTTTTCAACTGTGCTTGTACAGCAAAGCTGACATCACCGAATGAGTTACGGTATTGCACCGTTTTGTCACCACGGCCTACACCGTTTACAGCACCATCATCTTTGTTATAAGTGTATACACCAGCAGTATTACCATCCCAAACAAAGCCATAGTTTGTGCTGTAAACCACATCGTACCAAGCACCCCATTGCTTACCTATGGTTAGGGTACCGTAGGTGTCGTGGACGATGCCGACATAACCTAGACGGTTATAAAAAAACTCATCCTGAACTGATTCAAAACGGTTGTTATAGACAATATCACTATTACCAACAGGGTTTACGCCCCATTCCAATTTAGTGAACGCTTTCCAGCCATCACTCATATCACGAGTAAAGCCGAAGTTGATACGTGACGCGCCATTAACAACCTCGGTCTCACCTTGAGTGTTAATAACTCGGGCGTCAATAAAACCACCAATTTCGACAGCATTTTTATCGTCTTTATAAATTTCGATAGCTGATGCTGCTGGTACAAAAATGACAGCCGCTAATGCTGTTGCTATTAAACTCTTCTTCATGTGTTGGCTTAACCTTTTATAATGTTCAGTTTGCTGTTAACTTTTACTGCTAACTTTTTATGTTAACTTTAGTGCTACATTCCGTTGTTTTATTTCACTCCCATTCCAAATTGAGACTAACAAAAGATCAGTTGTCACTCAAAGCTGAATATCGCATAAATTGCAGTTTTATTTCACTCAACCACCGAATGAAACCATACTCACCCAAACCCAAAACCATGCATTAACACTCGGAGTTACAACTATTAAAATAATAACAACTATATTAACGTTAGCTGTTTTGACGCCACTTCGGTGAAACTAAGCTCCAAAATCGTAAGTATTGGATCAGAAATGGGCGCGATCTGCTTATCCAAGTAATACTGATAATCGATATTCCCATGACAATACTGCCTTGGTTCAGCCCCATTGGTTGTCATTACATACTCCACTTTACAGCCTCGTTTACCGAAACGACTATCTCCACTGCGCTCACACCACAATGTAGCGGCTTTGACATGCGGTGCAGACTTTGCGGTGTAATCTTCAATATTGCGGCGTAATCGCTTAGAAAACACTAATAGATCATCTAATTCGCCACGCTGCAGCGCGACTATCATGCTTTTTAAGTACTCCACCACATCTTGTTTGGTAAACAAGCGAAGATAGAGTTCAGCCTGTATTTGTCGTGCTACAGGACTCCAATCGCTTCTCACCTGCTCCATCCCCTTAAAAACCAGTTTTAATTCACCATTTTTCTGGGTATAGGCACCGACATAACGCTTTTTTGAACCTTCTAACGAACCACGCAGGGTTGGCATAAAAAACTGTTCAAAGTGACGTTCATACTCCAACTCAAGATAACAGGCTAAATTATAGTCACGTTTTAGCCTTTGTTGCCATTTTCTATTGATTTTAGTCACCAGTGAACGCGCGAAATCATCGATATTATCAATTGAGCTCACATCAGCTAAATGCACAAAAGTAGAATCGGTATCGCCGTAGATCACTGTTAACCCCATCTCTTCAAGCCATCGACGGGTTTGTTTCATGATCTCATGTCCACGCAGGGTAATTGAGCTGGCTAACTTAGCATCATGAAACACGCACCCCCGCGATCCCAATACCCCGTATAAGGAGTTCATGATGATTTTTATCGCCTGTGACAATGGTGCGTTCGCTTCTCGCTTAGCTTGCTCGCGCTTAGTGGCCAGCTCCGCCACTAAGTCAGGTAAAATAGGCGCATTACGACTAAAACGCGCGCCTAAAAAGCCTGCAACGGTATCGGTATCGCTCATCGCCTGTCCTTCGATCAGCCCTTTAGGATCAATTAAAAAGGTACGAATAATAGAAGGGTATAGGCTCTTAAAATCGAGCACTAAAATATGCTGATAAAGCCCAGGGATGGAATCCATCACATAACCGCCTGGGCTTTCTATGCCATCACTTGCTGGCTCACTTGGCGCGACATATCCGGCGCGATGCAGATGCGGTAAATAGAGATTATTAAACGCGGCGACAGAGGCGCCAACTCTGCCAAACTCCAAACCTGTTAGTCTTGAACGCTCAAGGGCAAACTCGGTCAGCGACGTTTTTTGAAAAATGTCCCACACCAGGCGGCTATCTGTGATGTTGTAATGGGCCAACGCCAGCTTATCTTCATTAAATAAGGTGGTGATCTCCTCGCCCCGATTGTCCACATTATCAATCGCTTTGCCCTCATCAAGCAGCTGACGAGAGACATTGTCTAAAGCATAACTATCAAATTGATAAAATGCAGCCTTGAGCCAATCGATGCCATCGAGCACCACTCGCCCTGGAAGCACCAAGGTTTCAGGACGAAACTTACCTTCCACCTTCCACGTTAACAGCTGATGATGTCGTCCCAACTTAAGCGGAATTTGATGGAGAGCTGCACGGCGATACAGCAAGGCTAAGTCAAACGTGACCACGGCCCACCCAATGATAATGTCGGGATCAAAGCGTGCAAACCAGTTAATCAAGGCGATAATCAGCGCCGCTTCATTATCTACCCATTCAATATAGGTGACGCTGCTAGCAACCAATGGAGGATTCACGCCTTCCCCGTTGCCGACCATAATAACTAACTCAATCGCTTTCCCCTCATTGTCCTTGCCATATAAGCCAACGCTATAAAGCTCGCCACTCATTGAGCATTCAAAGTCCAGAGAGACGATAGAAAGTGTGACATCAATATCTGTACGACGGGCTCGATGTCCGATAAGCGTCTTGATACTCTCATTTGGCACCCACTCACCGACAAACTCCACATCTAAGGCGATAAAACGTTCAATGAGGTAGCGTTGCTCAGGACGAATATCGGCTTCGTGCAGCGCTATCCCTAAGTCGGTCGCCTCTCTGACTAACTGACGAAAACTTTGGCTATTACCACAGTAAAGCGCCGTTACCGCTTGATGATCAAAGGTCTTTAGTGTCAGCGCTTCGGTACGTACAGACTGGTGCGCCAAAGGCGATAACAGCTGAGCGACATCTTGGGTACGACAAAAGCAGACTCGCTCACTGTCGTTGATCACCACACGTACAGGGCCATCGAGGGTTTTTAGGTAATAATGCAGGGCGTTGCCCACATGATGGCGAGTCAATATTCGGCCTTTAATCGATTGCCCCCCAGCAGAGGTTAAGCGAGTAGGCTGAGATGTGGCAGCGCTGGGTGTTACAGATTGAGATGTCACTTAAGGTGGCCTGTCATTGTTTAAGTACGCCTAATTAAAGAGGCAGATCGGTGATACAATCACGAATGCAGCACGCCATAAATATAGGCGAGTTCTGCCACAGTTTTGGCGGCAAATTTTTTCAATAAACTGGCGCGATGCACTTCAACGGTGCGCATAGCGATACACAGCTCATCGGCAATTTTTTGATTACGTTTACCGGCAACAATTAACCCCAAAATATCTTTCTCACGTTCGGTTAATGACTGGTAAGCATCGATACTAGCCAATTTATCCAGCTGCTGCATTGAGTTTTCCAATGCAAGGTTGATCGCGGCCACCAGCTGTTCGGCATTAACCGGTTTTTGGAAGAAGTTGACCGCCCCAGCTTGCAGCGCATCGACCGCCATGGGCACATCGCCATGGCCAGTTAAATAGATCACCGCTAGCGGACTTTGATTATCGCGTAAATGTTGATGCACTTGCTGGCCACGCAGCACTGGCATACGGCTATCTAAAATCACACAACCCGGTTGCGTCAGCGCTGCGTTGTCAAGAAAGTGCTGACCATCGCTAAACACTGCGACATTAAATTCATACTCTTCGAGTAAAAATGCCAGAGACTCCCTGACAGACTGATCATCATCGACAACATACACGGGCAAGTTAGTAAGGCGATTATTCATGGGACTTTCTACTCACTGAGGTAACGATACAGGGATAACAATGGTGACTTTACAGCCATGAGGCGCAATAGGGCTCAAACTCATTTGCCCTGCATGATCTTCTATCACATCACGGCAAATTGCTAGTCCTAGCCCCAGCCCTTGTGTTTTTGTGCTCACAAAGGCCTGGGTCGCTGCGGCTTGTTCTGCTGAGATACCAATGCCATTATCGCTAACCGTTAAGGTTAAAACGTTATCCTGATAATGGCTCTCAATGACGATTTCTGGCTGCCAAGTCACATCGGTGTGCTGCGCACTGACGCAGGCATCAATGGCATTAGTGACGAGGTTCACTAACACTTGTTGCAAGCCAATCGGGTCAATATAACACAGTGGTAATGACGTCTGTAGTGACAAACGGTAAGGGATCTCAAGCTTAGTAAGACGAAAATCAAGCAGCTCCATGGTATCAATAATCAATTGATTAATATCGATAAACTTTTTTTCAGCCGCATGCTTCTTGATCATCGTTCGTAGTCGCTGCACTATGTTATCGACTCGCTCTACCTGATGTTGAATTTTTTCAAGTACAGGCACCAAATCCTCAAGCGGACGCTGCTTAGCGATACGTAATAACCCCGCTTCAGTGTAATTTCGTATCGCCGCTAAAGGCTGATTAATTTCATGAGCCACACTGGTGCCCAGCTCGCCCACTATGGCAACGCGCTGAGCATGTTCGAGCAGCTCACCATTGTGTTTTAGTCGGTGCAACGCCTGCTCTAGCTGCTTCTTATTTCGGTTAAAACAATACTCTAACCAGAAGTGATAGCCATTAAGCAGCACTAACGTTACAAACAGCAACCAGCCCCACTGCTGATTATCATCAAGCCAGATAAAGGCCTCCTGCCACCAAGGCAGATGCAAGGGATGCATGTTCAGCTCTTGATACAACTTATCGATAGCTAACAAGCTCACTGGCGATGTCCAACCTGACGCTCTGGCGGCAATGGCCGCCTCACTCTCAGCAGGCATAGCCAATAAGGCTTGGGACATCTGTTTCGCTAATTCGTTAGTGGCACGCTGGGTCTTGGCAAATGACCAATTGGGATATAGTTCACTGGTCACTTGGCAGGGAAAGTAAGCCGGCGAGCGGGACTGGATCACCCGATAGTTATCCTCGAGTAACCCATCTGTCACCATGCTTTCTAATAAACAGGCAGGCACGACCGCAGCCTCAATATGCTTATCGCGTAGCTGATACAAACTGGCATCGATGGGGAAGCCTAAAAAGCGTACACGTGAAAAAAACGCATTGGCATCAAAACCCTGACTTATTAAATGATGGCGCAAACTTAAATAGCCCCCAAAGGCGTTACTGGCCACCGCAGAGAGGGGTTTACCGTAAAGCTGCTCAACACTGTAATAGGGGGAATCACGGCGCACCACCAGCGCTGAGCCAATACTGTTGGTTTGGCTCTCACCTGTATGGCTGGTCATGGTTACCAGCCAAGAGAGATCAAATTGCCGCCCAAGCTGTACCGCTTGTCCGGGGTTGGTTATCACAAAATCGACCTTAAGCTGCTCAACGGCGTTGGCCATTTCATCCAAGGTTAGCGGATGTAACATAAAACGGGAATTGGCAATATGTGACTCCAGCCACGTCATCGTTGGCTGCCAACGATGACGTGCCGCCGACTTACCACGAGTGGCTAATACCGCGACATCGATCATTTTCACCGCAACAGGCTGGTTAGCATCAGCAATGACAATATCGCGCTGCGCCCCCCTTTGGCTGCTTACGCTATCGGTCGGCATTTCGGCTAGAGCAGGATTAATAGCAGAGCAAATAACAGCGCATGCACTGAGCCATAGCCCCCAGTGCATTAAGTCGCCGCGCCATGCTGTTTTTAGCCATGTTGGACTTAGCCGTAATGCATTATTAAATAGCGCTCTTTGACATCGAAATATCAAGCATGGACTCAAGGCCTCATTCTCCTGTTTATGTATCATATCTTCTTAATTATTAGAGGTATATCACCCTATGGCGGTCATATAACTTGTTCTAGATCAATATTGATCTGGGTATGTGGAAATCCACAATACCGCCACTGATGTGAATAACGAACAATGGCCGCAGTACATTTTATCACCCACCCAAGTAGGCGTTATATGGATACTGATAAACGACATTTTCTTAATCGCATAGCGGGTATTACTGCCGGTGCGGCGCTCATTCCCGTAGCAGGAGTCAATACTGCGGTTGCCAGTACGGTTATTCGCAACAACCAACAAGCCGATCGTAAAGGTCACATAGGTAAACGCTATGCCATGGCGATCGATCTGCGTCAATGCGTCGGATGCCAAGCCTGCACCGTCGGCTGCAGCATAGAAAATCAGGCACCAATTGGTCAGTTCAGAACCACGGTTAAACAGTACGAAGTCAAGCTAGACGGTAAAGAACAACCCCAGCAGGTGAAGGCATTTATGTTACCGCGTTTGTGTAACCATTGCGATAACCCGCCTTGTGTCAAGGTCTGCCCAGTACAAGCTACCTTTCAACGTGAAGATGGCATCGTCATGGTCGATAACGAGCGCTGCGTTGCCTGCGCCTATTGCGTCCAGGCCTGCCCTTATGATGCCCGCTTTATCAATCACGACACCTTAACTGCCGATAAATGCACCTTCTGCGCCCATCGATTAGAAGAGGGCTTACTCCCAGCCTGCGTCGAAACCTGTGTGGGCGGTGCTCGCGTGATTGGCGATATCAACGACCCTAATAGTGTGATCAGCCAATTACTGACCGCAAACAAAGACGATATCAAGGTACTTAAACCTGAAAACAATACTCATCCACACGTGTTTTACATCGGCATGGATGAGCGCTTCGTCAGCCATGTCGACGGTCAAGCCGCCCTCTACGAACCTGTGGGAGAACAATCATGAACATCACCGAAATCTTGATTCCAGCACAAGAAGTGGCCTGGCTTCCCTGGGCAGTGCAATACTTTTTCTATATTGGCGCCTCTTACGCCGCGGCAATCTTGTTTCTCGTCGCCTTGTTTTTTAGCCGTCAAACCACCCACCATTTTCGTGTGGCACTCGCGCTCACCATGGCCATCGGCGCCATTGTTGGCCCGCTGGCACTCACGGGCGATCTACATCAACCGGGCCGCGCTTGGCATTTCTATTTTCATGTCACGCCATGGTCTTGGATGTCATTAGGCTCGTTTTTCTTACCGCTATTTTCTGGGCTAAGCGTGCTGACCGCCTGGCTTTATTTGCGCCGCGATATTGCCGCGTGGCAGTTTAGCGAGTCCCCCTGGCTGCGCAAGGTAGCGCTGTTAACCTTGGGGCAATGGCAAAGTACTCCCAAGCAGTTACTGATGGCCGCCAGCCTTACCGCGCTATCAGGGTTGAGTATTGCCATCTATACTGGCGCCGAAATTTCAGTCATCGCCAGTCGCCCTTTATGGCATCAACCCGCTTCAGCGCTACTGTGGTTTACCAGCGCATTTGTTGGCGCCATCGGCTTTACCCTACTCACATGGACACTGCTGCCTAACGCGACAAAACCGGCGTTAAGCTGCGCCGATCGCAACATCATCCAACGCACTAGCGTTATTGCTGCGACCTTGGCATTAGTGTTAGTGCCGATTTGGGCCTCAAACAACCCCAGCTTTTCACTGTTCGCCGATCCCGTTTGGCTCATCAATCTTACGCTGATGGCCGCGTCCTTATTGGTGTGTATTGGTTTAGCGCTGCTGTTCGGCGTCCTTGCCACGCGCGAATTCGGAGTCATTGCCATGTTAGTTTGCAGCCTACTGTGTGCGTGGATCATTCGTTGGGTGACTATTTTGGAAGTACAAACCATTGCTCGCTTCGATGTGGGAGATTTTGCCTATCAATTACCCGCTGGTAGCGCCGGCTGGCTTGGGATCATTGGCATATTCGGCCTATGGCTGGCACTGGCACTTATCGCCTCAGAGCTTATCAACACTAAAGCTACTGCGGCTCGCCAACCTCAAGCTCCGCAGCAATAACCAACATATTTAAGGATTTTAAAATGGATAATAAACGTCGTCTGCTACTAAAATCAGGTTTTGCTGTTGGTGGATTAGGTGCATTTTCAGCCGGTTACAGTGACACCATTCATCATGCAGTCAAAGGAACCTTAGAGGGCACTGCGGGTAAAAAGACTCAGCACATTCACCACGGCAACTCGTTAGCGCCAGAATATCACCTCAATGCGAATGGCAAACTACTGCCTAATCCAGATCAAAGAGTCGCGCCGTCTATGTGTTTTGGCTGTTGGTCGTTATGTGGCCTGCGAGTACGTATCGATAATCGTACCGATGATATATTGCGCATTGCTGGTAACCCATACCACCCACTATCGCACCATGAGCAAATCCCTTACGCGACCCCTGTTAAAGAGGCTTATCGTTCTTTAATGGGCGAAGCTGGGCTCGCGGGACGCTCCACCGCCTGCGCCCGCGGCAATGGCATGTTAGAGATACGCAACAGCCCTTATCGTATCACCCAACCGCTTAAACGTGTGGGTAAACGCGGCGAAGGCAAGTGGCAACCCATTAGCTATGAGCAGTTGCTCAACGAAGTGATAGAAGGCGGCGATCTGTTTGGTGAAGGCCAAGTAACTGGGCTGCGTGAAATACGCGACATTCACACCCCGCTGGATCCCCAAAACCCCGAATATGGCCCCAAAGCCAACCAGCTATTAGTCACCAATGCGGGAAACGAAGGCCGTGATGATATTTTAAAACGCTTTGCCTTCAACAGTTACGGCACGCGTAACTTTGGTCACCATGGTTCCTATTGTGGCTATGCGTTTCGTGCAGGCTCGGGCGCCATGATGAATGATTTGAATAAATTCGCTCATCTAAAACCCGATTTAGACCACGCCGAATACGTGCTATTTATTGGTATGTCACCGGCGCAAGCGGGCAACCCGTTTAAACGCCAAGCAAGGCAATTGGCCGAAGGACGCACTAGCGGTCGGCTCAAATACACCATCATCGCCCCGAGTTTACCAGCAGGCTCATCGAGCTTAGCCGCCGGTGATAACAACAATTGGCTGCCCATCAACCCAGGTACAGACTCTGCTTTAGTGCTGGGCATGATCCAATGGATCATCGCTAATCACGCTTACAACCAATCCTTTTTGGCCCAGCCTAGCGCCGCAGCTATGGCAAAAGCCAATACTGCCCATTGGTGTAATGCCACACACTTGGTGATAAGTGACGAGAGTCATGCCGATAATGGCCGCTTCCTGCGCGCCTCCGATATTGGCCTGAGCTATAGCGGTGAGCCGTTATCTGACAGCGACCCTTTTGTGGTGGTTAATGCGGCCTCAGAGCAACTTAACGTCAATACCCAAGACGATGCGGCGCAGCTGTTTGTCGATAGGCAAGTCATTAGCCATGGCAAAAATATCCGCGTAAAATCATCATTGCAACGCTTAAAAGAGGAAGCCTTTAAGCATGACTTGGCGTTTTATAGCCAGCAGTGTGGCATCGCGGTAGCACAAATCGAAGCCTTAGCGCGCGAGTTCACCAGCCACGGCACCAAAGCGGTAGTCGATACCCATGGCGGCAATATGCACACCAATGGCTTTTATAACTCTTTTACTATTTTAATGCTTAACGCGCTGATTGGTAACATTAATATGAAAGGTGGCGCCATGGCTAAAGCCGGTGGTTACCCCACATCGGCCGCAGGCCCACGTTACGATTTCACCCAATTTAACGGCAAGACTAAGCCAAAAGGGATTTTCTTATCTCGCAGTAAATTCCCCTACCAAAAAACCAGCGAATATAAACGCCGCGTCGCCGCTGGAGAGTCACCATACCCTACTCGCGCGCCTTGGTATCCGATATCAGCCCCACTGCTCACCGAGCACTTATCGGCGGCTATCGACGGTTACCCTTATAAAGCCAAAGCCTGGATTAACCACATGGCCAACCCGCTTTATGGGGTACCCGGGCTAAATACCCTGCTGGGCGATAAGCTGAAAGATCCACAGCAATTAGGCCTGATTATCTCTATTGATGCTTTTATCAATGAGACTACTGCGCTGTCTGATTATATTGTGCCCGACACTGTCACCTATGAAAGCTGGGGCATGTCTACCCCTTGGCACGGCGTACCGACCAAAGCGGTCACCGCACGCTGGCCCATTGTTGAACCGCGCACCGACAAAACTGCCGATGGCCGAGCGATTAACCTTGAAAACTTCGTTATCGATGTGGCTAAACGGATGGAACTAGGCGGCTTTGGCGACAATGCGATACCAGACAACCAAGGCAACTGGCATGGGATCCACAGCGCTGAAGATTTCTACCTGCGGGCGGCGGCAAACCTTGCCTATGTTAAAGGCGGCGTTCCGAGCGTCGAAGCAGAAGACATTGCTTGGTCAGGGCTTGAGCGCCTCATGCCGGCGATGACCCGTACCTTAACAGGTGAAGAGATGCGAAAAGTGGGCTACATCTTTGCCCGTGGCGGTCGTTTTGAAGACGCCAGCCAAGCTTACCAGCAAGAGAGAATGAAGCATCGCTGGGCCAAGCCACTGGCCATTTGGAATGAAACCGTCGGTACATCAATCAACACCATGACCGGCGAGCGCTACCTAGGTTGCCCAACTTGGTCACCGCAACGCTTGGCTGACGGCACGCCATTTGAGCAACAATACCCTAAAACACAGTGGCCGTTTAGCTTGACCAACTTTAAGTCAAACATCCACAGCTCGGTGTCTAATTTATCACCACGCCTCGCCTCTATTAAAGGGATTAACCCTGTGTATATTCACCCCGTTGACGCTAACAATGCGGGGATAAGCACCGGCGATCACTTTATGATTGAAACCCCAAGCGCTAAAACCCAAGCCTTAGCAATGGTCGTTGAGGGGATAATGCCCGGGACTTTAGGGTTTGAGCATGGGTTTGGCCATACTGAGCTAGGTGAGCGGGCTCATTGGATTGGTGACAAACAGCAGCCCGTTAAAATGAAATCCAGCGATGGGGTCAATATTAACGACATCGGCCTTATCGACCCTACCCGCAAAGGCCAAGGCGTGATGCTCGACTGGGTGGTTGGCGCCGCCGTTCGCCAAGCCTTACCCGCTAAGATTTATAAGGTGTAAACACATCGCGCGATTGCCCCTTAATCAACGCCGTCATGATTAACATGATGGCGTTTTTTTATGCCTTTTACTGACTCGATTTAGTCGATGCTAAGCCTGTTGCAGCCTAAAACCTAGGCATTAGTCATTAGGCGAGTAGCATTAATCTAGTGGGCTCAGTCTCATGGAATTAACCTTGTAGAATTAACCTTGTAGAATTAACCTTGTAGAATTAACCATCTGGCATTATCCATCCCACATTGAGCGCGTTAAGTAGAAGCATGCCGATAACAGATACACCTCACTTGGTTATTTGATTGCTTGGCAGTTTGGTTGCGGTCGCTATAGATATAAAAACGCCGCTATATCAGCGGCGTATGTTCATACTCATTTAGCTTTCTGCTGACGGCCTCAATCCACAATGCCTGCCATTTAAGGGACTTAGTTTAAGAGACGTGGCGATGATGAGCGATTGTGCTTAAGCAATCGCGTTATCGTTTTTGAAATTGCTGCATTAAACGTTGTAAATCGCCTAACTGACTCACCAAGTCAGAACCACGTTTCACCGAGTGATCGCATCGCTCAATATTGGCTAATGACAACTGCTGAATGGAGATGATGTTGACATTAATGTCTTCTGTCACACTCGCTTGCTGATGCACCGCAGCGGCAATTTGTTGGCTAGCACTGGCCACTTCGCCCAGCATACTATTAGCATGTTTAAGCACATCACCAGTACGTACGGCATTGTCTCGGCACACATCTGATAAATGACTGCCTCTTTGTGTCGCCGTCACCGCTTGGCCTGCGGTATGTTGTAGGTGAGTTATCATGCTGTGAATTTCCTCGGTGGAAGCTTGGGTTTTTGAGGCTAACGCTCTCACCTCATCGGCCACCACCGCAAATCCGCGGCCACTTTCCCCCGCTCGAGCCGCTTCTATCGCGGCATTTAGGGCCAGCAGGTTAGTCTGATCGGCTATGGTACCAATCACTTCGAGGATCTTTTCAATCTCTTGGCTGCTCACCGACAGATCATTAATAATGGTTTTGGCACGCTCCAATTCTGAGTGCAGCTCAGCCACCGAATCTATCGTGGTTTGCACATTATCGAGGCCGTCGTCAGCAAGCTGATTCACTTGTTCTACCAGTTGTGATGCCGCCATCGCATTATCTGCCACATCTCGAATAGAACTAGCCATTTCAGTTACCGCGGTGGCCACCGAGTCAGTCCCTGCACCTTGGTTATCTAAATTGTCCTTAATCTCTTCTTGATTGACTAACTCTTGCTCGGCGCTAACGTGAATTCCCTCAGCAGTTTCGCAAGCCCTGGCAACAATTGCACGCACCTCAGCTTTACGCTTTTGCAGCGCCAGTTCAATCATAGAATATTCATCATAGCGCCCGGTATACACCAGTTCCATCAACGGATTATCATATGCTTGTGTCGCCAGCGTTGCCACCTGCCCTAAACGTCGTTGATGGAAAAATTCATTGAGTAAAAGCCCGGCCATCGCCAGTATCGATACCATACCACCTGCGTACAACGACGCACCGCTCATCATAACTATGGTGCTAGCGAGCGTAGTTAACGCAGCCAGATAACGTGCCCAACGATAATTAAACCGCGGCCTTGATAGCTTAGATGGCATCCCTTTTTGGCTCATTTCACTGTAGAGCGACTCTGCACGCTTAACCCATTCTCGATTAGGTTTTGTACGCACAGACTGGTATTCAATAATCTTACCCTTAGCATCTGTGATGGGGGTGATAAACGCAGAGACCCAATAAAAACCGCCCTCTTTACGGGCGTTCTTCACAAGCCCCATCCAGCTGCGCCCAGATTGAACCGTGTGCCATAACTGTTTAAAAGCCGACTTTGGCATATCGGCATGACGCACTATATTGTGTGGTTTACCAATTAATTCATCAGCTTGATAGCCGGCAATATCACAAAAACCGGCATTAGCATAAGTGACGTTGCTAGCGGGATCTGTGGTTGAAATGAGATTAGCATCGAGATCAAACTCGACTTCACGTTCTGCGTTAGTATGCTTACTGACCATATTAAGGTGACTTCTTCCCGAGATTATGTTGCCTTGCAGTGCGTTATGACTGACAGACCCAATACGTAAAAGAGTGCGCTGCCGATCACAGTTGTTAGTCTTACAAATGTTAACAATGTAAAAGCAGAAGCTATGTTATCAATTTCGCAACTTAAACAAATGACTTACAGGGTGCAGTATGAGCTTGCTCACTAAAATTTCATTTGTGCTACCAAGCGCACAACGAACAAAACACCAAAACCCTGAAGCACAAACAGATAACCTCTGGTGCTTATAACGACTGATTAAGCGCTGAATCATATTCCGCTGATACTGTTTTACTGTTATTATGTACAGCTGTATTTCTCTGCTATGTGCCTCCATGTTATCTGCCAACGTTAAAACTCAGATCCGCACTATCTATAAAGATATTGCGGCCGCCTTGCCCAACTTTCGCTCTCGGCGCGAGCAAAACTATATTGTGGCAGAGATCTCAAAAACATTAGCAGGTGAATATGACAAACATAGGCGTATCATTGTCGTCGAAGCCGGCACGGGGATTGGTAAGTCATTGGCTTATATTCTCGGTACCATTCCACTTGCCTTAGCGAACAAGAAAAAAGTCTGTATTGCCACCGCAACTGTCGCGCTGCAAGAGCAGTTGCTCAATAAAGATTTGCCCTTCTTTTTACAGCAATCTGGACTCGACTTTACCTTTGGCCTGGTCAAAGGGCGTCAACGCTACGTCTGCTTAGCCAAACTCGAAATGCTCATTGGCAGTGATGACGGCACGCAGATGGCCATGTGGCAAACTAAACCCGATAACAGCCAGATAGCCTTATTACAAAGCTTATTAAAAGATTTCCATGAAGGCCATTGGAATGGCGAGCGTGATACCCTGACGCAACAACTGCCCGATCACCTTTGGAGCCAAATCGCCTGCGACAAGCACAGCTGTCATCGGCAACTGGCCAGTCATCGCCACTGCCCGTTTCATAAGGCGCGTGAAGATATTGATACCTGGGATGTATTAATCGCTAACCACAGTCTGCTTTTTGCCGACCTCGAGCTAGGTGGCGGGGTGATTTTGCCCGATCCAGAAGATCTCTATTATGTGATTGACGAAGCACATCATCTCCCGATCGTCGCCAGAGATTTCTCCAGTGCGCAGGCGACACTTAGGGGCGCGGTCGATTGGTTAGAAAAGATAGGCAAAACCAGTGCTAAGCTGCAAAATCAGCTGAAGAGTAACCATATTATTGCCCCTGCTCAGGCGATGTTAGACCATATTAACGAATTAACTGGCTTGCTCAACGCCGTGGCGCAGTATTGCGATGGCCAAGGCGCGGCATTTGATAACCCTGAAAACCGCATCCGTTTTGAGCATGGCAAGCTGCCGCAACCTTTGGTTATTCAAGCGGAAAACTTAGCGAGCGCCTCTAATAATGCCCTCAAACAATTTAATAAAATGCTAACCCTGCTCAACGAAGCCATAAAAGATGGTGAACTGCCCAAGCATCAGGCTGAGCAACTGCTGAGCGAAACCGGCTTTATGCTGCAGCGCTTAGAAAACCTGCAAAAATTGTGGAAGATGATGGCCAAGACCGACAGTCCTAAAGGGGCGCCTATGGCCAGATGGATAGAGCAACTTCCGGGAAAACAACACGACTACTTGTGTAACGTCTCACCAATTGAAGTGGGCTTCATGCTCGAATCCTTATTGTGGGAGAAAGCCGCCGGCGTGGTTCTGTGCAGCGCTACATTACGTGCACTGAACAATTTTAATCATTTTACCCATCAAGTGGGCCTGTCGATAAATGATGGCAGTCGTTATCTAGCCATGGATAGCCCATTTGATTTTGAGCAAAATGCGACCTTATATCTGCCAAAAATGCGTACCGAACCTACGGACGACCGTTATACCGATGAGCTTGCCGAGCAGATATTGACCCTTATCGAAGGTGAAACCGCCACCTTAGTGCTGTTTGCCTCATACTGGCAGATGGAAAAAGTGGCCGATATTGTCCGCCCCAAGATTGACAGCCCATTATTGATCCAAGGGGAAGACTCGCGTCAACAACTGCTGACACAACATAAACAGCGCTGTGATGCTGGCGAGGTAAGTATTATTTTCGGCACGGGCAGCTTCTCTGAAGGGCTCGATCTGCCTGGGGATTATCTTACCAATTTAATTATCACCAAATTACCCTTTGCAGTGCCAACCTCTCCGGTTGAGCAAGCCCATGCAGAATATATCAAGATAAAGGGCGGTAATCCGTTCTTACAACTGACCATACCCGACGCATCGCGTAAATTGATCCAAAGTTGTGGTAGATTACTGCGTAAGGAAGAGGATTATGGCCGTATCACTATCTTAGATCGGCGTTTAGTGACTAAACGCTACGGTAAGTCACTGCTTGATGCCTTACCGCCGTTTCGCCAAGTGATAGAGTAGGAACCACATTGGAGTTACTTTTAGACCCCAGCGTTTGGGTTATTTTAGCCGCCACAGGTTTTATTGCCGGCTTTATTGACGCTGTCGCCGGCGGCGGTGGCTTACTGTCGATCCCGGCGTTATTAACCATAGGCGTACCGCCACACGCGGCGCTCGGTACCAATAAATTGGCCGCCAGCTTTGGCTCATCCATGGCGGCATTTACCTATTATCGTAAACACTTTTTTGAACCACGCTTTTGGTACCATGCTTCAATAGCCACCTTTATTGGGGCTGTTATTGGCACCTTCGTAGTGTATCTAATTGATAATCAATGGCTCGAAAAATTACTGCCACTTATAATCATCATCATTGCCATCTACACCTTGCTAAAACCCAGCGTAATGGGAGCTAACACCCACTTACCTCCAACTCGCGCGCCATCGGCCTTTAAGCAATGGCGCCAAGGGATACCACTGGGATTTTATGATGGTTTTGCAGGGCCTGCTGTTGGAGCATTTTGGACAATCAGCAGTATTTCACAATACCAATTACCAGTACTCAACAGTTGTGGATTAGCCCGCGCCATGACCTTTATCAGTAACCTAACCTCTTTAATGGTCTTTTTAGCCTTGGGACAAGTCAATATTGTTATCGGTTTATCCATGGGCTTATGCATGATGTTAGGCTCGTTTGTTGGCGCTCGCACCGCAATCAAATTTGGCGTACCATTTATCCGTCCGCTATTTATCACCGTGGTTATTTTGATTGCCGTCAATTTGGCGTGGAGTGCATGGGCATGAACACCTCAGAACTAATTCATCGTTTACGAGTCCAACTTAAGCAATTAGAGCAAGAAGTACTGCAACATGACAGTCAACTGGCAAAAGGACAACGTAAGCTACTACACGATACCGAGCGTTTTAACCATGGCTTATTTAATCAATCTGGTGCCCAGCTTGCCCCTTGTATCAGTCAAATCAGCAATAAAATTACGCAGCTCGAAAAACTACTCAAGGGAAATATCTCGACATCGACCGTAGCGCTAAGCTGTGAAGGTATTCAAGATAGATTTACCGCATTGCGCCGGGCACTGAATACCACCACACTTGATGTGAAATCGGCCGAGCAACAAAGAGTATCGCGTATTGCTAATGCTAAGCAACGACGGCAACAATCCCACGCCGATAGCGGTTTTAGTTGGATTGCCTCTGGCGTAATGCATAATAGCCACCAGCTGTATGATGAATTAAACAAACATTTGAACTGGGTTCAAACATTTGAGCAAAAAATTGCAGATTTACAATCAAAACTTGAAAACTGTCATAGTGCTGACAAAATTGCACTGCAAAATGAGATACTTTTAGTCCATCGTCGCTTAGGTAAGTGTCGACAAGCTATTAGTTATATAGAAGATCGCATTCAGGCGTTTGAACGCCCGTATAGAAGTCATAATCGTTAAGGAGTAACAATGAAATCAGTAATGCCAATCGCTTTAATCGCTTTGCTTGGTAGCTCATCGGCAATGGCCGCCAACCTCACCATTCCCATGGCATTTGAATACTTAGCCCTTAATGGTCAAAAAGTAGAAAGCAGCTTGTTTAATCATAAGGCCGATTTAAGCCTAGATAACGGTACACATAAAATCGCTATCCGTTATCACGATATGGTGCAAGATGACTTCAGTGACAGCGAGAGCTTTATCAAATCATCTCCCTTTATCGTTACCCTTAAAGTTGATGGAGACTATCAATACCAGCTACAGCCTGCCGAAGGTGAAATTATTAAACGCCCGAAAGAGTTTGCTAAATCCCCCGAGGTTATTGTCACTCGAACAGGTGGTGGGCAAGTCAGTTATCAGGTGGAACAAACTGATATAACTGAGTCTTCATTCATCGGTAGACTCTTTGGTAATGACAGCGGACAAGATGTTGAAGCCGCAGCAGCCGTTGCAACGGGCAGCGCTGTGGCTGCCAGCTCCGTCCCCGCAAAACCTATTAGTGCAATCGAAGCCGCGACATTACCCGCAACAACAACACCCAGCAACAAGAGCGAAGCTGAACATGCTCAGCAAATGTTGCAATATTGGTGGTTACACGCCGATGAAAAAACACGCAAAGAGTTTATGAGCTGGGCTATCAAACAGTTGTGATTAAGTTGTAAGTACCACAAGCTGAGTCACGCTGGCAATATGTTGGCGTGACGCTCCCCATATCGAAATCGCCCCCAGTTTCGCCTCGAACAATATACCGCCTCACACCTTTCTCGCGTTTACACTTAATAACATTGTCAGTATTACCCTACTTTGCATCACGTACCTGACTATCACGCAACGCTAAATAGTTATTGCGGCTAAGCCAATATGATTGCAAACTAGACAAACGATATAAGCCAAGCCCCTCATCGTGGAGATAGATGCATGCAACTAGAAATTCGAAATTATTATGAAGTACTGTTACTCGAGATGCTGTCTGATGAAGGGTTAATTGATGAACTCCCCGAAGACTATCTCGCCGATTTATGCTGCGTGACGCTCAATCAGCTGCCCGTACGCTATATTCGTCATCTCGTCGATACCTATTTTTTTGAAGATTATGACGAACTCAAGCAGATGAAAACGGAGATCCAATCCGCCTTAGAGAAATCTCGCGCTTTTTTAAAAACTAAGCTTCCTAAACAGGAAAACCTATAAATAGAACCAACGCTTTCAATTAATAGTTTCACGTTACCAAGGATTTCAATTAAGGGCGTACGCCTTGGTATTCACACGCTCGCGACTTTCCAGACATAACTCAGACCCCCAGACATAAAAAATCACACCTATGGGTATTTCACTATTTATAACGGCACGGCATTAACCAAAGATAAAACGGCAAATATTAGAAAAGATAATGCAAGTTTTAGCTAACCGATTTCTCATCGAGTGTACTATTTGCGGTCTTTATGAAATAAACCTTTGATTAGAATTTAATTTTTAAGATTGGTTTACAGGAGGTTTGGAGGTTTCCCTAGAGCCACACCCCGGCACATGAGTCGCCTGCTGCGGTTGCTCCCTTCCGGGCCTGGCCGAGTTCACAAGTTATCATTGCGGGGGGACCCTAGGGTCACCATAGATCCTTAAAGCATGTTCACTCTAAGACGGGGGCATTATCTATCATGCAGCAGATGCGATCAAGCGAATATCTGCATATGAGGCATTCTTTATGCCTGAGTGGTGAATCTATAAACAAATACCCACAAGCGCGGGTATTTTTAATAAAAACAAGTCAATCATTTACAATGTGATATTGGCGCGATTGTCCTCCAGTAGTTTAGGACCTATGCCTTTAACCTCGGACAATTGATTGATATCAGTGAATTTACCGTAGGTATTACGGTACTCAATAATCGCCATCGCCTTATTTTCGCCAATTCCTTTTAGCTGACTTAACTGCTCTACTGTGGCGGTATTGATATTAACAGCTTGCGCCTGAACTGGTGCATTCACAGTGACAGGCTCAACTTTTTCGGCCCCATGAGCCGAACCGATTGCCAATGTAGCCGCGATTAAACAGCCCAATAATGTTGCTTTCATAACCAACTCCTTGAGTATCCATTAGGGGATGACCAGCATTCCTTTTTCCTTGGTCACGTTAAAAACATAGAACAAACTCATACCTTGTGCAAATACGTGACAAGCACCAACAACAAGTCGAGCACACGGTGACGACGATCACACAAAATGACTTTCAGTTTATTTCATAACTGGATGAAATCTGTTGTAAGCGATTCAATATGAAAAAAAATGTGATCCACCCCTTACTTTAAAGTGTGATTCAGGTAGCATTGAGCCGCATTTTATTGCGCTACTGCACACATACAGCTGTAGTACAAAGTAATTTAACTACAAATAAAAAGCTTTGTGCCGATCTCACGCTGGGATAATGTTGTGCACCTAACAACAAATATATGGACCCTTTAATGTCTCACGAAACCACGCAGGCTCAGCCACTGATCCCAGAAAAGCCGGCACAATCTAAAAATATGCTTATATTGTTTGCCGATATCTGTTTATTCATATTGATGTATCAATTTTTGCCTTTTGAGCAGAGCATTAATATCGGACTCGCCATTCTCGTTTTCGCCGCAATATTATGGTTAACCGAAGCTATCCATATTAGCGTGACCGCGATATTGATCCCTATTTTAGGGGTCGTATTAGGAGTATTTGAGACCAAAACGGCAATGAGCAATTTTGCTAACCCGATTATTTATCTATTTTTTGGCGGCTTTGTCCTTGCTGCAGCCTTGAACCATCAAGGCATCGACCGCCGCATTGCTCAGAAAGTGCTTTCCGCTTCTAAAGGTAAACTGAGTATTGCCTGTATGATGTTGTTCGTCATCACCGCCCTACTATCGATGTGGATCAGTAATACAGCAACAGCGGCAATGATGCTGCCGTTAGCTTTGGGCATTTTGCAACAGCTAGACATTAAAGAGCATCGCAGTACATACCTCTTTATGCTGCTTGGCATTGCCTACTCGGCCAATATTGGTGGCATAGGTACTTTAGTGGGCAGTCCGCCTAATGCTATCGCAGCGGCTCAAGTGGGTTTAAGTTTTGCCGACTGGTTAGAGTTCGGTCTGCTCACCGTGGCACTGATGTTGCCCAGTATGCTTATCGCGCTTTATCTTTATTTGAAACCCAATCTTAATGTGGTTTGCGAGATCCCAAACGACAGCCAGAAATTAAACTTTCAAGGTAAACTCACCCTCATCGTATTTTTAGCAACCGTATGTTGCTGGATATTCAGTAAGCCTATTTCTGGCGCTTTAGGCGGCATCAAGCAGTTCGATACCATAGTGGCATTAAGTGCCGTGGTATTACTAGCTGGCCTAGGCTTAGTGCAGTGGAAAAAAATAGAAAAAACGACAGATTGGGGCGTGCTGATCCTCTTTGGTGGTGGTTTAACCTTAAGTGCTATTTTAAAAACCACAGGTACAAGTGTGTTTTTAGCCCACTGGGTCACCGACATTTTTGGTAACACTCACATGGCGTTATTCACCTTTGCGGTGATCTTTTTTGTGGTGATGCTCACCGAGTTTGCCAGTAATACCGCTAGTGCTGCTTTGTTGGTACCTGTATTTGCCGCGATTGCTGAAGCACTGGGACTCTCACCTGTGATGCTGTCGGTGTTAATTGGTATTGCTGCTTCTTGTGCCTTTATGCTGCCAGTGGCGACGCCGCCCAATGCGATTGTCTATGGCTCAGGTCATATTAAGCAATCAGAGATGATGCGAGCAGGCGCAATAATCAACTTTATCAGTATGTTAGTACTGTACATCATCGCTCACCTGTTCTGGACTATCTAAGCGTAAGCCGCTTACTTGTCAGTGGCCTACTCGATAATGAGTTGGCCACTGATGGACTACCCCCCTTCTAACGCTTGACGTAAATCATCAAGAATATCTTCAACCGCCTCTAATCCTACCGATATACGCAATAGACTGTCGCTAATCCCTGCCGCAAGTCGCTCCTCACATGAATAGGGCGAATGCGTCATCGAAGCTGGATGCTGAATAAGTGACTCAGCATCACCTAAACTGACCGCAATAGTAAATAACTTAAGTCGATTAACAAATGCAACGGCCCCATCAAAATGGCTATCAAGTTCAAAGGCTACCACTCCCCCGGCTCGGCGCATCTGCGAGCCGATAAGATGATGTCCACTATGGTGGCTTAAGCCTGGATAATAGACCCGGCTAATTTGCGGGTGTTTATCCAGATATTCGGCAATCACCTGGGCATTATCACAATGACGTGCAAGTCTGACATCTAAGGTTTTTAGCCCGCGTAAGATAAGCCAAGCATCGTGTGGTGATAATACCGCACCTATGTCTTTGAGAATTTCTGTTTTGAGTTTGGTTATCACCTCCTCACTGCCACACACCATGCCGGCAATCACATCGCCGTGGCCATTTAGGTATTTAGTGGCGCTATGCACCACCATATCAATGCCCAACGAGATAGGTTGCTGCAGCAACGGGGTCATAAAGGTGTTATCGACAATACTCACCAGATGATGCAGCTTCGCTATATGAGCAATGGCGGTTAAGTCATACACATCGAGATGGGGATTCACCGGAGTTTCACAAAACAGCACTTTAGTGTTGGGCTTGATGGCGCGCTTTATCGCATCAATATCATTAAAATCCACCAAGGTGGTTTCGATACCAAACTTATTCAACTGCGTGGTCATCAAGGCAAAGGTACACCCATAGACGGCTTTGGCGGCAACGAGATGATCGCCATAGCATAAATGGGTTAATAATGCGGCCGATACCGCCGCCATGCCCGAAGCGGTAGCAGCGGCGGCTGCGCTACCCTCAAGTATGGCTAACTTACGCTCAAGCTCAGCCGTGGTGGGATTACCTAAGCGAGTATAAATATAGCCTTGCTGCTCACCAGCAAAGCAGGCGCTGCCTTGCTCTACGTTATCGAATGTGAAGGTTGCACTTTGATATAGCGGTGAGACTAATGCTCCCGTTGCATCCTTTTGATGCCCTGCGTGGATAACTTGAGTCGCCTGCTGCCATTTTTGTTGCATTTTATCTCTCCAAGCTGCCGATTAAGTATAACCTTGGCCCGTTTTACGCTTGAGAGTAAAGCCACGACATCAGATTAAGCCTTAGCGAGATGTAAAATCTTTGTTACGACCAGTCCGTTTAGCCAGTGCGCCTAAAGAGAAATCTTTGAGTTCACCCAATAGTGCGGTGTGGATCTTGGTTAATTTGGGTCGACTCTCACGACTAAATACCACGGGCCGGCACAATGCCATGGCCTGATAACCTAACCTTGCGGTGAGTAATCCGCCGCCTAAGCCTTGCGCCATCCGCGTCGATACCTTGCCAGACACTTCCAGTGACAGCAACTGGGTACCAATATCGGTTACCACCTCACTGGCGCCCGCATAAATAATATTGGTTATCACAGAACGAATAAGCTTAATGCGGCTCCAATAACCCAGTTCAATACCATAGCAGCTGGCTAATTCGCGGATCATCTTCTGATTACGCCATAAAATAATCGCCATATCGAGCACGGCTAACGGGCTTGCGGCTAATAATAATGCCGATTCTGTGGCATAGCGATGCACTAATTTTTTAGCTTTTTTATCGATTTCAGTTAACACCAGCGACTCAAATAACAGCACGCGTTCGGCATCGTTATGCTCATCACGCACATGATCGCGGTAGTTTTGGGTGTCGATATCTGTGGGTAATTTAGCCAAAATCCGCTCGATAAATGGGTCGGCCTCACCAATCTGCATACTGAGAGCTAAGCGCTCACTCACTTGCTGCGCCTCCTCAATCCCCTTTAATCGCTTCAGCTGACGCCATTCACTAAAGGTTATCCGCCCAGCCCACAAGATAACTAAAACCAGAACACTAGCATATAAACCAAATAACCAAGGGCTATCGGTCCATGCTTGTGCCAAGGACAACCCGGTTTGGGTCAGTACTAAGATGATAAGGCCAAGCAACATGCTTTTAGTCAACCATGACCAGCGGCGACGCTTACTCACCATCAAGGTGCGCTTCGCGCTATGGTCAATATCTAATAATTGTGCAAGCTGCGCCTCATCACCCTCGGCCGATAGTATATGTACAGGTTCAGCATCAAAATGCCTTGCCTGTTGTAGCCTTGGCTGAGCCGAGGGATCATCATCGCCTAGCTCGAATAACTGTTTTTTTTCTATCGGATCTGAGGGTTGTGTCATTATCGTTCCTATCATCAATCAAGATGTAAATCAGGGATAGCTAAGTTAACTTATCGCCAATTAAATACTGCAATAGGTGATCTAACCGAATATGCTCAAAATGCATATCCTTACCTGTACTGGCGATTTGAGGCGGCGCAAAATTAACAAATTCAAATCCTTGTTGCTGCCAAAACTCACTGCGAGGCAACTGCTTAGGCACTTCGCCAGGAAACAAAGTGACCGCTTTACCACTTGCCATATCGCGCCCTTTAACCACCTCTATCTGTTTAGTGTCGACTTGCACCATGCCATGTTGTGTGGCTTTAATGGCGCTGATCGCCATCACCTCAACATCACAACCTTCAAACTTGGCATGTTGTTGACTACGATTAACGAGTTGAGTTAATAGCGATAACACATTGCCCTGCTGATCGCGGGTAATATGGTCCACTTTACTGGCCGCAAATAATAGCTTATCGATACGAGGAGCAAAGAGCCTTTTCAATAAGTTAGATTGACCAAAGTGAAAGCTAGCCATGATGTCATCTAGCGCCTGACTCATATCATCAAACTGCGCTTTACCGCGATTAAGTGGCGTAAAACAGTCAACTAATAATAATTGACGGTCAAACTTGGCAAAGTAATCGCGGTAGAAAGGTTTAACAACCTGGGTCACATAGCTGTGATAACGTTTTTTAAGTACATGGTAATAGGAGTCTTTAGGACTTTTTTCTAACGCCTCACTCTGCGCCTCACTTAAGCCTAATAGAGGAGAAAACGCTAATACTGGCGTATCGGCCAGCTCACCTGGCAATAACATGCGTCCAGGTTGGGCATTATAAAAACCATGGGTATGTACACTGTCACACAACAGTTGTTGATACAGGCTCGACACCTGTTTGAGTTGCAGCTCTTGGGCTGGTGACGCTAAAGGTAGCTCGGCACAAGCGTCAATAAACGCTGCGTAATACTCGCTGAGTGACAACAAGCTACTGCGCTCATCTTGGCGCTGACACCACTGTTGATAGGTGAGTTTTAACATAGGTAAATCGAGTAACCACTCACCTGGATAATCAACAATATCAACATATAAGGTACTATGGTCAGTCAGTTTTGCCAACAGCCCTTTTTGCGGCTGATATTTAATCGCTAACCTCAGCTCACTGATATTACGCGTGGACGCTGGCCAGTGAGGCTCACTTGACGTTAAGGCCGCCATCGCGCCTTCGTAATCAAAACTGGCAATGGTCATGTCGGGCTGTAAGGCGCGTTTTACCCCATAAAGGCGCTCATCTCGCGCCACCTGCCATAAGGGCAACGCATTATGTTGCCCAACGGTACCACTGTGCAGGAGTTGATTAACTAATCCGGTGATAAAGGCGGTTTTGCCTGCGCCAGACAGACCCGTTACCGCTAAGCGTACATGGTTATCTGTGGTACGTTTGACCAAAGATTTTGATTGCTGTGATAGCTTTTGAAGTGAGCGATTGAGTGAGTTCATAGCACCTATCTTGGACCCTATACAATCCGTATTCAGGTCGTAGCCATGTTAAAGGGCGGTATTCACCGCCCTAAGTAAGTCAAGATGAGTCAAGCTTATAGGTTGTTGATCTCCCGTTTAAGATCGAAACTGTCAGAGGTGACGTGACGTTCGAGTTGCTGAAGCCTTACCTCTAATTGTCTAAATTGGCTACTGACATCGCGTAACGCTGCTTTAGCGGGTTCGCCAGCCTGCCAGACCTTCTTTTTAACTTCGATCTCTTTATGTTGATATTTGTTCTTTGTGCTACCAGGCTTGATATCTAATATCATCCACAGTAGCACATAGATGATAAAGATGATGCCCGAGCCCCCAAGTAAAAATATCGATGCAGCCACCACCCTGACTAACCAGGTTTCAAAGTTAAAGTAATCGGCTATTCCGGCGCAGACCCCAGCGATTTTGCCTGATTCGGGAATGCGATATAAGGGACGTCCATTAGATGCGCTCATCTCGATGCCTCCATTGTGGCGCCTCGCTGTCTAAAATAGCTTCCAAGGTTTCTATGCGTTGGGCCATTTTATCGGCTTTGCTAATTAACTCATTTAGCTGAGTAAACTCTTCTTCAGTGAGTCCTTGGCTCACTTGGCGTTTACTACGGTAATGTAGGATCAGCCAAATGGGTGCCACCACTATCATGAAGATGATGATCGGGGCTATTAATAAATCCATATCCATAACTCACCTCTGAATCGTGTCTATTTAGTTGTTTTAGTCGTCTGTTTTTTCGCGTTGCTGGCTTTAACCTTGGCTTTTAATGCTTCCAACTCGGCATTGACTGAATCTTCGGCTTCTAAAGCGGCGAACTCATCGTTAAGTGTTTTAGGATTACCTAAATCATAGGCTTCAACCTGTGACTCTAACCCTTCGACACGGCGTTCATATTGCTCAAACTTACTCATGGCGCTATCAATCTTGCTTGAGTCAAGTTGACGCTTAACCTCAAGACGAGAAGAGGCTGTCTGCTTGCGCATGATAATCGTCTTCTGACGCGCCTTAGCATCAGCTAGCTTTTCTTGCAGCAGATTCACTTCCTCTTTGAGGCGAGTAATATGTTCTTCGACGACCATTAACTCCTTTTCAAGCGTAGCGGCCAATTCGCTGGCTTTCTGCTTTTCAAGTAATGCGGCTTTGGCTAAGTCTTCGCGATCTTTCGATAACGCTAACTCAGCTTTATCTTGCCAATCTTGCACTTGCTCTTGCACCTTTACGATACGACGCAAGATCTCTTTTTTCTCTGCAAGTACTTTGGCAGAGGTTGAACGAACTTCGACTAAGGTGTCCTCCATCTCCTGGATGATCAAACGAACCATTTTTTCAGGATCTTCGGCCTTATCGAGTAACGCGCTGATATTAGAATTGATGATATCTGCGAAGCGAGAGAAAATGCCCATAATACTGTCCTCTAAATTAACGTTGGTGTCGCAAATAATAATACATTTAGTGTGCCAACTTTCGATATCCATTACAATACATAGACTTAAACATTATTTTAACTTTTACTTTATTTTGTAACCGCAGCCACATATTATAAATTTCACCAATTATTAGCGTGAAAGACTAAAACTTATCGTGGCGAATCAATTCCAACAAGATAATCTTATCGGCCAATCGAATGCGTTATTGGAAGTACTAGAGCACGTATCAAAAATTGCCCCCTTATCCAAACCCGTACTCATTATTGGTGAGCGCGGCACGGGGAAAGAACTCATAGCCGAGCGACTGCACTACCTGTCGACGCGCTGGGAGCAAAATTTTATCAAACTGAACTGCTCCTCCTTAAGCGAGAATTTACTGGAAAGTGAACTCTTTGGCCATGATGCTGGCGCATTTACTGGAGCCAATAAAAAGCATGAAGGTCGTTTTGAACGCGCCGATGGCGGGACACTTTTTTTAGATGAATTGGCCAATACTTCAGGGCTCATCCAGGAAAAGTTGCTAAGAGTCATTGAGTACGGTGAATTTGAACGCGTGGGCGGCAGTAAAACGGTACAAACCGATGTGCGTTTAATCTGTGCTGCCAATGAGGATCTTCCTTCACTTGCCCAAGCCGGAGAATTTAGACCAGACTTGCTAGATCGCTTAGCCTTTGATGTGATCACCTTACCGCCACTGCGTCATCGCCCCGAAGATATTATGCCGCTGGCAGAATACTTTGCTATCGGCATGGCGCGACAATTAAAACATAAACTGTTTGACGGTTTCTCCCCCCGCGCTATCGAGCAATTAATGCAATATGATTGGCCTGGCAATATTCGCGAACTCAAAAACGTGGTGGAGCGCAGTGTTTATCGAAATACGGATCTGCATACCGCTATCGATCATATCGTCATAGATCCCTTCGCTTCGCCCTACCGCCCCACGCACAGAGTAAAAACCACTTCGCGCCAAGCTATACCGCAGCACAATGCGACGCCTGTCACCCCACTTGAGCCCGAGTCGGCTCCGCAACCACAACAGGCTGCCGCAATAGCATTTCCATTAGACTTTAAAGAACACTGCGAATCCCATGAAGTGCAGTTACTCAGTAAGGCCTTGGAAGCTGGGCAATACAACCAGAAAAAAACCGCCGAATTACTCGGACTCAGTTACCATCAACTACGAGGAATTTTGAAAAAATACAATTTATTGGATAAATAAATCTCGCTTAAAGCAGATGAAGTTTGCTCCTAGCTCAGTAGCACTGTTAAAATGAAATTATTCATTCAAACAACGATTACATCTACTGATGACAGAGCTGCTTAAGCGTCTCACATTAGGGTCGGTTCTTTGCTGCGTTATACCATTATTAGCAGCCTGTGGCCCTTCTCGGGTTCCTTCTGGTCTGGTTTATTGTTCGGAAGGTAATCCAGAATCCTTCAACCCACAATTAGTGACCTCGGGCACCACAGTCGACGCCACTTCGCAGCAACTCTATGACGGACTAGTCGATTATGATGCGACCTCCGGCCAGTTAGTCCCCTCATTAGCCACAGCGTGGACCATCAGTGACGATGAGCGCGTATACACTTTTTCGCTGCGCACTGGAGTGCGTTTCCATCATTCAAACATTTTTACCCCAACGCGTAATTTCAACGCCGACGATGTCCTATTTTCCTTCAATCGTATTATCGACAGCACTCATCCGTATCATGATGTGGCTAAAAATGGCTACCCTTATTTCCAAAGTATTGGATTTTCAGAGTTAATCGACAACATTGAGAAAGTAAACGACTATCAGGTTGCCTTTCATCTGACACAAAAAGACGCCTCGTTTTTATCTAACCTCGCCACCGGATTTGCCGTCATACTGTCGCAAGAGTATGGCTTACAATTGCTACAAGCTGACGAGCCTGAACTCCTTGATAAACTCGCCATTGGTACTGGCCCTTTTAGGCTGGTCGATTATGTAAAAAATGATTTTATTCGTTATTATCGCAACCACCATTACTGGCGTTTAACCCCCGACGTTGAGCAACTGGTATTTGATATTACCCCCAAAAGTACCACACGGCTGGCTAAGCTCATTACAGGCGACTGCAACATTTCGGCGCTGCCCAAAGCCGGTGAGTTACCCGTGGTGATCGACAAACCCAATTTAGAGGTCGATTCTATCCCAGGCTTTAATGTCGCCTTTTGGGCATTTAATACCGAACGTATTCCCTTTAATGATGTGCGGGTACGTCAAGCATTAGCCCATGCTGTGGATAAAGAAAATATCCTGCGGGCGGTATACCATCAAACGGCTGTAGAAGCCGTTGGCCTCCTGCCCCCGCTATCATGGGCCTATTCGAGCAATAAAAGCCTGATCGACTATAATCCAGAAAAAGCACGTAAGTTACTCAACGATGCTGGTATCAGTGACTTAAGTATTGATATTTGGGCAATGCCGGTGGCCCGCATTTATAATCCTAATACCCACAAAACCGCTGAATTAATTCAAGCCGATTTGGCGCGAATTGGGGTCAAGGTCAACATAGTCAGTTATGACTGGAGTGTGTTTAACCAGAAACTCAGTCGGCAAAATTACGATTCAGTGTTAATCGGTTGGAACGCCGATAACAGTGATCCTGATAACTTTTTCACCCCCATATTAAGCTGCGCATCAGTAGACTCTAACAGTAACCGCTCACGTTGGTGCGCACCGGAATTTGACCGTATTCTTCAGGCGGCTAAGTCAACCACTGATCGTGTAGAGCGTACAGCGCTATACCAACAAGCCGAACAATATGTCGCTGAGCAAGTTCCGATGCTGCCTTTCGCACACGCCACCCGCATGGTGGTCAAACAAAAACGGGTAACGCAGTCTAAACTAACGCCTTTTGGTGGTATCTCTTTCACTAAGGTTACACCAGCCGTTGTGGCTATTGAGGAGCCTAACTGATGGCACGCTATCTTGCTCGCCGCTTAAACCTATTTTTTGCCACATCACTGGTGTTGTTTGTGGTGATGTTTAGTGTCACAGCTAAATTTCCGGTCGATCACACTGTCGCCCTCACAGGCATCCACGCTCCCACGGCAGAAGAACAAGCCAGCATCAATGAGGCTTATCGTCTGGATAAAGGCCAAGTGAGCCAGTTTATTGCCTATTTAGAACAACGTTTATCCGGTAACTTGGGGATCTCTGTCACCTCGCAAAACCCGGTGTTTAATGAATTAACCGCCGTACTCAGCGCCAGCTTCGAACTGGCCTTTGTCGCCGGTGCGATTGCACTACTACTCGGGATCCCTCTCGGGGTTTTGGCATCATTAAGTAAACATAAAATTACCCAACATACCATTATGGCAATCACCTTAACGGGCTACTCAATTCCCGTCTTCTGGCTCGGACTGAGCCTGTCACTGTGGTTTGGCGTGCGCCTAGGCTGGCTGCCCATCTCAGGTCAAATCAATCTACTTTACGAGATAAAGCCAGTAACGGGGTTTCTGCTCATCGATATTTTGCTATGGGACTCTCGCTATGCTTGGTCAGCTTTTGTTGACGCTCTGCAGCATATTGTCTTGCCTGCGGTCACCTTGGCAGTACTGCCCTTTACTGTGGTAGTGCGTATCACTCGCAGCGCCATGATGTCGATTATGGAAAAAACCTATATTAAGGCCGCCGAAGCTCGCGGCCTAAGAACCTATACCATAGTGATGCGCCACGCACTGCCCAATGCCTTTATTCCTGTTCTTAAAAATCTGGGGCTCATGCTCGGGGCATTTGCCAGTTACGCGATTGTGGTTGAGGTGATTTTTAGCTGGCCGGGGGTTGGTGCTTGGTTAGTCTCGGGGATCTATCAACGCGATTATACCGTGATCCAAGGGGGGATTTTGGCAGTGGCATTGATCATCATCTTTTTAAGCATCTTAATTGAAGTGTTACATACGGCGATCAATCCGCTCAGTAGGAAAGAACTCTATGCCGCCCATTAAAATTTATCAGGTGGGGCATATCCCCTCGCCTTTGCGACGCATCTGGAATGCGTTTACCGACAACCCATTTGCGTTTGCCGGTTTTTGGGCGATTTGCTGCCTCATATTACTGGCACTATTTGGACCGCTTATTGCGCCATTTTCTGCTGCACATCAAGATCCTCAGGCGTTATTACTGCCTCCCTCTTGGGATCCTGCTGGCACGGTTGAACATTTTTTAGGGACCGACGATCTGGGCAGAGACATCTTTAGCAGGTTGCTGCATGGGGCGCACCTGACCTTTGGTATGGCGCTAGCGATTGTTGCCACGGCCTTGGTGATAGGCTTTGTAATAGGGTCTATTTCGGGCATGATGACGGGCTTAAAATCGAGTATATTGAGTCATTTACTCGACGCACTTCTCTCTATCCCATCGTTATTAATGGCAATACTAGTGGTGGCTGTCACCGGACCAGGGCTGAGCAATGTATTTTGGGCGGTAGGCATTGCATTAACGCCTCAATTTGTCAGGGCCATCCACCAAGCGGTACATGAAGAGTTGCAAAAAGAGTATGTGACCGCAGCAAGGCTAGATGGAGCCAACCCACTACAAATTTTTTGGTATGTGATTTTACCGAATATTTTAGACACCATGATTATTCAAACCACCTTAGGTATTTCGGCGGCGATTTTGGATATCGCCGCCTTAGGTTTCTTGAATCTGGGGGCACAAGCGCCGAGCCCAGAATGGGGCGCCATGGTGGCACAAGGGCTAGATAACCTCTTAACGGCACCATGGACAGTCACCATCCCTGGCGTAGCCATCCTATGCTGTGTACTGGCGATTAACCTCGTTGGCGACGGTCTGCGCTCTGCACTTTCACCCATTCGCCATTAATGAGAAACCAACATGCCATTATTGGACATTAGAAACCTCACCATAGAACTCGATACGCCCCACGGCCGAGTGAAGGCGCTAGAGCGAGTAAGCTTGACCCTTAACCCGGGTGAAATTCATGGTCTACTGGGTGAATCTGGCTCGGGGCGAACCTTGCTGGCAAAAGCCATTATGGGGATCCCTGGGCATAATTGGACAATACAAGCCGATCGCATGATGTGGGATGGGCAAAATTTATTGGACATGAGCACTAAAGCGCGCCGTGCCTTAATGGGCAGCGAAATGGCGATGATTTTTCAAGACCCCATTAGCAGCTTAGATCCCACCATAGTGGTCGGCGTACAAATTATCGAAGCCATGCCCGAAAACAAGGCGTTACCTTGGTGGCGACGTGAGCAAGACAAACGTAAAACTGCACGACAATGGCTACATAAGGTGGGTATTAAAGAAACCCAAAAAGTGATGTCAAGCTACGCCTGGGAGCTGTCTGACGGTGAATGCCAAAAAGTGATGATTGCCATTGCGGTCGCCAATCAACCACGATTATTGATCGCCGACGAGCCGACCAACTCGATGGAAGTCAGAACCCAAGCGCAAATATTTCGCCTGCTGAGTAAATTAAATCAATTACATAATGTGTCGATTTTATTGATTAGCCACGAGCTAGAAAACTTATCGCTGTGGTGCGACCGTTTATCTGTCATGTACAGTGGCCAGATAATGGAATCGGGCCCCACTGCCGATGTGATTGCTCAACCATATCACCCTTACACCAAAGCGATACTGGACAATATCCCTGATTATTCTAACCCTGAGCTGCATAAAACCATGATGCAAACCCTGCGTGGCTCAGCACCATCACTACAACACCAACCCATTGGTTGCCGTCTTGGTCCCCGTTGCCCTCAGGCGCAAAAACACTGTGTGAATCAGCCCAAATTGAGCCATCATAAAGATCGCTATTTTGCGTGTCATTTCCCTTACTATAATGAGCCAAGTCATGACGAGCCCCTTACTAAAAGTTAGCCAACTCAGTAAAACCTTTTTTGCTGGCTACAAAGGTTTTAAGCGTCAATATAATCAAGCGCTTGGGCCAATATCATTTGAGCTTAACAGCGGCGAAACCCTCGCCATTGTGGGCGAAACAGGTTCGGGTAAGAGTACCCTAGCGCGTATTCTTGTAGGCGCAGAGCAGCGCAGCGCGGGGGAGATTTACTTTGAAGGTGAACGCCTTGATAGCCGTGATCTTAAACAGCGTTGCAAGTTAATTAGGATGATTTTCCAAGATCCTAACACTTCATTAAACCCCAGTTTAACTGTGGGTGAACTGCTCGATGAACCGCTACGCTTTAATACCGACTTAGATAAACACAGCCGCCGTGCACAAGTGATTGACCGTTTAAGGAAGGTTGGCTTACTGCCTGAGCACGCCGATTTTTATCCCCATATGATTTCAGAGGGGATGAAACAGCGAGTCGCGGTTGCGAGAGCCTTAATGTTAGACCCCAAAATCATTATCGCCGATGAAGCATTAACCGCATTGGATCTATCGGTGCGATCGCAGATTTTAAACCTGTTGCTCAAACTCCAGCAAGAGATGGGGTTGTCATACATTTTTGTATCACACAACATGAACATTATTCGCCATTTTAGCGACAAAATTATGGTGTTACATCAGGGGGAAATGGTGGAGAAGGCCACTACGGAGAATTTATTTAATTCGCCGCAACATGAATACACCCAGCGACTGATCCAGGAGCAAACGATGTTCTCCTACAAACGCTAAACTGCTCCAACCACTAGGACTTATGTGCCTAATTATTAAAAAACATGTGCCATTTCATCTTGCTTTAATTATCCTAATGGCACTTTTTCAAGAGAAGCAGAAACATGATAATCAAACCCAAAACACGTGGCTTTATTTGTACTACCACTCATCCGGTCGGCTGTGAAGCAAATGTACTTGAGCAAATCAACCTAACCAAGGCAAACGGACCTGTTGTAAACGGTCCTAAAAAGGTACTGGTTATCGGCTCTTCAAGCGGCTATGGTCTATCTTCACGTATTGCAGCGGCTTTCGGTAGCGGCGCTGCAACCCTCGGCGTCTTTTTTGAAAAACCAGGAACCGAAACCAAACCTGGTACCGCAGGTTGGTATAACTCTGCGGCATTTGATAAATTTGCTAAACAAGCTGGTTTATACTCAAAGAGTTTAAACGGCGATGCTTTTAGCCATGAGGCTAAACAACGCGCCATTGAAATAATCAAACAAGATCTTGGCCAAGTTGACATGGTGGTCTATTCGCTGGCCTCACCAGTTCGAAAACTGCCTGATAGCGGCGAGTTAATCCGCTCGGCTCTAAAACCGATAGGTGAAACCTATACCGCAACAGCAGTTGATACCAACAAAGATATCATTATCGAAACCAGCGTTGAGCCCGCCACAGAGCAAGAGATCCAAGACACCATTACCGTTATGGGTGGTCAAGATTGGGAGCTATGGATCAACGCCCTAGCCGATGCTGGTGTATTGGCTCCTAACTGTAAGACCGTTGCTTATAGCTATATAGGCACCGAATTGACTTGGCCTATCTATTGGCATGGCGCTCTTGGCAAAGCCAAGATGGATCTTGACCGTGCAGCCCATGAACTTAACGCTAAGCTGTCAGCTACCGGTGGCAGTGCTAATGTTGCCGTGCTTAAGAGTGTCGTCACTCAAGCTAGTTCTGCTATTCCCGTCATGCCCTTGTATATCGCAATGGTCTTTAAGAAGATGCGCGAAGAAGGCCTACATGAAGGCTGCCAAGAACAGATTAACCGTATGTTTAAAGAACGTTTATTCCGTGAAGATGGTACAGCGCCACAACTTGATGAAGCAGATCGTCTACGTTTGGATGATTGGGAGCTCAAAGAAGAGATACAACAGCATTGCCGTGACTTATGGCCGTTAGTCACCACAGAAAATCTCTGTGAGCTCACCGATTATCGCGAATATAAACAAGAGTTCTTAAAGCTATTTGGTTTCGGTATAGAGTCAGTTGATTATGACGCTGATGTTAACCCTGAAGTCAACTTCGATGTAGAACAGATATAGGACGTAAAACAGATCTAGTCGGGACTAATACATATAGTCCGGCGCAGACTAAAGTGTTTAGCTAGCAACACTGTCTGTTAAAAACAGTGACAAGCTAATAAAGTCTAATGAAAAGCCACGATTGATTACTATCGTGGTTTTTTATTTACCTGAATAGGTCCGAACTTCATCAGACAAAACTCCTTAGCTGAGCGCGATCAAATCTAATAGTCGTAGAGTGTTAGATTTGGTCGCTCCTGATCACGAGCGGACATTCAGGTATAACTCGTTTCTGCCCCAAAGTGTGCTGGCCTTGAAGTGAGGGTATGGCATTTTTTTACTTTGTTTGGGTAGTGATTGGCGGAGTCTTTTTTGGAACGGGTGTTTGAAGGTGAACCTTCATGGCAATCTATCACCTGCGGTGAGCTTATGTGCAAACACTTCTGCGACACGGTGAGTGAAGCGTAGCTTCGCGCTAACGAACGAGAGACATGGACGTTGTTCAAGCACATACTTGTGGGCTCTACGCCAGCATCCCTGCTGCCAAAGGCCGC
The DNA here is from genome assembly GCF_003605125.1 of Shewanella algidipiscicola. GTDB lineage: Bacteria > Pseudomonadota > Gammaproteobacteria > Enterobacterales > Shewanellaceae > Shewanella > Shewanella algidipiscicola. The sequence goes on from NZ_QPQT01000001.1 coordinate 458,911, forward strand.
AGCCGCGTTTACACTTGGGTTCTAACGTTTCTTCGATTAAGCTGCATTTGGTGTGAGTGGCGAGTAGAAAGCTAACTTGGTTCTGCCCCAAAGTCTGCAGGTCTTGGAATGAAGAGCGATGACATTTGTTTGAGTAGCGGCTGGCTGTATTTTCATTTATTGAAAGTGTTTGAAGGTCGAACCTTCACTGTTATTAATCGCCTGTCCGGCGGGGAATGTGCAAGCGCTCTTTTGGCTCACCGCAAGCACGTCCGTGTGGGCTCTGCGAAATCATCCATGATTTCGAAGGCTAAAACCGCGCTTACACCTATCTCTAACGCTTCTTCGATTGGACTTCATTTGATACGACTAGTGAGTTAAAGGCTAAGAAGCTTTTGCCCCAAAACGTGTCACAGCTCGAAGGCATGCTCTTGCTTAGTCTGATAGACTGATAGTTTGAGATACATAAAGTAATGAATAGAAAAAAATATGACCAGCCCATGAGGGATTTCAAAAATCGTTACAGTGAAACAGACTTGCCTAGTCTGGTTCATGAATAGCATCACTGTCATTTTTTGTTATTCTAAGGCTAGCGTGCTTTTATCCATCTTCAATTTAGAGTGTCTATCCCATGAATAGTATGGTTTGCTTATTGTCCTAAATTTATCAAATGTAACACTATATTCTGACTTCCATTGTTAGACTTATTGCTTTATTGCATCACAAAACCTGTTGTTCTTCTGGTGCAATAGGTTGGTTTAGTACAGCTGAAATACGCCGTTTTCAAGTCAGCAGGCTTAATGTCGTCATATATCAATACTCCGGCCATATCGTATCGACCTAAAATGACAAAATCACATCACGGCGATTGAACATGAACCGAAAGCGTATTATGTTATTGTTTTATAATGCAGGACGCCATGAGTATCACACTGGAAGAAGTTACAAGTTCAAATTATGAAGCTGTATGTGACTTAGATGTCACGGATGAGCAACAGGAATATGTTGCGAGTAATATGTGGTCTTTGGTTGAGTCACATTACAGCCAAGGGCATACCTGTAGAGCGATCTATCAAAACGATAAACCTGTCGGTTTTTTCATGTGGGTATCTGAAACCCCTGAAAAAGTTTCTATCTGGCGCTTTATGGTGGATCAACGTTTTCAAAAAGCGGGTATTGGTAGAGCTGCGCTAAATTTGGCACTCAATGAAATCAAAGCCAGTGACAAAATAAAAGAAATCGAAATTTGCTATGACCCTGAAAACCCAGTGGCCAAAGATTTTTATTCAAGTTTTGGCTTTGAGGAAGTGGGTTTGGATGAAGATGGTGAAGATATGTTGGCAGTCATCAAGCTGTGATATCTAATAATCACCATCAAAACGCCGCTTCGCGGCTCGACTCGCAACAAGTTGCTCGCGTTTGTGGCGGGCGTAATACCTCTAGGAGTTTGTGTTGACTATTGTTGAAACTGAAAGGTTAAGTATTCGTAAAATTACGAATGAGGATGCTATAAACCTATCAAAAGTGTTAGCTGATCCTATTGTGATGCAATATTCGACCGTAGGTGTTCACTCAGAAGAACAGATTTATGACTATATAACTAATTGTAAAAATCAATATGACTTAAATGGTTATGGGCATTGGGCAATTTATAACTCTATAACTAGTGAGTTTGTTGGTGTGTGTGGTCTAAATAAGCATAAAGTGGGCACTGATGATGTTATACATATCAATTATCGCCTTGCCACTGACCAACAAGGTAAAGGTTATGCTGTTGAGTCAACATTTGGTGTTTTAGATTTTGCTAAAAAATCCTTAAAACTTAAAGCTGTACACGCGCTAATAGAGTCAGCGAATGTTAGCTCTGTTAAAGTGGTAAATAGAACAGGTTTTAAATTTATTAAATCGTCTGTGTTTCGTGGGGTTAACGTCGACGTCTATCAAGTGACACTATAAAACGAGATATAACAAGAAATAAACAAGGACACGTAACAGTTGGCTACGTTTCGCTTCGCTGCACAATTTTAGCCAACCATTACTTAGCCTGTTATTTGGGCATTACCCATACATAAATGAATCCGAACCTGATGAAATAGATCTAAAGTTCTAACATTTTTGTCCAAAAACAATTTAGCTTTTGATTGTCCGAGTGACACTAGTAAGGTCAAATCGAAGAGATTAAGAACTCGGGTGTAGGTGCGGCTGAGGCCTTCGATTTCAGGGATGAAATCGCAGAGCGCCCAAGGATGGGTTTACAGCGGTGCCGAAGAAGCACCTGCACGAAAGGCATGCTGCAGGCAATTGGTTGCCATAAAGGTTAACGCTACCATCAATAAATAAAAACTAATTCGACTAAATGCTACCAGCCAAAAATGCCAGCCCCTTCATTCGAAGGTCAAGATACTTTTGTCCAAAAACGAGTTAGAGCGACCGTCTGCTTATCGCTCCTTTCAGACATTAATCAAGAGATGCTTCAATGTTAGATAAGGTCACATTCAAAATCTAAAAGTGTCAGTTCGTGTATGAGTCAGTACAAAGTGACTAGCTCTAACCTTACCGCGTCAGCAGAGCAAAGATTACGCGGCGTAAACCCGATTAATTGCACCTTAAGCATCGATAAATTATTAGCATAAAAAAAGCCAGAAGATCACGCTTCTGGCTTTTTATCAATGACGGGATAATTTACTCAGCTGGGCTATAAGCCACTTCGCTTTGTGCTTTTAAAAGGCTTATCACTGCACGGTAATCGCTTTCAGCATACTGTGAATTAAGGCGCTGCTTAATGGCATTGGCCAAGTTATCATCGACAGTCTCAGCGGTATTCACTTTATCGAGCACGATAACCGCATAGCCATTGGCCAAGGCGGCGGTATCAACCACAGGCTCAGCATTTGGCTGTGCCATTTCAAACGCTTTAGTAGTAATAGCATTATCAATGCGTTGATCGAAACGGGTCAGTTGCACTTGAGTGGTTAGCTCAGCTGTGCTCTCACCCGCTTTAATCGCCGCCATCAGTGTTTGAGCCTGCTCACGAGCAATGTCGTTTGCCTTGTCTTGTTTGAGGCGCTCAACAATACTGGCTTTAACTTGCTCTAGGGCTAGCGTTCCTGCTGGCGTATGGGACTTCACTCGCACAACCATCACATGATTTGGACCTAATTCGATAACGTCGCTGTTCATGCCGTCGAGCAATACCGTTTCAGAGAAGGCCGCTTTGATCACTTCAGGCGCGTTAAGCGGCTCTGGCGCATTGTCACGTGAAAACTCTGGGCTAGTTTTAACTGCTACACCCACTTCTTGAGCCGCTTCAGACAAGGTGTCAGGTACTTCATAGCTCACATCGGCTAAGCGTTGCTGCAGACCGTAAAACTGATCCACTGCTTTCTTTTCCATTAACTGGGCGACAATCTGCTGTTTAACATCATCAAATGATGCCGTTGATCCCGCTTGAACATCGAGCAGTTTAATTATGTGAAAACCAAAACTGGTTTTAACCACATCTGAATACTGACCTTCATCTAGCGCGAATAAGGCGCTGTCGAAGGCTGGATCCATGACACCTTGTTCAAACCAATCAAGTTTACCTCCTTGCTCTGCACTAAAGGTATCATCTGACTCAGTTTGGGCTAAGGTGGCAAAGTCCTCACCAGCTTCTAACTTAGCATAGATAGCATCGGCTTTAGCTTTAGCCGCCGTATCATCATCACCAAAATTAACTAAAATATGCCCTGCAAGACGCTTTTCAGGCTGCAGGTATTGCACCTTATGTTCGTCGTAATAGGTTTTAGCCTCTTCGTCGGTGACACTATGTCCACTGGCCATATCTGCAGCATTAAGCTCGATATAATCGAGTGATACAGTTTCTGGTCGCACAAATTGATGCTGGTTGGCCTGATAGTAGCTATCTACTTCCTCATCAGGCACGCTTACTTGTTCAAGTAGCGGTGTTGCATCAACAACGTGATAACGGATATCACGGGTTTGCGCCTGAATAGTGGCTAAGTAATTAACTTCACCTGGTAATACAAATTCAGAACCCACCAATGAAGCCACTAACTGGCGACGAGTCATATCGACACGCATCATGTCGCGGAAACTGTTTACTTGGTAACCCAGCTGACGAATAAGTGCCAGATAGCGGTCATTATCGAACTGGCCGTCAGTTTGAAAGGCTGGCTCGTTAATAATCGCGTTTTTGATCTGCTCATCAGAGACGGTCAAGCCTAAATCTGCTGCCGCCTGATCGATAAGCTTATCGGCAACCAAACGCTCTAATACACTTTGTTTTACGCTTGCTAAGTAAGTTTCATTACTGGCAAGTGCATCATACATTTCACCCAGTTGCTGCTCTAATCGAGCACGCTCGCTTTGATAGGCTTGTTCCAACGCTGAGTTACTGATCTCTTCGCCGTTTACGGTGGCGGCTACAGGCTCAGATGATGATCCTAAATAGCTGCTCACGCCAGTAAATGCAAAGGATAGTATTACAAGTACGAGAATGCTTTTTGCAATCACGCCCTGTGAGCCTTCGCGAATCTTTTCTAACATCAGATTTCTCGCTCGTTACTAAAAATAAAAAGGCGCATCACTTGATAGGATGCGCCTTCTATGTAAATTGTCAGACCTAGTTATACATTACGTAAGTTAGGCCAACGGCATGATAATGACGATTACATTATCAAAACACTTACTCGGTAAAAAGCACTGTTTAAACAGTGCTTATCGGCGTGTAAGGTTTACAAAGGCCACCTTGACTAAGTTTATCTTAGTTTACAGCGTCTTTAAGTGCTTTACCTGCTTTGAACGCAGGAATGTTTGCCGCTGCAATCTTGATCTCTTTACCCGTCTGTGGGTTACGACCAGTACGCTCTGCACGTTGACGAACTTCAAAAGTACCAAAACCAACTAGAGAAATTTTATCGCCATCTTTAAGGCCGTCTGTCACAGCAGAAATAAAAGAATCTAGAGCACGGCCTGCTGCCGCTTTAGAAATATCAGCACCAGATGCGATTTTCTCGATTAGTTCAGATTTGTTCATGTCATCCCCTTGAATTTAATTTTGTGCGCCGCAACCAAATCCTTGTCTAGAGCGGTCTGCGGTGGCTTTTATAACAAGCTTGATCCTAAAGTTCAAGCCAAATAGGAAAACCTAAGAAATAAAATTGGAATAAGCTAAAAACCAGTAGCGCCAAGGCCTGTAGCTAAAAAGCTATCCACCGACCTAGGCTACCACAGGTTAGGATTTTAGAAAGCCCCTTTTTGCATTTTTTTTAATGCAAATAAGCATTTTCTTGCGTTAGCCCAAATTTTTAACAACTTCAAACCCTTCAATTGGTCGTTCTAACGCCAAAGCCAAGACTTCATCGACCCAACGTACCGGCCTGATGTCCAGATCGGCAATCACATTGGCAGGAATTTCTTCTAAATCGCGCTCATTCTCTTTCGGAATAAGCACTAATTTTGTCCCGCCGCGATGGGCTGCAAGCAACTTCTCTTTTAAACCACCAATAGGTAAAACTTCACCACGTAAGGTGATTTCACCTGTCATCGCCACATCGGCCCGTACAGGGTTACCCGTTAAGCTAGACACTAATGCCGTACACATAGCGGCACCAGCAGATGGACCATCTTTAGGTGTCGCACCTTCTGGTACGTGTACATGAATGTCGCGCTTTTCGTAAAAATCAGGGTTAATGCCTAGTTGTTCGGCGCGGGCACGAACCACAGTCATTGCCGCCTGAATCGACTCTTGCATCACATCACCAAGTGAACCAGTGTAAGTTAACTTACCTTTACCTGGTACCGATGTGGCTTCAATAGTGAGCAGATCACCACCCACTTCGGTCCATGCAAGGCCTGTTACTTGGCCAATTTGATTATTTGACTCAGCTTTACCGTAATCAAAGCGCTGTACGCCTAAAAATGATTTCAAATTATCTTGATTTACATCGATATGCTTAACGGATTTATCCAGCAAAATTTGCTTAACCACCTTGCGACAAATCTTAGATAACTCGCGCTCTAACGAACGCACACCAGCTTCGCGGGTGTAGTAACGAATGATGCCGATAATGGCGCTGTCTGCTACCATCACTTCACTGGCTTTCAGGCCGTTACGTTCAATTTGCTTAGGTAACAAATGCTGTTTAGCAATGTTTAGCTTTTCATCTTCAGTGTAACCAGAAAGACGAATCACCTCCATACGGTCAAGCAGTGGACCTGGGATATTCATTGAATTAGAGGTGGCCACAAACATCACATCGGATAGATCGTAATCCACTTCTAAATAGTGATCGCTAAAGGTCGCATTTTGCTCAGGATCGAGTACTTCAAGCAAGGCTGACGCTGGGTCACCACGCATATCTGAACTCATTTTATCGATCTCATCGAGCAAGAACAGCGGATTCTTAACGCCGACTTTCGACATTTTTTGAATCACCTTACCTGGCATCGAGCCAATGTAGGTACGACGATGCCCACGGATCTCCGCCTCATCACGAACGCCACCTAACGCGACACGCACATATTTACGGCCAGTCGCTTTAGCGATGGATTGGCCAAGCGAGGTTTTACCGACCCCTGGTGGTCCAACTAAACATAAAATTGGCCCTTTAAGCTGCTTAACACGGCTCTGCACCGCGAGATACTCTAAAATGCGCTCTTTGACCTTTTCCAAACCAAAATGGTCGGTATCGAGTACATCTTGTGCTTTGGCTAAGTCACGCTTAATTTTAGAGCGTTGTTTCCAAGGCACAGAGATCATCCAGTCGACATAGCTGCGCACTACAGTGGCTTCAGCCGACATTGGCGACATCATCTTCAGCTTATTCAGTTCAGCAACGGCTTTCTCTTTTGCCTCGCTAGGCATGCCAGCTTCGTCAATTTTTTTCGCTAAGGTTTCAAATTCATCATGGGACTCATCGATATCGCCAAGTTCCTTTTGAATCGCCTTCATCTGCTCATTGAGGTAATACTCACGCTGACTCTTTTCCATCTGTTTTTTAACGCGAGAACGGATACGCTTCTCGACTTGTAACAGATCGATTTCAGACTCCATCATGGCCATCAGATATTCGAGTCGCTCAGAAACATTGACCATCTCGAGAATGGTTTGCTTGTCTTCCAGCTTTAATGGCATATGAGCGGCCATGGTATCGGCGAGGCGCGCGGCTTCATCAATACCTGACAGTGAGGTCAACACCTCTGGTGGGATTTTTTTGTTGAGCTTGATATAACCTTCAAATTGACCGAGAGCAGAACGAACCAGAACCTCTTCTTCTTTGTCGGCAATTTGCTCAGACTCTAAATACTCTGCAGTGGCAATAAAGTATTCTGTTTCTTGCGTATACTTTTCAATGCGCGCACGTTGGCCACCTTCTACCAGTACTTTTACCGTACCATCAGGTAACTTAAGCAATTGTAGGATTGATGCAACAGTACCCACCTCGAAGATATCGTCACTAGTTGGCTCATCTAGTTCAGCATCGCGTTGTGCGACTAAAATAATCTGCTTATCTTGCTCCATCGCCGCCTCTAAGCAACGAATTGATTTTTCCCGGCCAACAAAAAGGGGGATAACCATATGAGGATACACCACCACGTCTCTCAGCGGCAGTACAGGGAGTTCGATTCGCGCTTCACGCTCTAAGGTCATAGCTCGATTCCGGTTGCTAACAATATTAATGAGTATATTGGGGTTGATTAATGGGTTTCAATGGCAAACATAAAAAAAGGAGCCCGTCGGACTCCTTAATCATAATTTAGTGCTCTGTTAGGCCAATTATTGTTCGGCAACAGCAGCTTGAGATTCGGTGTTCTCATAAATCAAGATCGGGTCTGATTCGCCGTTTACCACAGATTCATCGATAACCACTTTCACCACATTATCGAGTGATGGTAAATCGTACATGATATCGAGTAACAGGCCTTCTACGATTGAACGTAAACCACGAGCCCCCGTTTTACGGGTCTTCGCTTTTAGCGCAATCGCTTTTAACGCATCTTCTCTAAACTCAAGTTCAACACCTTCCATTTCGAAAAGCGCAGCAAACTGCTTAGTTAATGCATTTTTTGGCTCAGACAGAATCTGTACTAACGCAGCATCATCGAGTTCTGTTAATGTGGCGAGCACTGGTAAACGCCCGATAAACTCTGGGATCAGACCGTATTTAACGAGATCTTCCGGCTCAACCTGCATCAACATATCTGAGATAGTGGCCTTGTCTGATTCACCTTTAACTTCAGCACCAAAGCCAATGCCGGTACCGACTTGTGAACGCTGCTCAACCACTTTCTCTAAGCCCGCAAATGCACCACCACAGATAAATAAGATCTTTGAAGTATCAACCTGCAAAAACTCTTGCTGAGGGTGCTTACGGCCACCTTGTGGAGGTACAGCGGCAACCGTACCTTCAATCAGCTTAAGCAAAGCTTGCTGCACGCCTTCACCCGACACATCTCGAGTGATCGATGGGTTATCTGACTTACGGCTGATCTTATCAATCTCATCGATATAGACGATACCACGCTGAGCTTTTTCTACATCGTAGTCGCACTTTTGCAAGAGTTTTTGGATGATGTTCTCTACATCTTCACCCACATAACCGGCTTCGGTCAGTGTCGTGGCATCTGCCATGGTGAACGGAACATTTAAGAACCGTGCTAGGGTTTCGGCCAATAAAGTTTTACCGCTACCCGTTGGGCCAATCAGTAAAATATTACTCTTACCGAGCTCGACACCATCTTTAGGAGAAGCATTCTTTAAGCGCTTATAATGGTTGTATACTGCAACCGACAAGACTTTTTTCGCTTTTTCCTGACCGATAACATAATCATCGAGATGCGCTCTGAGATCATGGGGTGTAGGCAGCTTATCTTGTTCAGGCTTAGGTGATATCTCTCTGATCTCTTCGCGGATGATGTCATTACAAAGCTCAACACACTCATCACATACATACACTGAAGGACCAGCAATGAGCTTACGAACCTCATGCTGACTCTTTCCACAAAAAGAGCAGTACAGTAGTTTCCCACTATCACCGTTGCTTTTGTTGTCGCCCATTACTTTACCTCTTTTGCAGTGTCTGGCACTGCATAATTAATCTTACAACCTTTACTGATCATAGCTCAGCAACGGACAATTATCAGCTTCGCTTGTCTAACACAGAGTCAACCAGACCATAGGCTTCAGCCTCTTTGGCGCTCATAAAGTTATCACGATCGGTATCGCGTTCGATAACCTCCAAAGGTTGACCTGTGTGATCGGCCAGCATTTGGTTTAATTTATTTTTAATCCCCAAGATCTCTTGCGCATGAATCGCAATATCAGACGCTTGTCCTTGGAAACCACCTAGTGGCTGATGGATCATTACCCGCGAGTTAGGTAAGCAATGACGCTTACCTTCTGCACCACCGGCTAACAAAAATGCGCCCATGCTGGCAGCCTGACCGATACATACCGTGCTGACATTCGGTTTAATGAACTGCATAGTATCATAAATTGCCATACCTGCAGTGACCGAACCACCAGGAGAATTAATATAAAGATAAATATCTTTGTCAGGACTTTCCGACTCTAAAAACAGTAGTTGTGCAACGATGAGGTTAGCCATGTGCTCTTCAACTTGTCCAACGAGAAAGATCACGCGCTCTTTTAAGAGACGAGAATAGATATCATATGAGCGTTCACCTTTGGCAGTTTGTTCTACAACCATTGGGACAAGTGCATTCAGTACTGATTCTGGTGCATTTAGCATTATTAACTTCCCTAAATAAAAATGGCTCGCATGAGGAGCCTCATACGAGCCATTATAAATGGCTAATAGCCATTTAAGTCAAGCATAGGTTACGCGCGACCGGTAGCCTTGTTCATAAATTCTTCGAAATTGACTTCTTTTTCGGTCACTTTCGCAGATTTTAACAATGCTTCAACGGCTTGCTCTTCTAATGCAACGTTACGCATGTTCTGCATCATCTCTGGATTGTTGTTGTAATACTCAACAACTTCACTTGGATCTTCATATGCAGAAGCCATAGATGCGATAAGCGCTTGTACGCGATCGTCCTCAGCTTTTAGCTCGTTAGCTTTAATCACTTCACCTAGCAGTAGACCTACTTTTACGCGGCGCTCAGCTTGTTCAGTGAATAGATCGGCTGGTAGCTCAGGCATGTTAGCCGCTTGCTGACCAAAACGTTGCATCGCTTGTTGACGCAGGACGTTGACTTCACCGTCGATCAAGGCTTTTGGCAGTTCGATATCATTTTGCTCAAGCAGCCCATTAAGTACTTGCTCTTTAACATTCGCTTTTAGCGCTTGTTCAAGTTCACGGCTCATGTTCTTGCTGATCTCAGCCTTAAGTGCTTCTAAGCCACCTTCAGCAACACCAAACAACTTAGCAAACTCATCGTTGACTTCTGGTAGGTTAGCCGCTTGAACTTCTTTAAGGGTGATTGCAAACTTAGCAACTTTACCTTTTAGGTTTTCAGCATGGTAATCTTCAGGGAAAGTCACTTCAATGTCGAACTCTTCACCGGCTTTGTGACCAACCACACCTGATTCAAAACCAGGGATCATACGGTTACTACCTAGTTGTAGTTCGAAATCTTCAGCTTTACCGCCTTCAAACTCTTCACCGTCGATTGAACCAACAAAGTCGATTTTCGCTTTGTCGCCATCAGCAGCAGCACGATCAACTACTTCAAACGTAGCGTGTTGCTTACGTAGTGTTTCGATCATTGCGTCAACATCAGCATCAGTCACTTCAGCTTTAGGCTGTTCAACTTCAATCGCATCTAGACCTTTTAGTTCTACTTCTGGGTAGATCTCAAAAGTCGCTACAAACTGGAAGTATTCACCGTCAGTTTCGCCAGGAACGAAAGTAGGCGCACCAGCTGGGTTTAACTTTTCAGCGATGATAGCTTCAACAAAGTTACGCTGCATCACTTCACCAGTGATGTCTTGACGAATCGCACTACCATAACGCTTATTGATCACGCTTACAGGTACTTTACCAGGACGAAAACCAGGAATACGCGCACGCTTGGCTTCATTCTTCAAACTATCAGAGACGGCTTTCTCGATCTGTTCAGCAGGAACAGAAATTGTTAGGCGGCGTTCTAAACCTTGTGTTGTTTCTACAGAAACTTGCATTGTTTTACCTCGAAATATGTCAAACGTCTTTTTGTAATAGCCGAATATTCAACTATTAAGGTATTCGTTTCTTGATCTAAAAAAACGACTAAAATGGCTTGGTAACTGAGTTTCGCAGTCGTCGCATATAGTTGAAATTTATCAAGACGCGACATTATAGCCACGGTTTTCTGCATAGTCGAGCCTCAAAGCTCGAATTACAGGCGTAAAAAAAGCGACTCAAGGTCGCTTTTTTTATTTTTCTTCTATGAAAGAAGTGGGGTGACTGATGGGGCTCGAACCCACGACAACCGGAATCACAATCCGGGGCTCTACCAACTGAGCTACAATCACCACTGTTTGGTACGCCCGGCAGGATTCGAACCTGCGGCCATCCGCTTAGAAGGCGGATGCTCTATCCAACTGAGCTACGGGCGCTTCGTTATGAACTAGGTTCATATCCTAACTGGGCAAATAACGTTTACACGCTACTTAAAAATTTGGTCGGTGATAGAGGATTCGAACCTCTGACCCTCTGGTCCCAAACCAGATGCGCTACCGGGCTGCGCTAATCACCGAAAGTATTACTTTGTTCGCTGTTTGACTAAGTCTCCCTGAGAACGGAGCGCATCTTATCCCCTCAATTTAATACCGTCAACGATTATTTTTAAAAGCCCATTCACTTGCTTATTTTAACGACTATACGCCAATAATTTCATCTAATAGGCTAATAATACGTCTTGTTATATGGAAGATAGTAATATTAAAATCGCTCTAAAAGTAAGCCAAAACGTTACTGCTTAATAGCTGATCATTATCTGAAGGACTATTTTAGCCATATTTTGTGCTACTGCTACATCTAAACAACTTTTAGCTCAACAGCCCACATCCAATACGCACTATACGCAAATTAGTCATCACTGGATTATTCGTATTTTAAAACGGTCTGTTATACAGCTAAATCAATGACACCGACCTATGCCCCTGTTAAAATGTCGCCGTTTTTATTATCGCGCCATATTAAGGAAATCCACCCCTCATGACAGCCCAAATAATCGATGGCAAAGCGATCGCCCAATCCATTCGAACTCAGTTAGCTATAAAAGTAACCGCCCGTAAAGAGGCTGGACAACGTGTTCCTGGCTTAGCCGTGATTCTTGTGGGAGCCGATCCGGCATCACAAGTCTATGTGGGCAGCAAAAGACGCGCCTGTGAGGAAGTAGGCTTCCTCTCGCAGTCATTTGACCTCCCCTCTGACACCTCTGAAGCTGATTTGCTTGCCTTGATTGATCAGTGTAATGAAGATACTGCAATCGATGGTATTTTAGTGCAATTGCCGCTGCCAGAGCACATTGAAGAGTCAAAAGTCATTGAACGTATCCGCCCCGATAAAGATGTCGATGGTTTCCATCCTTATAACGTCGGCCGTTTAGCGCAGCGCATCCCAGTGCTGCGCTCTTGTACACCAATGGGCATTATGACGTTAATCAAGTCAACTGGTGTCGATACTTATGGTTTAGATGCTGTGGTCGTTGGTGCATCTAACATAGTTGGCAGACCCATGACCTTAGAGTTGCTTCTTGCCGGCTGTACAACCACGACTTGCCATCGATTTACCCGCAATCTTGAAAGTAAGATCCGCGCTGCCGATTTAGTGATCGTTGCCGTAGGCAAAGCCAACTTTATTCCTGGTGAATGGATCAAACCCGGCGCTATAGTGATAGACGTGGGGATTAATCGTTTAGACGACGGTAAACTCGTTGGCGATATACAATTTGATGTTGCAGCCCAGCACGCCAGTTATATTACGCCAGTACCGGGTGGTGTTGGCCCAATGACCATTGCTAGCCTGTTAGAAAATACCTTGTACGCGGCAGAAAACTATCACGATTAATTAAGGTTAGCTGTTCGAGAAAGATAAAAAAATGCCTGCACTCAATAGTGCAGGCATTTTTATTGGTACGTCTAAGCAGCAAGCACTATTTTTTACGCCACGTTGTGCCTTCTGGACCATCTTCTAAGATAACACCAAGGGCATTTAGGCCATCACGAGCCACATCAGCTGCAGCCCAATCTTTTTCTGTACGGGCGCGATTTCGCTCGGCAATTAACGCTTCAATTTGAGCAACTTCATCGTCACTCCCCTCACCTTTGAAAAAGGCATCGACATCTTGATCTAAAATACCCAGCACATCGGCAAGCTGCTTCATACTAACACCAAGCGCTGAGGCCGCTGCCATGTCATCAACCTTAAGACGGTTGATCTCACGCACCATGTCAAACAACACTGAATAGGCTTCAGGCGTATTGAAATCATCATCCATTGCCGCCTTAAATTTAGCAACAAACTCCTGTGCCTGAGCTGCATCGACCGTTAAGTCTAACCCCTTTAACGCGGTATAAAGGCGCTCTAACGCGGCTTTAGCCTGTTTAAGATTGTCTTCAGAATAATTAAGCTGGCTACGATAATGACCCGATAAAAGGAAATAGCGCACCGTCGACGGGTCGTAATGTTCAAGCACATCACGAATGGTAAAGAAGTTGTTTAATGACTTGGACATCTTCTCTTTATCGACCATCACCATCCCTGTATGCATCCAGTAGTTCACATAGGGCGTGTCGTGGGCACAGCAAGACTGGGCTATCTCATTTTCATGATGTGGGAACTGCAAGTCAGATCCACCGCCATGAATATCAAAGTGCTCGCCTAAATGCTTGCTGTTCATCGCAGAGCACTCAATATGCCAACCTGGACGACCCGGTCCCCATGGCGAATCCCACGTAGGTTCACCGGGTTTTGACATCTTCCATAAGACGAAATCCATAGGGTCGCGTTTATTCTCATCAACTTCAACGCGAGCACCGGCTTGCAGCTGATCTAAATTCTGACCTGACAAGCGCCCATATTCTGGAAATGAGGAAACACTAAAGAGGACATCGCCATCGTCTGCAATGTAAGCGTGATCACGCTCAATCAGACGCTCAACCATCTCGATAATTTCGGGAATATGTAACGTGGCACGCGGCTCAAAATCAGGGCGTTTCATATTAAGCGCATCAAAATCGCGGTACATCTCGCCAATTAAACGTTCGGTTAACGACTCGCAGCTTTCATTATTCTCTGCAGCACGTTTAATTATTTTGTCATCGACATCGGTAATATTACGCAGAAAGTTAACCTCATAACCGCTATAACGCAGATAGCGCACTATCATGTCAAAACTAACAAATGTACGTCCATGACCAATATGACACAAATCATAGATGGTCACCCCGCAGACATACATGCCGACTTTACCTGGCTGTAATGGCTTAAATTCCTCTTTTTGGCGGGTAAGACTGTTGTATAGCTTCAACATTGAGATTCTCTATATAAGTAATTGACAACAAAAGTGACTTCAGTCTATCACCTGAAAACCAGCGCTTCCAGCTTGATAGCGCTAATTTGCAGCGTTTTTTGTCCGCCAACACATTATCGACATTTTGCTGATTAAAAGCTCAGCAACTTGGTATTGTTCAAGGGGAAAAGTCAACGGAATGGCTTTATGCTACTGGTGGAATAGGCTAGAATCTTGCGTTATCTATCCCGTTACACACGATGAGAATGAATCAAATGATCATAATGCAAACCAATCACGGCGAAATCAAAATTGAATTAGATGCTGAAAAAGCCCCTGTTACCGCGGCTAATTTCACTCAATATGTTAAAGATGGTTTTTATGACGGTACCGTCTTTCACCGTGTTATCGACGGTTTTATGGTGCAAGGCGGTGGTTTCACCGAAGATATGACGCAAAAACGCGTGAATGAATCTATCGAGAATGAAGCCAATAATGGATTATCAAACACCGTTGGCACCATTGCAATGGCAAGAACATCAGATCCCCATTCAGCAACCGCTCAATTCTTCATTAATATCAACGATAACACCTTCCTCGATTTTAAAGCTGAATCGGCTCAAGGCTGGGGTTACTGCGTATTTGGTAAAGTGGTTGAAGGTATGGACGTGGTCAACAAGATAAAAGCCGTAGCCACTGGCAACCGCGGTATGCACCAAGATGTGCCACTGGAAGCGGTTGTAATTGAAAAAGTGACGATTGCTGAATAATCAGCCTCTCTTAAGCCACTTTTATCACACCACCTGAGTATCACTTGTTGAATCACACTCTTTTCGTGGGCGATCTGCACCTGAGTGCCGATCGCCCCGACATCCTAGCGGCTTTTTATGCCTTCCTCGAGCTACACGCTAATCACTGTGATGCCTTATACATTCTTGGCGATCTGTTTGAGGTGTGGGTAGGCGATGATCTGGCCGAGCCATTTGCCCTTGAACTGGCTGCGACACTCAAGCGGTTTGCAGCGCATACCCCTATCTATTTTATCCACGGCAACCGAGACTTTTTACTCGGTAAAGAGTACGCAGCCTTAGCTGGCATGATCCTGTTACCTGAAGTGCATTGCATCGATTTGTATGGGCAAACCGCAGTATTGCTACATGGCGATAGTCTGTGCACCTTAGACAAGGCCTATCAACGATTTCGTTGGTTTAGAAATCAATCGTGGGTTAAATTTATTTATGGTTTGCTCCCCCAAAAACGCCGTGTCGATATCGCCAGCGGACTGCGAAATAAGAGTCAACAGAGTAATCAGCAAAAAAGCGACACGATTATGGACGTTGAAAACCATGCGGTGACTGAGTTAATGGATAAAACAGGCGCCAGCTTGATGATCCACGGCCACACCCATAGGCCCAATGTTCACTCGCTCGCTGGAAACCGGCAACGTATTGTGGTCGGCGACTGGTATGATCAAGGTAGCGTATTAACGGTAACTCCCACCGAAGCCACATTAAGCTGCTTACCACTAAAATGAAGGGCAGCTTATCGCTACCGACTAACTAAGCCTGTTATAACCATTCTGAATACCACATCACTCAACTAAGCAGTTAAACTGGGCAACCTGAGTGAAATTTAAATTCATTATCTGGTGCACAAATTAACTGCGCTTCTATTTGTGCAAAATGAGCGACTCGCTGACTAATATCCTCCGCTGCAATAGCCTGAGCTAAAGTTAGGTAGTCTTGATAATGGCGCGCTTCTGAGCGCAGCAATGAAATATAAAATTTTTGTAAGCCGTCGTCGAGATAAGGTGCTAATTTTGCGAAACGCTCACATGAGCGGGCCTCGATAAAGGCGCCCACTATCAGCTTATCAATAAGTGTGGCTGGCTCATGAGTACGTACCTGTTTCATCATCCCTTTGGCGTAGCGTCCAGCCGTTAAGTTTTGATAAGGGATATTTCGCGCCTGCATGATCTCAAGTACCTGCTCAAAATGATGAAACTCCTCTTTAATCAGCCTGACCATTTTCGCAATCAGATCGGCACTATAATCGACACCAGACTTAGGTGTTAGCTCGCCTAAAAGCTCATTTTTTTTTACATCTCTTGCTAAAAATTCAGTAATAGAACGTTGCTTGTTATAGACAAACTCCTCATAAGGCTTAGCCCAACTAAGCAATAACCCTCCACTGGCTTTATCGATCGCATACTTACGTATTAAAAACATCGCCGTCTGCGCCGCCTTAAGCTCACAATTACAATGATCAATTAATAAGGCAGGCAGTTGTTTAGGCTCTGTTGCCCGTACAATCCACTCATCAGGGGTCTCACATTGTAAAAAATCTTGAATTGGCGCTAGTAAGGCTTGCATTAATGGACTCTAAATAGATGGTTTTACACAGGCGCGCATTTTAACAAAAAATCGCGCCGATAGGCATATTCTCATAACTAAGATGTCAACGTCACCTTGACTAGTCAGAGTTTATGTCCAATAAATTAACTATACTGTCACGGTGACGTGACGGTTTTTGAAGCCTAGGATCTATGGGTTGCAGACCATAAGGCATAACAGGTTCGTCTGTAGTTTGGCGAGCGTAAGATTAAAGCTAAACAAGGATAACTATAATGATATTGAATCACTTAATGGGGTTATACACTCATCCTAAGGAAGAGTGGCACACTATTGAACAAAACCACGAAGCGGTAAAAAGTAGTCTTAGTCATGTGTTATTAATTGCACTTATACCCGCCATTTGCACCTATTTTGCCTCCACCTCTATTGGATGGGACTTGGGGGTATCGGATCCTCTATTTCTCACCAAGACCAGCGCGTTAATGATGTCTATCAGTATGTATTTTGGGCTTATTGTTGGAGTCTTTGCATTAGCTTACTTAGCATTTTGGATGGCTAAAACGTTCGATGCTACGCCAAGTTTTACTCAAGCTCTAGAGCTGGCTGCTTACACCGCTACGCCACTATTTATGGTAGGATTGGCCGCCCTATACCCATCACTTTGGTTTATGATGGTGGTCGGCTTGGCAGGACTTAGCTATTCGGTATATTTACTCTACACTGGCGTGCCTATCATCATGAATATCCCCGAAGAGAAAGGCTTTATTTACGCAAGTTCTGTGGTCACTGCTGGCTTAGTGCTCTTGGTGGCATTAATGGCCTCTAGCATCATTTTATGGAGCCTAGGGCTTGGCCCCATGTATCAATAACATCTTTTGCTGATGGCTTGAAACACAAAAACTTGCACCATAATGAAAAGTTACATACACCATTGGCTATTAGACTAACTCAATATGCTGGTCGCGCAATGGAACATTGTTTTAAAAACAGAAAGATTGTAAACAAAAAAAGTAAAACAAAAAGGCCTTAGGATATCCTAAGGCCTTTTGCTAAATGCTCGCGGTTATATACCAGCGTATTTGGCACGATTAATTTGATGAGTCTCTTAATGCAACCGTCAGGTTAAACACTAGGTTGTCAGGGGTTGAATCCTTACTGTCGGCGCAGAAATACCCTTCGCGCTCAAACTGATATGCTTTCTCTGCAGGGGCATTAACCAAACCCGCTTCAACCAAGCCATGCTTAACCACGAGTGAATTAGGGTTTAATACCTCATCCACAGTAGCGGCCGCAGCTGGATTAGGCTGACTAAATAACTTGTCGTACAGACGCAATTCGGCTTTCACTGCAGTAGTGGCTTCAACCCAATGGATCACACCTTTAACTTTACGGCCATCCGCAGGGTTTTTACCCAATGTGTCCTTGTCATAAGTACAGTAGATGGTCGTTACATTACCATCTGCGTCTTTATCACAACGTTCAGCTTTAATCACATAAGCATTACGTAAACGCACCTCTTTACCTTGCACCAAACGTTTGTACTTTTTGTTCGCCTCTTCACGGAAATCATCGGCATCGATGTAAATTTCACGGCCAAAGGCAAGCTCACGTTGACCCATCGACTCAATTGTTGGGTGCGCTGGTGCACTTAAACGCTCAATGTGATCTGCTGGATAGTTTTCAATAACCAGCTTCAGCGGATTAATCACGGCCATGGCTCGTGGTGCATGTTCGTTTAATTCTTCACGAATACACGCATCAAGCATGCCTACTTCGACCATATTATCTTGTTTAGTCACGCCGATACGGCGACAAAACTCACGGATAGAGGATGGGGTATAGCCACGGCGGCGAAGACCAGCAATGGTTGGCATACGCGGATCATCCCAACCCGAAACCAGTTCACGCACCACTAAGTCGTTGAGCTTACGCTTAGACATCAGGGTGTATTCAAGGTTTAAGCGTGAGAATTCATATTGACGCGTACGGTTCGGCGCCTGAAAATCATTTAAATTATCTAATACCCAATCATACAAGCGACGATTGTCTTGGAACTCTAAGGTACACAAAGAGTGAGTAATATTTTCAATCGCATCCGAAATACAATGGGTAAAGTCGTACATCGGGTAGATGCACCACTTATCGCCAGTCTGATGATGATGAGCAAAACGAATACGGTAAATAATAGGATCGCGCATGCACATAAAGGGGGATGCCATATCGACCTTAGCCCGTAGCGAACATTCCCCCTCTTTAAACTCACCCTTGCGCATCTTTTCAAACAGCTCAAGGTTTTCTGCAACCGAGGTATCGCGGTAAGGACTGTTCTTACCTGGCTCTTTTAAGGTGCCACGATATTCACGTGTTTGTTCACCATTAAGAAAACAGACATAGGCCAAACCTTTGTTGATTAATTCAACCGCATACTGATGTAATTTATCAAAGTAATTAGATGAATAACGAACATCACCATCCCACTGAAATCCTAACCACTGCACGTCGGCCTGAATAGAGTTAACGTAATCGATATCCTCTTTCTCAGGATTGGTATCATCAAAACGTAAGTTACATAGCCCTTTATAATCTTGCGCTAAACCGAAATTTAAACAGATCGATTTGGCATGACCAATATGAAGGTAGCCATTTGGCTCTGGTGGGAAACGAGTGTGCACCTGTGTGTGCTTACCGCTTGCTAAATCTTCATCTATGATATTACGAATGAAGTTACTTGGACGAACTTCAGTGCCCGCATGACTCATGGAAATCCTCTTTGCCAACAGTGCTATGACCAATCGAGATTGTAGTCGATCGGTATCGATTAGGGAAAACCTGCATATTCCTACAGATCAGGCTGAGTTACAACGGCTGAAAGGTAAAAAGCCCTATCATTTATCGCAAAAACAAAAAAGCAGCGACCATTCGCTGCTTTTTGAGTCAGAGTGATCTCTATTCAGTCACTATGTTAACCACGGGGATCACTGTTTGTGCTCTTTTACCTTTATGCTTCAACCACAGATAAAAGCCGATTAGTGCCACCGCAAAGAAACCTATCCACAGGCTAGATTGCAATGGATGCTGAGCAAATGTCGCCGCCTGATAAAACACGGTAGCAGTACCATAGGCTAAAGCAAAAGTCCAAGTCCCGGCAAAGGCCGCCCAACGTGAACCAAACTCACCGACTAACGCTCCCATTGCGGCAACACACGGGGTATATAACAAAATAAACAACAGATAAGCAAATGCGGCAGTCGTGCCCGCAAAGCCAGCTTTCAAGGCACTAAAGGTTGAGGTATCAACCACTAACTCATCTGCTGCCGACTCTTGGTTTGAAATGTCTCCCACCGACATTGACAAGGGATCTTCAGGTGCAATACCAAACAGGTTTTCAGGTATGGTGGCTAATGCCTCACTAATACTCTCAGATAATGGCGTTAACTCGCCATCATCATGACTCGCCGTCGAGTAAAGGCTATTTAAGGTTCCTACAACGGCTTCTTTAGCAAAGATACCAGTGATGATCCCAACAGTGGCAGGCCAATTGTCTTGCTCTATGCCCATAGGCGCAAACAGTGGAGTCACCTTTTGGCTAGCCACACTTAACACCGACTCAGAGCTATCTTCATGACCGAAAGAGCCATCAATGCCAATCGCATTGACAAAGTTAAGCAAAGTCACCACGATGACGATGGTCTTACCCGCGCCTTTGATAAAGCTCTTGGTGCGTTTACCTGTTCGAGTCATCACCGTCTTGAATTTAGGCGTCTCGTAATTAGGCAGTTCCATTACCACAGCACTACTTGAACCAGGAAGTAGCGTAGAGCGTAGCAATAAGCCGGTCCCCACCGCTGCGATAATACCTATGATATAGAGCAAGAAAACCAAGTTTTGCCCTGATTCGGTAAAAAATGCGGCAGCAAACAAGGCATACACAGGCAGACGAGCACCACACGACATGAAAGGTGCCATCATGCCCGTCACGATGCGTTCACGCTCACTGCCCAAAGTACGTGTCGCCATAATGGCAGGGACTGAACAGCCAAAGCCTACAATCATAGGCACAAACGCTTTACCCGGCAGGCCGATACGACGCATTAGCCCGTCAACCACAAAAGCGGCGCGCGCCATATAACCAGATCCTTCCAATATTGATAGCGCTAAAAATAGGGCCGCTATCACTGGGATGAAGGTCGCGACCGTCTGAATACCTTGACCAAGCCCACCTGCCAAAATCGTCACAAGCCAATCAGGAAAACTGAGACTGCTCATCAAAGCACCAAAATGGTCAACAAACAGAGCACCGGCAACAATATCGAAAAAATCAATAAAAGCACTGCCCACGTTAATACTGAACATGAACATCAAGTACATCACAAACAGAAAAACAGGCACCCCAGCCACAGGATGTAAGGCTATCTTATCTAAACGATCACTTAAGGTGGGTGCATTGCTGCTAATTACTGATTGGTCAAACACCTGCTGCACAAAATCAAAGCGCGTCGCCGCGATCATAATTTCGATATCTTTACCTTGCGCAGCTAATGCTTCGGAACACTGAGAAACTTCAGTCAACATTTGGCCATTTTTACACTGGCCACAACCTAAACCATTGGCTAGCATCGCCAACGCTCGACCGCGGCTAAGCTGAGGATCGCGGCTATGTAGCGCCTCAATACCACGTTCAATTTCATCATCGTATGGTAATACCAAGGGCGCCTCAGAAACTTTGCCCTCGAGTAAATTAACAACTTGGCTTTTAACCTGCTCAATATCGCCCGCCTCACGAGAGCATACTGCAATCACAGGGCAACCCAGTTGCTGACTCATTTCGGCAACATTGATATCGATACCCTGGGCCTTAGCAACATCTATTTTATTAACCACCACCACCATAGGGATACCCAGCTCACGCAGCTGGACGGTTAAATAAAGGTGGCGCTCAATATTCGTGGCATCGACCAAATTAATAATGGCATCCATATTGGTGTCGGCTAAATATTGTTGAGCAACTTGCTCATCGAGTGAGCAGTCACAACTGCTGCCCGCTGGGAGAAGGTCGTAAATACCTGGCAAATCAGTTAATAAAACCTCCGCCCCATGGAGGGTAAATTGCCCCGTTTTCTTTTCAACTGTAACGCCAGACCAATTACCAACCTGTTGATTAGCCCCCGTTAACGCATTAAATAACGTCGATTTACCCGCATTAGGGTTACCGACAGTGACACAATGAAATTGGTTAGCCATGGGTAACATCCACCTCTATAACATCTGCTAAATCTTTACGCATACATAATTTGCTACCGCGAATAGCCAACTCTACACCTGTGCCTAATGGCGCTCGTCTGAGCATAGTGAAAGCAGTGTTGGGGGTGATCCCCATGGATAATAGCTTACGCTTGACAACGGAAGGCAGATTAATCTGGCCCACTTCGGCGATAACAGCACACTCGCCGGGCTTTAATTCGCTTAATTTCATATCGTATATCTACCTTTTCAGGCCTCGAAAGAGCTTAATTAGCACCGATTTTAACGGAGCATGGCTTAAAAAAACTTTATCTAGATCAATGTTTGAGATCGTAAACGATAATAGTTTTCAATTGTATTTTGTATTATGTGATAGAACTCTCAACGAGTAAAACCCTTTATGCGATTGATAATGATTTTCATTAAGAACTTATTTTACCCGCCGCATAGGGCAAAGTTGTGACCGGCGTCACAATTAAGTATTGCTCCCTAACATAAGCCATCAAAAAAACCAGTAAATAACCATTTATTTACACACTTGTCACATTTAAGTCCTATTATTTACCTTTGGTAATTTAGTCAAAAATGAAACATAACAACTAAAACAACTTATGTGCTTGGGACGAATAATGATGAATATGGACGCAACAGGGATAAAGCCCCTAATCCAAGGAAGTTTTATCGCTATCTTGATGCTATTAAGCATCAATGCAATGGCTACCCCGCCGGATGAACAATCGGCTCTGGAGATAGAGCAGATACTCGATAAGAAATTTGCTGAAGGTCAGTACTCAGCCAAAGGCGCAGATAGCTGTTTAACTTGTCACCGTAAAAGCCAAACTGTGATGGCACTATTCGACGGTGTCCATGGTAGCACCGCCCTTAAAGGCTCCCCCATGGCCGATCTTCAATGTGAAGCCTGTCATGGTCCACTGGGAAAGCATAACAAAGGCGGTAAAGAGCCGATGATCACCTTCGGTGCCAACTCTCCTGTACCGCCAGCAAAACAAAATAGTGTTTGCATGAGCTGCCATAATGATGATCAACGCATGGCTTGGAATGGGAATCACCATGATACCGCCGACGTGGCCTGCGCCGACTGCCATAAAGTCCACACTGCACATGACCCTATATCCACTCGAGCCCAAGAAGTGGCCGTGTGCACCAGCTGCCACGCCCAGCAAAAAGCGGATATGCACAAACGCAGTGCTCACCCAATGCAATGGCAACAAATGGTTTGCAGTGATTGCCATAACCCTCACGGTAGTCTCAGTGATGCCAGCCTCAAACAGATGAGTGTTAACGACAACTGCTACGCCTGCCATGCAGAGAAACGCGGTCCTAAGCTTTGGGAGCATGCCCCCGTCACAGATAATTGTGCCAGTTGCCACAACCCGCACGGCAGCGTTAATGAAACTATGCTAATCGCTAAACCACCACAATTATGCCAGCAATGCCATGCATCAGACGGCCATACATCTAACGCGGTGTTTGGCAACACGACTAATGCCTTTAATGCAGGCCAAAGTTGTATGAATTGTCACAGCCAAGTACACGGTTCCAACCATCCATCAGGCAAGCTGCTGCAGCGTTAACAGGGAGTATTAGCAATGACACATCACACTAGAGTTCCCTTACGCCTCAGCACGCTGGCATTGGCAATCCTCAGCACTACCGTGCTTGGCGAAGGGTATGGCTTAGCATCGGCCAATCGTGACAACCTTAAAACTGAGGCTTGGCAGTGCAAGCGTTGTGCCAGCAATACAGGCACTCACGGTACTATCGGCGTAGGCGTTGCTCATAACGATGGCGAAGACAGCCATTTTGGCAATACCAGCGGTACCGATAAAGATGGCGTGGTAGCCAGCCTAGAGGGAGATATACGCCATAGGGCAGCATCGGGTTACCAAACCCACTTTACTGCCGACAAGCTAGGTTACGATAATGGATTCGCTCAGCTCACCACTGGTAAACCTGGTCAATACAACATATCGGCCGCCTACCGCGCTATCGCCCACTATGATACCAATCAGGCTTTAACCCCCTACCACATTCAAGCCGATGCGTGGCAGCTGCCTCAGCAATGGCAAACTGGCGCAACTACCGCGCAGATGACCGACCTACAAAGCAGCATACAACCAACGTCATTACAGGTAGAGCGGGATCGTTACAACTTAGATGCCAGCTATATCGGCAGCTTCTATCGCGCCGAACTGGGGTATCAGTATGAGCAGCGCCAAGGACATCGCCGTGCCAGTGGCAACCTACTCACTAACAGTACCATGCTGACAGAACGTATCGATGATGCCACCGATAATGTGACCGCTAAAATTTACCTTAACGGAACAAACTGGTTAGCAGGAATAGAGACGCAGCTCAGCCATTACAAGAACGATCAACAAGCCCTGCGTTGGCAATCGGCTTTTGCTCCCACCTTTGGCGCCGCATACTCTGGCCAAAATGCGGTATCACCCGACAATAAAGCCTACCGTATTGCAGGCAATACCCAGTTATCCAGTGGGACTCAGCACGTATTGATGCATATAGGTTTTACCCGTATGACCCAAGATCAGTCCTACTTACCCGCCACCATTAATGGCCCCTCTCCTGTGCTGCCAACGGATAACTTAGCGGGCCAAGTTGATATTACCGAAATGAAACTCAACTATTCAGGCCGGGTCTCTCGAGCATTGTCGCTGCGGGCCAGTTATGACTACCGTGACAGGGACAACAAAACTCAAGTTGATCTCTATCCACAGATCATCACCGACAGCTACCTCAGTGGTTACGCACACAATCTCGAATATGATCGCACCGCACAGCAGGCCAAACTTGCGGCTAAATATCGACTGAATCGCGCCGCGTATATCGATATAGGCTACGACTATGATCACAATAATTACAGTGATTTAGACAGACAAAACCTGCAAGAGTCGACGCTATTTGCCAAAATACATTATCGCATTTCCACCCAATGGCAAGTCTGGCTCAAAGCCAGCGGTAGCGATAGAACCGGTAGCGAATACTCACCAGTCACCACCACAGTAAGTCCTAGCAACCCGTTGTTAAGAAAAAGCTATTTGGCAGACCGTGAGCGCCAACGTTACGGACTATACGGCAGCTACGCCACTGGTGCCTTCTCAGCCAGCGCCAACGCACATTGGATGCAAGATGATTACACTGACACCCTTATTGGGCTCACAAAAGTCGATACTCAAGGCTATGATCTGTCGGCACAATACGCCGTCAACGACAATATCAACCTCAACGCCTTTGTTAATCAAGATTGGCGCGATAGCGACCAAGCTGGCAGTAGCAATTTTGGCGCGCCTAACTGGTATGCCACTTCGGCGGCAAAATCAACTCTGATCGGCGCTGGATTAGATTACGCTAACCTACTAGATAACAAGCTTAAATTAGGAATCGATTACACTTATGCCGATGGGCAAAACGATACCGAGGTGATCCAAGGTCTGCGTTCCCCCTATGACAGTTACTATTCAACTAGACACACGCTCAATACCTTTGCTAACTACCAAATTAGCGACAAATTTGGACTGCGTTTCGATTGGATTTTTGAACAATACCAAGATGCTGACTGGGCAAATGAAGGGCTAGCGCCAAACAGCATTCCGAATGTGTTGAGCTTTGGCGATTTAAGCCACGATTACAATGCCCACTATTTTGGGCTGACATTAAGTTATCAACTCTAACTGATGCCAACGACCAAATTTCCAAGGAAGAGATGATGAAAAAAATGACCCACCTTAACCGTTACGCTGCCACGCTAGCAGTGGCTTTTATCCTCAGCGCCTGCGGTGGCGATGATGGCACCCCCGGTAAACCTGGAGAGCCTGGCGGCCCACCAGCAATGACAGTCGATACCCTACAGATCACTATCGATGATGTCACTATGCAGTCTGGTATTGCCACCGTTAACTACCGTGTCACCAACCAAGATGATGAACCGGTTGTTGGCGTGCCAAGCGCTACCTTTATCGCCGCGCAGTTGCTACCCCAAGGTTACACTAACGCGGGCAATAGCTCGCAATGGCAGTTTTTTACCTCACAAAACTGCCCTGCTAGGTGTACTGGGGATTATGTCGACTATAAAAATGGCGACTACAGCTACACCTTTGATGCCCCCTTTGATGGCATGAATGACATTAGTTACCAAGCGGGAGCAACCCAACGACTCGTCATAAAAATGGGCGGTGACAGCCTAGCCGATGGCACAGTGCTCCCAGTGACCAATCAGCATATTGACTGGCAAGCACCCACAACGGGGCCAAGTGCAGAGCCAGCTTACACCCGCAACATAGTGACCATGGCAACCTGTAATAGCTGCCATAATGACTTAGCCTTTCATGGTAGTAACTACAACCAAATAGAAACCTGCGTCACTTGTCATAATGCCGATAGAGTCAGCAATCCTGACAATATTTTTCCACAGATGGTACACGCCAAACACTTATCGGGCTTCCCTGGCTCTTTGGCTAACTGCCAAACATGCCATGTGGCTGATGATACCTTAAGTGAAAACCATAATTGGACTCGGGTTCCGACCATGGAGGCTTGCGGTGCTTGCCACAACAATATTGACTTTAAAGCAGGCCAAGGGCATCCAGCGCAAGCCGACAATGCTAACTGTATCGCCTGTCACAACCCTGATTGGACCGCCAATGTGCACAACGACGGTGGTAATGATGAGGCCCTAGGCCAGTTTGAAGCCAGCATCACATCGGCATCACTCAATGGCGATACAGTCTCCTTTACCCTGAGCTTACGTAACCCTGCATCGGGCCAGCTTTATACAGACAGTGCCAACAACCTTAATTTCGTCGCCGATCTCCGTGTATACGCTAATTGGGGAACCAGCTTCGATTACGCCACACGTTCGCCACGCTCCATTCGCTTGCAAGAGGAAGTCCCCATAGCAGGCAGCGATGGTCGCTATAGCTATCAAATCACTGGCGTCACAGTGCCCGCTGGCACCGAGATGGATTTAGGCGCCTTAGCCATACAAGGCAAGGTTTGTGCCGCCAATGGCGTATTAGGCGACTGTAGTGACACCACAAACAGTGAAGTTAACATCAAGTCGAGCCACCAATTCTTTAGCGCACAAGCACTAAGCGATAGCGGTCGACGAGTCGTGGTCACTAATGACACATGTGGGAGTTGTCATGGCGATCAACAACTTAATTTCCACGGATCACGCAATGATTTAGAAGGACAATGTCAGCTGTGTCATAACCCTAATATGGTTGCCGATGCCACCGATAACCCCTCTACCGCTACCGCCGATTACAAGCACCTAGTGCATGGGATACACAGTGGCCAACGTGAAGGTTATGAGTCGATTAACTATCCTGGAAACTTAGGTAATTGTGCGCAGTGTCATAGCCAACAAGCTGGCGTATTAACCGCAGGATTGCCACTGTATGCGGGCGTAAAACCACTGGCCATTACGGGCGATTTATACACTAGCCCTACCGCCGCCATCTGCAGCGATTGCCACGCCAGTGATAGCGCCACCAACCATATGGTGCAGCAAGGCGCCGTATTTAAGGGTTCCTTAGCCGATGCCAGCGCCTTGACCGAAAGCTGTACCACCTGTCACGGTCAAGGCGCAAGCGCCGATGTACTCAAGGTTCACCCGATCAAGTAATAACGATGTGCGCTAGGTGCTCTCTAGCGCACATCTCTTAAGCGACTTTTGAAAACGCACAATTTATGGAACGCATAATTATGGATATAAAAGCAAAAAGTACCCCATGGAGTGTTATCGCTCTGGCGTGTAGCACGTTATTAATCGGTTGCGGCAGTGACGGAGACGATGGCAAAGATGGCGTCGATGGCCCTATTGGAGTCAATATTGATTCAACATCGACCATCATGGCTGAATTTACCCAAGCCTCAATTACAGATGGTGTCGTCAGCGTTGATTTTAAATTAGAAAACGCCAATGGCGTTGCAGTGCTGGGCCTTAATAAAGACTATGATATCCGTTTTGGTATCGCGCAACTGGCGCCGGTTACAGAGACAATCGAGGGTGAGGTTTATGATAGGGGTTTACAGTGGCAGGCCTATATTAATACCTTAAAAGAACCGGGCACACTGCCGGATGATGCTACCGGGCTAAATCCATCGCCACAGTATCAAGCCAATGTCGAAGCCGCCAGCAACTGTGACGATTGCCTTGTCGACAACCTCGATGGCAGCTATAGCTACACTTTCCAGCAAAATATCGCCAACGTTACCGAGCCGCTGACGATTACTTATGGTGCCGACAATACCCACAGAGTGACGTTAGAATTAGAATTGGAACAAGCAACGGCCAATGCCCATCACGATTGGCAGCCCTCAACAGGCGCTACTGATGACATTCAAACCCGCAATGTGGTGACTATTGACAGCTGTTTCACCTGTCATCAGCCAGAAAGCTTAGCACTGCATGGCGGTCGACGCATCGCATTAGAAAACTGCGCCAGTTGTCATACATCAACCTCGGGCGATCCTGAAAGCGGTAACAGCGTCGACTTTACTTACATGATCCATGCCATTCATAAAGGGCAAGACAGGCAAATCAGCACCCCTGATGGATTAGTACCTGCGCCTTATAAGATTGTGGGTTATGGCGGTAGTTTACACGACTATGGCAAAGTCACCTTCCCGCAAAAGCCTGCCGCCAATTGTGCCTCATGCCATGTTGAAGGCGCTGGTGCTCCGGCGAATGCGGATCTGTTTAAAGCCGATCTGAGCAACACGGCATGTGTCGCATGTCACAGCGAAAAGCCCTCACAAAATCATACTGATACCAACTGTATGGTCTGCCATAACGCCACCGATACGTACCCAGGTACAGGCAATGCGGAAAAACGTCATGGTGACGTATTACAAGCATATGTTGACGCCGAAGCCATGGGAGTCAGCTTTAGTAATATCGGGCTCGATGCCAATGGTAAACTGATGTTTGATGTACAAGTGACCGATGCTAGTGGCGCACCTATTGCCAGTGAGTTTGTCGATCAAAGTACCCGAGTCGTAGTCGCATGGGATACTGACAAAGATTACCCCGCGTATGCCGATGCTCCTTATAGCGGTCGCCGTATACGTTTATCTGAAGGTAGCTATGATGCCGCCACCATGACTTACACTTTACTTGGCAGCAACTTCGATCTGCCTGCAGATGCCGATGGTAAAACCTTCGAATTATGGTCAACCATTGAGGTCTGTTTCAATAATGGCGGTTATGGTGTGGCCCAAGTGGTCATGACAGCCTGTAGCGATAACACCCGCAGCGTTGCCGTTAAAGAGCCGCCTTATCAGTTTGTCTGGGCAGGCTCAGGCCTCGATGCTAACGCACAAACGGCCATGCGCCGCAGTATTATCGACAGTGCTAAATGTCAGGGCTGTCATAATCAAGAAAATCATCACTATAACAACGGCTACAATTGTCAGACTTGTCATACCGCTGATAAAACGACCCGTTCTGACAGTGACTATCCAGGTGGCCAAAAATCCACAAGTTTTGCCTTTAAAGCGCATGAGGCGCCAGGCCACTACCTCAAATATGCCGGAGTGCAATCGGGCACCATCTTAAAAACCGATTGTAGTACCTGTCATACCGACAATGGTATTGCACTGGGCCGCGCAAGTGAGCGCGTATGGCGCTATGGTGACACCACTACCGGAGCCGATATCTGGGTTTCGTCAGATGCAGGTACCTGTTTAAGCTGTCACCAGAAATACCTCAGTGACGCTGGCGCAAGTCATATTGAAACCAATGGCGGTATTCTCGATGGTACTAGCGTCGATGATGTCAGAACCCGAGCGGCAGAAGCCTGTTCGACCTGTCACACCCCCACGCAATTGCGCTCAATCCACGGTGGATAATCTACAACGTTAACCTGATGTCCTAGCCGCTAGGGAACGCCTTAGCGGCGAAAGCCCATACCTTAACCGTGAATTGGCTAGCTGATTCAGGCTTTAAAAGACATTACCCCCCCAAAGGAGGCTTGCCTCCTTTTTTACTGCCCAGCAATAAACTGTAACCCCAGCAATTAAAGCCACTAGAATAATCCACTTTATCTCAATCGGCTTTGCAAACAATCTTTTCACATAAGCGTCACATCACAGTTCACAGGATCGCTAAAGTGGCGTGACCACAATGCGATAGCATTTGCCCAAAACCTTTTACAAGTACAGCTCAGCTGTTAATTTTTATCTTTTGGGTAGGGTTTAATTCTGCATCGACCATTTATCTTATCCAATTCGACTACCTCTAAAGAAATAGTCAGATCTCAATCACATAAAGCAATTAAAACAACTGCTAAATCGTTGCGCCTTAGATAGCCTTAGAGGTGGAAATTTAATTCCACACACTAATTGAGTGTTTTACAAATTTATAAATAGAAACGGTTCTCAATTTTGAGGCCTGTTTTTAAAACAGAACAACTCAATAGTGATGATTAAAACTATTGCAGGGAATAATCATGATGAAAAAGTTCAATTTTAATGCAGCGACCAAAGCTGTATTAGGTGCAGGGCTTCTTTCTTTAGCACTTTCAGGTTGCGGCAGCGACGGAAAAGATGGTGAAGACGGAAAACCAGGTCCTATAGGTAATGCCATAGGTTCAGTTTCGCATCTTGATGCAAACATCCAATCAGCAAGCGTTGATGATGCAGGCATCCTAACAGTCAATTTCAATCTCACTGACGCAAATGGCGTTGCTGTATTCGACCTAAAACATGGCGATATTGGTGCCGTATCATTTGGCCGTGTAGGCAGTGAAGATGAGGTCGGCAGCACAGATTTAGAAGGGAATCCTCGTGAGATTTGGCTAAGTTACTTCAATAAAGATAAAGGTGAAGGTTACTATACTGGCTCTTCTTATTTCAAAGGCAGTGAATGTGAAACCTGTCTTACCGACAACGGTGACGGCAGCTACACCCTAACCCTAGACAAAGCAATCGACACCTTAGATAAATATGCTTATGACGCCAACGCGACCAACGGTATTTATCTTGGTGTGAAAGCGAGTAACAATGCAGGTCACACCCTAGTTAATAATAGTTTCTACTATTGGCAACCTAGCTCTGACACAGCTCAAGATAAGCCAAAAGCAATCATCGCCGATGAAACTTGTCAAAACTGTCACCGCCCTGGTCAAGACGGCGCATTATCGATGCATGGCGGCAAGCATGTCACACTCGAGTCATGTACTTTCTGTCATACAGACTACAACTCTTACATGAAAGATGACAAAGATGCAGACGGGAATGTCATTGGCGCACATGAGGTGGACGGTTCGATTAAAGGCATGGCTCACGAGATCCATAGCCACGCAACCTTCAACGGTGTTTATCCTCAATCAGCATCTAACTGTCAAACTTGTCACCAAGCAGATGAAAATCTTGCTATGGCTGATGCATGGAAGGCGGATTTAGATACAGCCACCTGTATGAACTGTCACAACAGCCAATATGGCGTGCCAAGCTGGCATTGGGACACGGCTAACAATCAAATTGCTGAGAGTAAACAAAATTGTGTTAGCTGCCACAACGATCCAGATGGCGGTTATCGCGGTGCAGAGTCAGGACATTATCTTAAAAATGATAATGCACAAGCAGCAATGGCTAAAGTAACCTTCAACAGCATGAGTTACAGTGCCGATACCAAAACAGTCACGGCCAACATGACAGTCACCTCTGGTGACACCATTGTCACTTTGGCTCAAATTGATCCAACGCCATATAAATATGGTGGGTATACCAGTGCCATCGTGTTTAACGGCGTGGTCAATGATGACTTTATCGTTAACTATCAGAAAGTCGGTTATGGCAACTTTACCGCAGGTGAAGAAGGTAGCATCAATGTCACCATTCCGGATGGGGACTTTGAGGTTGCTAAAGTGATGGAAACCGAAGGTGTCAGCGTCGCTTTAAGTAGCCAACTGCACATCTGTTTCGATGGCAAAGGTGCTGTCGCGGATTGTACGCTAAGTGATGATGGTACAGAAGCTACCAATGCTGGCCCCTATGTGCCATCTGATACCGCTTACTTTGCCGTTGATGGTACTAAAGTCGATAAGTCACCTCGTATCCAACATACTGAAATGACCGCTTGTCAACAATGTCATACTACTGAGATTAAACACCGTTTCAGTAATGATATCGACGGCTGTGCAAGCTGCCACAACGGCACTCGTGACAAGAAAGGCACTGGTTCTTCAAACCTAGCCTATATCGTTCACAGCAAGCACTATGTTTATGACAGTAATGGTGAAATGTTCTTTAAGAAAACTGAGTGTCAAGCCTGTCACGGTGACAATGGCTTCTCTCTGAGTAAAATCGCCCCTACTGCTGCACCTGTAGCATACGGTAAAAATGATACTGAGCAATTAGTGGTATCACCACAGACAGCTGCTTGTGTGAGTTGTCACCAAGGCCCCTATGGTATCGATGATGCCACTGCGGCGCACATCAAGACCAACGGTGGTTTACTCAAAGAAGAGGGTGCTCCACTGACCACTTTAGGTGTACCAGCATCTGCATATGACACGCTCAATCCAGCAGAAACCTGCTCAACTTGTCATAAAGACAGCCAACTACTTGAAGCACACTCCAACTGGGGTAGCAGTCACTAGTCGGTAACCCCGCCAAAGGGAGGCTTAGCCTCCCTTTGTTTTTTCAGTAAAACAATATAGTGACAACGTAAGCAATTGCGTTAAGCCAATGTAATACGCCTGTTTTTTTGATCTTCCTCGCGCTTTAGCTTCCAATCTAACTACCTCTTTAGAAATAGAAAGATCTTGGTCACACATTAGACTAAGTTCGGCAGATTTTAACCGCTTGTTACGTTACGATTTCGGTGGGGATTTCTATTTCCAGCATTGACTTAGGTTGCACTACTTATAATGAGAACGGTTCAGAAAACTGACCATGCACTTAAGACGATGCCAAACCTATGCAGGGAAAATATGATGAACGTACAAAATAATAAGTTTAAGCTGCTTCTCGCAGCAGGTGCAGTCTCGATGGCTCTTAGTGGCTGTGGCGGCAGCGATGGTGACAACGGTAATCCGGGTAACCCTGGTGGTCCAGCTGCGCCAGCAATCAATACACTTAATCTAGACGTAACCAGCGTCACCTATGACAACGGTATTCCAACGATAACTGTATTTGCCACCAACGAAGAAGATTTACCCATTGTTGGTCTTAAAGATCTTGAAGTCAAAAAAGTGGTTCAACTTATCCCCCAGGGCGCTACTGGTGCGGGTAACAGTGCCCAATGGCAAGAGACTTATAGCTCTCCCCGAAGTGCTGAAGACAAGTTAACGCCCGTCGATCTGAAGAACGGTAATTACAGCTTCACAATTCCGCTAGAAGGCTATAATCCTGAGCTTACTCAACGCTACAACATTATTGCCAGTGCTTCGACGCTACAAGATGGTGAAACACTTGTACCTCGTACGGAAATCTCTAAAGATTTCTCAGGTGAAGGCTATGAGGCGCTGTATACTAAAGATGTCGTCGCAACGCAAAGCTGTAACTCATGTCACACTAAAGGACAAAAAATTTACCACAGTTATACCTCTTCAGAAACTTGTGCATCTTGCCATACCCAAGAAATGGCAGATGAAAAAGGTAAGCCGCAAGTTGCTTATAACCATTTAATTCATAACGTACACAATAACGCCAAAATGTACGGTAGAGATATGGATAAAAGCGCCGAAACGGCTCATAACATAGTTCAAGACAACTGCCAAACTTGTCACGTGGCTCCAGAAGAAGGCAGCGACGAGCTAAGTGAATGGGGTAACTGGTCACGGGTTCCTACCATGGAAACCTGTACTAGCTGTCACGTCAATGTCGACTTTATCGCCGGCAAAGGCCATTCACAGCAAGATGACAACAGCAACTGTATTGCTTGTCATAATGCCAGCTGGACTGAAGAAATTCACACTGCCGATGCCATTCAAAAACGTGCCCTTATCGATTTAGTCGGTATGAACGCAACCCTAACTGCTGTACCAGCAGATATGAGTGCTAACATCACCATCAGCTTCTCTGATGAAGCAGGTAACACGCTGGATGTCAGCAGTATCCTGCCTAAAGTTAAACGACTCGAAAGCATCACCAATGTCGGGCCTAACTTCCCCATTATGGGTTACAACCCAAGCCCAGGAAATGGCCAAAAGAAAGTCGCTATCGATCTTGTTAACAGCGGTGCGCTTAACGGCGGCGCTCAAATCGTTGATGGTGCATTGGTTGTTAACACTGGCCCACTACCTTTTGGCGTAGCAGGTACTGACACTGATACCGCCTTTAGTATTATTGGTTTAGAGATGTGTACTGCACAAGACAAGCTTGTTGAGTGTGCCGAAGGTGTTGCAACGACCAGCATGAAGGCTGAGCTAACCCACGGTACCTTATCGGGTGAAGCCCCAAGCACACGCCACATCAACTCGGTTAATTTTGCTGGCTGTGAAAGCTGTCATGGTGAAACCTTCGAGATCCATAAAGGTCATCATGCAGGTTTTGTCATGTCAGAGCAGTTAGGCCGTGAGCTTAATGGTGAAATCGTTACGGGTGTCGATGCCTGTGTCACTTGTCATACGCCAGATGGCACCTATGCAAGCGGCGCTAACAAAGGCGCGCTAGAGATGAAACTGCATAAAACCCATAGCCATGGCGATTATGCCGCGATTAATGGCATGAACTGCAGCTCATGCCATAACGACTTTAATACTCAAGCCTTCAAGAAAAAAGGCGCATTAGCAACAGAGGCAGGCCAATACACCACGCCTATCGCCGCAACGTGTTACTCATGTCACAGCTACAGCGGTGACAAGTTTAAGAATCACGTCGAAGGCCAAGGCGCTAAAGTTAATGCCAGCTACCAAGAAGCTAACGATGCCGCGCAACTAGAAACCTGTTTCTACTGCCACGCACCGGTTATCGACGACCACACGGCTGTGAAGATGTAATTTGCTCATCTCAATATGAAAAACGGGGGAGCCCTCTCCCCCATTTTCGCTACCATTTGTGCAAATTAGGAAGTCTATTATGAAAATCACCAATAAATTAACCCGCTTTATACCAGCAATGATTGCTGCTGCGCTGCTCTCGTTTGGCGCCAGTCAAGCAACCTACGCTGCCAAGTGGGACGCCAGCATGACACCGGATGAAGTGGAAGCCACCTTGGACAAGAAGTTCGCCGAAGGTCACTATTCACCTAAAGGCGCCGACTCTTGCTTAATGTGTCACCGCAAGTCTGAAAAAGTGATGGATCTGTTCAAAGGTGTCCATGGTGCAATTGATTCAAGCAAAAGCCCCATGGCGGGCCTGCAATGTGAATCATGCCACGGCCCAATGGGTAAGCATAACAAGGGCGGCAAAGAGCCAATGATCGATTTCGGTCCTACCTCTAGCTTGTCTGCTGAAAAGCAAAACAGTGTCTGTTTAAGCTGCCACCAAGACGATAAGCGTATGTCATGGAATGGCGGTCATCATGACAATGCCGATGTGGCTTGTGCCTCATGTCACTCAGTGCATACCGCCAAAGATCCTGTGCTATCAAAAAGCACTGAAATGGAAGTATGTACAAGCTGCCATACCAAGCAAAAAGCGGATATGCATAAACGCTCAAGCCACCCAATGAAATGGGATCAAATGGTGTGTAGCGATTGTCATAATCCTCACGGTAGCGTGTCTGATGCGGATCTGGTTAAGCCAAGTGTCAATGAAACCTGCTACTCATGCCACGCTGAAAAACGCGGCCCAAAGCTGTGGGAACATGCACCCGTAACTGAAGATTGCGTTGCGTGCCATAACCCACACGGCAGCGTAAACGAAGGGATGCTCAAGACCCGTGCACCCCAGCTATGTCAGCAGTGCCACTCGTCAGCACATAGCGGTCAAGCACTATTTGGTAATACGGCTCAAGGCGCTAGTGTTACTGATAACGCAATGACCGGCGGTCGCAGTTGCTTAAACTGCCACAACCAGATCCATGGTTCTAATCATCCATCTGGCAAGCTGTTTCAGCGTTAGGAGACGACAACATGAAATTTAACTTAAATTTAGTCACTCTAGCCCTCATCGCTAACGCCAGTGTGTTTGTGCCTAATATCGTGCTCGCCGATGGCTATAATCTTCAACAGGCTAACACTAGCAAGGTGCAGCTGGACAAGTGGGAATGTAAGCGCTGTGATGTTCCAACTGGCGTCTCAGGTACGGTTGGCGCGGGCATTGGCTATAACGACAGTGATGATATCCGCTCTGCCAATGCATTTGCCGCAGAAAACGAGTTTGCCGGTAAGGTCGATGCCGATGTGAATTACATCAGTAAATCGGGCTACCGCGCCTCTGTAGAAGCACAAGACTTAGGCATGGAAAATGGTCGTTTAGAGGTGAATACCGGCAAAGTTGCACAATACAACTTCAACCTGAATTATCGTCAAATTGCGACCTACAAAACCGACAGTGCTATGACCCCTTACCAAGGTGTGGGTGGCGGCGATTTAACCTTGCCGAGTAACTGGCAAACCGCCGGGTCAAGCCAAGAGATGAGCCAGCTTTACGCCAGCTTAACGCCGCAAGAATTGTCGCTTAAACGTAAGCGTGCTGGACTTGGGCTAAGCTACCAAGGTGAAGAGTTATGGAGCGCTTACATCAAGTATCAGCGTGAAGATAAAACCGGACTAAAGTCAGCATCTGGCAGTTTCTTTAACCAGTCGATGATGCTTGCCGAACCCGTTGATCACACCACTGATAACCTTGAGGCCGGCATTAAACTCAAAGGCGATAATTGGTTTACCGCGCTCAACTATTCAGGTTCGAGCTTTAAAAACCAATACAGCCAACTGACGTTTGATAATGCGTTCAACCCAACTTTTGGGGCGCAGACCCGAGGCACTATGGCGCTTGACCCAGACAACGAAGCCCATACGGTATCGTTGCTAGGCCAATATCACCTAGGGAAAACGGTAATGAGTGGCCGCGTGCACTATGGTCAAATGACGCAAGATCAAGCCTTTGTTACCTCAGGCTACGGTTATCAACTGCCAGCTGAATCACTGGATGCGCAGGTCGATATGAGTGGCGCTAACCTTAAAGTGGTGTCGCGCTTAAATCGTACTGTGCGTGTAAATGCCAGCTACGACTACAGCGACCGTGATAATCAAACCGAGATTGAACAGTGGACGCAGATCAGCATCGACTCCACCAGCGGTAAAGTGGCTTACAACACGCCTTATGATATCACCACCCATCGTGGTAAATTGGGCGCCGATTTTCGTATCAGCCGCGGCATGAAGCTCGATGCGGGTTACGATTACCGTCGTGATGAGCGTAGCTACCAAGATCGTGAAACCACAGATGAAAATACACTTTGGACCAAGTTCCATATCAGTGCATTTAACAACTGGGATATGTGGATCAAGGGCAGCTATGGCGAACGTGATGGTTCTCAGTATCAAGCATCACAGTGGACTTCAAGCGAGTCGAACGAACTGCTACGTAAGTACAACTTAGCCGATCGCAAACGCAGCATGGTCGAGGCTCGTGTGAGCCACACGCCTATCGATGCGCTGACTATCGATCTAGGTGCACGCTACGCACTGGATGATTACAACGACACCCAAATTGGCTTAACTGAATCGACCGATCTTAGTTACGATATCAATGCCAGCTACTTGATCACCGATGACATGATGGTTAACGCCTTCTACAATCGTCAAAATATCGATTCGGATCAGTCAGGTAGCACCAACTTTGGTGCCGCTAACTGGTTTAGCCAAATCGAAGATCAAGTCGATGTGGTGGGTGCCGGCTTTAGCTACAACAACCTGTTAGAAAATAAACTGCGTTTAGGCGTAGATTACACCTATTCAGATTCAAGCAGTAATACCCAAGTCACTCAAGGCATAAGCGGTGACTATGGCGATTACTTTGCCAAAGTGCACAACGTCAATGTCTATGGCCAATACCAGGCCACCGACAAAATGGCGCTGCGTCTTGATTACAAAATGGAAAACTATCAAGACAATGACCCAGGCAATAGCATCGCTCCCGATGGTATCTGGAATGTGGTCAGCTTTGGTAGCAACAGCCATGATTACACCGCCCATTTGGTGATGTTAAGCATGAGCTATAAGCTATAAGGGTTATCGCCTTATGTAAAAAACCCGCTTAACGAGCGGGTTTTTTTTATGCCCTATTCCACAGCTATCAACAAAACGGCAACGCAGATCTAGTGCCACCGACCAATTTACCGTAAGCTCGTGTAAAACCATAAGCGCGTAATAACACTGTGTACCTATTAGACTCCCCGCTCGCACAACAGATTGTCGATCGCACCATGGCGATTATCGGCCACAATATCAATGTAATGAATAACCAAGGGGTTATATTAGGCTCTGGTGACAAGAATCGCATTGGCTCTGTCCACGAAGGCGCCTTGCTCGCCATTAGCCAAAATCGTACCGTCAAGATCCATCAAGGCACCATAGCCAGCTTGCAAGGGGTAAAACCAGGCATCAATTTACCGCTGCACTACCAAGGTGAGATCATCGGAGTGATTGGCATTACCGGAGAGCCCGAACCCCTAATGGCGTTTGGAAAGCTGCTCAAGATGAGCGCCGAGATGATTGTCGAGCAAGCCAACTCCATCGAGCTTGCTCAATGGCAAAATCGCCAGCAGGAAGAGTTTATTCTGCAGCTGATTAAGGGCGAATATCAGCAATTAGAGCAACTGAGCACCAGAGCCGAACGTTTGGGTATAGATTTAACCATGCCGCGAGTCGCCGCCGTGATCCAAGTGCAAGAAGAAGGCAATGAGTCGAGCGCCAAATCGCTACTTAAACAGGTGCTTAATCTCTTAGAAACCCCCTCGCGTGGCAATCTTATCGCCATGACCTCCATGACAGAGCTGGTGATCCTCAAACCCGCCTTTCTCGATGGTAAGCAGTGGCGCGCCGAACTTGAAAGCCAACGTATCGACCAACTGCTCAAGCGTATACCGCCAGAGATGAGCGCCCAGCTTAATATCGCCTTGGGGCATTATTTTCCTCGTCCTGAAGATATTCATCGCTCTTACCAAACCGCTAAAGAGACCCTTAGGTTTGGTATGCAGATGCACCCGACACAGAATAAATACTTATTTGAAGATTATGCACTGCTAGTGATGCTATCTGGGCTGCAACAGGATTGGCGCGGTCAGCAACTACTTACCCCTTTTCAAAAGCTGGTCGAGCACGACAGTAACCAACAACTGCGTAAAACCCTTGCCGCCTACCTAAACCATTTTGGTGACCAAGGCACCTGTGCTAAGCAGTTGTATATTCATCGTAATACCCTGCGCTATCGGCTCGACAAGATAAGTCAGATAACAGGCGTCGAGTTGAGTAACCTTAACGGCCTGTTACAACTTTACCTAGGTCAAGCGCTATTCACCTCGCACACTTAGGCCTCTAATCTAGGGGGCTTCAGGAGTTAGGGTCTCACGTTGATGGCAGTCCCCTAAAATTCAGGCTCAACCTCAAAGGTCATGCGTGCCTGTGTTGTAGGGTGATTAAGCGCTAACTTCTGTGCATGTAAATGTAATCGCTCCGCTTTGGTGCCATATAGATCATCACCAATAATCGGCAGATTAAGCCCATCAACATGGGCACAATGCACCCGCAACTGATGAGTACGGCCAGTTTGGGGATAGAGGTATAGCCAAGTGTGTTTATCGTCTCGCGCCTTGACCTGCCACAGGGTGTGCGCCTGTTTACCATGTTCAAAACAGACCAATTGGCGCGGCCTATCGTCAAGATCGACTCGCAGTGGCAAGTTAATCTCGCCCTGCTCGCCTGCGACACTACCCGCCAGTTTTGCCACATAACGTTTCTCAACCGTGCGGCCAATAAATTGCTGCACCAGCGCCCTGTTGGCCTCTTTGCTTAAGGCTATAACCATCAGCCCCGAGGTCGACATATCCAAACGATGTACGATCAAAGGCCCCGTCGCCGTAGGAAACAACTGCTTCATGCGCGCATACACTGAATCGGTAATATTTTTCCCCGGCACCGACAAAAACTCAGCCGGCTTATTGATCACCGCCATCGCCTCATCTTGATACAAGATATCGATAGTTTTACCTTCTGCCGGATTATTCAATAACGGATTGTCATCCATCTCTATGCCTTTAAGCATATGGCTCAAAATCGGCTGGCATTTACCATGGCACGCACCATAAAACTGTTTATGCTGCTTCACCTCTGACTTTGGTGAAGCGCCCCACCAAAACTCGGCTATCGCCAGTGGCGTTAACTGCTGAGCAAAAGCGTATTGCAATAACTTGGGCGCGGCGCACTCGCCAGCCCCCGCTGGCGGCAGCTGATGGGGCGCATCGTTAAAAATTTGATTAAGATCTTGCAGCTCACCCGCTTGGTTCAAAAAGCGATACTGAGCGAACAGCTTTTGCTGCAAGGCGTTAGACTGCTTTGCCCGCCGTGCTTTAAGTGATTCAATCTCAGTCTCTAACAAGTGTAGCGAGGCGCTCATCGCTGCAATGAGGCTATCCCAATGCAGCTTTATCGCTTTAAGCTGGTGCTTTTCAGCCACACTCTCTTTACCCAATTGCACATTTAACGCGGCTAACGGCTCTGGGCCTAACTCAGCTTCCGCCTGAGCGCGCGTTAATTTGCGCGCTTTGCGCCCTTCGATAATAGCTGCGCGCATCGCTTCAAGCTCATCATCAGCCTGTTGCATTAATGTGGCCAACTGCTGCCTTAATCGCAATAACTCGCTCGAGGCCTCAAGCTCTGTTAACTCACGGGTTAACTGATTAATCGCCTGTTGCTCAGCATGAAAGAAGCTGTCTTTAGTCAACATATCAAATACTGGTGGCACAAAACCATCGATAAGATTTTGCTCAGCCAACTTGCCAGAAAATGCCGCCAAATAACCAATCTCGCCGCTGTTGTTGCGCACTAACAGCACACCAAACATCTTACCGATAACATTGTTTGTATCGTTACTAAGGCCAAAGTTATGCTGCCAATCCGTTTGGCTACTCAGATAAGCTTGTAACTCCTCTGCTGCCAAAACGCACAAAGGGTGCGGCTCATAATAAAACGGAAAGGTAAAACGCTCGGGTAGTTGATAACTCTCGATTGGCGATTTAAACGCGGTAAAACAGTGCTGAGCTTGATACTTAAGGGCTTGACCCTGTGAAGCTTGGTGCATGTGAGCTTGGTGCATAAATTGTTGACATCTTAACGGTGACTAAGCGAAACAAGGCTGGTACGGCACAAGGCCTGCACAGCAATAATGAGGCGTGATTTTACGCTGTCATGGCAGTGAAGTCATTATTTAGCAACCAGTGCAACATGAGGAATGTGGACCTTGAAATGAAGCTTTAGCATTTTTTAACGTTTGCTTGAGTAGCGTTTGGCTGAGTTTTCATTTATTGATGTGCTTTGAAGGCATGCCTTAATAGCCTGCCGCAGGCTGCTCGGTGAGTGAAGCATAGCTTCGTGCTTACGAACGAGAGACAGGGTGAGCTTGGCGACAGCCATATACTCGTGAACGAGAGACAGGGATGTCGAACTGGCTTTTGTATATGGATATATTTTGTCGAACTGGCTTTTGTATATGGATATATTTTGTCGAACTGGCTTTTAGATAGGGATATCGTTGTGCGCCATCCCTATACGCTCCACGGCGGCATCTGACCTCCATGGATGGAGGGAATGCCAAAAAATGTAAGGAACATTTTTGGCCATGCCGCCAAGGGTCAAAACCGCGTTTACACCTATCTCTAACGCTTCTTCGATTGGACTTCATTTGATACGACTAGTGAGATAAAGGCTAAGAAGTTTTTGCCCCAAAGTGTGGTGGCCTTGAAGTGAAGGTATGGCATTTTTTACTTTGTTTGGGTAATGATTGGCGGAGTCTTTTTTGGAACGGGTGTTTGAAGGTGAACCTTCATGGCAATCTATCACCTGCGGTGAGCTTATGTGCAAGCGCTCTTTTGGCTCGCCGCAAGCACGTCCGTGTGGGCTCTGCGAAATCATCCATGATTTCGAAGGCCAAAACCGCGCTTACACTTATATCTATCGCCTCTTCGATTTAGCCGTATTTGGTGTGAACTCAGAATTAAAAGCTAACGTACTTTTGCCCCCAAATGAGTTAACAAGTTGTCGGTGGTTCAGTAACGAGCAGACTTTCTGGCCTAGAAATTTTTATCGCTACACCCGCATGATGTAATCCACTACCGATCAAAAAACTGGATCATATACAGTTCAAGTTAAGATAATTACTATGAAAAAGATGCATAAATCGTTTGATTGGCGCATCGATAATACTAACTTTTAAACATTAACTCATTATTATCAATAGTTTGTAATATATATAAAAGTGCTATGCAGACCTCGTAAACACCTATGCATCATTTTATCTGTTAAATTGTCATGTTTAACCTGTATTTTTTGTTAAATAACATATTTACAACAAACACTTACAAGTGATATTTTGACGAAGAGACTTACAAGAAAGCAGGAGGTTATCCTG
>NZ_QPQT01000010.1 GCF_003605125.1 Shewanella algidipiscicola
CTCCCCAGTTGCCATTTTGACGAGTTTTCTCATTTATGATGCCTATCATGGGCGGCATAGGAGTAATCTGCAAATAATGGTGCTATGTTATTGATTAACTATGGGTGGCTAACTGCTTGATTTTAGCCGCTTCCCACTTCTGTACTAGGCCTGTCAGTCAGGTCAATTTGTGATGCCTTAAATTCTGCCTTTTTGTTTTCTTTTCATCAATTCAAACTTATCTGATGCTCCCCAGTTGCCATTTTGACGAGTTTTCTCATTTATGATGCCTATCATGGGCGGCATAGGAGTAATCTGCAAATAATGGTGCTATGTTATTAATTAACTATGGGTGGCTAACTGCTTTTATCCCCCACGCCGCAGGGGGCTCACATCAGCCCCAAGGGCATGGAATATGAACTCACGGATTGAGTAGCGATAACCTCCTCTCTCCGAAAGTAAAGAACAAGCCGTTACACGAGACCTTCGGCTCGTGAACTAGATCGTTAGCTCTACGAAAAAGGAGAATCTATGCAACAACTAGCGCTTATTCCACGCGTTGAAGAAGGAAGCATCATTCCGCAAAGAATTGGTGATGGCTATATAAGTGCAACGGCGCTATGTCAGTCCGTAGGTAAGCGTTATTCTGATTATCGAGCATTAAAATCAACAAATGATTTCATAGCTGAGCTAGTAAATCAGACAGGGCTGCAGGAAGCACAACTCATTCATGTTATTAGCGGTGGTAATCCAGGCTTACAGGGAACATGGGTTCATCCCTACCTTGCTATTAACTTGGCTCAGTGGCTATCGCCTAAGTTCGCGGTAAAAGTCTCTCAGTGGGTTGTAGAATGGCAACAAGGGTACGCCAAGGCAGTCATGCCCGTGCATATCGCAAGGTATATGCAAAACCGCGCGAAAGTTCCCTACACTCATTTCTCTATGCTTAATGAGCTTACTCTTAATCTGATTGCCCCATTGGAGCAGGCAGGGTACACCCTTCCTCAAGAGATGGTTCCTGATATTTCTGAAGGAAGATTATTTTGCAAATGGCTCAGAGAATCCAGAGGTATAGAGCCGAACGAATTTCCTACATATCCTCATGAATACCCCGATGGGCGAGTTGTGCAAGCAAAACTTTACCCTATTGAGCTATATGAGGATTTTAGACGGCATTTTAATGAGGTCTGGCTTCAGCAACATGCACCAAGATACTTTGGGCAGAGAGATCAACAAGCGTTGACATTCGTCACTACTCTATTGTTGCCGTCTGCATGAAGCTAACAATCCAATGCATGCGGAGCCAGCTACGGTGCGCAATTTTTGTGGTGTCGCTTCGCTCTTTTACCACAAAAATTGCTCCTCTCCGCCGGCCCGGTGATTGGGGCGTTAGCAATCAACATCTCATCATCATTAAGGAATTTATTTAGTAGATGAATGAACCAATAATAAAAGACCATCCAGGGAGAAAAGCATGCAAAAAGATAGTTTCCTTTTGTGAGTCATGGCTTATAAAGCATATTGTAAGACCTATATTTTTCTTGTTGCCGCCAAGCCTGTTAA
This sequence comes from Shewanella algidipiscicola, assembly GCF_003605125.1. Taxonomy (GTDB): domain Bacteria; phylum Pseudomonadota; class Gammaproteobacteria; order Enterobacterales; family Shewanellaceae; genus Shewanella; species Shewanella algidipiscicola. The sequence continues at coordinate 1,543 of NZ_QPQT01000010.1, forward strand.
CAATGATTGCAGTAAGAAAAGGTATGCAAGCAGAGGTTGTACAATATGCTGGTCAAACGGTGGGTGAATTCCTTAATAATTCAGCATTACTTATTATTTTTTGTACCTATATTTATGTTGTATTAATGAAGGCTATGTATGCAGGCATTAAGAACTATGCGAAACCGGCAAAAGAATTAGAGGTTGGCGATTTATTTGCTTTATTAAAAGCTATCGATATTGTAGTTGGAGATAAAACCAAACGTGTAACCTCAGAGGTTAAGAGAGTTATCAATAGTAATAATGTAATTAACGAGCTAAATTTTTTACAGTCGACACGACCAGATCAGCAGATACCATTACTGATTGCTGGGCTAAGAAGTGTTTTTGAATATATGGATAAAGAAAAAACAGTATATCGTGTTGGCCTTCTACGCATCGAAAATGACAAGCCTGTTGACTGGTTTTCTTTTGATCCTGCATCATTGCCACCAAGAACAGAAGCACAAACATTAAGTGCTCCATCGAGCACCGTATCACAATGCATTAAAAATAAGTCATTGGTTATTGTTGAGGATATCCAAAAGGAACTCAATAAAAGAACTAAAAAAGAAAGACGATATATTAAAGGTAATACTCAAAAAACCGATGAAGGTTCGCAGCTATGCTACCCTTTGATACATCCAGCTACAGGAAAGGTTGAGTATGTTTTTACTATTGCAGGTAATCGCTCTGGCTGCTTGATTGAAAAGTACTCAGAATTATATGCTTGGGTAATACGACATTTTTCTGTTCGTATTTCGTTGGAGCACTGCCTACTTATTGTTAAGGAGAAGGCCGATGAGTCAACCAAAGAAGCAGCCTGAAAACAACGACGTAAAAGTTAAGTTTTCAGTAGATGCTACATCTAAAGAAGCTGCTAAAAAACTGGAATCTGAAAACTTCAAAAATAGCGTTGAGGAAGAGCTCGAATCAATCGCTAAAAAAAGTAAACATTCGAGCAATTGATTGCTAATCGGGTAGCCGGAGGTATCTAGCCTCCAGCCCCCACACCACCCTGCATGCGGCTCCGCACACGACTAAATGGATTTAGGAGGTAGGGCGAAGCAGGATGCCAGAGCCGAGGGCGGTTCATTTAGAGCGCCTAACCTGTTTTCTGGTTCGGATAGTGAACCGCGATCCATCCATCTCTCAGTGAATACAATCCTGCTTTCTTAAGATACTCATTACTCAGCGCTTGCTGTATTCCTGGTGTTTTCGAGCTCCGCCATGGACCTTTACTTGTGATCCCACAAGCAACGGCTGCTTGGATCCTGACGCCTCGTTTAAGTAAATTCTGCACCTTAGTCCGTGGTTTTCGCCACTGACGCCAGTAGCACATCCGTACTGGACGACGGATCCAATGGTCTAAATCGACACACCCTTGGTAAGCGTTGGCTATGCCAAAGTAATTGATCCAGCCTTGCATGTATTGACGCATTTTAAACAGCTGATAACTCATACTCACGCCCCAATTTCGGTTCGTTAGTCGCCTCATCTTTTGTTTGAAAATGTGTAATGTTTTAGCATGCCACTGGATCTTTCCGCGGTTAAAGGTAAAACCAAGGAACTTGCTTTGGCCTACCTTAACCACTTGGCTTTTCTGCTCATTAACGGCCAGTTTTAGCTTAGTGGCAAGGTATTGAGTAATACTCTTGAGTACCCGTGCACCTGCTACAGGCAATTGATAAACCATAAAGTCATGGTTTCAAATATCCTTTTAAATACCAAAGTCAGCTTGACGCTCAACAATTAAAGATGGGCGATTGACGCTATAAGCTCAAAAATCACCTTACAAATACACACTGGGCAAAACCAAATGCTTCACACCTCGCTGCGACAGCTGTGTGGCGAGCTGCTGGATATCGGCTTCGTGGCAGTTTGGCCAATGTGCCGCCTCGCCCGTAACGCCATGATGATGAAAGGCATTGAGTTTGATGCGCACCGACTCGGGTAGCTGGTTAAGGTAGTGGGACAGGGCAGCTATCTCGTGGTCGAAATCGCTAATGCCGGGAATATGCAGTAGGCGCACTTCGTACAACTTATTATGTTGGGCTAATAGGGTCAGTGACTGGAAAACCCTGTGGTTATCGCGTCCGGTGATGTAGTTGTGGGTCTCTTGCTGCCACGCTTTTAAATCGACCATAGCGCCGTCGAGATAGGGCAATAGTTTGTGCCAACCTGTGTGATTTAGGCTGCCGTTGGTGTCGAGCATACAGCTGAGGTGGCTAAGTTGCGGGCTGGCTTTTATCGCCTTAAATAACGCGATAACAAATGGCAGCTGTAAGCTGGCTTCGCCGCCGCTAACCGTGATGCCGTTGATAAAGGGTAGGTTAATGCGGATCTGCGCCAGTAACTGACCGACACTGTATTGCTGGGTTTTCGGGTTAGATTGTTTACTGCAGGCTGACAAACACGCATCACACTGGTTGCAGCGTTGGCTATCCCACACAATACGTGGTTTCACGCCGCTGCTATCTAAGGTGAGCGCCGCCTGTGGGCAGGCGGGAATGCAGTCGCCGCAATGATCGCAGGGCGTGATGGTGTGAGGATTATGACAGTTCTTACAGCTGTAATTACACCCCTGCAAAAAGATCACCAGTCGACTGCCCGGCCCGTCGACACAGGAGAAAGGCAAGATCTGGCTGACATTGGCCAATGGACTTGCCGATGATCGATGTACATTAGCTTCACGCTCTGTGGTTTTTCTGTCTGCTACTTTATCCACGGCTACCTTACTCATAACAGCTTTACTCACTGCCATTTTACTTACAGCGACTTCATCCACGGCTATCTTACTCACAACAGCTTTACTCACTGTAGCTGGGCGTGAGTTCAAGGGCGGCCACTCTCGGCTGACGCTTGAGTATGCCGGTATTCTGCGCTGCTTCGGCGCCTAGCCCTGTGGTGTTAGTGCGCGAGCCTTGCTGTTTAAAGGCGGCGATATCCGAGAGTTTTATCATGTAGCCGGTAACGCGAATTAAGTCGTTAGAGGCAACATTGGCGCTAAACTCACGAAAGCCTAAGTTGAATGCACCCTTGCAGAGTTGCAGCATGGCCTCTGGGTTTTGCTTCACGGTAGCATCTATGGTGAGAATATCGCTTATCCCTGAGGTGTAATATTGATGGTGCGGCGCTAACGCTTGAATATGTGCCACGGGATTGGGCTCGGTGCCATAGGGAATACGTACGCCGGGGGTGACATCCACATCGAGGCTGATACCGCTTTGCGAATGCAGTAGGGCGCGATCGTTATAACCGTAAGTCACGGGCGTCGATTTAACTATGGCATCTAAGGCTTTCGATATCCGGTAGCCCAGCTGGTTGGCGCCGTCGTGATGGCCGTAATGTTTACTGGGTTTGTCGCTCATCTGCTCAGATATGGGCGCATTGCCAAGCAGGATATCCACCGCCTCGGCCATGCCGTAAATGCCAAACATGGGGGCGAAACGCGACGGCTCAATAAGTCCCTCTTTTACCAAGAAGCTGTCGAAAAAATGCGACTCTTGATGGAGGAATTTAGCCCGTGCTTCGATGAGCTCATAGGCGAGGGCACAGTAGGTTGGCAGAGTATGTTCAAAGAAGGCATCAATGCTACTTGCCTGACTGGCCACCTGTTTTAGATTAATCCGGACCAAGGTATTGGCGCCGCCGGCGAGTGGCAGCGCGTTATAACAGCTGACAATGCCGAACCCTTTAGCGTCAAAGGCGCTGGCGTGCAGTGGGTAGTTGGCGATGTGGGGCTTATTACATTCACAAATATTGCTAGCTGCCATCAACAGCAGGTCATCGGGCGTGGTGGCCGGGTCGTACATAAAGGTCAAGTTAGGCACGACCTGTTTAAGCTCGGCATCGATTTTAAGCAGGGTGCGGCAAACGATATTATCGCTTGGGCCGATATTAACGTGCACAAAGGCGTCGGGCAGGGTGCGATCGAGCATGATCCACACGTTTTTCAGCTTGCGATATAAGGTTTGTTCATCAACGCCGTCAACGTAGGGCATGAGGAGTTCATCTAGCTGACCCAGATACACAGGCATATTAGTGACCGATGGCACATGATGATAGAGGATGATCAATGCGTTGATCGCTTCATCTAAATCTGTCGCGGCGGCGAGCTCTAAGTGGGCGGAGCCTTGGCGCAGAAATTTCGCATAATCGGGCAGCACATAGCGTGGTTTAAAGGGGGCGTGGCCTTCAAACATGTCGCAAATAATCCCCGCTTGCATGGCCGCGGTTACGGCATCGGACACAGCGACATAGGGCAAACTCGCTTCAGCCTCTAAGGCCAGATAGTTCGATTTTTGCTTGGGAGAGAGATGAGGGTCGCTAACTATGCTTGCCAGTGTATTGAGTAGGGTCATGATAGGTATCCACAGAAAGAGTATGGATATAATTTACGTGGTTCGCGTTTGGGCTAACAGTGAAAAACCGCTAATGGATCGTTTCCAATCTGGAAATCCGCAGGGTGATATCTTAGTTTTTATTGAAGGTGAGATCTCGATTGGCGCTGTGAGTTTGCAGGTAGGGCTTGATAACAACCAGGCCAAATCCCCCAAGATGAAAGGATTTGGCCATGGCTGAGTGAGATTAGAAGAAACCTAATGGGCTGGTCGAGTAGCTAACCAGCATGTTTTTGGTGTTTTGGTAGTGGGCTAGCATCATCTTATGGTTTTCTCGGCCGATGCCCGACTGCTTGTAACCACCAAAGGCCGCATGGGCTGGGTAGGCGTGGTAGCAGTTTATCCATACACGGCCAGCCTGTATGCCACGGCCCATACGTTGGGCGCGATTCATATCGCGGGTCCATACGCCGGCGCCTAAGCCAAACTGCGTATCATTGGCGATAGCCAGTGCCTCTGCTTCATCTTTAAAGGTGGTCATTGAAATAACCGGGCCAAAGATCTCCTCTTGGAACACGCGCATATTGTTGGTGCCTTTGAGGATGGTTGGATTAATATAAAAACCACTGCTCTGCTCACCGCTGAGCTGGCAAAGTTCACCGCCGATAATCACTTCGGCGCCTTCGTTGCGGCCGATGTCGATGTAGCTCAGAATTTTATCGAACTGCTCTTTAGAAGCTTGTGCGCCCACTTGGGTGTCGGTATCGAGTGGGTTGCCCTGCTTGATGGTTTTAGCTCGGGCGATAACCCGCTCGATAAACTTATCGTAAATCGATTCGGCCACCAATACCCGCGATGGACAGGTGCAGACTTCGCCTTGGTTAAAGAAGGCCAGTAACATGCCCTCGATCGCCTTATCTAGGTATTCATCTTCATGATCCATCACATCGGCAAAGAAGATGTTAGGTGATTTACCACCTAGCTCTACTGTCGATGGGATTAAGGATTCGGCGGCGCATTTTAAGATGTGGTGGCCTATTTGGGTCGAACCGGTAAAGGCCAATTTTGCAATGCGTGAGCTGGTGGCGAGTGCTTGGCCCGCTTCTTTACCAAAACCGTTAACTACGTTGAGCACACCTGCGGGAAGCAGATCTTCAATCAGCTCAAGCATCACTAAGATAGAGGCAGGTGTCTGCTCTGCAGGCTTAAGGACGATGCAGTTACCGGCGGCGAGTGCGGGGGCGATTTTCCATGCGGCCATCAGTAGGGGGAAGTTCCAAGGAATAATTTGCCCGACCACACCTAATGGCTCAGGAAAGTGGTAGGCAACCATGTTGTTATCAATGTCGGCCGCACTGCCTTCTTGGGCGCGAATACAGCCAGCAAAGTAGCGAAAGTGATCAACAAACAGCGGCAGATCGGCGTTCAGGGTTTCGCGCACCGCCTTACCGTTTTCCCAGGTTTCGGCTACCGCAAGGTATTCGATATTTTGCTCGACGCGATCGGCAATGCGCAGTAATACGTTTGAGCGTTCGGTCGCCGAGGTTTTGCCCCAAGCGTCTTTGGCGGCATGGGCGGCGTCGAGCGCTAATTCAATATCTCTTGCATCTGAGCGCGGCACTTGGCAAAACGCTTGGCCATCAACTGGCGAGCTGTTAGTAAAATATTCACCGCCGACAGGTGCGACCCATTTACCACCGATAAAGTTATCGTACTGGCTTTTGAATGTGACGAGTGAGTCGGCGCTACCAGGTTTTGTATAAATCATGCTGCTTCCTTGTATTGGTTTGAGTATTGGTTTGAGTCTTATTTCGTGCCGCCATCTTGTGCGCGGTTGTTATAGCGAGCGACTGACTTATTGCTCGATAAAACAGGGCTAAGCAGGTACTTGCCTGACGCTTGTGTGTCACTTACCTGCCTCTATTACATAGATCACGTTACAAGGTGCGCGCCAAACTGGCAGGAGTTGTGTTGATTGTTTTGTAACAGTATGATGAAAAGCTAATTTTTGATGTCTGAATGTGCGAGTTCCAGTAATAGGTAGCACTGGAAGGGTAGTCGCACTGTGACATAAGTGCACATCTGCTGTGCCAAAATGGAACACTGTTATGACGATTGCTCCACAGACAGAGGCTTGGTTATCTGACTCTTGGTCACGCAGCCAAGGTGCAGGATTATCAGAAACTCGGCTGCCACAAGCCGTGCGTTTAGAGAGCGATGCGCTCGCCGAACGTCACGAACTTTATCGCAAGTTAATCGCCCTCGTTGAGCAGCACGCCTTACCCTTGTTTCATCAATTAATGGCCCATACTCAGAGCCGTCTTATTTTGTCAGACAACGAAGGCTATGTGCTACGTCATTGGGGGGTGGCACAATATTCTAGTAAGCTAGCTAATGTGGCGCTGGATATCGGGGTCAATTGGCATGAACAGCACCGAGGCACTAACGCCATTGGTACGGCGCTAACCTCAAAACAAGCCGTGTCAGTGATTGGCGATCAGCACTTTATTCGTCAGCATCGCTTTATGAGCTGCACCGCCACGCCCATTTTTTCGCCCACGGGAGAGATGCTCGGCGCCATCGACATCACCAGCGAACAACAACGCCATAGTCAGCAGACTCTGCTGTTGATCGCCAGCTTAGCTCAGCAGGTTGAAACGGCGCTATTATGCCATCTTCCCGGTAGTCACTATCGTATTGACTTAGCTGAGCAAGCTTCGCTTATCGCCTCGGGGTGGCAAGGCATAGTAGTCGCTAATGCCGAGGGTAAAATTTTGGGCTGTAACCCTATGGCTCATAAACTGCTGCAGAGCGCCAAGGTAGGTGATGATATTCGTCAATATCTGGGGCAGCAATGGCATCGCCCTGAACAATTATTACAACATCAAAGTTTACACCTTAAGACCCAAGAGTTAGTGCCCAGCAGCCGTTCTCATCTGGTGAGTCAGCAGATAGGCGTGCGTTTTCGTGATCCACAATTGGAGCGCGCCTGGCAGCAGGCCAACAAGGTGGTTAAACGCAATATTCCGCTATTAGTGTGTGGCGAAACTGGGGTCGGTAAAGAGCAGTTTATTAAAAAGTTGCATCACCAGAGTAGCCGAAGCCAGCATCCATTAGTGGCGGTCAATTGCGCCGCCTTACCGAGCGAACTGGTGGAATCAGAGCTATTTGGTTATCAGGGGGGCGCGTTTACAGGCGCCAGTCGCAGTGGTTACTTGGGCAAGATCCGTCAAGCCGATGGCGGCTTTTTGTTTCTCGACGAAGTGGGTGAAATGCCCCTTGCGGCGCAAGCGCGCTTGTTGCGGGTATTGCAAGAGCGCGAGGTGGTGCCTGTGGGGAGTAATCACACCTTTAACGTCGATATTCAAGTGATTGCCGCCACCCATATGGATTTAGCGTCTCTGGTTGAGAAAGGCTTATTTAGGCAAGACTTATATTATCGACTCAATGGCCTGCAAGTAGAGCTCCCACCGCTGCGCGATCGTCTGGATAAGGCGCGGATCATCGATAAATTACACAAGCGTTATCGGGTGGCGCCGCAAGCATTATGCGCCGAACTGTTGGCGCGGCTGTTATGTTACGCTTGGCCGGGAAATTTGCGTCAGCTAGATAATGTGATGCAAGTGGCGTGTTTGTTGGCCGAGGGGGATGAGGTATTAGCGTGGCATCACCTGCCTGATCATATGCAGCAACAGTTGCGTGTGGCCGATCATCTATTGCCGATAGAGTCAGTGCTTGAAGAGAGTCAGTCAAAAGCGGGTCAATCCCTTAATGCCACCATTAATGCCAACGTCGCCGCCTTGTATCAGGAGTGTCAGGGCAATGTGAGTTTGTGCGCCAAACGTTTGGGGATCAGCCGTAATGCGCTGTACCGTAAATTAAAGGTCTTAGGGCTGAAGTGAACTTAGCCGCATGGCCTGATGTGAGCCAAATATGTGATTGACCGCGCTAAGCTAATATGATGTCAATGCGCCAGCTCACGAAGCTAACCATAGACAATGTCACCACTTGCTTGTGTGGCGTTATCACCATTAAGGTGAGTGCCAATGAGCTTGTACCATCAATAATCACTGATTTAAATCAGTTGGGAGAGAAGCATGTTTGATGCATTAGTGTTAACTCAGCAAGATAAAGTGACTCACGCCAGTGTGACGCAATTGAGCGAAGATCAGCTTCCCGCTGGCGATGTGGTGGTTGATGTTGCCTATTCGTCGCTTAATTATAAAGACGGCCTCGCGGTGACAGGCACTGGCAAAATTATCCGCCAGTTTCCTATGGTACCGGGCATCGATTTTGCGGGCGTGGTGAGTGAATCGGCAGATCCACGTTACCAAGTGGGTGATGAAGTGATTTTGACCGGTTGGGGCGTAGGGGAAAACCATTGGGGTGGAATGGCGCAAAAAGCGCGCGTCAACGCCGACTGGTTAGTCCCCATGCCTGCAGGGTGTGATGCCGCCAAAGCCATGATGATAGGCACGGCGGGGCTTACCGCCATGTTGTGTGTGCAGGCATTGCAACGCGCCGGAGTGACGCCAGATCAAGGTGACGTGCTCGTCACTGGCGCCAGTGGTGGTGTCGGCTCGGTTGCGGTGACCTTGCTTGCCAGCGCGGGTTATCGTGTGGTGGCCTGCAGTGGCCGCGTCGAAAAAAATGGCCCTATGCTCAAACAGTTGGGTGCGGCAGAGGTGATCGATCGCGCTGAGTTACAGCAAGATGCTAAACCCTTAGAGGCCCAGCGTTGGGCTGGTGTGGTCGACACCGTTGGCGATAAAATTTTAGCTAAAGCATTGGCGCAAATTCACTATGGCGGCGCCGCGGCCATCTGTGGTCTGGCGGGCGGATTTGCACTGCCCACCACTGTGATGCCCTTTATTTTGCGCGGGGTGAGCCTACTGGGTATCGACTCGGTCTCTTGCCCCTTTGAAAAACGCCAAGCCGCGTGGCAAGAGGTGATTGCGCGTTTACCTGAGCAGTTTTACCAGCAGGCCTGTCAGCAAGTGAGCCTAGCTCAAGTGCCAGAATTTGCCGATAAGATTGTTAAAGGGCAGGTGACAGGGCGAGTACTGGTTAAACTGTGATCTGCTAATGTGAGCAGAGCCAAGATGACGGTAGCTTAGGCAGTATTTTTAGCCCCGTATATTGAGTGGTCTTAGGGCCACTTTTTTTGTGATTACATCTTGGTAAATGCTTTAAATTCAATGGCTTATTTTTATGTTGTAACTATTGAACTTGGTCGCAATTTAGCCGCTTGGGGTGAGGGGCTGGTTTGATGTTCGCCGTTGACATAGGCATACTGTGGCGCTGCTGGAGTGCAGCATTAAAGATACGCTAAAGTTATTGTCCAATAGAATGACTATGTGTTGTTTGAATGGTATTAGTCATTGCATCAATGTAGGTAGTGAACACTGCATATATTGACCCAACGACTCGACATTAACTTGTGTTGTCACTCAATCTTAGCCTTTAATTTAATGAATTAGGCTAGCACAGCGACAGGTGATTTGACTCAGATTTGATGGTTTACCTTCATTACATTAACTCAGTAATTGATGGATATCACTTAGGCTGGTTAAATCAAAACTCCTCTTATGTAGTGCTCTCTACACAAACAAGTTGGTTGAATGATGAATATTTCCAAAGCATTACTGTTGGCGCTGTTAATGCCAACCTCACTCGTCATCACAGATGTACACGCAACGAGTGCTGAAGATGGCATTAAGGTCTCTGGTATTGTCAGAGTCAATTATGCTTACAAAGATTATGATGAAGCTTCTAAAGACAAGTTGGGTGATTTTACCTTCGATATGGCTGCCATTAAGTTTGACGGTAAGTTAGGCGATTGGGGACTAGCCAGCGAATACCGCTTTTTAGATGGCTGGAATATGTTGCGTTATGGCTATGGTTTTTATGATGTAAATCCACAATGGCAACTGCAATTGGGGGTCACTCAGGTGCCATTTGGTAACCCAGGGTTTATTTCAAATAGCTTTTGGTTTGGCGTGCCATATTACCTAGGTTTCGAAGATGATTATGATTTAGGGGTTAAGGCTGCCTATTCTAGCGGCGCGTGGAACACTGAAATGGCGTTCTTTAAAAATGCCGAATATGCCGCCAGCAACAATCAGCGTTACGCGACCGATCTGTATTCGGGGGTGGTTAATGGTACCGAATATTTTAACGAAGAGACCAACCAGCTTAATCTACGTCAGATGTATGAGATAACCTATGCCGGTGGTCAAACTCGCCTAGGTGGTTCAGTCGAATTCGGTCAAATCTATAACAGTAATACTGGCAATAATGGCGACCGTTATGCCATCGCATTGCATATGGAGAGCAGCTATAACGACTGGAACTTGCAACTGCAGGTGATGCAGTATGAATATGATGCTGCCGATGCGGTTGATAACAATAAGGTTGCGGTGTCGGTTTATAATTATCAGTATGAAATTGCTGCTAAAGCGCAAGCCTATAGCGTTAATATTGCCAAGACGCTAAATACCGGTTGGGGTAGCATTAAGTTGTATAATGACTTTGGCATGGTGACCCCAGATGTGGATGACGACAGCTATGACACCAGTTACCAAAATGTCACTGGCGTTGCCCTTGCAGCGGGTCCGACTTACACCATGATTGACTTTATTTTGGGTAAGAATATGTATGCCTCGACTCGCGATAACAGCCATGTTGGCTTGCCTGAGATGGGTGATAGCTGGGATAAGCGAGTGAATATTAACTTTGGTTACTATTTTTAAGTCTGAGTCTTGTGTCTTAAGATCTCAGCCATGAGCTGTAAGATCTTAAGACGCTAAACTCACTTTACTGTTAGCGGCTTAAAGCCCACTGCCAAGCTGTACTTGGTATGGGGCTTCTTATTTTATGGCTCACGCCAACCAGATGAATTTTAGGGTGGCTTTATCCTGTTTCACTATGACGTAGCGTGACGGCTGAGCTTAGTCATTATGCTTATCTAAGTTAGTCTCTTACACTGAGATTGCTTAACTTGGCTGTCGACACTGATGCCCCCCCCCCCCCCTTATGCGTGTTTTTTCTGCTTCCTCTCCATAGATAGCCAGTTTTGGAATCGGTTCCAAAATACCCACAAAGTAGTAGTTTTGAATAAATTTGAAGCTAGTTATTGTTTTAACAATGTTGTGAAGTTGTTTTAAAGGTAACTGTTGATTGACTCCCGTTTTGGAACTGGTTCCAGTCCTATTATTTTCTCGTCAATAAAACATAAAAAGGGTGATAACAGATGAGCAATATAGATCTGCTAGGACGCCGTAATTTCATTAAAGGTTTAGGTGCCGCTGCGGGTGTAGCAATGGCAGCGCCTGCAATGGCGGTTTCTGAGAAAGCTAACGGTGTGAAATGGGACAAAGAAGTTGAAGTACTGATCATAGGTTCAGGCTTTGCTGGCTTAGCGGCGGCGATTGAAGCCACCCGTAAGGGCGCAAAAGATGTCCATATCTTTGAAAAAATGTCTTACTTTGGTGGTAACTCAGCGATTAACGGTGGCTTATTTGCTGCTCCCGGTACGCCGATGCAGAAAAAAGAGGGCGTACAAGACTCTGTCGATCGTATGGTGGCTGATCAGTTAAAGTCTGGCCGCGGTATTGCCGATGAAGCATTGCTACGCCATGTGGCCTCTCATGCCGTTGAAGCCTTGCAGATGACCATCGATGCTGGCGCCGAATATCATCCGTACCTTCAGCAGCTCGGTGGTCATTCCGTTGCGCGAACCTATCAAACCACCGTGAGCTGCGGCGCGGGTATCACCCAACCACTTTACAAAGAGTGTCAACGTATTGGAGTTAACATTCATAACCGTTCTAAGTTTGAAGGGTTCTTGGTCGGTGATAAAGGTGAAGTGGTTGGCGTTAAAATGCGCCAGAACTATCACTTCGGTGAAGACCAACCCGGTGACGTGCTGAATATTCGTGCTAAGCGTGGCGTTATTATGGCCACAGGTGGCTTTGCGCAAAACGTTGACTTACGTATGGCGCAAGATCCAACACTGACCTCGGAAGTGGGTTGTACTAACGCACCGGGTGCGACGGGTGAGGGAATGTATGAAATGTTCCGTTTGGGCGCCATCCCTGTACATCTTGCCCACATCCAGTCTGGCCCATGGGCATCGCCCGACGAAGGTGGTTTTGGTTATGTGTCTAACTACTCTATCTATAACTTCCCGCATTCAATGGCGATTAACCGCCTAACGGGTAAGCGTTTCATGAATGAAATTGCCGACCGTAAGACCCGTGCCGATGCAGAACTGGCCTGTCGTGACGAGAAGGGCGATGCCTTACCACCAATTTTGATCACCAGCTATAAGGATTCTAAGCAGCATCCCAATACCAAGAAAGTGATCAAATACAACGTGGGTTGGAAGTTCGACACCATTGAAGAGCTAGCCAAACATTTTGACGTACCGTTAAAGCCGCTTAAAGCGCAAATTGAAGAGTACAACACCTACGTTAAGTCTGGCGAAGATAAGCAGTTCGGTAAGAACATGACCAAAGCCAAAGATAAGTTTATCGAGGCACCCTTTACCGTGGTTCGTCTATGGCCAAAAGTGCATTACTGCCAAGGTGGTGTGCAGGTTAATACTAAGGCTGAAGTTAAAGACAGCTTTACGGGTCAGCCTATCCCAGGTTTATATGCAGCGGGTGAGGTGTGTGGTGGTATTCACGGCGTGAGCCGTTTGGGTAGCTGCTCAATTCCTGAGTGTATGGTAATGGGTATGACAGCTGCACGCAGCATGATGCAAGCCTAAGTCGACCGGTAATTAAGAGGAATCAATAATGAAAAAGTTAACTATTGTACTCGCGCTGGTCTTAGGTGGCTTAGTGAGTCTGTCTGCTCAAGCGATTGAGCAGCGTGCTTGGCATAAAGAGGTGATCGGTAAAGATTGTAAGGTTTGTCATGACAAGGGGATTAAACAGTTCCCGTCTGATCAAGCCTGTTTACAGTGTCACGATGTGGACGATCTAGCCGAGCAAACCGCGCGAAGTGAAGAGGATAAGTGGCAGAATCCACATAATAACCTGCACTATGGTAAAGACCTACCTTGCCAAGAGTGTCATGGTGAGCATAAAGCGAAAAAGCCATTATGCAGCAATTGTCATACCTTCAAGTTTGATAAGCACCAAGAGTAATTTCCACCTCTAGGCCCATTGAAAAATGGGCCTATCTCCCATCTTATCTCCCTCTCTCTGGAATGGGATTTACTATTAATTAACGCGCTAATTATCCCTGCAATGATGTTATATCGGTAATTAACCTTACTTATCTATATATTTCACTATGCCTCTTAGCACTTCCCCTTCGCTAAGAGGTTTTTTATATATTTGACACCTAGTTTTTAATTATTTTTTATGTGAGGTTAACGCTGTTTTTGTCTATATAGTTGTTGCAACTTTGTACTGTTTACATTTTTGGAATCGATTCCAAGTTTATTATTCATCTGGTATTAGATTCAACCTAAAATAATTACAGTGGTGAGATGAATGAAAAAGACCTTTGTTGCAATGTCACTCCTAATTGCTAATAGTGCTTTAGCGAGTGAATTACCTGATTTTTTAGATGTTAATGATATAAACAATGCAGCGTTTAAATGTCTTGGAGATGCTCCAACATATTCTAAAGTTGATCAAAAGTATGTCGATCAGCTTTGGGATGAAACCTTAACTTATCTAAGAGCCTATGCATCGGCATTAACTAACGGTGAAAAAAGCCATTGCTTAAACTCTGATGAAGCGCTGTTTGATTCTACAGAAGGTGGCAAGAAGATCTGCGTTATGGATCGCCGTGATATGAAGTTGATGGTGAAAAATATCTATCAAGTTATCAATAACGCCGATAAAGCAAAACAGTGCTTTGGCGCCCGGGAAGAGGTTGACTGGATCTATAACCCAGGTGGCGAGTTAACTAAAAATTCGCCAGTAGCCCAGCACTTTAAACGCACCACTTTTGATGAGTTTTTCGAGACTAAGGTCATTAACAAAGAAGTTCAGAAACTCGGTAAGCTATTTACAAAAAACTTTTATAAGATGGTGACCGGCGATGAAGTGAAGATGCCATCGGCTTTCCCTTACGATATCAGTGCTAACGCTCTGCCAAACCTCTGGGCGGCGGCGGGCTGGTTCCCTATGTATGCCGAAGAGAGTAAGCGTAACGACAAGAACTTTAACAACATCCGTGCTGGCTATGCCTACGCTGAGATCTTCGGCCATTGGGGATTGCTACGCATCGATGAGATCAATGGTGAAAAGGTCGGCGCCGAAATTGGCATGACGGTGCAGTCGGTCGATACGCTTTATCCATATCATAACCATGCGGTTTCAGAGATGTACTACAACATGCGCGTTCCAGCATGCACTAATCAGTTTAAGAGCTTCGCGGTAAGAGAGGACTCACCACTGGTTCATACCATTAAAGAAGATGACAAGGTGCGCCGAGTGCAATTTGATGCAGCGCAGCACAATGGCCATACCCAGTGGTTAGCCGGTAGCTATCAGCAAGATCCGCTGATCTATTTTCACCAAAACACCATCCATGCATTCGATGTGGATGGAAGTTGCGAAGCCAAACCTGAAGAGCGTGCCATTGTTTCTGTTTGGGCAAGAAGTAATGCCCATGATAAGCGCAATGACTATGGCACCACCTTATTATGTGAGTCGGCTAAAAAACCTGGTACTCCAGCAAATAAAGATGAAGTTATTCAATGTGATTTAACCAAGCTTAAATGGTAATCGGTTATTTAACTTTTCGTTTATTAAATTTTATTCAAGGCGTTATTTAGCCTTTATTTGTATAGGATGCAAGTTGGTAGTATGAAATTATTTAAATTATCTATCTTATCTGTTATGACATCTTTACTCTTCTCCAGTGTTGTCGCGCAAGCGCAAGAAAATGAAGATGGTATTGATGTATCGGGAACGGTTAGGGTTAATTATGCTTATAAAGATTATGATCAAGCTTCAAAAGATAAAGGTGGCGATGTTACTTTCGATATGGCCGCCATTAAATTTAACGGAAAACTAGGGGAGTGGGGACTCGCCAGTGAATATCGTTTTTATGATGGCTGGCAGGCACTACGATTTGGTTATGGTTTTTATGATGTTAATCCTGAGTGGCAATTGCAGTTTGGTGTGACACAGAAGCCCTTCGGTAATCCTGGTTTTATCTCTAATAGTTTCTGGTTTGGTGTGCCTTATTACTTAGGTTTCGAAGATGACTATGACCTAGGGGTTAAAGGTGTGTATAAAAATGGTGCTTGGGGCACTGAGATAGCATTTTTTAAGAATGCTGAGTACGGAGCGAGCCGCGCTGACCGCTATTCGACCGACCTGTATAGTGGCGTAGTTAACGGCACGGAATACAATAACGAAGAGACTAACCAGCTAAATCTACGTCAAATGTATGAGATGACCTATGAAGGCGGCAGTGCAAACCTTGGTGCCTCGGTTGAGTATGGTCAGATCTATAACAACAAGACGGGCAACAATGGCGATCGCTACGCTGTTGCTATTCATATGGATGCTAGCTATAACAGCTGGAATCTGCAACTGCAGGTAATGCAGTATGAATATGATGCAGCTGATGCCATAGATAGTAACAAAATTGCTGTCGCAGCCTATAACTGGCAATACGAAATTGCCGCGAAAGCCCAAGCCTATAGTGTGAATCTTGCTAAAACAGTCACGACCGATTGGGGTAGCCTTAAGTTATACAATGACTTTGGTATGGTGACCCCTGATGTTGCCGATGATAGCTTTGATACCAGTTATCAAAATGTGACTGGCTGTGCGATTGCTGCGGGTCCAACTTACACAATGATCGATTTTATTGTGGGTAAAAATATGTATGCCTCGACCCGAGATAATGGTCATGTGGGTTTACCTGAAATCGGTGATAGTTGGGATAAGCGAGTTAACATTAACTTCGGCTATTATTTCTAAGTCGATTAGTATTAAATTCCAAACCTCTCTAGGGCCTGTTGATCTTTCAAGGTTGTTTTTGCAACAAACGCTGCCTGAAGGGTTCGGCTAAAAACGTTTTACTCTTTGTTAAGTGAATTTTGCTTAGATGACTAGGCTGCAATCCACTCGCCTCGATTAACACGTTTTTGTCTCGAACAATATTCAACCAGCAAAGATCAACAGGCCCTAGTAATAAAAATGCCAACCCTTAGGGTTGGCATTTTCTATTGTGGTTACTGAACTGTTGTTTTTATTATTTTATTTTAAATATCGAGAGCTAATTAGTCGGCAGGGACACAGCTTGGAATCGATTCCACGAGTAAAGTGACCCCATTTTGGGGAGTTCCTCAGTGACGAGAGTAAATTTGTAATGAATACAATTGGCTTTAAAAAAACCATCACCCTATCGGTGATCATTTTAGTCTCTTTATGTCTGGCTTTTTCCAACCTATTTTCTTATTTAACCCTTAAGTCAAATACGGTCGAGCAAGTGCGTGGCAACCTCGAGACGATTGCTCGTTTCGAGGCAAAAAGCATACAAAACTGGTTCATGAGCAAAGCCAACAGTATCGATGCACTTGCCGAGCAATATAGGCAAAACCGAGTGAATGGCGAATATGCCATGGTGGCAAAGTTGGTCAAAGAAAATAGCCGTTTGTATTCCGTGTTCTGGGGATTTGAAGACGGCAGTTCTTATGCGAGTGTGATTGATGATGATATTTGGCACAAGGGTGTTGCCGATCCGACTCTATATGACCCAAGGCCTAGAGGTTGGTATCAACTGGCTAGAAATAATAGCAAAGCGGTATTGACCGATATTTATGTCGATATGGTGACGGGCAATCCAGTGATCTCTATCGTGACTGATGTGGGTGATGGCGTGCTATCTGGCGATATTGGGCTAGAGATCCTCAACGAGACCGTTAATGGAGTCAACTTCCCTGGTGCTACAGCCGCCATTGTCGATGAGGCGGGTAAGGTGTTGGTGTCAAATATGCCACATTTGCAGGCGGGTAAGTTGATGAGTCAACAAGGTTGGGGGCAGATTGAGCAGCAACTAGTGGCTCATGATGTGTTTGCCAGCGACTATCATAGCGCAGGCACAGACTTGCTTATTTTTAGTCATGAAATTCCGCTATTGCATGGAAAAAAGAAGTGGTTTCTTGTGCTTAGTATCGATAAAGATGTTGCCTTCGCTAAGGTCGATGAGGCACTGGATTCAGCGCTGATTAACTCAGGCATCATGTTATTGGTCAGTAGTTTACTCGTGCTACTTATCTTGAATTGGCTATATCGCCCCATCATAGCGCTTAAGCAGGTGATCGTGGGACTGTCACAAGGACAGGCCGACCTCACTATGAGGCTACCGGTGAATAGTCAGGATGATCTGGGTGATATTGCCACAGGTGTTAATCTGTTTATTACTAACCTAGAGTCCATAGTCAAGGAACTCTACGCCAATTCGCTTGATATAGGCCAAAGCATCGCGGCGCTAGAAAACCAAATGGATGGTAACAATCAAATACTGACGAAACATGTGCAGGAGACTGAGCAGATAGTCGCCGCCGTTGAGGAGATGAGCGCCACGGCAAATGATGTGGCCAATAATACCGCCCAAGGCTCACAAATGGCGACCTTGGCCAGCAGCCAAGTTAACGACACCAAACAAATAGTATTCAATACCCGTGAGACAGTTGAGCGCTTGATTCATGATGTTGAAACGACCGAAGTGAGTATTGCCAATATATCCGATGATGCGACGACGATTACCAAAGTGTTGCAGGTTATCGGTGATATTGCCGCTCAAACTAACCTATTAGCGCTTAATGCTGCGATTGAAGCCGCTAGGGCAGGAGAGCAAGGGCGAGGCTTTGCTGTGGTGGCTGATGAAGTTAGGGCGTTAGCGGCGCGGACTCAAACGAGTACGGCAGAAATTGAGCAGACGTTGGATAAGTTACTTTTGGGTATTGAGCATACCGTGACCACGATGAAGCAAACCAAGATGACTTGTGAGCAAACCAGTCACTGGACCAATAATATGACTGAGAATTTAGATGAGGTCATTAAATCTGTGGACACAGTCAGCGATCTCAATACCCAAATAGCCACAGCAGCAGAAGAGCAAAGCATGGTGTCGGCCGAGGTGAGCCGCAACATGGCCGAGATACGCGATATGGTCGTGATATTAGAGGACAGCGGCGCAGCGAGTCGCGATGAAACACATAAGTTGTCTGCGTCGAATCAGAAGCTCGCGGCAGTAGTGGATAAGTTTACTATCGATAATGTTTAAGTTCTGTTGCGTTTTTTTCGTTGGTTTTTATGGTTATTTTTAATGCCAATTTCCTATCTAGTATGTTGTGCCGTTGTTGCTGATTGCTTAATCTAGAAAATACAGCCTAGTTTAAGTAAGCGGAAGTGCCCTATAGCGGCACTTCACTGCATCTTGCGCAAGAGGTCAGTTGTGATTGGCTTCTGCTAGATTTTCGACGTTGGCTTTGATCAGCGTGATCAATTGCTGGGTGGCATCGGTTTGGGTGTCAGGGTTGAGGTATAAACCCTCGTTAAACACTGGCAACACGGGTAGGCCGTGTTCGAGTGGATCTAATATCTGCATATTGTCATTAATGCGAAACTCGGCAATAGGCGCGATAGTAAGATCGTTCTCTACCGCCATGCATAAGGCTTGTGGCGACGGTGTCGATAACAATACATTGATAGGCCGCATGGTGAGCTGATGGTTAGCAAAAACCTGCGCTCGGATTGGGCAATTTTCGGGGTATAGCGCCATAGGGATCGTGGCACGCTGATGGGCATTGCCATTTTTAGCTGCGACCCAATGAAATCGACGTTCAAACAGAAGTTCACCGTGAGCTGGTGGCTGCCAATGGGTGGCAACGATAAGGTCAAACTCTCCTTGTTGCAGGCGCTTATACAGATTGCCACTAACATCGGTATCAATGACCAGCTCTATGCAGGTAAATTCGCGAATAAACTCGAGCAAACAACTACTGAGGTAGCGCTTAATATAATCTGTGGGCACCCCAAGGCGAATAATTTCACGGTTTTGGCACTCTTTAAGCTCATCTAGCGCCTGAGAGTTGAGCTGCATCATCTTGTAAGCGTAGTTGAGTAAAGTATTGCCCGACTCGGTGAGGGTGACTCCTTTGTTGTCGCGCAGGAGTAAGGATTGCCCGACACTCTCCTCCAGTTTTTTGATCTGCAGGCTTAAGGTTGATTGGGTACGACAGATCTTATCGGCGGCTTTAGACAAGTTGCCGCATTCCACCACCGCGATAAAACTCTCAAGCAATTCGATTTTTAACATGGGGTATTGAGTTTGTTAATAGTGGTATCAGTATTACTCAATATCTGCTGGACACAAACCCTGTTATGGTTTGATTGTGAAGTTGCAATGTATTTGTTTGTCGAAATGTGATGGGGTCGCTATGAGTAGCTGGGAACAAAGAACGGATTATCTTGTTGAGGTTGCACAGCGATGTCTTAGGGGGCACCAGAGTTTTGATCTGTGCCGTTCTCATCTGGTTGCGGCGAGTCAAATTTCTAAAGGAACCATCTATAACCATTTCACCACCGAGGCGGATTTAGTCGTCGCTGTTGCTTGTGCTCAATACCAAGATTGGTTGACATCGGCTGAGCGCGATCATCAGCAATATTCCGATCCCTTTGAATGCTATCTATTTCATCACTGCCAGCGCCTACATGATGTGTTAGCTCAAAAACGCTTTGTGATAGAGCGAATGATGCCTAATCAAGAGTTATTGCTACAGGCCTCTGACGTTTACCGCGATAGAT
The DNA here is from genome assembly GCF_003605125.1 of Shewanella algidipiscicola. Lineage (GTDB taxonomy): Bacteria > Pseudomonadota > Gammaproteobacteria > Enterobacterales > Shewanellaceae > Shewanella > Shewanella algidipiscicola. Next base: position 21,698 of record NZ_QPQT01000010.1, read on the forward strand.
TTAATGATTTGCTCAAGCAATATTGCCATTGGAATCAAAGTACGATACTCGCAGTTGGTGAGCGGCCTGGGTTTGATCGTGGCGAATTACTCAAAAATTATATTCGCGGCACTATGATCAACAGTGATGATGGCACTAAGGCATGTGACGATGTACAGACCTATTATCAATTTAGTTATGCATTGAGCCAGTTAATGGGACATTCGGATAAGCGCATCCCCACCATACAAAAATTTACCGATTGGTTGTCGCAGTTACATGCGCAAGCTGCTATGTCGGCAGCTTGATGCTGACCAATAAACCGTGAGGTGTAACATTGGATGCGCTGATCACTCCCTTGTGGGCATCGACGGCCGCTTTCGCTATTGCCAATCCCAGCCCCCAACCGCCAGACTCTCTTTCCCTAGCAGATTGAGGTCGATAGAAGGGATCAAATATGGCTTTAAGATCGGCGTCCAGTGCGATACCGGGTCCGTCATCAATTATCTCAATAAGCACATGATCGTTAAAAGATACCGCTTTGATGGAGATTTGCTGGTTAGCATAATGAATCGCATTGCGGAGTAAGTTCTCTATTGCCCTTGACAGTGGTCGCGGCGTGAGCGGCAATATCAACTGCTCATCAATGTCGATGAGCAACCGTTTATTTTGCTGCTCGGCTTCAAATTCGGCATCATCCAATACCTGACCTAAGGTTTCACTGAGTGACAAGTTATGTTTGCTTTCGTGTAGATTGAGCTTGGCTCGTGATAGTTCCAATAGCTCGGCTATCATCGCCTCAAGCAATTGTGCTTCATAGCCAATGCGCTCGAGTTCCGTTGATTCTTGGCCTTTTTTGCGCGCCAGAGCTAAGGCTAACTGCAGCCGAGTTAATGGTGTTCTCAGTTCATGGGAAATATCACTAATAAGCCGCTGTTGGCTATTAACCATAGACTCGATTGAACCCGCCATGGCATTAAAGGCAACGGCGAGTTGACCTATTTCATCTTTGCGTGCTGTGGTGCTGTTATCGGCGCGATGACTTAATTCGCCTCTGGCTACCGCTTCTGCACTCGCTTTTAAGGCGCGTAGTGGTTTACCTAAATGCCATGCCAGTAGGCCGCACAATAAGCCCGACAACACAATGGCAAGCACTAGGGTGAAGATGATGTTGTCGGCGAAGAAAAAGAACCAGGGCCGAGGGTGCATTTCGGCCATTCTGCCATAGAGGCTAAATTTACTGCCATTGACACTAAACTCGTGAGGGCCAAAAAAAATCTCACTCTTAAACTGGTGGCTGATGGGGCGTGCGGCTTCTTCTGCCAACAACATAAAGCGGCGCATACCGCGAGAAACTCGGTCGGTATTGACCACTTGGCCTTGTTCATTGACTAGATAGAAGCGTACCGGTTTATGGTCCATCTCTTTAATGCGATGCCAGCGTTGTTCACGCCCGGAGGTGAGCACTTCTGGGTGAGTTTGAATATGGATAGCCACACGCTCAAGCAGTTCTTCAAGGCGCGGTGTCATTTGAGTTTGATCGTGATTTTGCTGCAACAATGGCAGCAGACCAACAATGGCTATGATTAAACTGCTACACAGCCAAAAGCTGAGTAGCAGTTTGATAAAAATGCGATTAGGTAGGCTACTGAGCTTCATTTAAGTTAACCAGATATACCCTTTGCCACGCAACGTTTTGACTCGCGGGCGGCCGTCGGCACGTTCGGGGAGTTTTTTGCGTAAATTAGATAAGTGCATATCTAGGCTGCGATCGAAGGGCATCAATTTTTTGCCGAGTACCTGCTCGCTCAGCGTCTCTTTGGTTAACACTTCGCCGTTATGTTGGATCATATAATACAGTAGGCTAAACTCGGTTCCCGTGAGGATTAAGAGTTGATCTTGGCACGTCACCTCTTGGCGACTTGGGTCGAGTTTGATGTCGGCAAATTCAATGATACCCGGCTGCTGTTCATCTGCTTGCTGACTGGTGCGGCGGATAATCGCCTTAATACGCGCGACCAATTCTCGATCATTAAAAGGTTTAGGTAGATAGTCGTCGGCCCCAATTTCTAGCCCTACTACTCGGTCTATTTCGTCACCGCGTGCGGTGAGCATCAACACCGGAGTGTGCTTCTTGATTCGCAGGGCCTTAAGCACCTCAAAACCGTTGAGTTTAGGTAACATCACATCTAATAGGATTAAGTCAAACTCTTGCTCCAGCGCAAGGTTGAGCCCCGCCTGACCATCGTTGGCCACGGTTAAGCTGAATCCTTCTAGTTCTAAAAACTGCACTAGCAGTTCGGCTAGACCTAAGTCATCGTCAATTAACAATATTTGATTCATATGCGCCTTAATCTCTGTGTGAATATCGATACACCTTTAACAGGCTGAGTATACCCGTTTAGATGTCAATTGCAGTCTACCAATGTAAGCCTACGTAAAGCCTTACTGTTGGCTATTTTAGCGTATCAGCGTAATAACTTTACAGAGGTTTACCTCACTATCGCGCAGCATTACATTGCAGGGCGTACACTAGTTGTGTTGGAACTCAACGTGAGTTTAATTGATTTACCCACTCGCAATAGCGTGTAAGAGGCAGACTATGAACAAGTTAACCCTAAAATCTGGATTATTGGCACTAATGACCACGGCAACTTTATTGTCGTCAGCAGCGTTTGCCGAAACGCCTAATCGTGATGCGGCGCCGTATCATAAGATGCATGGCGAACATAGGGCTCATCATGATGGCATGCATAAACTCTTTCGTGGTTTAGACTTAACCGATGAGCAGCGTGGCCAAATGAAGCAGATAATGCAGCAACATCGAGATGCAATGAAACAAAATCGCCCTACCGATGACGTACGCCAAGCTCATCAATCGCAAATGTTGGCAGTGCTCAGCGCAGACAGTTTTAATGAGGCCGATGCGTTGGCGTTAGTGCAAGCTAAACAGCAGCAACGTCAAAATGCGGCGATAGCTAGACTCAAAGTGCAACACGATATCTATCAACTACTCACCCCCGAGCAGCAGGCGCAATTTAAAGCCAACTTGGGCAAAGGTACCGGACGTAAAGGGGATCGCCGATAAGCGTTAACTAAGTTACAATGGGTCACGTTTCTTCCCCTACTTTAATCAGTAGTAATGTGACCTTATGAAAGACACTTCCCAATACGATTTTTGGGTGAAGCTGGCTAGCCGCGCAGCAGTGGCGACAGCGTTCACCCTTATTGTTATCAAGCTTGCAGCCTGGATGTATTCTGGGTCTGCCAGTATGCTTGCATCGCTCACAGATTCCTTTGCCGATGCGTTAGCCTCAATAGTTAACTTCATTGCGATACGTTATGCCATTGTGCCTGCCGATAAAGATCATCGCTATGGCCATGGTAAGGCGGAGCCTTTGGCGGCACTGGCGCAGTCGGCGTTTATCATGGGCTCAGCCTTTTTATTGCTGTTTCATGGTGGCGATCGCCTCATTAACCCCACGCCAGTCAATCATGCCATGATGGGTATCATAGTCTCGGTTATCGCCATAGTGTTGACCTTTGCCTTAGTGATGTTACAAAAGCGGGCGGTAGCGGCGACATCGAGCACGGTCGTGGAGGCCGATGCGCTGCACTATAAGTCGGATCTATTACTCAACTCGGCAGTCTTACTCGCCTTAGTATTGTCACAATTTGGTTGGTGGTGGGCCGATGGTTTGTTCGCCGTGTTCATTGCGCTATTTATTGGTCACCAGGCGTTAGACTTAGGCTATCGTTCGGCGCAGTCGCTGCTCGATAGAGAGCTTGATGCCGACAAGAAATTGCTTATTGTACAAGCCCTAGAGCAAGACCCACGTATTAACGGTTTTCATGACTTACGTACTCGCGAGTCGGGCAAGACCACCTTTGTACAGTGTCATTTAGAGCTCGATGGCCGGCTTACGCTACGCGAGGCTCATGCCATTGCTGATGCGGCAGAGGCGAGGGTGCGTAAGTTGTTCGAGCATGTGGAAGTGTTGATCCACCAAGACCCCATTTAAGCTTGATTTATGTACCTGAAATAAGCCGCCAACGGGCGGCTTAGTGTTAAAAGGTATTTACCTTAAAGGTTAACTAAGGTGATGATGGTGCCGCCAGTTGTGCTTGCTGGCTCAAGTGTAACAATGCCGCAGCTGCGGGCGTAAGAGGCAGATCTTTACGCCAAATTAAGGCTAAGTCCCAAGTTAGATTTGGCACTATGGGTTTAAACGTTAAGCGGCTAGTACTGAGGCGAGCGCAGATGGGCTCGGGAAGAATAGCGACCCCCATATGGGCTTCAACCATAGTGGCTAAAAAATCCCATTGGCCGCTGCGAAAAGCGATATTTAATTGCACTCCCGCCTTGGCGCTAAGTCGTCGGATCAACTTAGCCAGTGAGAAGTCTTCGTTGTACAAAATAAAGGGGTAGGGTTCAAAGTCTTGCCAAGTGATCGCCTGTTTTTCTGCCAGTGGGTGATCTTCGGGTAAGCAGGCGAGCAGAGGGTAGCGCGTCAAGGGGTGATGAGCTAGCTCGGTTTCATGTGTGGTGGGCAGCGCCGTAAAGGCGATGTCTAAGCTGTTATTAAGTAAGGCCTGTTCACAACCAAAACCACCATATTCATACATTTGTAATTCGATGCCAGGATAGCGCTGTCGAAAGTTGGTTAGTAGGCCGATCAGCAGGCTACTCATCATGGGGCAAACACCCAGCCGTAAGTGGCCCGATTTGAGGCCACTTAAATTGGTTAAATCTTCTTGTAATCTGTGCCATTGGCCGAGAATTTCTCGTGCGCTACGTTCGAGCAATATGCCTGCCTGAGTGAGTTCAACTTTTTGATTATTACGGTGCAGTAATTGCTGGCCTAGGCTCTCTTCGAGGCGCTGGATAATTTTGCTGAGCGTCGGTTGGGTGATAAAGCATTTTTCGGCGGCACGGGTAAAATTCGCGCTTTCCACTAGGGTTAGGTAATACTGTAACGTCTTGATTGGTATATTCATTCTTTATTGGCATTTATGGCATGGCATATATTCATTTTACTAATAGACGCCATAGTATTACTTTGAACTGGTCAGCAAAAATGGAGCAACACAATGAAATTCAGTAAAAATTTATGGGTCGGTGCCTTGTGGCAAGCTGCTATGCCTGTCGATGCAAACGAGAGTGACAAGGTGACAGAATCATCGGCAACTGTGGCAAACAATGCTCCCTCTGAAGAGCTACAACATAGCCCAGCCTAAGCTGGGCTTTTTGTTATGTCAGCTTTGGTATTCTTAGGTTAGCCCATCTCTAACTCTTTGAGTTTACGGGTTAATGTATTACGTCCCCAGCCTAAACGCTTGGCCGCTTCCTGCTTATGGCCGTTAGTGTGCTTAAGTGCCGTTTCGAGTAAGATGCGCTCAAATGCGGGTTGAACCTCGGTAAGTAAGTCGCTATCCCCTTCACTTAATCGTTTATCTATCCACTGGGTTAAGGCTTGTTGCCATGAGCCGCCTGCCGCTTCAGCCTTAACGGGGTGACTGGCGGTTGGGGTTAATAATTCTGGTGGTAAGTCTTGAGGTAAAATTTCCTGTCCCGATGCCATCACCATTAACCAGCGACAGGTATTTTCTAATTGGCGCACATTACCAGGCCAAGGTAGGCTAGCTAACAACTCTGCGGTGGCTTTGGTGAGTACTTTGGGTTCTACACTGATCTCTTTGGCCGCAGTGGCTAAAAAGTGGCGCGCTAACTGGGGAATATCTTGCCGGCGTTGCGATAGCGGTGGCAGATGCACGCGGATAACGTTTAAGCGATGAAATAGATCTTCTCGAAACTCCCCCTTACTGACTTGTGCTTCCAAATTTTGGTGGGTCGCGGCGATGATGCGCACATCAACCTGTACTGGCGAGTGGCCACCAATACGGTAAAATTGACCATCGGCCAACACCCGCAGCAGTCGTGTCTGGACATCCAGTGGCATATCGCCAATTTCATCGAGAAATAAGGTGCCGCCATCGGCTTGTTCGAAGCGGCCTTGACGCACGCCTGCCGCGCCCGTAAAGGCTCCTTTTTCATGCCCAAACAGCTCAGACTCAATCAACTCTTTCGGAATGGCCGCCATATTGAGCGCAATAAAAGGTTTGTCTTTACGAGGGCTGTGTTTGTGCAGTGCTCCCGCCACCAGTTCTTTACCTGTGCCCGATTGACCATTGATTAGTACACTGATCGAGGAGCGTGATAGTCGACCTATGGCGCGAAATACCTCCTGCATGGCGGGGGCTTCGCCGATAATTTCTGGGGCCTTGACCTCGGGTTCTGTTTTAACTTTAGGTGATTGTTCCTTGGCATGATTGAGTGCACGTTCGACTAAACCAATCACCTCGTCGATATCGAAAGGTTTGGGCAGGTATTCGAATGCACCCGCTTGATAGGCGCTAACGGCGCTGTCGAGATCTGAGTGGGCAGTCATGATAAGCACTGGAATATGCGGGTAATGCAGCTGTAAGCGCTCCAGCAGTGTCAGGCCGTCGGTGCCTGGCATTCTAATGTCTGAAATGATCACTTGGGGTTGAGTCTGCTCTAGTGCTTGCCAGAGTGATTCGGCAGCGGCAAAGCTAGCGCAGCTAATGTTAGCCCCTTTTAAGGCGCGCTCTACGACCCAGCGTATAGAGCTGTCATCATCGAGAACCCAAACTTTTTCTGTCATACGCTTACTCTCTTAAGTTGAATACTCATTATGTAGTGTCACGCGCGTGTCTCTGGTGACCTGTAACTCAGTTTAGCCTTTGACCGGCAGTAAAATGGTGAATTCGGTTTGTCCGGGAACCGAGGCGCAATCAATGCGCCCGCCGTGTAATCTGGCAAAGTTATGGGCAATGGATAGCCCTAGCCCTGAGCCATGTTCGCGGCCCGTGACCATAGGATAAAACAGGGTATCCATGAGCTCGGGTTTGATGCCGGGACCGTTGTCTATGATAGATAAAGCCAGTACCAGCTTGTGCCTCAGAGTGCCAATGGTTATCTGGTGTTGGGTGCGTGTTTTAATGCGGATCTCGCCGCCTGTTGCTAATGCTTGTATCGCATTTTGTACAATATTGAGCACCGCTTGCTGCAGTTGCTCTTGATCCATTTCAATATCAGGAATGGAAGGATCATAGTCTTGGATTAGATGAATATTAGTGGGCAAGGTGACCTGCACCAGCTTAAGCACTTTTTGGATCACTTCATGGATATTATGCATGCTGTGCTGTGTCGGTTTTTGTGGCCCTAGCAGGCGGTCGACCAAGTTACGTAATCTATCGGCTTGTTCAATAATCAGGTCGGTAAATTCGCGTTGTTCATCATCTTTTAATTCGCGGGCGAGTAATTGCGCCGCGCCGCGTAGTCCACCGAGCGGGTTTTTAATCTCATGAGCCAAGTTACGCACCAGATACTGCGCCGCTTGTTGCTGTGCATCTAAGGTTAACTGCTGGTGAATACGCCGTTGTTGATCCACCTGACGTAACTCCAATAAGCCTTGGGGGTGGCCATTGTCTGCTTCGATGGGAGACAGGGTGATGTCGAGAATGTGTGCGTTGCCATCTAAGGTGGTGATATTGGCACTATTGACTGTTAGCCCTTGGTGCTGCTCAATGGCGCTCATCAGCAGTTGAGTGTCGACACTCAGTTCTTGGTAGCAATCGCCTAGGCTATGTTCTGTGAGTCGGTGACTGCCTATGCCTAATAGTTGCTCTGCTGCACTGTTGGCATAGCAGAGTTTTAAGTCGTGATTAATCACTATGACCGCAGTCACTAAGTTGTTCAGCAAAGGGTCTGTGTGCATTTACGACTCCCTGAAATAGATCGCACCAACATGGTGCACCAATTTGGTGCATGGCGCAAGCTAGCTTCATCGAGAGGAAAAATGTCGAAATATGCGCTAAGCCAATAAAAAGTAATTAATTAATAATTATTAGCCGCCAGCGGGTTTTGGCTTTGGTATTGCGTTGACCCTAGCTCGATGAAGAAATATGGTTCTTGGAGGAGTAGATGCAAGTTGTTTGCCGTTTTGTGCTAATGCCTTAATTTCAAAAATATGTTCACCGCGATCGACGTTCTCCAAACTAAATATCGCAGTGGTTTGGGCTGGCCCTATCACTTTGCCATCCATTAACAGTACCAACACGTGATTACTGGCAAGATCTGGGGTTATTGAACCGATAATAGTGATGTTGCCGTTATTATCACGAATGGTTTCCTCTTCAGATGGGCTGCTGATCCGCATCTGATAGCTGGGTTTATCTGCTGCTGGCTCGAGTTGCTTGTCGCCTAGATCACGCACTAACACTGGGGGGAGCTTAATCTGATTTTGGGTATTTTCTTTGAGCTCGACCGCTTGAGCATTTTCAATTGGACTGTCTGAGTAGTGTACCTTGCCATCTTTATCGACCCATTTATAAATGGCCGCCTGCGCGAACGCGGTAACAAGTAGTAAGGTAAAAAGCAATAGCGTGCGCATAAGCGATCCTTTGTTATACGATGGTATCTTGGTTAGATTAGTCTGTTTTTGAATAAAAATCATCGCGTATCTTGCTGTGTTTTATGCGTCACAATATGTTGTTAGTCAATTATAGAGGTTCGTTTAGTTGCCAGTTGAGGTGTACGCATAGAGGAAGTGGTTGCCGCAACTTGAGACGTAAATGAGTCGTCATATAGAGCGACAATGTCGCCGCTCAGCGACTCTAAGTGGTTTGTGGGGTTAATCTAGGTATTGGCAGCAATACTGAGCAATGTCATTGGCACGCATGGTGAAACTGACCTTCGCCGCCAGTTGAAACTGACTGCCTGCGGAAAAGCTTTGCCATGTATCGCTGCCGGGAAGTAACACTGATAAGGTACCATCGATCACGTGCATGATTTCGCCCACTGCAGTGCTAAATTCATATTCGCCGGGTAATACCACGCCCAATGTTTGTGTGCTGCCATCACTAAAAGTGACTGTGCGGCTCATCACTTTGCCATCGAAATAAACATTAGCCAGCTTATCGACTGAAACCTGTTGAAATTGATTCATATATTCATCCTTAAAAAATACCGATAGATGAATATATAGTTAAAAAATGAAAATATCTATTCTTAAGTGTAGGTGTCGTAATATCGATTTGCATGGTGTTGATGTTGATTACTGTCTGGCAATGACCTGCTCAATAAAGGTTTGCATAATGGCACTATTAGCCAAAACGCGTTGATCGAAATTCTGTTTACCCGGCGTCTCGCTGCATACACCAACATTAGCACCTAAGCGGACCAAAAAGGCTTCAAATGAGAGGTCGAAATGGTTAAAGATAATGCCGTCGGCTACCGGGCAATCATCGATAAAACCATCAGGGGCAATAGGAAAAAATTCACCTAGGGTGTCACGCAGTGTGCGGCTGAAATGGCCTGGAGTTTGGTTAGCTTCAAATGAATAGATATAAGTATCGTTTTGCAGCACATCTTCATGGCAAGTTAAAATACCTTCTTTACTGGCGGCCTGTAACAACTGCGAATGTTCAAGTAGTATTTTACCTTCCGCAGAGGTGTCATCATTACTTTTACCGCGACCATTTTCGACCAAAAAACCTCGATTAGGATTTTGACCTAACTTATTGAATCTATGGCCACGCTTGAATCCTGTTGGGTTGACAAGTGGCAGTAGACTAAGGTTGATGCGCTGAAAGAGTTCGGGTTCTAATTCATTGAGGAAATGCAACATTCCCCAAGGGCCAGCGGCTTCTTCACCGTGAAACCCTGCGCTAATTAACAGTGAGGGCTGCCCCGATTTTTGTGCCGGTGATTGGTACAAATTTAACGGGTAGCGTCCCGCGTCGCCGAGGGTTCGTTCCAGTAAACCTAATCGAGTGACTTGCTCTTTTAAGCACGCGTAAAAGGTGCTGATATCGTTACTCTCGCAACTAAAAATATCGCTCTTCCAAGTGTAACTGGCAAACGGATCACGGCTAGACATAATTGATTCTACTGTAAATTATCGGCCTGCTCATCATAGCAGTTTACCCATAAAGATAAATCCTTTTAAGCAAGATTAGGCCTTAATGGATAATTGTCGACTTAAGGTTTGCATGCGGATGACACTAGGTATGATTGAGGAGGTTCAATTTGACTTATTGTCGGTACCTAGGCGCGATTTCAAGCTAAGGCTTTCATGCATTTTTAAGCATGTAGAGCAGTTGCGTTGACGTATGGGTTGAGCAATAAAAAAAACCGCCTGAGTAGGCGGTTTTTTAATCATGTATTGGTAGATTACAAGCTGTAGTAAAGCTCGAATTCAACTGGGTGAGTGGTGCGAGCCACTCGCTCTGCTTCTGCGGTCTTCAATGCGATATACGAATCGATGAAGTCATTGCTAAAGACGCCGCCTTTAGTGAGGAACTCACGGTCAGCATCGAGGTTTTCGAGTGCATTTTCCAGTGAGGTTGCCACTTGTGGGATCTCTGCGGCTTCTTCTGCTGGTAGATCGTAGAGATCTTTATCCATCGCTTCGCCAGGGTGGATCTTGTTTTGAATACCGTCAAGACCGGCCATTAGAAGCGCAGCAAAACCTAAGTATGGGTTTGCATGTGGATCCGGGAAGCGTGCTTCAATACGGCGCGCTTTCGGACTTGGTACCACAGGGATACGGATTGAGGCTGAGCGGTTACGGGCAGAATATGCCAGCATCACTGGGGCTTCAAAATGTGGCACCAAACGCTTGTAAGAGTTAGTGCTTGGGTTGGTAAAAGCATTCAGTGCGCGAGCATGTTTGATGATACCGCCAATATAATACAGGGCCGTTTCACTCAATCCGCCGTACTTGTCACCAGCAAATAGGTTAACACCATCTTTAGCCAGTGATTGATGTACATGCATACCACTGCCATTGTCGCCAACAATTGGCTTAGGCATAAAGGTGGCTGTTTTGCCATAAGCGTGAGCCATATTATGGACGACATACTTAAGGATCTGAATCTCATCGGCTTTTTTGGTTAACGTGTTGAAACGTGTAGCAATTTCGTTTTGACCGGCAGTCGCCACTTCGTGGTGATGTGCCTCAACGACTTGGCCCATCTCTTCAAGCACTAGACACATAGCACTACGTAAGTCTTGTGAAGAGTCCACTGGTGCTACTGGGAAATAACCGCCTTTAACGAATGGACGGTGACCTGTGTTGCCATCTTCATAATGGGTACCCGAGTTCCAAGCCGCTTCTTTGGCATCAAGCTTGACGAAACAACCTGACATATCGGTGCCAAATTTTACATCATCAAATAGGAAGAATTCTGGTTCTGGACCAATCAATACGGTATCAGCGATCCCAGTGGAGACGAGATACTCCTCTGCTTTTTTAGCAATAGAGCGTGGGTCGCGGTCGTAACCTGTCATGGTACCAGGCTCAAGAATGTCACAACGGATAAGAGCAGTGGTCTCTTCTGTAAAAGGATCTAATACAAAAGTGGTTGGATCTGGCATTAATACCATGTCTGATTCGTTAATGCCTTTCCATCCTGCGATTGAAGAGCCATCAAACATCTTGCCGTCTTCGAAGAAATCGGCATCAACTTGGTGATGCGGAATAGAAACGTGCTGCTCTTTACCTTTGGTATCGGTAAAACGTAAATCAACAAATTTAACTTCAAGTTCTGCTATTTGCTGTAAAATTGATTCTGCTGACATTCTTAAATCTCCGTGTAGGGTAGAGGGGATGCCCTTCTTGTAACATTCAATTTAGCGCTTGACGCGGTGCTGGCCAATATAAAGCCAGACTCGTGCCAACATTCTAAGTTGTTGATTAGTTTGAGGTTGTGTGTGATGAGGTGATGCGCCGCAATTCGGATTGCACTACATTGGTGCGTTATTTGCCTTGTTATGGTGCGTTCACCATCTTGGTGCGCATTGCAACGATCATGATTATTCATAGCTGACTAAAAAATAATCCTGTGCGAGAGTCCTCGTCTAGAGTAGAATGGCACGTTTTTTATTGCAATAGCTATTATTGAAGCTGTTAGTAATACCCCCTATTTTTTTGATGGTAAGAGGTTTATTTGTGTTAGAGAATTTACGTAACATCGCCATTATTGCACACGTTGACCATGGTAAAACTACCCTTGTTGATAAGTTGCTGGCACAGTCTGGAACCCTGGAGTCTCGGGGAGAAGCCGCTGAGCGGGTGATGGATTCGAACGACATCGAAAAGGAACGTGGTATCACGATCCTTGCAAAGAATACTGCCATCAAGTGGAACGATTACCGTATCAACATCGTCGACACCCCTGGCCACGCCGACTTCGGTGGTGAAGTAGAGCGTGTTCTGTCGATGGTTGACTGTGTATTGCTACTGGTTGATGCGGTTGATGGCCCAATGCCACAGACGCGCTTCGTAACCAAAAAAGCATTCGCGCAAGGCTTAAAGCCAATCGTTGTTATCAACAAAATTGACCGTCCAGGTGCTCGCCCTGATTGGGTTATTGACCAAGTATTCGACCTATTCGATAACTTAGGTGCAACTGATGAGCAGCTTGACTTCCCAATCGTTTACGCATCTGCATTAAACGGTTACGCAACTTTAGATCCAGACGAAGCGGGTGTCGACATGACGCCACTGTTTGAAACTATCGTTGAGAAAGTCTCATTTCCAGACGCTGACTCGGAAGGTGACTTCCAGATGCAGATCTCGCAACTTGATTACAACTCATATGTTGGTGTTATCGGCGTAGGTCGTATCAAACGTGGTAGCGTTAAGACTAACCAACAAGTCACCATCGTAGGTGCTGATGGTAAGACACGTAATGGTAAGGTCGGCCAAGTATTAGGTTACATGGGTCTAGACCGTACCGAAGTTGAAATTGCTAACGCTGGTGACATCGTAGCAATCACTGGTCTTGGTGAGCTTAAGATCTCTGACACTATCTGTGCAGTAGGCGCTGTAGAAGCACTACCACCACTGTCAGTTGATGAGCCAACATTGACCATGACGTTCCAAGTCAACACATCTCCATTTGCTGGTAAAGAAGGTAAGTACGTGACTTCACGTAATATCCTTGAGCGTCTACAGCAGGAATTAGTGCATAACGTTGCACTGCGTGTTGAAGAAACTGACAGCCCAGATCGTTTCCGTGTATCGGGCCGTGGTGAACTTCATCTGTCAATCTTGATTGAAAACATGCGTCGTGAAGGTTACGAGTTAGCCGTTTCGCGTCCAGAAGTGATCATGAAAGAGATCGATGGCGTGATGTGTGAACCGTTCGAAACCGTAACCGTTGACGTTGAAGAAGAGCATCAAGGCGGCGTTATCGAGAAACTAGGTACCCGTAAAGCTGAAATGAAAGATATGCAGCTTGACGGTAAAGGCCGTGTGCGTATCGATTTCGTGATTCCAAGCCGTGGTCTAATCGGTTTCCAAACTGAGTTCTTAACTGCCACATCTGGTACTGGTCTGATTTACCACACCTTTGACCACTATGGTCCATTTAAAGGTGGCGATATTGGTCAACGCGCTAACGGCGTACTGATCTCTAACGCAACAGGTAAGGCACTAACCTTCGCACTATTTGGTCTACAAGATCGTGGACGTCTGTTTATTGGCCACGCTGCCGAAGTGTATGAAGGTCAAGTGATTGGTATTCATGCGCGTGCAAACGATCTTACAGTTAACTGTTTGAAAGGTAAGCAGCTAACGAACATGCGTGCATCGGGTACCGATGAAGCGCAGGTACTGACTCCACCTATCAACTTAAGCCTTGAGCAAGCGCTTGAGTTTATCGATGATGATGAGTTAGTCGAAGTAACGCCACTGAGCGTCCGTGTTCGTAAGCGTTATTTGACAGAAAACGAGCGTAAGCGCCACAACCGTGGTTCAAAAGACGCTTCTTAAGCCTGAGGTAGCACTTACGAGTCGCTAGCCATTAAGCTTTAAGTATTAAAAAAGCCCTGAGCATGACAATGTTGAGGGCTTTTTTGTCTCTATAGGCGCTTGAGTCCATAAGCTGGATGATGCCAATCAAATAAAGTTAGTCATCTATTGATTGATGCAAAATCGTTAATGTTGATCTCTGAGTTTGTCGTCGACATAAATTGAGGTAACTATTGAGTCTTATTATAAAAATCTTAGTCTCATAGAGTCGCCTGTTAGCCATCAAGCATAATGATGGCGACGATTAGCAGTCTATCAGGCGGCAATGTTGTATTAATCTAGGGCATCTTGCTTTCGGCTAACCACTGGGCATACTGTTTGGTGTAGTAGCTCACAATGAGGTCGGCTCCCGCGCGTTTTAAGCCAGTAAAAGTTTCGGTGACCACGGCTCGCTCATCGAGCGCTCCCGCTAGTGCGGCAAATTTAATCGCAGCATATTCACCACCGACTTGATATGCCGCTATAGGCAAATGGGTCTCCTGTCTTAAACGGCTGATCACATCTAAATAAGGGGTTCCTGGTTTGACCATCAGAATGTCGGCGCCTTCGGCCTCGTCTAATGTGGCTTCGAGTAGCGCTTGACGACCATTAGCGTAATCGAGTTGGTAGCCTTTCCTATTCCCACTGAGTTCACAGTCTACAGCGGCTCTAAATGGACCATAAAAAGCAGAGGCAAATTTTGCCGAATGAGCCAAAATGGCGACGTGTTGAAAACCTGCGTCATCGAGTCCTTGGCGAATGGCTTTTACTTGACCATCCATCATCGCCGACGGGGCTAACATATCGGCGCCAGCTTTAGCAGCGGTGACAGACTGTTTAACTAAATTGTCTACGGTGGCGTCATTATCGACTTCGTTGTGGTGCATCACGCCGCAATGACCGTGAATGGTATATTCACAGAAGCAGATATCTGGAATCACCATCATCTCGGGGACGGTCGATTTTATGGTGTTAATCATACGAGCAAGTAGGCCATTTTTATCCCACGTATCGCTGCCTGCGGCGTCTTTGGTGTGTGATATACCAAAGGGCATCACATAGCGAATGCCAAGGGCATATAACTCACGAACTTCATCGGCGAGGTGGCTTTCGGGAATACGGCTGATACCAGGTAGAGTAGCGATCGGCATAGCCTGCTCGAGTTGCTCTTCAATAAAAATAGGGTGGATTAAATCGATGAGTGAAATATGGCTTTCGCGCAATAGATCGCGCATGGCTTCAGAGCTACGTAAACGTCGCATGCGGCGTAGTGGAGGTGTGCTTAACATGGAATAACCTTTATAAACAGATTGGTGAGTGATTGGGTTTATTACAGGAGAAAATCTTCATGCCTTAGCTGCTCTGACTCTGCGTGGAATGCAAGGTTCCACATTCAATTATATTCGATCTGTTTATGTGATCGACTTAGAGTATTTAATGGTTTTAGTCTAATCGAGAGTGAGGCCAATGAGCTAATTAAGGAGGTTGGCGGCGAGAATTTTGGGTTCTATCGCTTATGATACGCATGTTTATCGTGAGGTTTCGGCGAATGACAAAGTCAGCTTTTTAAGGCGTGGCTACCGATGAGTATAAAACGCAGCACGTCAAAGTTACGTCAAAACTTGGAGGGGAAATATAAAATTTTATGTTTTTGTTGTGCAGTTAGAAGTTCCATACCATGAGCGTTTATCCAATATCATAAATTGCGTAGACTCAGTCTCATCAGTTTAACAACTGTAACAGAGTTGTTTGATGCGGTGCGTGCTAAGTGCCGCCTTAGTGGTTTCTGATAGCGCGTATGTGGTGTAAAAATGGAACGTTTAACTCAGCTGCCTATAACGAAAGCGGAAGCAAGCCCAGAGATTGCCAATACAGTACTCGATGATATCAAGCGGCCAATAGCCTCACATGGCTTTGGTGGCTTCTGGTTTCAAGGCATAGCTAACAGTGCTTATGAAGACTATCGTGAAAATAATCGCGGCAATTTACTGACACGACGCACGCTACAAAGTGCTGCTGGCGTATTGGCTTCATCACCGACGGTGCAACAACTGCATCAACAATATCTGGCTCGTGTCGCCGCAACAGACATTAACTTTGGCGAAGCTCTGTGCCTAAAGTCTCCCTATTGCTATGTATTTGATGAAGGTGGACGGCCAAATAAAGCTAAAAAACTGTTTAATCGATATGGTGTTAATACGATTGTCAGCTGGCCGCTGAAAAACTTTGCTTCGAATGCTTGGAGCGGTCGATTCACTTTACTCGCTAAGCATGAATATAAAGATCTAAATCTGACAGGCTTAGAGGTTACGCTTAAGCAAGCCCAAATGAATTTATTTGAACATTTTCATGATCAAATAAATCCCTACCGCCAATATAAGTTATTTAATAAAACTGCGATTAAAGCATTAAGAATGGCCGCTACAGGTTTGCATAACCATGAAATATCACAAGAGTTACACATTACCGTTCGTGGCGTAGAATATCATCTAGAATCTATGAGAAATAAGCTTTCAGCTAGCAATCGTGCTAATTTAGTGCACATTGCACATCAATTGGAAATCATATAATTATGTTAGTGCTTCTTGTCGAAGATAACCGTCTGCTTGCTAAAAACATTATTCATTATTTAGAGCTGAATGATATCGAAACGGATTATTCTGAGACACTTGCACAGGCTGAGCAGGCGATAATAAAGCGTAACTTTGACGCTATTATTCTCGACCTTAATTTACCCGACGGTGATGGTATTAGTGCCTGTAAAAAATGGAAAGCACAGTGCATCATTGCTCCCATCATTATGCTGACAGCGCGCAGTAACCTGCAAGATAGATTGTCTGGTTTTGAAGTGGGAGCCGATGATTACTTGGTTAAACCTTTTGCTATGGCTGAATTAGTGGCTCGACTCAAGGTCGTGTCGCAGCGGCGCCCGTCGCCGAATCTGCTTACAATTGGCGAGCTTGAATTTGATTTTGCTGGACATAACGTATATAGACAAGGGCAGCGATTAGTCTTAACACGGACAGGCTGGCAGATCCTAGCGCTATTGGCGAGAAGGAGTCCTGAAACAGTAGAGCGAGATGAAATTGAGAGATTACTTTGGCCCGATAGTTTGCCAGATAGTGATAGTCTGCGCAGTCATATTCATCTACTGCGTAAAATTGTCGATAAGCCTTTTGAGCAAAAGCTGCTGCATACTATTCGTGGCGTAGGTCTATGTTTAAAGGTCGATGATGAAGCCTAAACTCAGTTTAAAGCGAGTCTATCAGGTTTATGGTTTAAGCTTTTTGGCGATCACTTTACTCATCAACAGTTTTATCCCCCTGTGTATGATGTGTACAGGCATGTTTAGCATGCATGAGATCACCATGAGAAATGCCGCTCAAGCTGCAGTGCAATACGCCAGTGCCGAAAATAACCCTTTTTACACCGACAACCTGAGCGTATTTAATAGCTGGGAGTCGGTGCCAAGCAAGATAAAGGCGATAAATAATGGTAACCCCCCCGAACAGCCTAATGACGTAAAGCACCAACATACCGATGGTAAATTCATCGATGCTTTGATGCTACATCAAGATGAGGCGGGAAAATCTAGCTATGTATGGCTGCACTATAATGCCACCCATGAGTTAGAGTTTGCCCCCAAAAATATGGCTGCCATCTGCTTATTGGTTATTATGACCTTTACTGTGAATGCTATTTTGGCATGGTATTTACAAAGCCGAGTCATTTCGCCAGTGCATCAGATCAGTCGGGCAATAAAGCAGCATGATTGGCAAAAGATGGAACAACTTCGATTTCCAAAACAGTGTTATGCCGAGCTTCAATCTATTGTCGATGCCTTAGACAGCTCGATTAAACAGCTTAAAGAGGCGCAGCAACGTGAGCTATCATTTTTGCGTTTTGCCAGTCATGAACTCCGCACGCCTATCGCTATCTGTCAGTCTTCGTTTGATATTTTGACCTTACAACAGGGCCAGTTAACCGGGCCGACTTTGCATGCCAGTCAAGCGACGACTCAAATGAAATCGATCACCGAAACCCTGCTGTGGTTAATGAGCTCTGATTGTAGTCCGATGGATAAAAGCTTAGTAACGTTAGCCGACTTGTTGCAGAGCATTGTCTATGATCAACAATTTGCTCAAGGCAGCGAGGTTGAGGTGGAGTTATCCTGTGATGACACCCAATTATTAGTGCTTAAAGAGCCGCTGAGCATAGTGTTAAATAACTTGGTCCGTAACAGTTTAGAGCACGGTGCTAAAGGCATTAGCATCACTCAACGAGGTAATAGAATCGATATTGTTAACCCGTTGTCACGGCATAACTCCAGTGGTTTCGGGCTCGGATTGATGTTAGTTGAACGTTTAACTGCCCAGCTTAATTGGCACTATTCAACCAGTTACGATGATAACTTTTTTAGAGCAAGCCTCATCATACATTCAGCTTAACCTTTAATAACAACTCGCTGTTTAGTGATGGCAATAGTTGCATCACTAATACAGCACTTTGTTGTTTAACTTTTACTCGCTTAGTTCAATTAGCTCTCTTGTTTAAAATATCTTACGCCTACACAAAATAGTTAACTTATTCAGTTTTTAATCACTGTTCATTATGGGTTTCAATAGTATTTGGTTGAAATTGATAAGGCATTGTATTTGCGTTTATCTCTGCTGATTATATTTTTAGGTTTTTTTGGCTTTGTGCCTTGTTTTTATTTTGATGTTATTTTCAATTCTCAGGGTTCCTGTGTATTTTGACGTTATTTTCACAAATGTAATTTATAGATTTTTTTGTGTTAATCTTTTTATTTCATTGCTATTTTCAATTGGTCTTTTTACTTCTCTAATCCACACACTTTCTGCTGTATAAAATTATTACACGAGCTAGCTCACAAAGAATTTTGCTTATTTATTTATCATATCTAAGAATTTTAAAATTAAGGGATGTTTAAATGAAAAAGCAACTTGTCACAGCCTTAGCTGCGCTTGTCGTGGCGCCAGCCATGTCGGCTACATCAGTCGATTTGGGCTATAAGGCGTACACCTCTGATACTAAATCCGATAATGGTGGTGCATACGATCAGCCTTTTGTGAAGTTAACTCATTTCAACAAGGCGGATTGGGGCACCTTACTGGCCTATGTGAAGTTAGAAAACCCAGGCGAAATCGAAGATGCTCAACAGGGCAAAGACGGTAAGCTGACAGTGAAGTCATTACTGGTGCTTGATAAGCAGATTGCTGAAAGTCAGTACAACTTTTGGGTCCAAAACTTCTTAGTCAGCAATCGTACTGTAATGGAAGATAACTTCTATTTGGGGGTCACGACTAATCGTAAGTATGGCGATTTGTTCATTAACGCGGGCTTAGGGGTGAACTATTCTGCGGCGCACTTTGATCCGACTGGGGCCAGTTTCGATGGCATAAGTGGTTACGCCGCCGTGATAAACGCACGTTACCCTTTTGCTTTTGCAGGACTAAAACATTCATTGTCCGTCAATTATGAAGGCCAAATCGACCGTGATGACGAGCATATGAGCACACTGGGTTATGACAGTTATGGCCATCAGATCATCACAACGCTTAAAACCAGCGTTACCGATTCTTTCTACACCAAGTTGCACCTTACTCATTTCGACAGCTGGGGCTCAGTGCCAAATGACGGTATCGAATATGGCGTTGCCCTTGGTTTTACTTTCTAGTATTGGTTTGGCTTAAAAAGGAATAAACAATGATTAAAAGAACGATTATCGCCAGTGCAATTGTAGCTCTGGTCATGGGATGCTCTACACAAGAGAGTCAACCTATAGTGAAAAGTGAAGGTGCTGCTTTTGGTAAGCACGGAGAGATCCAGGTCCAAACTGCTACTAAAGGTGGTCAGTTGGTCGATATTAGTGTCATTAAGCAAAATGAAAACAAAGTTTTAGCCGCCTCGGTATTTACCGAAATGAAAGATGCCATGCTTGCTAGCAACAGTACTCAGGTAGATGGCATCAGTGGTGCCACAATCACGAGTAATGCTTTTAAAGAGGCGGTTGAAGGCTCTCTTGCTGCTGCTGGCGTGACCTTGGTTGCGGGTATGGCTAAGGGTAATACCCAAGCAGATGAGCAGTTGGCCAGTGAGCAGAATTTTGATGTGGTAGTGATTGGTTCAGGAGGCGCAGGTTTTAGCGCGGCAATCACCGCTAAAAATGCCGGTGCCAATGTGGTTATCATCGAAAAAATGCCAACGGTAGGCGGTAACAGCTTAATCACGGGGGGGCAGATGAATGTGCCAGGCAATTGGGTGCAGAAGAAGATGGGTATTGAAGACAGTATCGAGTTATTTGTACAAGATACGCTTAAAGGGGGCGATTACCTTGGCGATCCTGAAATGGTGCAGATCTTAGCCGAGCAAGCCTTACCTGCTGCCGAGTGGTTAAGAGACTATATTAAGGTCGACTTTTACCCAGATCAGTTATTTCAATTCGGCGGTCACAGCGTTAAACGTGGTCTGATCCCACGTAATCATACGGGAGCAGAGTGGATCAGCAAGTTTATGGCAAAAACCGATGAGCTGCAGATCCCCATCCATACCCGTACTACCGCAAAGGCATTGATTAAAGATCAACAAGGTCGTGTGATAGGTGTTGAAGCAGAGAAAAATGGCCAGAAGATAACCTATAACGCCAAGCGTGGTGTGGTCATTGCAACTGGCGGTTTTGGGGCTAACGTGGCGATGCGTACCAAATATGTGCCTGAGCTAGATAGTCGTTATGGTACCACCAATGCGCGTGGGATCATGGGCGATGGCATTGTTATGGCCGAAAAGTTAAATGCTAAAACCCATAATATGGAGTCGATTCAGACTTATCCTATCTGTCATATCGATACTGGGGTGATCTCTTTAATTGCCGACTCTCGCTTCTTTGGCGCCATCGTGGTGAATAAAGAGGGCCATCGTTTTGTTGAAGAGTTAGAGCGTCGTGACGTTATCAGCCGTGCGATCCTTGCGCAAACTAATCAGCAGGCTTATGTACTGTGGGGCGCAGAGATCGAAGAAGTTGCCGATGTGGTTAGCGTACATAAAGATGAATTCGCTGAGCTTAACCGTAAAGGCATGATGTTTAAAGCTGACTCAATCGAAGAGTTAGCCGACAAATTCGGCGTCGATAAAAAAGCACTTATGGCACAAGTTGACCGTGTAAATCAGTTTGCTAAAGCAGGTGATGATAAGGAATTTAATCATCGTGGTGGCCTGAAAACGATTATGAAGCCACCTTTCTACATGCTAGTCGCCAAGCCTTCTGTACACCACACTATGGGTGGTTTGATGACAGATACTCATACCCGAGTGTTAGACACCCAAGGTAAGCCGATTGCAGGACTATTTGCTGCCGGTGAAGTGACAGGTATGACGCACGGATCGAACCGTCTTGGTGGTAACGCCATTACCGATATTACCGTATTTGGACGTATCGCAGGTCAAGAAGCTGCCGCGAAATAAGCGTTAGTGCAACAATATCATGCCGACCAGCCAGCTGGTCGGCATTTTTCATCCTCAATCATGAATGACTTAGCGGCACATTGACTCTGAGCTGATTGTTTTATCTCGTCACACCCTGTAATTATCACCGCCAGATGTCACTTTTATACGGCGTAAGCTTGTTGATCGCGACATATTTGATCGGCTTACTTCATGATTTAAATGACATTTAAGGCAATACTGCGAACCATTTTACAGCTATAGGCTCTGGCCGCTGCCGTATCTGCTACTGCGTTCATTGTACTGACCATGTTGAGTTAATTAGCTGGCGCGCAGTCAGAAGAAGCACTGTGCCGACTTGGTTATTGTTAACGTTTTACTGTTTTTAGCTATAGGAAGTGCACAGTTGTTGAATTTTAAAAAAGCATTAATCTCTTCATCAGTCATATTACTGGCGCTTAGCCTGTTGGTGTCTAATTGGCTGTCATATACCCATATTAGAGATCTCACCATTAACAGTGTTAATCAGAAAAGTATCGCTTTAGTGGATGCCGAGTCGAGTAAACTCAGCACTTGGTTTGACAGCCAAGTATTAGCGGTTACCTCAGTGGTCAATAATTATAAAAGCGGCTTGCCTCATCAAGATTTTGCTGCGGTTGCTCGGTTGGCACAAAGCGGCAGCCATCTGACCAATATCTGTTTAGGATTTGAATCCGGCATTGCGTACTCTTCTAATAGCGATCATGGCTGGACCGATGGGATTAGTCCCGCAGATTATGATCCGCGTCAACGCCCTTGGTACAAGCAGGGGCGTAGTGCTGATGGGTTAGACATTACCGATGTTTATCTGGATAAATTTACCGGTGAGCAGGGGGTTTCGATTGTCAGTGATTTAGGTGACGGTGCTATTTTTGGCAGTATCGAACTCTCAAGGTTACATTCAAGTGTTGCCAATATCGCCTTTCCTGGTGCAGTGGCTGTTATCACCGATGGCACAGGTAAAATCATGGCATCGAGTGCGACAGAATATCCAATCGGTCAGCATTTTTCGGCAATGGGGCTAGGTCAGGTTGAGCTGCAGATGTTGTCCAATCAGACCACACAGCAAGCATATCGATTTAATGGTATCGAAAAGTTAGCATTTTCTAAAGCGATTGAGTTGCTTAATGATAAGCGATGGTATCTGTTTATTGGGGTGGATAAATCGGTTGCGTATGCGGAGGTGGAAGACGCACTGCATGATGCCATTATGCTATCGCTGTTGGTGTTAGTCATGGCCATTTTGGCTTCCCTTGCCATATTAAAAATTCTCTATCGTCCTATCTTGGCGCTTAAAGAGATGGTGGAGGATCTGGCAATGGGTAATGGCGATCTAACCCGCCGCTTAACGGTCAATAGTGATGACGATCTTGGGCAGATCTCTGCCGGCATTAACCGCTTTATCGCTAAGCTGCAAGAGATGCTATTAGAGATAAAAAGCGCAGCAGCACATATCTCTCACAGCGCACAGTCGTTACAGGCACAGACTGATTCGAATGCAAAAATACTAGCCGCACATATTCAAGAAACGGATCAAGTGGTTACCGCTATTGAGGAGATGAATGCAACGGCACATGATGTTGCACAAAACGCCTCTGATACCGCCCAGTTTACTCAACATACCAATACACAAACGGCCAACGCCAGAGAGTGTGTCTCTGAGGCTAAGGCGACGGTTGCCCAGCTGATGTTAGAGGTCGATAACACCGCAACCGACATCGCCGCTATTGATAAGGATACCTTAAATATTACCCATGTTCTTAAGGTCATAGGGGATATTGCCGACCAAACTAATTTGTTGGCGTTAAATGCTGCCATTGAAGCGGCGCGAGCGGGAGAGCAGGGCAGAGGGTTTGCCGTGGTCGCCGATGAGGTGAGGGCGCTAGCCGCCAGAACACAGGCGAGTACCGCCGAAATTGAAACCACGCTGGCAAAATTGCGCCTCGGAGCCGACAATGCGATTTCGGCTATGCAAGTCACCAAGGACACCTGCCAAAAAACCACGCAGGCCACCGATTTAGTTGCCGATGATCTCGACATTATTGGCAATTCGGTAAGGCATATATCTGATCTGAATGCCCAAATAGCGACAGCTGCAGAGGAGCAAAGCTCTGTAGCGGCTGAAATCACGCGTAATATTGCTTCGATGAGTGAAATGGTTACCGCGTTAACCGCCAGTGGCGATGCCGCCGTGGCTGAAACCACGGAGTTAACGGCCGCACATGGCACGCTCAGCCAGTTAGTTGCGCAATTTAAACTGAGTTAATCCTAAAGCCTTAATCGATGCTTTCGGATTTATAGTCAGTGTGTAGCTGTAATCGACAAATCGGTGCGAAGAGCCTAAC
This sequence comes from Shewanella algidipiscicola, assembly GCF_003605125.1. GTDB lineage: Bacteria > Pseudomonadota > Gammaproteobacteria > Enterobacterales > Shewanellaceae > Shewanella > Shewanella algidipiscicola. The sequence continues at coordinate 45,405 of NZ_QPQT01000010.1, forward strand.
AAAGACAGTAATGTAATGAGCGTTTAAATGCACTGGCGGCTGGCCGTATTCCTTGCTCACTGGCAAGGTGGGTATAGATGGCGTTCAGGCTGCTTTTGCACAATTGATGACAAACCAGCATCACATTAAGGTGATCATCGAACCGTGGCGAAGTGGGGCGCTACACATGTTTGGCATAAACGGTGTTATAACGTCTTACTCTCATAAAATCAGCCTCCGAGCCTGCGCTTTGAGGCTGATTTTTTTAGGCGATATTGGGTGCCTACTCGGCCTGCCTTGGGGTTAATGACCAATGGCGTTAAGATGTTGGATCAGGTACATCCGCATTTCAGTTGGGGTTTGACTGACCCAAAAACCGCTCACATAGGCGATCAGTGGCAGCATAAATAGCAGCATGAATAACATGATGGTCAAACCCCGGGCGGATAGGGTAAAGCCATTTCGGGTACTTAAGTGCAGCGCCTCTTTCTTAGGACAGGCGCTGACACAACGCATGCAGGCTTGGCATTCGTCTGAGCGGATATGTTTTTGGGTGTGCACACTGATGGCCGCTGGGCAGGCGCGAGTGCATTTGTCGCAGCTCATCCCTTTAGATTCGATAAGGCAGTGCTGAGTGTTACGGCGTATTTTAAATGGGCTTAAAAAGCTCAGTAGTCCAAGAAGTGCACCATAGGGACAAATATAGCGACAAAAACCTTGTCGGCGCCAAGCGGCGAGCGCCAAAATAATCCCGAAGCAGATTAGGGTGACTACGCCTGGGGTGATAAAAAACAGCGCCATTTTTAGGTCGGCAATTTTATGGTAGTGACTGTTTAGGTATTGCGGTATCGATGCACTTGGCATGCTGAATATGATGTAAAAAAACCCGGCTAATAGAAGGTATTTAAGCATCCGTAGTGGCCAGTCTACCCATGCTGGTGGCAGAAATTCACGTTTGATGACGCGTTTTCTGAGTTTATACAGATATTCACCCGCCAAGCCCAGTGGGCAAGCCCAGCCACAAAAGGCCCGTTTACACAATAGCCCTGTCAGTAGTACTACGGTTAGCATCACAGCTGCAGCAGGGTGGTTTTGATCCCAAATGCCCAAACTTATAATGGCCTTTAGTTCGATCCCCCCCGCGATAGGTAAAAAGCCATCACCCACATCGGGGCGCATTAACCAAGGCGTTATGCCCATTTTTAGTAGGGCTGCATTAGCGGCAAACTGTAACCCCACCAGCAACATCGACAGTGCCAGCAGGTGTTGGCATACCTCTCTTAAGGTGTTGGCTCTCACAGTGCCTTTTATCAGCTCAGGGTGATAGCAGTTGGTGATAGCCAGCCCTATAGCGGCGATGAATAGCGCTAATAATAACGGCCAGTAAAGGGTGATTGCCAAGGCGCCAATGAGTAGGCCTCCCGTTAGCAGTGCCCCCCATTTTTTGCCGCTCCAATAGAGCAAGCTGATGCTATACATCAAGGCTAACATTAAGGTTACAGATTCGATTATGGTCATCGTGGAAATACCAAGTAATGGCTTGTATCTATAAGAGGAGAGAGCTTGATCTTAGTTCTTCTTCGCTATCGATAGTGTGGTGTGAATCGCGAAATTAAGCCCTTATATGCCTGGTTTGATGATCTGTATCTTAAAATGCAAGGCACAAAAAAGCCCTCTGTGATGAGGGCTTTTTGCGAAGGGGTGGCTATTTTGCGCCTTCGAGCGATTCGATAAACTGGGTCGACTCGGCTATCGATTTATTCATTTCGTTAATCAGGCTAGCAATATCGGTTTGCAGACTGGCAAACTCGCCCTTTATGGCGCCTATGGCTTGGGCATTAAGGTTATGCTTGAGATACAGCATATTATCTTTCATTGCCGTTAAAATAGGTGCCATTTTACCCTCGGCACGGCGCATAGTGCGCATCAGTTGGGTGTAAGAGCGTTGAGTTTCACGCAGCTTAGCCTCGCTATTGCGTCGAAGGCTGGCTTTACTTATCTCGCCAATCTCCGTTTGCCACTCATCAAATAGCGCTTCGGCGACATCTTCTACTTTATTGATACGACTGCTGACCTCGTCGGCGGCCTCTTGTGAGGCTTCGTACTCCTCCTTGGCCTTGTTGTAGGCGCTTTGTAGATCGCCGCCGTCATGGTTAAGCAGTGCCTGCATCTCTTCCAGAGCCGAGCTAAATTGTTCTTGCGCCTCTTGCTGCGACTCTTTGGCATCGCTCACTCGGTCGACCATGATGTCGCGTTTATGGTAACCCACTTTTTCCATAGCGCCGTAGTAGGCACTCTGGCAGCCACTGAGTAACAACACCGAGGTGATGATGGCTACAGATAGTCTGTTTTTCATCCTGAAAGTATCCTTGTGTGAGTTTAATAGGCCCTAAATTTGGCCGCATCGATAATGCTCCACAGGTGGGCGATACCGCCTATAATTGCCGGAACAATCAACCACCATAAAGCATAACCAACAATGGTGATGACGCAAAAGAGTAAGGCCGCCAAGATGCGCCCTTGCACTAATTGCCCCAACCCAGGGAAAAAGAAACTTGCGATAGCGGCAATCACATTGCCAGCAGAACCTTGTTGAGACATGAATTTATTCCTTACACTTGTATCTAGTGTCTTTAAACTTGTAATCTAGCTTACGCAGTTAACACGACTTGAATCAAGAGAATACCGTGATAAATAGAATCGATGTAAGCCTATTTCGTTCCATTATGCTGGGTATCTGGGCATTTATGATACATCTAAAGCAGCGTGTGGCGGAAGATCAGATCAACATGCGCGCCGGGCATTTGGCTTATGTGACCCTATTGTCTTTGGTGCCGATGGTGGCGGTAACCATGTCGATGCTGTCAGCCTTTCCCGTATTCAAAGGCATTAGAGTGCATATCGAGGCCTTTATTTACAATAATTTTATCCCTTCGGCAGGCGACAGCGTACAAACCTACATTAATGAATTTGTGGCTAATGCATCCAAAGGTACTGTGGTGGGGATCGGTGCCTTGGTGGTGGTGGCAATTTTACTGATCTCTAATATCGATAAATCCCTTAATGGCATTTGGCGCACCACAGAGCAGCGCCCATTTGCGGTCTCCTTGTCTATGTATTGGATGGTGCTGACCTTAGGCCCTGTATTGATGGGGGCGAGTTTAGTCGCGACCTCTTATGTAGTATCGCTGCAACTGTTTAATGATACCGAGTTTGGTGATGTGGTGCCTTGGTTGGTTGAGCGTTTACCCATGCTGTTTTCTGTCGCGACCTTTTTACTCATCTATATGGTGGTACCCAATACTAAGGTGAAGTTTTTTCACGCCTTATTAGGCGCGATTGCTGCCGCGTTGCTGTTTGAACTGGGCAAAAAAGGCTTTGCATTATACCTCACCGAATTTCCGGCCTATGAAGCCATTTATGGCGCGTTAGCCACTATACCCATTTTATTTGTATGGGTTTATCTGTCGTGGATCATAGTGTTGATTGGCGCCGAGATCACTGCCGCTATGCCTGAATATTTAGATAAACGCCTGTTATCACTCGATGATGGTGATGAGCCAGCTGCCGATGCCGTCAATCATGACGATAGTCATGCTAGCAGTAAGTCTAAAGAAAACGCCGCGAAATCATGAGCGTGTTCGATGCCTTTGGACTGATCCGCCAAGATTGGTTGGATGTCGGTGATGGTCATCAATTGTTTTTAGCCCAATATGGCGATGCCGATGGCATCCCTGTGCTTTATTTGCATGGTGGCCCTGGGGCGGGATGCAGCCTTGATGAGCTGGCTCTGTTTAGGGTGAAAGGTTTACGTATCTATATGTTAGATCAACGTGCTGCAGGGCGCTCTAAGCCTTATGGTCGCTTGGAAGGTAACGATCTTGTTAATTTGTTAACCGACATAGAAAAGGTCAGGCAATGGGCCGGAGTAGCGCGTTGGTGTCTACTGGGCGGTTCATTTGGGGCAACCTTAGGGTACTTATACAGTTGCATCTATCCGCAGCGAGTCTTGGCTCAGGTGTTATGGAGCCTGTTTATTCCATCGGCGGCTGGCATCGACTGGCTGTATGGTCGCCGTGGTGTAGCGCAGATCTTTTCGAGCCAATATCGCCAGTTTGTTCGCCGTGTCGATGATACCGACCAATTGCTGCAGCAATTTGAACAAGACTTTAATGACCAAGATAGCGAGATTAGGGATGAGGCGATTCAACGTTGGTTGGCCTGGGAACTGGCACTCGCCGCCCCAGGTATGAGTATCGATAATGTTGAACAAGGCCGAGTGTTGGCCCGTATCGAGTTACATTATGCTCGCCATGACTATTTTGGTGCTTACCCATTGATGCAACAAGTTGGCGCCTTATTACAATGCCCCACAGTGATTTTGCAAGGAGAGCTAGATTGGGTGTGCCCACAACGGTTAGTGGATGACTTTTTAAGCCAATTTGGCCCGCCTTTATTACGCTCTCGCCTAGTCAATAGCGGCCATCATACTCTTATCGATACCAGGATGCGTCAGGCGGTCAGCGATGCGGTTGGGCAAATGATCCGTTACATTAAACATCAATAAAAATATCGACAACTCGTGTTGAGGTGTTGGGCTAAGCCATAGTTAAGTGTCGCCCGCAGTGTCGTAATACAGACGTAGATAAGGAGAGTAAGGGTTGTGATAGCCTTAATTCAACGAGTAAAACAGGCTAAGGTCGAGGTGGCAGGGCAGACCATTGGCGCTATCGATCAAGGCCTATTAATTTTCCTTGGCGTAGAGCGCGAAGACGATATCGCTAAGATGGAAAAACTGGCCACTAAGGTGATGAACTACCGCGTATTTGCCGATGATAATGGCAAGATGAACCTCAATGTGCAGCAAGTGGATGGGAGTCTGCTGGTGGTATCGCAGTTTACTTTAGCTGCCGATACTGGTCGTGGTTTGCGCCCCAGTTTTTCAGGGGCGGGGACGCCTGAGCAAGCCAAGGGGCTGTATCACGCTTTTGTGGATTATTGTCGAACTCAAGGCATGGCGGTCGAAACGGGTGAATTTGCTGCTGATATGCAGGTCAGCTTGATCAATGACGGCCCAGTGACCTTTAATCTGCAGGTGTAGCCTATGCCCCTTAGGATGACAGAGCGATTAATACAATTGGGTGAGATCTGGCATAACACCATTCCGGTGAGTGAATTTATGCAGATAACGCCTGAGTCATACCATGATGACACCTTGAGTGTATCGGCTCCGTTAGCTCCGAACATCAATCTACATCACACTATGTTCGCCGGCAGCATCTATACCTTGATGACGTTGACTGGTTGGGGGGCGGTTTGGCTAAATCAGGGCCTGTGTCAGGTTGAGGGGGACATTGTATTGGCCAAGGCGGATATTCGTTATCTTGCCCCTGTTGGTGCAAAGCCTGTCGCTAAGGTGCGCTGGCCAGATGCTGATTTAAGTGGTTTAGCCAAGGGGCGTAAGGTCAAAGTGACCTTACAGGTTGCGCTTTATTGTGATGACAAGTGTTGTGCCCAGTTTGAGGGGACATATGTGAGTCTGCCACATTTACCCTTGGCATAACGATCGATCCATAGAGAAGGGTTGGCATTAAATAACAAAAAAGCCTCATTACTGAGGCTTTTTTACGTTTATCGATTTAGGCTAGTGCCAAATATTCGATGATTATCCTTTTGGATAAGGGTGAGCAACGCCCTTGTGACAATCAACACAAGTCTTACGCTTGTCAGCGTCTTTCTTGAAGTTCATGTCGTGCATTCTCTTAGCCATCTTCTTCATGGTTTCAGGCTGGTTTTCGTAAATACGAGTATGACAGTGGCGACAGTTCGCACTGTCGTTAGCGCGGAAATACTTAAGTGCAAGGTCTGCTTGTTCTTTACGGTTTTCATCCAACCACTCTTGCGTGTTAAAGCCATCGATAGTCAAGAAACCATAGAGGTCTTTAGACACGATGATCTTTTTAATTAGGTAATCGACCGGGCCGTGAGGTAAGTGACAGTCTTGACACTGCACCGTGACACCTGCGCTACCGCCGCCATGGGCAGAGGTCAATACTTCATCCTTGAGTGAATGATTGCTATGGCAAGACATACAGAATTCATCTGTACTGGTTGCATGTAATGTTTGTTGTGTCGCGAAATAACCCACAACACCGATGACAACACCGACCACAATTAGGGCTAGTATTGAGTATTTCGCGCTTGGTTTGAATAGTGCACGCCAGTTCATCGCTGTATCTCCAAATATAGTTGTTTTATCTAATATTTACTTCATCTCTGACACTGAGTATAACCAGAAGCAGACGGCGGATCTGGGTTTATAACTGTAAAATGAGAGCTAGCTCTAACTCTAATTTACATTAATGAGAATATCGTAATTTGATTAATATATATGCGTATTAGCTAAAGTTACTGCAAACTGAAGCATGTAGCAAGGTTGATAACACCTTTGTATTAAAGTGAAATTTGTTGCGGATGGTGTGCAATAAATTGAGTCTGTCGATGTGGTGGGATATTTTTGTGGCGCAGACGGAACCTATTGGCGGCTCTGCTGGTCTACTGCAGTACAGCTATTGCACCAAGTGCAATAGCAATAACCCAGTGTCGACGTCGATAAACCTATGGTGCTGAAAGGCATACAAAAAGGCAGGGTGTTACCGTTAGATATCTGGGTTGTTTGTCTAGAAATTGTGAATTCAATCAAGGTTGTTTAAAAATTTCGTGATAAACTACCGCCATCTCATTGTTAGGAAAGTTCATGCGTAACGTATTTCGTCGCCATACATTAGTTATCTTTACTCTGTTCGCTATGCTGGGACAGGTAATGCTATCTAATGGGTTTTCTATGGTGCCCAATGCGCATGCCCATGATTCATCCATGATGATGCAGATGAGCAATAGTGATGCATGTCATCCATCCGAAGCAGAGCGTCAAGCTCACTGCTGCGATGCCGAGCAAAATGTGCTTCCCGCGGCTCAGCATTGCTGTGAAGGCAATGGATATTGCAAGGGAGATTGTACTCACTGCTTAGTGATTTCGATGACAGGTACCCTATTTAGCGTTACGTCTTGGCCAGACTTTCGCGGCTCAGAATCTATCCTGGCTACTCAAATGCCTCATTTCCACTCCATCTCGTTAGGGTCAGAAATTAAACCTCCGATTGCGTAGCATCGTCGGCTATTACCGACACTTAATGTTACCTGCAATGTCAGGTCTAATTTTTAGCTTTTTATATATTTTTAGTCGTTAACTCCTGCTATGCGCATGGCGCTAGGTTAGGTGATCTCACACCACAATAAGTTGAATTGTGAGTGTGGTGCACTTTTCTGCCATAGTGTTATGCAGTTACGGGATGTTAACGGTGATTATTTTATATTTAGCCGCCAATTGCTTTAGCCATATTTGGCTATATCAGGGCTCGAGGCCTAGCAATGCGGCCACCATTACGATGGAGTCAATCAATGCAAACCCTTATCAGTTTAGTGCTAACTGCTTTTCTTTTTGTTATCTCGGCGCCGATGGCATCTGCCCATCAGCACGCTCATGGTGAGCAAGCCCAGCAACATTATGATTGCCCTATGCATCCCGAAGTCATTGGTGAGAAAGGTGATACTTGCCCAAAATGCGGTATGAACCTCACGCCAGTTAAAGGTACCGCTGAACATAAGAAATACCCACATGGTAAACATCACTCAAACGCACAAGGGCACCATGGTCATCATGATGCAGGCAAGTGTGATAACTGTCCGAAACATCAAGGTGAGGCTAAAGCGTCTGCAAAATACGACTGTCCTATGCATCCTGAAGTTGTTGGCGAGAAAGGTGACACCTGCCCAAAATGCGGTATGCACCTCACGCCAGTTAAAGAGGCAGCTTTGAGTGCAAAATACGACTGTCCAATGCATTCTGAAGTTGTTGGTGAGAAAGGTGATACCTGCCCAAAATGCGGTATGAACCTCACGCCTGTTAACACGGCTCACGGCGCAGCAACGCATAAACATCACTAATTACTGAGTGGGATTGAGGCATTATGAGTTATTTCAATATGAGTGATAAGCGTAAACCATTGGCGTATTTTGTCAGTGCATTACTGATGGTGACGCCGCAATTGAGTGCGGCCCAAGTACAGTCAAGTGGCAGTGATGGTGCAACACAAACCCAGCATCAACATCTTGGTGAGCAAAAAACCTATGTGTGTCCCATGCATCCAGAAGAGACCAGCCACGAAGCCGGCAGTCGTTGCCCGCAGTGCAATATGTTTCTGGTGGAGCAAGAACATGAGTCGGCACTAACAGATAAGGTCGTCAGCGCCGACCAAAAAACCTATGTGTGCCCCATGCATCCAGAAGAGACCAGCCATGAGGCCGGCAGTCGTTGCCCGCAGTGCAATATGTTTCTGGTTGAAGAAGAGGAAGAGGAGACGGTCGATAGCGAGCATACGGCACATCAAGTCGCCAGCGGCGAGAGCGCCGATCCCTTAGCGCGAGCCAAACCAGCCCCCTTAACCGGTGAGCCTTCGATCAAGTATGTATGCCCTATGCACGCGCATATCATCAGTGATGTGCCGAGTACGTGTCCTATCTGCGGCATGAACCTTGAAAAAGTCGAAGTGGGCGGTGCCCAGTCTGAAATCGAGATCCAGGTATCCGGTGGTATGCAGCAAGCCTTAGCGTTAAAAGTGGCGCCAGCCACAAGAGACACTATGTGGAAGTTTGTCAGAACCGTCGGTCAGATAGGCTATGATGAGAGCGAAATTAGCCATATTCATGCGCGAGTCAACGGCTGGATAGAAAAGCTCGCGATTAAATCTGTCGGCGATAAGGTCACTAAAGGGCAGTTGCTGTATGAGATCTATTCGCCCGACTTAATTAACGCCCAAGATGATTACCTGTTGGCGCTGGGCAGTTTACGCAGCTCGGGCAACAGTAAAAACTATCAAGATTTAGTGCGCCGCGCCGGATTAAGGCTTGAGCTGTTAGGCATGACTCGCGGCCAAATTGAGCGTTTAGCCAAGACGGAGCAGACCCAATATCGGGTGCCATTTTATGCGCAAACCGATGGCATAGTTAAACAGCTGTCGGTCAGAGACGGCATGTATATTCAGCCCACCACCGAGGTGATGTCATTAGCTAACTTATCTAAGGTGTGGGTGATTGCCGATGTGTTTGAAAATGAGCAGAACTGGATTGCGTTAGGACAACATGCCGAAGTGTCTGTGCCTGCGATGGGACTACAAGATATCGAGGGCGTGATCGATTATATCTACCCCGAACTTGATCCCGTGACCCGCAGTTTACGGGTCAGAGTCGTACTCAATAGTGGCGATGTGGCGCTGCGCCCCAATACGCTGGCCAATATCGCCATTTTTGGCGGCCCTAATCGTAATGCCTTAGTGATCCCACAAGAAGCTTTAATCCAAACTGGGCATGAAAACCGGGTGATAGTTAAGCAGAGCGACAACAGTTTTGTGGCCCGTCAGGTCACTGTGGGCATGATGTCTCAAGGTAAAGCGGAGATCCTCAGCGGCTTAAGCGAAGGGGAAAACGTGGTGATCTCGGGGCAGTTCTTGCTGGATTCAGAAGCTAGCCTAAAAGGCAGTTTAATGCGCCTTAGCAGCGGCCATCAGCACTAGGGGACATTATGTTAACCAAAATTATTCAATTGGCCATCCAGCAAAGGCTGATGGTGCTGATCATCACTATTATGATTGGCGTGTGGGGTGTACAAGAGCTCAGAAGTACTCCGTTAGATGCCTTACCGGATCTGTCGGATGTGCAGGTGATTATTAAAACTCCTTTTGCAGGGCAAGCCCCACAACTGGTAGAGGAGCAGGTCACTTACCCTTTATCGACCGCTATGCTCGCGGTGCCAGGCGCGAAAACCGTGCGCGGTTATTCGTTTTTCGGCGACTCTTATGTGTATGTCATCTTCGAAGATGGCACCGACATCTACTGGGCTCGTTCGCGGGTACTGGAATATTTAAGCCAAGTAAGTAGTCGCTTACCGCCTGGGGTTCAGCCATCATTGGGGCCTGATGCCTCGGGTGTGGGCTGGATTTTTGAATATGCCTTAGTGGATCGCTCCGGCAGTTTAGATCTGTCACAATTAAAAAGTCTGCAAGATTGGTACTTAAAATTAGAGCTGCAGAGTGTGGCGGGAGTGTCAGAAGTCGCCACCGTTGGCGGCATGGAGCAAACCTATCAAATCGTGGTCGAGCCAGACAAGCTGGCCATCTATCGTTTAGATATCGCCACCATTAAAAACGCCATCGCGAAATCGAACACCGAAGCCGGCGGCTCGGTGATTGAGATGGCCGAAGCTGAATATATGGTGCGGGCTAAAGGATACCGACAAACCTTAGATGATTTTCGTGAAATCCCACTGGGGATCACCAGCCCGTCGGGAACGCCTCTGTTACTTAAAGATGTGGCGACGGTGCGCAAAGGCCCTGCGTCGCGTCGTGGTATTGCCGAGCTTGACGGTGAAGGTGAGGTGGTCGGCGGCATTATCGTGATGCGTTACGGTGAAAATGCCTTAGCCACCATTGAGGCGGTCAAAGCCAAGTTAGAGCAGCTCAAGGCTGGTTTGCCCCAAGGGGTAGAAATTGTACCTACCTATGACAGATCGCATTTGATCGAGAGTTCGGTCGACAACTTGTTCAGCAAGGTGATTGAGGAGATGGTAGTTGTCGGCGTGGTCTGTTTGCTATTTTTGCTGCATGCGCGCTCGACATTGGTGGCGGTGATCACCTTGCCGCTGTCTATTCTCATCGCCTTTATCGTGATGAATAAGATGGGAGTAAACGCTAACATCATGAGTCTGGGCGGCATCGCCATCGCCATTGGCGCCGTGGTCGATGGGGCCATTGTGATGATAGAGAACATGCACAAGCATCTGGAGCATTTTAGGCAGGAGCATCAGCGCGGCCCAGATAATAAAGAGCATTGGCACATCGTGGCGCAGGCCTCGGTCGAGGTGGGACCGGCGCTCTTTTTCTCACTGCTTATCATTACCTTAAGTTTTGTGCCGGTTTTTGCCTTAGAGGCGCAAGAGGGGCGGCTGTTCAGCCCGCTGGCTTACACTAAGACCTTTGCGATGGCGGCCGCGGCCGTATTGTCGATAACCTTAGTCCCCGTACTCATGGGCTTTTTTATTCGCGGCAACATTCCTAAAGAGAGCAGTAACCCCATTAGCCGCATATTAATTGCCCTGTATAAGCCGTCGCTGACGCTGGTGCTACGTTTCCCTAAAGTCACCTTGTTAGTGGCACTCGTGGCACTGGGTAGTGCTTGGTATCCGGTGACGCAAATGGGCAGCGAGTTTATGCCTGAACTGGAAGAGGGCGATCTGCTGTATATGCCCACCGCCTTACCGGGGATCAGTGCCAGTAAAGCGGCCGAAGTTCTGCAACAGACCGACAGGTTAATTAAAACCGTGCCTGAGGTTAAGCGAGTGTTTGGTAAGGTGGGGCGCGCCGAAACCGCGACCGATCCGGCGCCGCTCACCATGTTAGAGACCACTATCATGCTTAAACCCAGAGCCGAGTGGCGCGAGGGTATTGCGTTAAGCGACATCATAGATCAGCTGCAAAAGACCGTTAAAGTGCCCGGTTTAACCAACGCCTGGGTGCAGCCGATTAAGACCCGTATCGATATGTTATCGACGGGGATAAAAACCCCGGTAGGGATTAAGATCACTGGCGCCGATGTCAATGAGTTGCAGCAAGTGGGCGCCGATATCGAGGCGATCCTCAGTCAGTTGCCACATACCAAATCGGCTTATGCCGAGCGAGTTGGCGGCGGACGTTATATCGATATCGCCCCTAAGTTAGATGTGGCTTCCCGTTATGGTATGTCGCTGAGTGATATCCAAGATGTGGTGCGCTATGCCATCGGGGGGATGAAAATTGGTGAGTCGGTGCAGGGCGCCGAGCGTTACCCTATCAACCTGCGTTATCCCCGAGAGCTGCGTGACAATATCGACAAGCTAAGAGAGCTTCCGGTGATCACTAAGTCAGGGCATTACCTGCCGCTACGCAACTTGGCCGATATCAGCATTAGCGATGGCGCGCCTATGTTAAAGAGTGAAAACGGTCGCCTGATCTCGTGGGTGTTTGTCGATATTGAGGGCACTTCAATTGGCGAGTACATCACTCAGGCGCAAACGGTGCTCGATGAGCAGTTGGTGGTGCCGCCGCGTTACAGTTATAGCTTTGCCGGGCAGTATGAATATATGCAACGGGTGGACGCTAAACTGAAACAGGTGATCCCCATGGCGCTGGCGGTGATCTTTATTCTGCTGATGATGACTTTTGGCTCAACCATGCAGGCCTCTATCATCATGCTCAGTCTGCCATTTGCTTTGGTGGGCAGCACTTGGTTGCTCTACCTGCTCGACTTTAATATGTCGGTAGCGGTGGCCGTTGGGATGATCGCGTTAGCGGGCGTAGCCGCCGAGTTTGGGGTGGTGATGTTGGTGTATCTCAATAATGCCATTAAGCACCGTAAAGAGACCGGCAGCTATGTGGCCATTGGCGATCTTAAAGCGGCGCTTATCGAGGGGGCTGTGATGCGTATTCGACCCAAGGCGATGACGGTCGCGACCATCTTCTTTGGCCTGTTGCCTATCATGTGGGGCTCGGGAGCGGGTAATGATGTGATGCAGAAGATTGCAGCGCCTATGGTGGGCGGCATGATAACCGCGCCGTTGCTGTCGCTGTTTGTGTTACCTGCACTGTATTTGCTGATTTACGGTCGCACGTTGAGCAAGGATGAGGTGAATACCTAGTTGCTTATCTTGTAAATGACAACAGTAAACAAACAAAGGCGCTCTAAGAGCGCCTTTTTTATTGGGTTGCAGTGAGGTGAATTACGAACCGTAGACTGGCAACAATTCAGCCATGGCAAGCAGGTGACAGGCCGCGGTCAATACGCCATAACCAATGACGATGGCGATCACTGCTGTGCCGCCAGGTACTTTAAAGCTTTGGCTATGGGGAAACATCTGCCGCGCCCGATACGCCATCAAGGCAGGCACAATGGCCGCCCAAATGGTGGCGGCGATGGCCGCAAAGCCAATGGCAATTAAGAAGCCATTGGGAAACAGCAGCCCAAGTAAGGTTGGCGGTACAAAGGTGACCGTCGCGGTTTTTAAACGGCCAGCGCGAGTTTCCTCAAAACCGAATAGATCCGCAAGGTAGTCAAACAGCCCTAAGGTTACCCCTAAAAACGACGAGGCTACCGCCAAGTTAGCAAACAGGGTTAGCATGGTATTAAGCCAACGGCTACTCATCACATCAGATAGCGCCGCTACCAGCACGCCGATATTCCCCCCTTGGGCGATAATATCGATAAACTCGATACGTGAGATATTGCCCATGGTGGCCATGAGCCAGCAGACATAAATGACAAACGCGATTAAGGTGCCCAAAGTGATGGCTTTCACTATGGTATTGGCGTCCTTGCCATAGTACTTCACTAAGCTTGGCACATTGCCGTGATAACCAAAACTGACTAAACCAAACGGGATCGCCGCTAACATATAGGGTAAATAACGGTTTTCACCATTGGGATTAAACAACTTAACGGGCTCAATTTCGATCAGCAAATTACCTATGGCCAAAAAGAAGGTGATTATCATCCCCCCCAGCATGATGGTGGTAATGCGATCGACCGCCTTAGTGCTGATAAACACCACTATGGCTAAGCCAACGGCGAAGATAAGCCCGGCTAAGCTTTGAGGCAATTCAATCCCTAAGCCCGTTAAGCTATGGTTGACGATGGACCCGCCGCCACTGATGTAAGCATAGGCTAGGATGTACAACACAAAGGCGATGGACAGACCGTTTACGATGCGCCAAAAGTTGCCTAAGGTGTCGCGGGTTAAGGTGTCAAAACTGGCGCCAGGTTCGAAGTGTAAATTGGTTTCGAGCAGTAACAGCCCAGAGACCAACATACAAAACCACACGCCTAACATCATCACTAGCGAGTAACTAAACCACATACCCGCACCGACGACAGGCAGAGAGAACATCCCGGCACCGACGGCGGTACCTGCGATAATCATTGCGCCACCCAATAATGATTTGCCAGAGGCTTTATGCTTGGCGGCATTCATATGGTTGGCCATTACGCGTGGTGCTCCGCAGCGACACTGTCGACAATCGTTTGTTTTACCGAGGTATGCAGCAGGTGGTTCGCTCGTGAGCGAATACGCTGCACATCGGCTTGCTTAGCATCGCCGGCCAGATAACCTAACTCTTTTAACTTAACGCTCAGGGTGCCGTAGAGTTTTTTATCATAAAACTCAGGTGCTGTGATGCCATGCAATGCGCCAAGGCGCTGAGCTAACTGATGGCTATCGCTCTCGAGTTCTGAGCGTTCAATGTTAGGTGCTGCGGCCAAAATATTGAAGATAATGGCGTAGCGCTGCATAGTTTCACTGATAGTGCCCGCCAAATGCAGTAGCTGGTTAAGATGCTCTGGATTGACGTTAAAGCTAGTTGCCTCGCTGATAAGCCCTTGCTCAAGTAGCAGATCCAACAACTGAGAGACATACTCAGGTATATCGTCTATTCCCATAAACAGTTCGGCTTGTAGCAGTGGATAAAAGTCTTCGACGGTATCGATAATCGTTTGACGAGTGCAGTTATCGTGCTGGGTTAGGCAACTGGCGATTAACGACGGGATAATCATTAAGTGAATGATATTATTGCGATAATATGTCATAGACACCGCCTGACTTTCATCGATAGAGATGATGTCACCCAGTGGGTCACGGTCGAGTGTAAACTTTTTCAGCTCAAGCCCCTGTTCTATCAATTTGGCGCCGTCGCCTTCAACGACCGAGGCAAATTCAGTGTAAGGTAGCTTTTTGAGTATGGTCAGATACAGATCTAGCTGTTTTTCCAGCTGTGAACGTTCTAACGCATGTTGCTCTGAGGCCAGTAACACTAAACTGGTTAAGGTCACCGAGCTGACTGCGGCGGCATCGTTAATGCGCGTCATCACCCGATTAGCCAAAGTGTTGACCACAGGGGTGAGCCAAGTGGGTTTTTGCTCGCGGTCTTGGGCCAGCTCTTCACGCCAGTTTGGCACTTGCTCGTTAAGGAAGTTGTGTAGCGTGATTGGCTGACCGAAGTTAACGTAACCTTGACCGAAATTGCCTAATTTACGGATGGCACCAAACACCTGCCATAGCGACTCTTTTTTCTTTTTCTTACCGCTGAGCTCTTTGTGGTAAGTGGCCACTTCCATCACATGATCATAGCCAAGATACACAGGCACTAAGGTCACTGGGCGCTCGACTCCGCGCAGTACACTGTTAAGTGTCATGGCGATCATGCCGGTTTTCGGTGCTAATAAGCGTCCTGTGCGTGAACGCCCACCTTCGGTGAAATACTCAACCGAATAGCCTTTGGCAAACAGTTGATCTAAATATTCACGAAAGACGGCGGTGTAAAGTTTGTTGCCGCGGAAGCTGCGGCGAATAAAGAAGGCGCCGCCACGGCGGAACATGGGCCCAGCGGGCCAGAAGTTAAGGTTAATTCCGGCGGCAATATGCGGTGGCACCATACCTTGGTAATAGAGGATATAAGAGAGTAACAGGTAGTCCATATGGCTACGGTGACAAGGGACATAGACAATTTCATGACCGTCATGGTGCAACTGACGAACCTGCTCTGCGCCTTTGATATTGATGCCTTTATACAACTTATTCCATAACCAAGTGAGGAAGCGCTCGGCAATACGCACTAGGCTGTCGGAGTAGTCCGCCGCGATCTCATCTAGGTATTCGAGTGCGGTTTCGCGGGCTTGGGCTTCGGAGATTTTTTTGCTCTGAGCTTCTTCTTGAATCGCTTTTTTCATCGATTCAGACTTAAGCAGCGAGTGAAATAAGTTTTGGCGATTCGGTAATACAGGCCCGGTCATGACCTTGCGTTGACGACGAAAATGCACCCGTGCCACTCGCGCCAGTTTTTGCGCGATACGTTTATCTGTGCCGTGTTCGTCGGCCATGTATCGCAGCGACATCGCATTAGAAAACTGTACGAAGTTATGTCGGCCTAAGAATAAAATCATCAGGCACTTACGCAGCCATGTCGGGTTTTCTCGCTCGAACACTGCCGCCTTCATGGTGTCATCTTCTTTGCCGGGAGTTCGCCCCCAGTATAGGCTGACGGGCACTAGCTGAATGTCGAGTTCTGGGTGTTGTTTGTGTGCACTGAGTAGACGAGTGAAGCTGTCAAGGTAATATTCGTTACTCTCGCGTTCACCAAACAAGGGTTTCGCCCCTTCGAGACAGACGACGCGCGACATTTTTTCGCCGCACACATTGAGTGCTTCATAGGGGCTAGGTAAGCCGAGTTTAGCGGTTATCTCGCTCAAGGCAGCGATATCACTGATGGATTTCGTCTTCATTACGTAGACCAGAGGTCTATCTGAATCCAGATTTAGGTCATCAAAAGGGTGCTGGGGAACCACTATAGTATGGACCAGTTTCTTTTGTATCCAACGTAATGATTTAAACCAGAAAGAGTCTTGTTTGGACATGATTATGTATGTGTTCAAGTCATTTTTAATAATGCAGAGAATACCAGAAAATGACAGCGACACCCTAATTTGTCTCCTTTAGGCGGGCCAAAAGGGGTTGAGATAGAGGCGCTTTTATAAAAAAACAGCGCCTACTATATTAGGCGCTGTTGTGGTTGGTCTCATCAGTAATCGCTGCGCCATTGAAATACTATGGTCAGCGTAACCTTGTGTTGCAATGCACTATCATCAAAGCGCTATGGCTGAAGCGTTGCAGTTTAAAGAGCTGCCACTCAAGACAAGTAGCTTATAAGACAATCATTTAACAGCAATAACTAAAGCGCTGGCACAAAATCATCCATTAAAATCACTCCAAGTGGAGTGCCACCATTTGCGGCATCTACCGCCGCCACGCTGTAGAGGTTACCCGCCGCGAGCGTAACATTGAGTGGTCCAATCGCCGCCGTTTTACTGCCAGTGCCTGTTACTGTGACCACATAATCGCCAGCAGGCACGGACAAACTGCCCGATGTGGCTTTAAATGGCACATTGCTAAGTGCTGGTGTGGCAGCGGTAATATCACTGCTTGGAGTGAGGTAGATATCCACATTACCCGCCGAATAAGAGGCGTGAATAATATTGAGTTTGGCCTCAGTTGCGACTCGGCGACGATCTTCCATCACCACTAATGGTGCAATATCACTATCGCTTAACGAGCCTACCGCCAATACGCTATAGCTGGCGCCTTGCGCTAGCGTCACAGGCGCGGCATCAATGACCACTAGGCTGTTGTCTGCATCGGCTGCCACGGTAATGGTATGGTCGCCATCAGGCACATTAAGGTAGTCGGTCAATTCGCTAAAGCTAAGCATATCAACCGCAGGGGTGGCCGCGCCGTTGAGGAAGATATCGACCGCAGGGGCATCAGCTACTGCATGAATGGCTCGCACATCACTGCCTGTCATGGTGTCTTGTAGCACCAGCTGTGCATCATCTAAGGCGACCAGAAGTGCTACAGGTGAATCACCGGTGGCAGCATTAGGGATGGCGCTTATCAGGTAATCATTGCCAGCTTGCAATGGGACAGTGCCAGAATCAAACACCGGCGTTTTTTGCCCAGATGCGGTAATGCGGATCTGATAATCGCTGGCTAAGATCTCAAGCTGATCGCTGACATCGAGGAAGTTAGCCGACAAGGTGGGCGCCTGAGATGTGATATCGACTCCCGGTGCGGTGACATAAATATCCACTAAACCGACATCAGATGCGCCGTGCAATACTTGTACACGGGCGTAATCGGTAGCGATGTCACTGACCGCATTGGCGATGAGTTTGAGTTGCAGCGTGTCGTCTGTCACCTTGCCAACGGCGACGGCGGTGTATTGCATCTCTGCCATGGCATCCAGCTCAGCGGTTAATACCTCAAGCACTGAGCCATCGGCTAATTGGGCATCGACGCCAATGGCATAGGTATCAACTGGAACGGTCGTAAAACCGCTGGACACGGCATAATCGACGTCAGTGAGTAACGCGGCGCCGTTGGCATTGACGTTCACCTTTGGGGCATCGACGCCAGCATGGATCACACGTACCTGTGTTTCAAGCATGGGCTCGGGTAACTTGATAATATCGTCATCATCGTCATTACACGCGCTCAAACCAAACATCACGCTTGTACTGAGTAGTATCGCAGGGTATATCCGTTTCATGCATCCTTCCTCTATAACAGTTGATTAACATCAGCTATCTACGGCGAGATAAGAGCACAAGATCACAAAAAAAGGGGGATAAAAAACGATTCACCACCTTGCTTGTTAATTAATCAAATAAAATCAATGCGATATCATTTAGCCTTTGCTTATTCCTAATTCGTACCGGTCTGTAGGGAGGAGTGGTTGGTTTTACAATTCGATTTTATCGATTGTTTTGTCGCATTTTATGCGCTTTAGTTTCGATTAATCGATAATTATAATGGCTCATCTTTAGTCGGTATTGGAGTGTGTTATGGCGAGTGTATTGGTTTTAAAATCGAGTATTTTGGGTGAGTATTCTCAATCGGCTAAGTTAGTTGATGAGTTGCTACAAGAGTGGCAAGTAGAGGGGGCTAAGGTGACGGTGCGAGATTTAGCTGAGCAGACATTACCCGTGCTTGACGGTGAAATTGCACTAGCATTAAGAGGGGCTGAGAATCTATCGGATAAGCAGCAACAAGCTGTCGCAGTCTCTGATGAGCTGATTGCCGAGCTTAAGGCTCACGATACCCTGATCATCGCAGCCCCCATGTACAACTTTAGCATTCCGACGCAGCTAAAAAACTGGATCGATCTGATCGCGCGTGCCGGTGTGACCTTCACTTATACCGATACTGGTCCACAAGGCTTGATCCAAGGTAAACGGGCCGTTGTTGTCACCACTCGTGGCGGTGTGCATAAAGCCGGCGAGACAGATCATGTGGTACCTTACCTTAAGACGGTATTAGGCTTTATTGGTATTGAAAATGTCGATACCGTTTATGCCGAAGCGCTCAATATGGGCCCAGAAGCTGCCGAGCAAGGGATGCAACAGGCGCAGCAAGAGATTAAGCTACTGGTCGCTTAATCCGCTCAAAGCTTACATTCCTTAAGCCTTGGCCGAATATTTACATGGCGTAACCTAGGTTACGCCATGTTTCATTATGCCACTGCCAATCACGGCTTTACTGTGTCAGTCTAGTCGCGCCAGCGTTTAAAGATCAGTGAAGTATTGATCCCGCCGAAGGCAAAGTTATTGCTCATCACATACTCTGTTTCTAGCTGGCGAACGCCATCTTTAATATAATCGAGTTTGCCGCAGGCCGGATCCACATGCTGCAAGTTTAGCGTCGGCGCAAACCACCCCGCATTCATCATCTCAATCGTTAACCAAGCCTCTAGCGAGCCGCACGCCCCGAGTGTATGACCAGTGTAGCTTTTGAGCGACGAGATAGGCATCTGCTGACCGAATACAGCCTCAGTCGCTTGAGTTTCGGCAATATCACCGCGGTCGGTGGCCGTGCCGTGAGCGTTAACATAGCCTATGGCTTGGGGTGCGAGCTGGGCATCTTTTAATGCCAAGCGTATCGCCACTTCCATGGTGTCGGCATTGGGCTGGGTCACGTGTAACCCATCGGCATTGGTGCCAAAGCCCACCAGTTCGGCGTAAATTTTCGCGCCGCGCGCCTTGGCGTGTTCAAGCTCTTCTAGCACTAAGGTACAGGCACCTTCACCGATAACCAGCCCGTCGCGATCGCTATCAAAAGGGCGCGGCGTCATGCTGGGCTGATCATTTTGAGTGCTGGTGGCAAACAGGGTGTCGAACACCACAGCTTCGGTTGGGCAAAGCTCTTCGGCGCCGCCGGCTAGCATCAGATCTTGCAGACCAAATTTGATCGCTTCATAAGCATAACCTATGCCTTGGCTGCCCGACGTACAGGCACTGCTGGTGGTGTGCACTCGGCCTTTTAAACCAAAAAACACCCCCACATTGACCGCGGTAGTATGGGCCATCATGCGTATATAGCTGGTGGCGGTGACGCCAGACATATCGCCAGTTTTCAACATGTCACCAAAGGCGATGAGCGGATCGGTACTGCCCGTCGATGAGCCGTAGGCGATGCCCATGGCGCCAGAACTGACCACTGGATCGTCAAACAGATTGGCATCAATTAAGGCTTTTTCGCTAGCCCATGTGGCCATGACAGAGACACGACCCATGGCGCGGATCTTTTTACGCGAATAGTGCGCAGGTTTATCGAAGTCGTTGATGGGGGCGGCGAGGCGCGTATTTAAACCGTCATATTTGTCCCACTCATCCATGCGCTGCACACAATTTTGTTGTGCCTGTAACCGCTTGGCAATGGTTGGCCAGTCGTGGCCCAATGCACTTACACCACCGACTCCGGTGATCACTACACGTCTTGTCGAACTTGTCATTAAATCATGCCACCATTAACTGAAATAACCTGACGGGTGATATAGGCGGCGTCTTCTGACATTAAGAAGTTCGCCAGCCCAGCGATTTCTGCCGGGGTGCCCATGCGGCGCATCGGCACCAGCTGTTTAACCATATCGCTTGGAATATCGGTTACCATGTCGGTTTCGATAAGGCCCGGCGCGATACAGTTAACGGTAATTTTACGTTTTGCCAGCTCTAAACTGAGCGCCTTGGTTGCACCAATAATCCCCGCTTTAGAGGCGCTGTAATTGACCTGACCGCGATTTCCGGCAATGCCAGACACTGACGCCATGGTGATAATGCGCCCACCTTGGCGGGTTTGGATCATCGGCATGGTGCAGGGATGGATCACATTATAGAAACCGTCGAGATTGGTGTGCACCACGCTGTCCCATTCTTGCTCGCTCATGGCGGGAAAGGCGGTGTCGCAATTAATGCCGGCATTTAACACCACGCCATAATAGGCGCCATGCTGCGCGATATCGGCCTCAATGGCCGCCTTGACGCCAGCACGATCGGCCACATCAAATTGCAGGCAACTGACCTGTGCGCCTAAGGCTTGTAACTGCGCTTGGGTGGCGTTAGCGGCATCTTGATTGCGGTGAAAATGCAGCGCAATATCAAACCCATTGGCCGCCAGTTTGAGGGCGATGGCTTTACCTATTCCGCGGCTAGAGCCTGTGACTAATACGCGTTTATTCATGAGTTATCTTCCCTATTGTCTTGGCTGCTTTGAGCTATATAGGCTTGGGTGTCTTGCGGCTGAAATACATTGATGTTGGCCGTCGCCACAAGGGTAGCTTGGTGCAGAATTTGGCAGTCAAACACCGCCAACCCGCTCTCTTCTTGATATAGGCGACTGACCCTGATCTGGTAACGCTGCCCCAATTGGTACGCCTTAATGTGCAGCTGGAGTTTACGGGTGCCCAGCAGAAATCCTACGCGGATAGGCTGCTGCTTGGCGGTGGCTTCAATTCCCGCAAGCGCGGCGATGCTTTGCGCCATATATTCTATTCCCACATAGTTGGGCACAGATTGGGCCTTGTCATCAAAATAGGGGCTGCTAGGTTGAATAAATACCTCGCTCAGCAAGGTGTCTGGCTGATGTTCAAGCAGCCGATCGATCAAGATCATAGGCGCGCGATGGGGCAGATAATCGGCCACATCGAGCAGCGCTAATGGGGAGTTTGGGTTGTGGGTATTGCTCTGGTTCATTGGGTTACATCTCGGGGCGGCAAAAAATAACGCTGGCGTTACTGCCACCAAAGGCAAAAGAGTTACTCATGACATAGCGTAGCGCGCACGCTTGGGCATTATCACTGTGAGCGGGCACAAAGCGCAGTGGCGGATTGTTATCGTCCCACTGCTGATCGCCCAACTGCGGCGGTAAGCGCCCACTTGGATTACGGGCTGATAAGAGTAAATAACAGAAGGCCGCCTCGATGGCACCCGCTGCGCCAAGGGCGTGGCCTGTTAAGGGTTTAGTGGAGCTCACCCAAGGTAAGTCATCGGCAAACACTTGGGCTATCGCGCGGCTTTCCATGGCATCATTTTTGATGGTTGCGGTGCCGTGCAGGTTAATATAGTCGATCTGTTTGGCGCTAATATTGGCCTGCTTAAGCGCCATTTCGATAGCGGCGATGGCGCCAAGCCCCTCAGGATGAGGCGCCGACATATGATGGGCGTCGCTCGACTCTCCCACACCAGCAAGCATCACGTCCGCGCGGCCTCTGATTAAGGTAAATAGTGCCGCACCTTCGCCAATATTGATGCCGTCGCGGTTGGCGCTAAAGGGTTGGCAGTGACCTTTGGAGATAGATTCTAACGAATTGAAGCCATTTAACGTTAGCTTACACAGGCTATCGGCGCCGCCCACAATCACCATATCGCACAGGTTTGCCGCCAATAAGCGTTTAGCACTGGCAAACACCTTGGCGCTGGATGAGCAGGCCGTCGACACAGTATAACAGGGGCCTTTAAGGTTGAAATAGTGCTGTAAAAAGTCGCTGCTATTACCCAATTCCTGTTTGGAGTAGAGGTAATCATCGGGCAGCACGCCGTGCTCGGCGCGATAAGCCAGTGCCTTTTCGCCTTTGGCGATCCCCGAGGTGCTAGTGCCTAAGATAATGCCGATACGATCGGCACCATACTGAGCTTTCGCCTGCGTCACTTGCTGCTCAATCTGCATGGCGGCCACCAAGAGTAATTGATTGTTACGGCAATCGAAGCGCAGCAGCGGGTCAGGGATGGCCAGCAAGGGAGAGGTGACCGCCCCGACCAATATGCGCTGCTCGGGGATCAGATCATCACGCCACAGCATCCCTTGGGTATCACCATCTAGCAGGCGTTGTAACACCTGCTCTTGCGTGTGCCCCAGTGGGGTACAAAGACCTAAATGGGTGATTGCTATCTCTGTCATCATGTTGGTTCTTATGGTTTGTGAGAGTGACATTAGGTTACTCAACCGGCCTTATGTGCAGTGTCAGTTCTGCTGGGACAACCGCCAGATCCACCTGAGCTTGCCAAGGTTGTGGCTGACTATAGCGAATATCAATAATGTTGGCCTCGTTGTCGTTAGCATAAAGCCTGCGGCACAGCGGCGCATCACATTTAACTGTAGTCATTGTAGCGCCATGTAAATGGCGATTAACAGTCTCTGTCGGCCAATAAATAAGTTGCAGCAATCCCAGCAGGTATTCGGCTTTAAATTGCTCGCCGAGTATCCGACTTTGCAGGCTGTCGAGTCGCTGACCATCGAAGGTCAAGGTAAATAGCGCCTGCCCCAGTGGCGCGAGGCCGACCAGAGTGAGTTGCTGCGAGCTGAGTTCGAGTTGGCTCAATAATTGGTGCCGATTGCCTGCGATGCTTAAGTCAACCTGCAGGCTTTGGCTACGGAGCGGCTCATTGAGCAGCGGCGCTAAACAGTAGCTGACCTCACTGGCTAGCGGCATACAGGTTTGCCGCTGCAGATGTTGGCTACATCCGCTAAGGGCAAGGGCGATAAACACGCTTAGCGCAAAACCTAAGTGCTTAACTGCGGTCATTGGCACAGCTCGACAATCATATTGAGTCGCCGCTCAGACTCTGTCACAAAGGGGTTGTTTTCATCCCAAGCGTAGCCAGCCAAGATCGCGCTAATCATCTGTTTGATTTTGGGGTTGGGTGACTCATAAAAAATCACGTCTTGAAAACGGCCGTCATACCAAGCCTGCACATAGGTGCGAAAGGTGTCGACGCCGCGCATGAGTGGCGTGGCGTACTCGGCTTGCCAATCAACGCTTTCCCCCTCTAGCTGCCTGACGATGCAACGCGTTGCCATCGACGCCGATTGCATGGCGATGGTGACCCCAGATGAAAACACCGGGTCGAGAAACTCCCCCGCGTTGCCTAATAGGGCAAACTTGTCGGTTGCCAGCGTGCTGACGTTGGCCGAATAGCCCGCTAGGCGACCACATTCTCTGACAATCTTGGCCTTAGCCAGTAGCTGTTTTAGGTACGGCTCTTGGTTTACTAAGCGCATCAATATGTTGCTAGTATCAGTCTCTAAGTCGCCCAATAGGTGAGGCTCTGCCACCACGCCCAGTGAGCAGCGGCCATTACTAAAGGGGATCAGCCAGTACCAGATATCTCGATTATCAGGATGCACGCTGATTAAGATTTTATTGCGGTCGAATGGGCGATCGCCCAGCTCAACCTTATCGATATTGTCTTCGATATGGGTAAAAATGGCGGTGCGGCTAGGTAAGCTTGACGGGCGCTCTAACTGTAAGAGGCGCGCTAACACTCGGCCGTAGCCGCTGGCATCGAGCAGGTACTCGGCGCTTATTTTATAGGAGTGCTGGGCGCTATCGACAATGGTGAGCGTCGGCGTCGCCGACAAGTCAACGGCGGCGACGGTGTCGCCATAGCGGATCTCAACCCCTTGCTTAGCGGCTGTATCGGCCAATAATTTATCGAAATGGCCGCGCTCGACTTGATAAGTGGTGCCGGGGCCAGGGGTGAATTTGTTGGTAAAATCAAACATGGTCGAGCGGCCTTGCCAATTAAAGGCGGCGCCATTTTTAAATTGGTAACCCGCCTGATTAACCGCTTCTAGCATGTTGGCTTCTTCTAACATCTGCATACAACAAGGCAGTAGACTTTCGCCAATAGAAAAGCGCGGAAAATGTTGTTTTTCAATCACCAAGACTCGCTTACCTTGCTGATGTAGTAGGCTAGCTGCCACGCTTCCTGATGGGCCTGCACCTATGATCACAACATCATAATGGCCTGTTTGTGGTGCGTTAGCATGGGTTGAGTCGGTCACTTGTCTGTCCTTGTAAAAGTGTAAATAAGGGGCGCAAGCACAAAGGTGAATGCGATGCCCAATAAGAGTGTTAAGCCGAAATAGTGTATTGCTGGCGTGTGGCTAAATGCCAATAAGCCAAAAGCCATTAAGGTGGAGCAGGCCGACATAAACACCGCCATCATCACCCCTTTACCCTGTTGGGTTTCGGCGAAAAATAGGCTGTAGTCGACCCCGATCCCGAATACCAAAATCAGCGCCAAGGCATGAAATAAGGTCAGTGGAGAGCCTAGCAGCCCAAGCGTTGCTAGGGTCAATAACGCCGCCAATGCAGGCACCGCGGTGACCCATAACGCCAGCTTGATGCCAAATCGCCGTGAGAAAATCAACGAGGCCAGCACCAGCGCCAGTGCCAACAAGGTTAAGGTGAGGCCGCGATATTTGGCCATCACACTGGAGATATCGGCGACTTTATCCACCAGTTCTACCTGAGTGAACGGCGCAATACTCGCCTGCAGCGCCGCCAGATCAGTAATGCCGCCGAGTAATACTATGGCGCCATATTGCGGCGTAGGATCGGTACCGCTTGGGCTTAACCAGAGCGGGGCGAGCGATATGCCAGCGGGTGACGCCAAAAAGGCGTCGGGCTCAATCAGTAAACTGGCACTGTCTAGGTATTGTTGGCGCAGGCTTGGGGCTAGGCCTAGGTCGAGCCCTAGTCTGCCTAGAACCGCTTCGATGTCTTGATAAATGAGGCCTTGTAGTTGATACGCCTGTTGCTGTTTTTGATGGCTAGGGAGATAGCTGGCCAAATTAATCGCATTGCCAATCACGCCTCGCTGCTGCAGCTGCTTGAGCGGCTCAGCAAGTTGCTCGAGTTGTTGTAATAACGGCTGCTCGCCTTGGGCCCTGACCAAGATAAATTGATTATCGGTGCCGCCACTGAGCAACTGACGCAGGCGCTGCTCCTGCTGCACGACCTCAAGCGGGCTCTGTTGTAGGTTACGAATATCATCATCTGTGGTCAGTTGCAGCAGCCCCCACAGACAGAGTAGCGCCATAATTAGCGCCAGTGGCGCTGCCCCTTTAGTGCGCAGGCGGCGGTGCAGCAAGGTTAATCGTGTTAAGTAACGCTGAGCCAATGCCAAGGTGCTCGGCCTTGGTTTAAGTGGGCTATTGGCTAATTTGGGATAGGCCAGCAGTAATGTCAGGTAGGCACCGATTAATCCAGCCGCGCAGAAGATGGCAACCTGTTGCATGCCCGGAAACGGTGTTAAACCAATGCCAAGGTACGCTAGCACTGTGGTCACTATGGCCAAAGATGCCGCCGGAAACACCGCATTGACCGCAGGCGTTGCCGCCTGTTGTTGGCTGAGGCGCTCACAATAAAAATGAAAGCTGTAGTCGATGGCGATCCCAATCAGGCTGGTGCCAAACACTAAGGTGAGTAGGTGTAGCTCGCCAAACACACTCAAGGTGGTCACGCAGGCAAACAGCAAGCTGGTGGCGATCGTTAGGCTGGCTATCACTAATGGGAAAATCGAGCGAAACGCCAACCACACGAGTGTAATTACCCCGATAAGTGAGGCGGCTCCTAAGGTTGAGATCTCCTGTTTGGCTTGGATTGTCGCGGCGCTGGCATGCAACAGTGCCCCCGCTTTCAGCACCTCGATGTCGCCAGTCATGCTTAACTGGTTAAGTGAGGCGTCTAAGGCGGCGATCTGTTGTTGCTGGGCGTTAGGATTAAAAACGCTGCCTAGGCCTTTAGCCATCACTATGGCCCCGTAGCGAGTGTTCCCTGACGCCTCTTGTTGGGTACTAAGCAAGATCCCTTGCGCGCTTTGCAGTTGTTGGCTTGGCGCTAAGGCTTGTAGATTAGCGGGGTACAGCAGCAGTGGATCTTGGCTCAGCAGCGCACTATTGGCATAACCAAAGGCATTGTAGAGCTGGGCGAGTGCTTGCTGCTCTAATCTGTCCAGCTGACCTTGGCTAAGTAAGTTACGCTGCTGCTCGGTGAGTAGCTTAAACCTATGGGCAAAGTAAAAGTGATTAAACGCGTTGGCGCTATCTATATTAGCGCTGCTGATGTCGGTAAAACTGTCAGGATGTTGCGCCAGTGCCTGCATGAGCCGCTTTGCGGCATCGATAGCATGAGCCTGGGTGTCGGCAACTAACCCGATATAGATACGGTCGCTGAGTTGCTGCTCAACCCGGTCGATGGCCGCTTGTGTGAGCGCATCTTGCTGTAATGTAGGCAGCATGGCCAATATATCGCTTTGCAGCTTAGCGCCTTGTTGCAGCTGCACTGCGCCTAAGGCAAGCATTGTCCCCAGTAGCAGCAACCACATACACAGCTTACTGTTAGCCGATAGGCGGTCGAGTTGACGTGCGAGAAGGGCGATCATCGGTGCGCGTCAGGCCTGTTGTCGGCATCATTGTCGGTGGCAAATAGCGCCCGTTGTTGGGGCGATAATGGCTGCTCACTTATCTGCTCAAATTCAATGAGGCTACGATCGCCATTACTATTAAGTAAGGTGAGCGAATTTAACTGGGTTTGCCCCTGCATCACCATTTTGGGCAGCGCTTGCGCTAGCATGGGATCTTTTGGGATCAAACCGAGTTGCCAGCCACTGGCGTCTTGGATAAGGTGCAGGCTAAATTGCTGGCTGAGCGGCTCTATGTCGCCACGCAGCAAGGCACTCATCAATAACGGTATGGTGCGGGCTAATGCTTGCGCTTGAGGGTTGTCATCGGCTCGATTGACCTGACGCCGACCGTCACTGTCGATCTGCACCAAGGTGTCTTGGCTCAGCACTAAGGTGCTGGCAAATGGGCGCAGCTGCACCCAAGCTAAACCTAAGTCACTTTGAAATACAAATTCGCCATGGCTGACAAGCGGGCGTTGCAATACGGTTAAGTGGCGATATTGAGTAAATTGCCCTTGAGCCGTGTCGCCGCTGCTGAGCTGCTCGGCCAGTTGCTGCAGGGCGAGCTTATCTGCGGGCGTAGCAAACAAGCTGGTAAAGGTGCTATCGGCAGCAGGACTCGCCTGCTCGGCATAGCTTGACGTGCTGAGGATTAAGCTCAGCAATAGGGCGCAAAGGTAGCGGCTTAAGGTGGCCATGGCTAGTCTCCGCTGCTGTCGAGCAGATGTGCAATCTTGTCGCGAAAACACTCTGGGGTCACAAAGCACAGCTGCTGGTCACGCATGTCGACCGCCGCCTGAATGGTATAGCCTTTGGTCAAGCGCTTGTTGCTGGCGAGGTCGCGGACTTCATAGGTGATTTTAAGGCGGTTTTCCCACTCGACCAGTGACGCGGTGAGCTTCACCTTTTGATCGAAGGTGCTGGGCTGCACGTATTTGATCTGCAGATCCACAATGGGCCAACCATAGCCTGATTCTTGCATCTTGCGATAGCCATAATCAATGTTATCCAGCAGCTGACAGCGGATCACCTCAAAATAGCGCAGGTAGTTACCGTGCCAAGTGATCCCCATGGAGTCGACATCATGGAAGGGGATCAGCATTTCCATTTCGGTTGTCAATATGGCTTTCATCGGCATCATTCCTCAGTGGCACACTTCCCATAACCCTTGCTGTATTTTATCGACCGTTTGGCGTAATACCTGCTCTAGTGGCCGGTCTTCGCTTAAAAAGTCGAAATCCTCGCTCACCTGTTGCAGGGTTTTCGCCACCGATGGGGTCAAGGATGCTTGGCATAACTCTTGTTGGCTGACCCGCAAATGAATGCCTTGAGTCATGGCGAGTAAGGCGGCGGCCGCGACTTGTTCGGTTAACTGTAATACCCGCATGCAGTCTCGCGCGGCAATGGTGCCCATGCTGACTTTATCTTGGTTGTGACACTCGGTCGAGCGTGAAAAGACGCTGGCGGGCATGGTGTTTTTTAACGCTTCGGCCGTCCAGGCTGACACGCCAATTTGCACCGCTTTAAAGCCATGGTTGATAGCACTGCGATGGCCAGCAGCCCCCGACAAATTGGCGGGTAAACCGTTGTTAAATTTGGGGTCCATCACCAAGGCCATCTGGCGATCGATAAGGTCAGCAAGGTTCGCCACTGTGTTTTTCATCGAGTCCATGGCGAAGGCGATATGGCCGCCATAGAAGTGGCCGCCATGGAGAATATGCTCACCTTCGGCGTCGACAATGGGGTTGTCGTTGGCACTGTTGAGTTCGGTCTCAATAAACTGGCGCATAAACGGCAGGGCATCTTGTAACACGCCAATAATGTGAGGCGCGCAGCGGATAGAGTATCTATCTTGTAAGCGATCAGAGTTGCGTGGATGTTCATGGTGATTCAAATCGGCGCGGATCCAAGCGGCAATTTGGTTTTGCCCTGGGTGTGGCTTGGCGGCAAACAGTATCTCATCGAAATGGTTTGCGTTGCCCTTAAGCGTTAACGAGGCCATGGCAGTAATGCGGCTGGTCAGGCGAGCTAAATACTGAGCTCTGTCGTAGGCAAGGCAAGCCAGCGCCGTCATCACCGCGGTGCCGTTCATCAGGGCGAGTCCCTCTTTGGGGCGTAAGGTGAGCGGCGTGATCGATAGCTGGGCGTACACCTGGGCTGTCGCTTGACGCTTGCCTTGATAAAACACCTCGCGTTCGCCCACCAATACCGCCGCTAAATAGGAGAGCGGGGTGAGGTCGCCACTGGCGCCGACCGAGCCCTCTTGGGGGATAACGGGAACAATATTAAGATTGAGCAAGGTTTCGATGCGCTGCAGCAGCTCATAACTCACCCCTGACTTACCCAGTGCCAACGAGTTGAGCCGGCACGCCATTACCGCGCGGGCCTGCATTTCACTGAAAGTGTCGCCGAGCCCGCAGCCATGAAAGCGTGACAAGTGCAGCGGCAGCTCATGGACCAAGTCCAGCCCCACGGCAACGGTGCAGGAGTCGCCATACCCTGTGGTGACACCATAAACCACGCCCTCTTCGGCCAGTAGGCTGTCGATAAAGCGGGCGCCCTTTTGAATCGACTCTTGGTAGTCTGGCTGGCGGTTGAGTTTGGCTTGAGCGCCTTTGGCAATGGCCACCACCTCTTCTAGTGTCAATGAGCGTTGGCCGAACTCAATGAGGTTTACTGCGGGTTGCGTCATCTATTTATCTGTCCTGTTAACGGTTGGGGGGCGAGTTGAGTTCGCCGCGCGCAGGTGCTCGTCATCCTTGCGCCAAAAATCGAAAAAATTAAACCATTGCAGTGGCTCGCGCCGTGCGTAGTATTCAAGTCTGGCGCTGTAGCGGCCAATGGCTTGCTCGAGGCGTTGCATGCGTCCGGCGCGTGGCCCTTTCAAGGTGTCGCTAAAGTGTTCTAAATAGACTCGATAGCGCCCCTGTTCTCGCAAGCAAAACATCAAATAGACCGGGCAGTCGAGTAACCCTGCCAAAATAAAAGGCCCCTGAGGAAATGGTGCGGGTTTACCCATAAAGGGGGCGTAAACCACTCGGCCTTGGCTGCGCGATGAGGTGCGATCGCCTGCGATAACCACCAACTCGCCTTGGGCGATTTTTTCGTGCAGCAGCATGGAGGTGGTGGGGCCCAGTTCGCTCACTTGGATAAGGTTTAGTGCGCTGTCCGGGTTGAGTTGTTTAAGTACCCGATTGAAATTTTCAGCGTTCTCAGTTAGCACCATCACATTGACTTTAATCTTGTGCTGGTGGCTGGATATTGCCCGGCACAGCTCAATGTTACCTAAGTGTGAGGCCAGTAAAACCGCGCCTTTACCCTGTTCAATCTGTTGGTAGAGTAGCGCGCGATTCGCGAAGTCTACTTGGTTCATTTG
Organism: Shewanella algidipiscicola; assembly: GCF_003605125.1. GTDB lineage: Bacteria > Pseudomonadota > Gammaproteobacteria > Enterobacterales > Shewanellaceae > Shewanella > Shewanella algidipiscicola. Next base: position 75,973 of record NZ_QPQT01000010.1, read on the forward strand.
CAGCCGATTGCACCAGGCATCGATACGATCTAAGGCCGCGTTACCAAAGCTGATGAAGTGTTTTAAGCTATGGCGCCACCCTATCTTGCCCTTGAGTTGGGGATGCTGGGGTTCAACGCGTTTAACTTGCTGTAAAAATTGCAAAGAGGCGGCTCGTGCGCTGCTGCCAGTGAGAAAAAAATAGCCGATCACCGGATACATAATGGCGCGACATAGCCAGTGGCCACCAATCTTATAGCTACTTGCGAGCAGCTTGATGCCCCAATAACTGCCGCGTTCGCTGATGCGCGACCAGTGTCTGGCTTGTTGTGGCTCAGACTGGCGCAGCAGTCGCTTAGGTAGGCGTTTGAGCATGGTGAAAAACAGTTTGGTATGCAGGGCTGAGATGCGTAGGTTATCGCGTACCCCTTGAAAGTGGCTGCTACCATCTTCTGGATAAATGACCTTGGTAGGTAGGTGCACGATACGTGTGCCTTGCCAGTAGAGTTTGACTAATATCTCGATGTCAAAGTCCATACGCTCGCCTAGCGCCTCGGTTAAAAACAGTCGCTCGGTCGCCGTCAGTGGATAGACGCGAAAGCCACACATGGCATCTTTTATCTCAAAACTTAAGGTCTCGACCCAAACCCAAAAGTGGGTGATATAGCGGCCATAGAGGCGGCCTTTAGGCACTGAGTCATCGTATTGCGGCTGGCCAGAAATCACCGCCTCTGGTCGGGCTTTGGCATGTTCGATAAAAGCCGGAATATCGTCTAGATCATGCTGTCCATCGGCATCGACTTGCAAGGCATGGGTAAAACCATCGGCGTAAGCCGCCCTTAGCCCTGTGGTAACTGCGGCTCCCTTGCCTCGATTATAGGGGTGATGCAATAGGGTAACCCAATCATATTGCTCGGCTAATTGGCTTAATAGGTAGCGGGTCTCATCGTTACTGCCATCGTTAACCAGATAGCAGGGCAGAGCCAGCGGCGCTAAACGCTCAAGGGTCTGCTTAATCGCCTGTTGATGGTTGTAATTGGGAATGACTAACGCTAACTGCATCAGGCGCTCTCCTGGAGTTTAGCGCCGCTCAGGGCGATACGACCCGAGCCAAAACGCTTGTCGCCATCGTAATAGCTAAAGGTGAGTTTATGCTTGCTGGCATTGAGGCTGATTTTGAGAAACACCTGGCTGTTAGGCAGTATAAGTTGCTGAAACTTTAATACTTCAAGGCTGTCGACTTGTGCTTCATAGCCAAATTCGTGTGCGCCGAGTTGCACCGCCCAATCTAACTGAGTCACCCCGGGCAATACGGCTTGCTGTGGGAAATGGCCGTCGAAATAGGGCAAGGCTGCCACAATGTCGAGGTGCCATTCGACGCCATCGGTGAGCATGGTCTTACCGATAATGGGCGGTAAACTGGACTTAATCATGGCTAAATAACTCAATTAATCGTTGATTATCACGCTTGCCCTGCGGGGTCAGCTCAAGCACCTCTGGATAGCGCCAACGTCTGGGCAGAGTGACCCGTTCAAACTGAGTCAACAGGTGGGCTTTGAGCAGGTTATTCACCGCCAACTTGCCTTCATTGTTGAGCAGTTGTTGCCCTTGACTCGATAGTACGATGGCCGCGCCAAGTTGCACTCGTGGTTGCTCTAATACCATTAACATGGCTTGAGACACCATGGGGTGGCATTCTAGCAACTGCTCCATCTGCACTAAGCAGATACGTTTTTCTTCAATTTTGACGATGCGGTCGAGTCGACCCAACAGATGAAACTCGCTGTCGCTGACAAGATTGACTTTATCGTCACATTTTAACCAGTCGTCATTGTCCAAATAAGGTGATTTGAGCAGCAGCGCGCCATCCATTGCATCTTGCTTAATTTGGTGTGAGGCAAAAATGCGCCAAGGTTGATTGTCGGCGCTTTGACGGCGATATGCGATGCCACCGGTTTCAGTGCTGCCGTACACTTCTATGGGCGGTTTGCCATAGCAATGGGCGATTTCTGCTGCCGCTTGGAAATTGAGCGGCCCGCCAGAGCTAAAGACTAAGCTGGGCGAATGCAGCTGTGGCTGATGCTCGAGTGCTTCGGGCAGTCGCGACAGTTGCGCCGGGCTACTGATCAAACATAAGTTAGGAAATAAGCTAGTGTAATAGGTTAGGGTTTCTGGGTATTCCACCAGATCACTCAGAAAAGGGCGACTGGCGGCGAGCGGCCAGAGAATTTTAAACAAGAGCCCATAAATATGTTGGTGTGACACTGTCGATATCACGCTGCAATGGGGCAGGTGCGCCGCAAATGTTTGCTCCAGTACGCTGACTTCGGCATCGAGCTGGGCTAGGGTCTTGGTGATGGCTTTGGGCTGACCGCTGCTGCCTGAGGTAAAGAGCACCAGTTCACCCACGGTAGCGTTATCTGCAAGGGACGGCCAGTGAGATTCGGCGCCAGAGTGCTCTTTTTTGAGCGTCAACATCAGTTTACCTTCACACAGGCAACTGTCAGACAAGATGCCGTCAAATTCGTGAGTCAGTTCACTCAAGGTGCCAGCTTGGGTATTACTCGGCAAGATCAACTGTTTACCCGCAAGCAACCCAGCGCACAAGCCGATGGCGAAGAGATCGCTACTGTCACTTGCCAGTAACCAGCGCTTGGCGGGTTGTTCACTTAAGCTGGCATGCAGGGCGGCCACTTGGGCGGTAAATGCACTGCCCGTGACGATGTCGTGGTGATTGAAGCTGATAAGTTGCTGGCTCGAGGGGCCTTGATACAGCCAAGTTTTTAATAGCTCTGTCATGACTTTGTTAACCACAGTGTTCGATATAGCCATTCCCCACCGAGTAGTAGCCCAATAAGCAGATACGCGATGAGACCGTTGTACAGGGTCCAGGTTGCTAAGCTGGTGTAGTGGGCGGTATACCAAGCCACTACGCCGTTAACAATAAATAGCCCGCACCAGAGTTTGGTGACGTTGGCCAAATAGGGGATCGCCGTGTCAGGCAGCTTGGGTTCTTTCAACCTCGCCAGACGCTCTATCATGCTGGGACCGTGTTTTAGCGAATAAGCAAACAGCCCCAACATAGTCAGATTGATCACCACAGGATAGTAGAGTAACCAGTCGTTACGCTTGGCAATAAAACTGCCTGCGGTCAAAGCGATGCCAGCCAATAGTGGCAGGACCATCGCCTTGACACGCTGTTGTTGTACGGCTAAGCGTGCCACCAACAAAAGGCATAGGCTTAACGCAATCACGCCTGGTGGCAAGTAATGTAGCCCAAAATATACCGCTATGGGATAGCCTAATAATAGTAGGGTGCTAATTACTTGTATTATCAGGCGCATTACTGCTTAACGAGTCCTTCGATGGCGGATACGACATCATCGACCGTGCGCACCGCTTTAAACTCATCGGGTTGGATCTTCTTGCCCGTGAGTTGTTGCAGTTTGATCACCAAATCGACCGCATCTATGCTATCGAGATCGAGCTCGTCATATAATGAGGCCTCAGGGGTAATATCTTGCGCTTCAATTTCGAACTCTTCGACCAATATTCTTGTTAGCATGTCGAGGATCTGTTGACGATTTTGCATGTAACCCCCTACGCGCGTTGCGATTCAATAAAGTCGGCTAAGCTGGCCACACTGAAAAAGTGAGCCTTGGTTGCTTCGGAGTTGGCTTCAATTTTTACATCGAACTGTTTCTTTATCGCTAAGCCCAGTTCTAGTGCATCTATTGAGTCTAAGCCTAAGCCCTCACCAAAAAGGGGAGCGTCGGTGTCGATATCATCGATGCTGACGTCTTCAAGATCGAGGCAATCAATGATCAGTTGTTTAATTTCGTTTTGTAAGCTCATAATTAGTATCAAGTTGTTGTTTATAATAGTTTTCAAGATCTCGAGTCAGTTGACGCGCCATCTTGGCTTCGCCGCCTGGGCCAGCATCATACCCGATATGGGCAATGGTTTCGCCTACTTCAACATGCATGCCTATGGTTTGGCGAGGTATTTCATACCAAGGTTGCTGTTTGGTGAGGCCAACGGCATTGGTGCGCAATACAATTGGGATCAGGTCTGTTTTTGTCCGCAGGGCGATATTGGCCGCCCCGCGCGCAAATGGGTTGATGATGGCTCCTTGTTGTGTCCGAGTGCCTTCGGGGAAGATGATTAGGCATGTGCCCTGACGCAACACCGCTTGGCAATCTTTTAAGAGTAGATCAGCACCGCGATTAGGGATATAGCCGGCGCTAGAAAGCACGGCGCGTAACAGGGGATTACGCCACAAGCTTTGCTTAACGATGCAGCCCACATTAGGCATTAGGCTGATAAGCACCACGACATCCACCAGTGTGGGATGGTTGGCGATAATCACTTTGCCCTGAGCGTCATTAAGACGATGCAGATCTTGGCAGGTCACTTTGATTACCCCAGCCCAGGTGAGCAGGGTGACAAAGCCGCCAAACATGATATGGACCGTGTGTTGCACGCGAGCGGCTCGTTGCTGTGGATCGCTTGAGCATATCCTCAGCATAGGAATGACAGTTAAAGACAGCAATAAGCCTCCTAGGCCGAAAGCTACATAACAACTGACGCCCGCTAACCAGCGCGGAATATAGGCCAGTGAGTGCAAATCAGTGCCTGTGTGGTTAGCCATGGGAGAGTTGCCAGATGAAGCGGTTTAAGCGCCCATACAGGGGGTGTTTGCCGGCGATGGCATGGAGCAGTTGGCCATAACTCATGGGCGGCGCATCACGATATTGCTCGGCACTGGGTTGGGTATGTAATTGCAGCAACGTGGCGGGTGGCGAGTCAGGCGTTGGCAGCGACAATTGCAGCGCGATAGCGATAGGTAATTCAGGTTCATGAATGAATTCTTTATACACATCTGATACCGGCTCATCGCCAAACACCAACAGCACATCGCTATTATCTTCACAAAGCTGGCCATAGGCCTCAGTAAGCGCTTGTTCCAGCGTAGTTTCGCTGGCGGCGATAGAGGTTGAAGCAGCGCGGTTATGGGTCAAAATACTAAAGATACCGCTGGCAGTATTGTGCACCGATTGGCTGAAGCCCATGGGGGAAATAGGCTGCTCTTGCACAATATCTTCGAGTAATTCAACGGTACGATTGAGCTCGCCATGACGCGAAGCGAAAATGGTGCGGCATTGAGCTGGGGCATCGCATTGAAATGCCGCATCGAGCAGCATTTTGGTCAGCTTGCTAAAGCGTCGTCGCTGCATCGCAGGAACTTGAGGTAGTGTTGGCGCACTCGCCAGATGATCTTCATCGCAGAGCGAATGAGGCCATTGTTGCCAATCGGCTATCTGTTGGTAGCGTGGTGACCAAGCGCCTGACGATTGGATCCTAAAGGTTAACTGCACTGCTTTGCCTCAATCTGCAGCGTACGGCTGCGTTTTCCATAACAAGGGAAGATGGGCTTTAAGCCGCATCAATTGTGCTATTGTACACCGATATGTAGAGAAAAAGCACGGTTTGCGCTATGCAGATGTTGCCTTGTTATAGCGATAATGATGGCAGAGAAAACGAGTTGAAATCCAGCGCTAATCGATAAAAAACCGCCTAGGAAGGCGGTTTAACTCAGGTGTGGGCGGTCATTATTCTTGCAGCTGTTTCTTCAGTTTACGCAGCGCAATTTTCACTTTTTTGCTGTTTTCGGGGCCCATACGAATCATCAATTTTTGTGCATTGGGTAATGATTCGAGCTGTGGATCGACAAACTTATAGTTAACGCTAACGCTATTGAGTTCAATGGCTTGCTCAATAATGGGCGCGGCCAGCACCACGTCGATGGCGTCGATCATACGTTCATTGAAGCTACCATTGCTGTAACCGAGTTCATCAAACGCTTGGTTAAGCAGAGGCGTCAGTTGTTCATAGGTAGCGACAAGTTGCTGCTCATCAAGGTTGCTAATAAAATCGGCGTAGAGATCATAGCGGTGGTAACTGTCTGGATTAAGATAGGTTTTATTACTCATATCCGAGACGGTAAATTGGCTATTAGGCGCCTTAAGTGGGCTGACTTTTCGGGCTAATTCTCCTTGGGCGATATTATCGACGAACACCACAAAGTGTCTGATGATATCTTTTTCAACTAAAATCGGGTCGATTTTCATGCCATTGGCGACGTCGAGAGTTTTGGCTTTCACATAACTATCACTGTCGGCGAGTGTTGGGATGGGCTCAACTTGTGGCGTCGTTACTTGCGCAACTGGTGGCTCAACTACGGGCTCAGGCACAGGTTCAACTTCTGGCTCTGGCAGGTTGGCATCAGTGGGTAACGGCTGCTCGGGGATGATTTCGGGCAAGGTCACTGCTGTAGGTTGTTCTGGCTCTGGTTGAGTTTCTTTGCTGTCAAAGAAATAATAAGCGCCAGCGGCCAGGATCAGCAAAATCACCACAATAGCAATCGTTAGTGCACTGGCACCACCACGTTTTTCTTGTGGGGTGATTCTATCTTCTTGACTGACTTGCATGAGAGTTCCTTGAAAAATAGCTCGTGTTTAAGGAGGGGCCAACACGGCCTATCTCCATTCTGCAAAATTCAGTCAACTTGTCTAGTGAAGTTGACTGAAATAAAAAATATTTAACTTCAACAAAGAATATAATCTAAGTTATAGCACTGGTTAGGCTTGCACATATTGCTGTCTGTTCCCGAGCCAGCGCATGATGATGGCATCGACATTCTCTGGAGCCTGCTGCATCACGTGTTGCGCCAGTTTTTGGATCGCGGGGATCAGGGCTTGATCGCGAATAAGATCGGCGATTTTCATGTCGACTATTCCCGTCTGCTTGGTACCAAGTACCTCCCCTGGTCCGCGTATATCGAGATCTTTCTGCGCGATAATAAAACCATCATTACTGTCACGTAGTACGCCTAATCGCTTAGTTGCGGTTGCCGACAGCGGAGCCTTATACATGAGGACACAGTGACTGGCTATGGCGCCGCGGCCGACACGGCCCCTGAGTTGATGCAGTTGCGCCAAACCTAGACGCTCGGGGTTTTCGATGATCATTAAGCTGGCATTGGGTACATCGACACCAACCTCAATGACTGTTGTCGCCACGAGCAAATGAATCTTTCCTGCTTTAAAGTCAGCCATAATAGCTTGTTTTTCTGCAGGTTTCATTCGTCCGTGCACTAAACCAATGGATAATTCTGGCAGTTGCTGCTTTAGCTCTTCGGCGCTATCTTCGGCCGCTTGGCACTCTAATACTTCCGACTCTTCAATCAGGGTGCAGACCCAATAGGCCTGGCGATGATGTTGCAATGCGGCTTGGCGGACTCGCTCAATCACCTCTGCTCGTCTGCTATCGGATACCGCCACTGTGGTTACGGGAGTTCTGCCTGGCGGTAGTTCGTCGATAATAGAGGTGTCTAAATCGGCGTAGGCGGTCATGGCTAATGTGCGTGGGATAGGCGTTGCCGTCATAATCAATTGATGAGGATGGAAGCCTTGGTTAATCCCTTTTTCTCGTAGGCCTAATCGCTGATGTACGCCGAATCTGTGTTGCTCATCAATAATGATCAGGGCCAGCTTATTAAATTCGACCTTGTCTTGAAAAATCGCGTGGGTACCGATAACAATGTGAGCCTCACCACTTTTTATCATGTCCAGAGACTGGCTGCGCGCCTTACCTTTGAGCTTGCCTGCTAGCCAACCCACGGTTAATCCCAGTGGTTCAAACCAGGTGGCAAAGTTATTGGCATGTTGCTCTGCCAGTAGTTCGGTGGGCGCCATCATGGCGACCTGATAGCCGCTCTCAATCGCTTGTAGCGCCGCCAATGCGGCGACTAAGGTTTTACCCGATCCCACATCGCCTTGCACTAAGCGCATCATAGGATGTTGCTGGCGTAAATCACTCTGGATCTCTGCCACCACACGTTGCTGGGCTCCAGTTGGGCTAAAGGGTAAGGCGGTTAAAAACGGGTTGACCAGTTGGCCGCTACCTGCGAGCGATACCGCCGCGTCGCGATTACTGCGTTGCCTTAGTTGTAACATACTCAAATTGTGGGCCAGTAGTTCTTCTTGGATCAAGCGTTGCTGCGCCGGATGAGAGCCTTGTTCGAGTGTAAAAGGGTCTGTGCCCGTGGGTGGCCGGTGCAGTAATTTGAGCGCCTCGATGAGCGACATCTGGTTTGGTTGAAGATGGGCTGGTAATAGCTCTTTTAGTGCGCCATGGGCCAATAATGCTAGTGCTTGGTCGGTGAGCTTTATCCAACTGGCCTGTTTAAGCCCCTCTGTAGTCGGATAAATTGGCGTTAAGGTTTCACTCAAGTCCAGGTTACTACCCGAGTGGATCACCTTGTATTCAGGATGAATGATTTCTGGGTGATGTTTGCCGCGTCGCACTTCGCCATAGGCGCGAATCGTGGCGCCATTTTCTAGGCCATTGCGCTGCGCAACAGAGAAATTAAAGAAGCGTAGAGTCATCACGCCGCTGTCGTCGCGTACGGTGCAGGTGAGCATGCGTTTGCGGCCTTGAATAATTTGCGATGAATGAATCGTGGCTTCGATGGTGCCATAGCTGCCGGGGTAAAGCGCGGCTATCGGGTATATTTGCGTGCGATCTTCGTAGCGCAACGGTAGATGAAACAGCAGGTCTTGGACTGTTTTTATGCCGAGCTTTTCTAGCCGCTGCGCCATTTTGGTCGCCACGCCCTTTAGCTCAGTTACAGCCATAAGATCGAGTCTATCCACGCTTTATACCCATTTGATTCATTGAGTCATTTAAACAACTATTGGCTCAATCACTGTAAATATATACATATATTATCAGAGTTTGCTCTGAACGCAATCTTGCTGCAATTACCAATGGTTTGCTTAGGCGCTGTGGCTATAACCATCCTTTCTGTTTGGCAATACGGGCTGCATCTATTCGATTGGTTGCATGAAGTTTGGCGATTGCTTCCGATAAATAATTCCGCACCGTGCCTTCGGCGATAAATAGGGTGTTGGCAATTTCGGCAGTGCTGCGTCCTTCACTGGCTAATCGCAGTGCGCGGCGTTCTTTATCGTTGAGTGGATCTTGCTCACCCACGGCCATGATAGCCAGCTCAGGATCGATAACCCGTTTACCTTTAGTTATCAAACCAATGGCTTCAATAAGTGAATCTGATGGCGCGTCTTTTAATAAAAAGCCGCCAACGCCAGCTTGTATCGCACGTTTGATGTAGCCAGCTCTGCCAAAGGTGGTCAGGATAATCACCTTAATAGGCACGGCTTGTGTATTACACCAGTCAGCGAGCTCGAGACCGGTATAACCAGGCATCTCAATATCTGTCAGTAGCAGATCAAAACTATCGCGCTTCAATAATGCAAGTGCCTCATTGCCATCTTTAGCCTGAATGATTTCAAAGTCTCCTTCTAGGGACAGCAGTGCAGCTAATGCCCCTCGGACCATGGCTTGATCTTCAGCCAGTAGTATTCTCATGCTTTTCCTTGGCGTGGCAATGTCAGCGTAAAGTGGGTGTTGGCGTTTAGCTGGTAATCGAGTGTACCACCAAATTGAGCTAGCCGTTCTCGTATACCAGTCAGTCCATTTCCCTCGTTAAGGCTGGCGATCGACGCATCATCTGTCACTGTGATTGATAGGGCTTCTTTTGTCTCAGCAAAGACGATGTCGCAGTGACTCGCACTGCTATGGCGGATAATATTATTGCACAGCTCAGTTAAGCTTAAGATCAAATGGGTCTCTACATCTGGGTTTAGCTTTGGAATATCGCCCTCTAAGATGACACTCATTCCTTTATCCCGTAATGCTTGGCACAGGTAAGTCACACTGGATGACAAACCTTTATGTTTATAACCTGAGACAGTTTGCCGGATCTGACTCAAACTATCGCGAGCAATGGTGTTGAGTTCCTGCAATTCGGCACTCGCTTGTTCGAGCTTTTTCTTGGCGACAAGCTTTTGAGCTAATTCGGCTTTGAGTGAAATAGACGAGAGGGAGTGGCCCATAATGTCATGTAGATCCCTTGCGATGCGCTCTCGCTCTAACATGGTTGCAAGTTGGGTTATCTCTTGCTGACTTCGATGTTCAGCCAGTTTTGCCGCGAGTCGTTTTCTTTCGGCAATCCCGAATAATCCTACCCCTGCGATTAATGCGCTGCCATAGATCAAGAAGTAGTAATGCAAGTCTAGCAGCGAACACATCAGTGCCAGCATGGCTGCTAACCCAATTAGGCAATAAAAAGCTTGACGTAAAGAGTAGTTAAAGCCAATAAAGAACCCCGCGAACGTAAACAGTGATAAAGAGCCTGTATTGATTGGAGTGATGGCAATGCCTATCGCAATCATCGCCAATATGGGTTTGTAGGCTTCTTTCCTTGGGGCGCGGTAGGCCCAGAAGTAGCAGTAGATAAAGGGAATTAGGGTTATCAGGCTTATCGCTATTTGCCAAGTCGGCTTCGATTGGACAAAGAGAGGAATAAGATAAAAACCTAAGTTAATTAAATAGACCCAGGCAAATTTATCTTCAACTTTGCATTCAGATTCCAGTTGGCTATTGCTGTAGATATTGGCTTTGTTCATAGCGTTAGTCTCTTTTTAAGCTGGAGCCCAACGGGCTCCGTTAACGTCCGATGTTGTCGCGACTTAGTTATGTTGCTTGAGCAAAAAATTAGCCCAGGCGTAATCATCTTGTACGGCTAACGCGGCTTGCCAATCGCTGATCGCGCCTTGCTTATCGCCAAGGTTTTGTTTAGCGAGCCCTCTCCATGTATAGGCTTCAGCATATCCCCAGCAGATGCTATCGCAAGGTGTTTCAAATAGACTAATGGCCTTGCTGCTTAACTCTATCGCACGTTTCATACTGCCGCCATATTCAACAGGTGTCGAATAAGCCGATATAGCTTTAACAAGCGCAAGTCGTGGGCTGTCGGGAACGAGGTTATCGGCGGTATTGATTGCGGCAGACATTTTAGGGCCGTAGCTGCTGGCTTTTGTAAGGTCTAAACCAATCTGCATACCATAGATCGCAGCCAATAATGTGGCAACTTCGCCATCATCTTGCGCGGAGGCTAAGCGTGATTCCGCTTCTTGAAGCGCTGACAATGCCTTATTTTTTTGTCCCAAAATGTTGGCATTAATAGCAAGGCGGTATAGTGCATAACCTTTATCATAGCCGTCTGTTTGTTGGCTGAGTTGAGTTAGTTGCTCGATGTTCATTTGATTTGAAGCGCTATCAATAGAGGCAATTTCATTGGCTTGGGTGAATGAACTTATGATGGCAAGACTCGATATAATAGTTAGGGTTTTCATTTGACTCTCCTTGATGAGCATAAGGCTGCTTGCCTTGTGGCTAAGTCCCTCTATTGGGCTTAAGGAGAGTATTTGGGATTGCGTTATGTTTGTGCAGGCATAGATGTCACCAAAAAGGGATGACAAATGTCATCCCTTTCTGAGTGTGCTAACGAATTAACTTAAAAACAATAAATCTATGTTAAGCGCTAGCGCTATTGATCAAATATCCGAGGTAGCAAAGGTATGCGACTAATAGTAGTGCTCCTTCTCTGCGTCCAATACGCATACCTGTCCACGCTACGGGCAGTAAGATTAACGCCAGTGCTAACATCATGCTCATGTCGATAATCTGTAATCCACCCGAGGTAATGGGATGGATAAGGGCTGTAATACCTAAAATACCTAATATATTAAAAAGGTTAGAACCAACAACATTGCCAATGGCGATATCGCTTTCGCCTTTACGGGCCGCCACGACTGAGGTGACCAATTCTGGCATGCTAGTACCAATCGCGACTATAGTTAGGCCGATAATGAGCTCGCTAACCCCAAATTGCTGCGCCAGTGTCACTGCGCCATCGACAAAGAGCATACCACCACCGATCAGCATGCTGATCCCAACGGCAATGAGCAGCGTGGCCAACAGTGGATGTGCCAAGCTTGAATCTGGAATATCGCTGGCGCCTTCTCCTCTGCTGCTGATATAGCTAAAGCCTAAATAGGCTACAAGCAGTGTGGTGAGTAGGGCACCATCGAGCAGGCTGACATCGCCATCGTTAATCAAGCCCCAAAACAACAGACTGGCGCCGATCATGATGGGAATATCCCGTTTGATCATTTGCGTCTGTACTTGTATTGGCCGAATAAGGGCTGTGATGCCTAAGATCAAACCAATATTAGCAATGTTAGATCCGATGACATTACCGATTGCAATGCCTGGGTTGCCGGCTAATGCAGATTTAAGGCTTACGGCCAGTTCGGGGGCGCTAGTACCGAACGCAACAATAGTTAATCCAATGATTAAAGGTGCAATTCCCAACTTTAATGCCACCGAGCTAGCACCGCGTACCAAGGCTTCTGCCCCTGCAGTCAGAATAATAAAACCACCGATAATGGCTAATAAAGTCAACATGTTTACCTCCAATAAACGTTAGGCGGCAAGGATAGGCTTTCGCACTCGGAAGGCAACTAAAATTTAGCACTACCAAGATTAAATTTTATTTAAGATAAGCGGTTAAATTAATAGTAAAAAAGCACGTCTTAGACGTGCTTTTAGGTGTTATACAGATTAATTTATGCCTAAGGGCTTAAAGCTCATCTTCCCAGCGGATTTTACCGCCGCGCAGCCCATCGACTTTGGCACTAAAGCGCTCTTCCAGTACGTGGCGTTTAATCTTGAGTGTCGGTGTGAGGACATCGTTATCTATATCCCATGGCTCACTGACGACTACTATGGCATCGACAGTTTCGTGAGACTCTAGATGCGGATTGACGCTGTCGAGTGTCGCCTTGAGTGAGGAGCGAATCTCCTCTTTAGGTTGCGTTGCTGCGCCCTCAGAAAGCTGAACTAAGGCGATAGGGTGCGGTAAGCCTGAGCCAATAATGCAGATAAGTTCAACGTGAGGATCTTGTGCCAATTTACGTTCAATTGGCACTGGAGCTACATATTTGCCTTTAGAGGTTTTGAAGTTGTCTTTAACACGCCCTGTAATGGTCACATAACCCTCATCATCGATAGCGCATAGATCACCCGTGTGGAAATAGCCTTCGGCATCGAAACTGCTGGCGCTGGTTTCGGGTTGTTTATAATAACCAGTCATTAGGCCTGGGCTTTTAACGAGTAGTTCACCATTGTCGGCTTGTTTTATGCTGCAGCCTTCTACGGCGCGGCCGACGGTGCCAATTTTACTCGCATTGAAAGGGTGGTTAATGATGGAGTAAGCGCTGTTTTCTGTCATGCCCCAGGCTTCGCAAATATCGAGACCAATTTTGTGGTACCAAGTGATCAACGAAGGGGGAATAGGCGCTGATCCCGATCCCAGTAGATGACAGTGTTCAAGCCCTAATCCTTGACGGATTTTCCCTTTAACGATACTGCTAATAATAGGGACTTTTAGTAAAAAATTCAGTTTTTTATAGCCAATTTTGTCGATGATATTCTTTTGAAATAGGCTCCACAGTCTGGGGACAGAGAAGAAAACCGTTGGCCTAGCGCGTTTAACGTCGTCGACAAAACTGTCGAGACTTTCGACGAAGGCGACACAGCTACCAGAATAGAATGAAGAGCCTTCCATCGCCACGCGTTCAGTAATGTGTGCCAGTGGCAGGTATGACAGTAGCCTATCTTCCACATCGGTCTTAAGATCGCGCACCACGGCTTTGCAGGTCCACTCGAAACTGGCAAAGGTTTGTATGGCTCCTTTAGGTTTACCAGTAGAGCCAGAGGTGTAGATGATGGTCATTATTTTATCTGAGGTGATCACCGGCGCGTCAATTAAGGGCTGACCTAATTTGAGTAGGCTGTCCCATTGGTATTGGGCGGGCATAGTGTCGTAGGGCATAGCCATGCGTAAGATATCGCCCCCGACGCCGGCTTCTTGATCGGCCCAATAGTCGAGTTTACCAATAAAAATAGCTTTGGCTTCGCTGTGTTCTAGTACATAGCGAATGGTATCGGCGTTTGCCGTTGGGTAAATAGGTACGCTGATGTAGCCACCATGCATTAACGCCAGATCGGTGATGAACCATTCGGCGCAGTTTTTCGATAAGATGGCAACCTTCTCACCTGGCTGCAGGCCGAGGTGACGCAGCGCCCCTGCTATTTGCTGCATTTTTTGCTGCACTTCTCGCCAGCTAAAGTCGGTGTATTTACCGTTGATGGGTTGTCTTAGGTAGGTGCTGTCGCCATAGAGATCGACCCAATGCTGCAACATGTCGACCGGAGATTTAAAGTGTGAGTCCATCTGCAATTCCATAGTTATCCATAGGGTGAAAGTAAGCGCACCGAGTTGTTCTGTTTATATGTGCACGCTAGATGAGTATGGCGAATAATGTGATCTATGACAATTGTTTTTGCTTGAATAATAGACGAATTGTCATAGATTTAGCATTAGGATAACTTAGGTAGTGGCGTTAAATTATGTTGATAATACTCTACTGATCCGCGTTGGGATCGGGGGCGCGCATTCGTTGCCACCAGGTGTCATCGGCGACTATTTGCCCCTGGTCATCGATACGCGGGTAGGGGATGTTTTTACGTCGACAAGCCTTGGCGTAAATGGGATGACCCTGTTCAAATAGCAGGGTTTGGCAGTAAGCATCATCTAAGGTGCGCGTGCCATACATGCCAGCTTGCTCGCGCTGGCGTTGGGCCTCGTACATGATCAATGCCGATGCGACCGACACATTGAGTGATTGCACCATGCCCACCATAGGAATAATGATCTGTTGATCGGCAATCGCAAGCCCTGCCTCACTGACGCCATCACGCTCGTTACCCATGATCACTACCGTAGGTTTGGTGTAATCAACCTCGCGAAAATCGACTGCGCTGGGGGAAAAGTTGGTGGCTAACACCTGCATGCCTTGTTGAGCAAACTGGGCGGCAGCTTCATCCATATGGTAGTGCTTTATGGTGTTCACCCACTGTTGGCTACCTGAGGCAGTATTACCCGATACCCGCATTTCGATATCGGGCCATACGGCATGAATCTGATGGATACCAACGGCATCGGCTGTGCGAATAACCGCTGCAATATTATTGGTTTTGTGGACTTTATCGAGGCAAACAGTGAGGTCGGTTTGGCGATTGTCTAGCATCTGATTGATGCGGGCGAAGCGTTCTGGGCTCATGGTGATTGGTGTTACTTGTAGGTCAAAAAGTAGCAAGGGCGCCGCGGCGCCCTAAAAGATAGTGGCTGGATTACAGCTCCATTACTCCGTCCATTTCAACTAACGAATCTTTCGGTAGTTGCTTAACGCCAATAGCGGCACGGGCAGGATAAGGTTGCTCAAAGTAGCGCCCCATTATTTCGTTGACGGTCGCAAAGTTGCTCAGATCGGTCATATAGATATTGAGTTTAACGATATCTTGCAGTGAACCGCCAGCGGCTTCACACACAGCGGTTAAATTATCAAATACCTGAACCACTTGGGCAGCAAACTCATCACTGACCATCTGCATAGTTTCAGGATTTAACGGGATCTGGCCAGAAAGATACACTGTGCCGCCTACTTTAACTGCTTGAGAATAAGTACCGATAGCCTGTGGGGCTTTGTCGGTTGCAATAATAATCTTCTCTGCCATAAACTTTTTCCTACTTGTCGTTATTAATAGTTGTCGTTATGTCGACGGGTTAATAAATGCAGGCTAAGCGCCGCGCAACTTAACGGTTACGCGAGGTACGCAATACTTCGGGTAGTACACGAATACGGCGCATCACATTGGCCAGATGAACTCGGTCGGTCACCGAGATCCGTAAGTTAATCAAAAAGACTCTGCCATCACGCTCTTCGGTACTTAAACTATGAATATTAGAGCCTTCGGCGGCCACGATCGAGGTGATCTTTGCCAGTGCACCTTGATGATTGACGATTTCGATACGTAAATTGGCTTGGAATTCGATACCTTCGGCGTTATCCCAATGCACAGGAATATATTTATCGGGTTCGCCCTGATAGCCACGGATATTGGCGCAGCTTTCCATGTGCACCACTAAGCCTTTACCAGGGCTAACATGAGCAATCACGGCATCGCCAGGAATGGGGCGGCAACAGTTAGCAAAAGATACCAGCATCCCTTCGGCGCCGCGAATGGGCATCATATTGGCTTCTTTGTGCTCTTGGGTTTCTATTCTATCGCCCTTAAGACGCTGGGCAATAACAATGCTCATGGCATTGCCTAGACCGATATCGGCGAGTAAAGACTCGAGGTTTTTGTGCTTGGTTTCATGCACGACTTTGTCAATCTGTTCTGGTGCAATGTCTTTAAGTTTGACATCACCTAAGGCGTGATTGAGTAGACGTTTGCCTAAAACCACCGCCTCATCTTCCTTGAGACTCTTGAGTAGTTGCCTTATCTTGGCGCGTGCCTTACCTGTGACGACAAAGTTAAGCCAGGCTGCGTTAGGTCTGGCACCCTTAGCGGTAATGATTTCGACGGTTTGCCCCGAGATTAACGGCTGACTCAAGGGATACGCTTGGCGGTTGACGCGCGCGCCAACACAAGTGTTACCAACATCGGTATGCACTTCGTAGGCGAAATCCACTGGCGTTGCTCCCACAGGAAGCTCCAAGATGCGCCCTTCAGGGGTGAAGACATAAATCTCTTCAGGGAACAGCTCAGTCTTAAAGTTTTCCACAAACTCGAAAGAGGTGCTGGCGCTTTGTTGCAGCTCCAATAGGCTTTGCATCCACTTGCGTGCGCGTACTTGGGTGGTGGTGCCTTGCTGTTGCGTGCCGGCGCCTTTATAGAGCCAGTGAGCCGCGACCCCTTTGTCAGCCATCTGATCCATATCTTCGGTACGAATTTGTACTTCAACAGGGACCGCATGGGGGCCAAACAGCGAGGTGTGCAGCGATTGGTAACCGTTCGCTTTAGGAATGGCAATATAATCTTTAAAACGCCCCGGACGTGGCTTATATAAGCCATGCATCGCGCCCACCACTCGATAACAGGTATCTATGGTGTCGACTATGATGCGGAAGGCATAGATATCCATGACTTCCTGAAATTGGAGTTCTTTATTACGCATCTTGTTATAGATGGAATAAAGGTTTTTTTCTCGCCCCTTTACCGTGCCTTTGATGCCCGCATCTTCTAAGCGGGTTTTTATCGCCACTTCAATGCGCTGGATCAGCTCTTTACGGTTACCACGAGCCGCCTTGACTACCTCTTTGAGTACGCGATAGCGCATCGGGTAGTAAGCCTGAAAACCTAAATCTTCGAGCTCGGTCTTGATGTTGTGGATACCTAAGCGGTTGGCGATCGGTGCGTAAATTTCTAAGGTTTCACGGGCGATACGACGGCGTTTGTCGGGACGCAGTGCACCTAAGGTACGCATATTGTGAGTGCGATCGGCAAGCTTAATTAAGATGACGCGAATATCTTGGGTCATCGCCATCATCATCTTGCGAAAGTTTTCTGCTTGGGCTTCTTTTTTATCGCGAAATTTGAGTTTGTCTAGCTTTGAGACGCCCTCAACCAGCTCACCAATTGCGGGCCCAAAAAGTTCGGACAGCTCTTCTTTGGTGACGGGAGTATCTTCGATAGTGTCGTGCAGCAGAGCGGCCATTAGCGTCTCATGATCGAGACGCATTTCGGCCAGGATGCGAGCGACCGCAACCGGATGGGTAATATAAGGTTCGCCACTGGTACGCATTTGCCCTTCATGAGCGTCGCGCGCAACCTGATAGGCCTGCTTGAGTAATTCTACTTGCGTCGGTTCTAAATAAGCTGACGCAGACTCCTTGAGACCTTCAAACAGATACAAGTGGCAGCACTCCTTATATAGCGTTGCGGCCTTCAGCGATGGCAGCAACAGCAGCAATTTCTGCCGCTTCACGTTCGCGCACAGTTTGACGCTCATCGGCATCAAGTGTGTCAGCGGTGACTAAACCCAGTTCGATTTCGCGCAGGGCGATAACCGTTGGCTTGTCGTTCTCTTCTTCAACCATAGGGTCTTTACCCTGCACGGCGATTTGGCGAGCACGACGCGCTGCAACCAGGATCATATCAAAACGGTTGCCGATTTGGTTTACGGCGTCTTCTACAGTTACGCGAGCCATGTGTTGAAACTCCAGTGATTATGGGTGAAAAAATGACGCAAAATTATACATTATGACAGTTAGTCTGCCAATAGATCGTTAAGCATATCATTTAGAGTATGAATTTGACCAGCGCGAGTAAGGCGTTGGCTACGAATTATTGCTTTTAAATCGACCTGAGCTTGCTCGAAGTCGTCATTGACTATGATGAAGTCATACTCACCATAGTGCGAAATCTCAGAAGTGGCTTGTGCCATGCGGTCAGCAATTACTTCGCTACTGTCTTGGCCTCGACCGGTAAGGCGGCGTTCCAGTTCAGCTTTTGACGGCGGTAAAATGAATACCCCGATGGCCTCTGGCATCATCTGTTTCACCTGTTGCGCGCCTTGCCAGTCGATATCGAGAAACACGTCGATCCCGTCGGCGAGCATCACCTCAATCGCTTCGCGCGAGGTGCCGTAGTAGTTACCAAACACTTCAGCCCACTCAAAAAAAGCTTGTTTTTCAATAAGCGCTTTAAATTTATCGACCGAGACAAAGTGATAATGTTGGCCGTCGACTTCCCCCACACGTGGCTGGCGCGTAGTATGCGATACTGACACTTTCATATCGGCAGGATTATCCTGCAAAATAGCGTTAAGAAGAGAAGACTTGCCGGCACCACTAGGCGCTGAAATTATAAACAGGTTTCCGCGAGCGGTCATGAGCGTACTATCCAAAAAGCTGATTAATTTAGGTAGCCAGACATTATACAGCCTAGCGGTAAATTTAGGCTAGTGATTTAGCCTATTAGTGTCACTGTTTATCCGCCAAGGTGAGTAATTTATGGTAGTTTTTAAGTTCTAGCTCAGCGTTGATAGTTTAGACTCTTGGCTGAGCCTGTGAACCGATAGCTAATGTAGTAGGATTTTTATGCAGTTTAATACCTTTTTTTGTCGTCAAGGCGTGGATAGCAGTGTGCGTTTTGCGCTGATCAATCTCGCCGCATTCTTTGCCGTATTGATTTTCTATGTGCTACTAAACGGCCATGTATCGCTTTTGTTAGTTGGGCTTGCTGCGGCGGTGTTTGCCGGCTTAAGTGCTAAACGTCGGTTGCAAGGTCGGCCCATCATATGGGCTTTTTTGCCTGCGCCTGGGCTGATATTACTGAGTCTTGGTCTGATTAATGAAACCAATACTATAGTCATTGGTTGTGGTGTGTTACTGGGGCTAGCTGCCTGCGTGTTTGCCGTGCTACAAGCGCCCCCTAAAAGCCAATTTAGGGCAAGCAGTTACGGCTATCGGGGGCCATTATCACCGGCGAATCGCCGCGTAAGGCGTGTCGAACCTGTGATTGCTGGCGATGGGCGCGATGCTGTTATGCCCCTTGAGCTCGATGATGACCCCAATGAGTCCCCCTATCGATTTCAGGGGCATCAAGCGAATGACCAACAAGCTTATGAGCCTGCTGACGGCTCTAGTGATCACAGTGTGAGTACACATAATCGTGAAGCCCTCGCAAGTATCATAAAGGTGATAGGTCAAGGTGCTTTACATGCCATTGAGGTGATTAAAGCCCGGCCCCGAGCCAGTTTGCTTGGCGCTGGCAGCTTGATGTTAGTGAGCGCATTAGTGTTAATGTGGTCGGATGAACCTAGTGCTACCCAGAGTGCACAGCAGGAAAACACTGAAGCATCGGGGAGCACAAACCAAACGGCCTCTTATCAAGAGGCAATAATGCCCGATGGTTTTAGCATACTACTCGATGAAGATGTGTTGATGATCAGTTGGTTAGGGGAGCGCGGCGAACCAGGATTATTGTGGTCATTAGCTACCGGCCAAGGTGATCGTAGCTGCCAAGAGTTAACCTTTAATAATGGTGCTCAATATCGCCCGATGGAGGTGAGTTTATTGCCTGATTCATCAACGTTAGCCCGATTTTCGCCGCTCGATACTCGAGCCATTCTTAACGATGTGGCCATGCGCGGCAGCCTTAAGTTGTGTGGGTATCAGTTTAGTCTCAAAGGCAGTCAGGCAGCATTGGCGAAACAAGCGGCGTTTCGTCCCTATCTTTAGGCTTGTGGTCTGCACTATGAACGGGGGATTAATCGGCGAGATCTATCACAGCTAGCTTTATACAATAGGGGGGCAATGGCGGCCATTGGCGCTGGTGTTCATC
Organism: Shewanella algidipiscicola; assembly: GCF_003605125.1. Lineage (GTDB taxonomy): Bacteria > Pseudomonadota > Gammaproteobacteria > Enterobacterales > Shewanellaceae > Shewanella > Shewanella algidipiscicola. The sequence goes on from NZ_QPQT01000010.1 coordinate 96,136, forward strand.
GTCATAACTGATTAAACTCATCGGTTACATTTTTAATGCTCGGTGGCCTGCGCGCCGCCCCTAGTCCAGTTGGTTGTAGACAATGGTTGCGACGCACTCTTCTAGTACACCCGATAATGAGTTAAATAATGTCACGCTGGTGATCATGGCAGCCGGCTTAGGTCGTCGTTTCGGCGGCGATAAGCAACTGGCAAACCTAGGGCCGCAGGGCGAAACCATGCTTGAGCTCTCGCTGGCGAGTGCGATAAAGGCAGGGTGTTCGGCGGCGGTGATAATCACCCGCGCCGAGCTTATCGAACCGCTGCAGCAGCGGTTAACCGCCTTGCCAGACGGTTTTGCACTGCATTTTTGTGTGCAACAAACCGATGACTTACCAGCCGAGTGTTTGCCTTTGCAAGGTGAAGCTAAGCGGCGGGGCAAGCCCTGGGGAACTGCTCACGCACTTTGGTGCGCCAGGCATTGGGTTAATGGCTCTATGATAGTGATTAACGCCGATGATTATTATGGTGATAATGCCTTTAAATTGCTGGTCGATGGCTTTAAACACGCTAGCGAACGGTGGCAAATAGTAGCTTATGGCCTCAATGAAACCTTGTCACAACATGGTGGCGTTAATCGGGGGATTTGCCAAACACAAGGGGACTATTTAAGCAGTGTCCAGGAGTGGCTCGATATTGCATGGCAAGGTGATAAACTGCTGGGACACAATGGTCAACAACAAGCCGAGCTGGATCCACACAGCCTAGTGTCGATGACATGCTGGGGGTTTTCGGTCGATATTTTTAGGGTGTTAGAGCTGGCCTTGATTCACTTCATCAAAGATTGTGGTCATCTTGCTGGCAGTGAATGTTACCTGCCTGCTGTGGTGCAGACTTGCCTACCGTCACAGCATCAGCAAGACCATAATATCAGCGTCAAACCGGTTTACGTTAACATTAGCCCCGACACTTGGATGGGGGTGACATATCCGCAAGATGCCCTCTGGGTCAAACAAAAATTAATGGAGTTATTGGGTGATTGAGCTTATTCGGCAGCAGGTGCTGCCCCACTTTGGCATAACCGATTGCGCTAAAGTGTCGCCCCTTGGCAATGGTCATATCAATGACACATTTTTAGTGCGCTCACCGCAGGGGAAGTTAGTCTTACAGCGGATTAATACTCAAGTCTTTAAGATGCCAGAAGCCTTGGTGAATAACGCTAAAAAGATTGCCAGCCACTTGCAAATGAAGGTGGCCTGCGGTGATTATCAATTAAGTGTGGTGGCACCGGTGTTGACCATGGATAACGCCTTATATGTCGATTTAGCCGACAATGGTTTTTGGCGCGCGATTAATTACTTACCCCACAGTCATAGCATCGAAGTGGTATCTAATGAGCAAGAAGCCGAGTCAGCCGCTAAAGCCTTTGGCCATTTTTCACGCGCCTTGAGTGATCTAGATGCGACCGACTTGGAAGATGTGATCCCGCAATTTCATCACCTTCCCGGACGAATAGCCCAGCTTAACCAGGCCGCCACCCAAGACATAGTGGGTCGATTAGTACACTGCCAACACTGGGTTGATTTTGCACTGGCGCAGACTCCTCTACTTGATGAATTGGCTCTGTTGGCTGAGACATTACCGCTGCGAACCTGCCATAACGACACAAAAATCAATAACATGCTTTACGATAAGCGCGACATGAGCAGTTTAGCCATCATAGATTTAGATACCTGCATGAAAGGGCATTTAATGTATGATTTTGGCGATATGGTGCGCACCTTTACCTCGCCCGAGGAGGAAGATTCCACCCACCTTGAGAAGGTTGAGGTACGCGAGTCGATATTTGCCGCTATCTGCCGTGGCTATTTAGCTGAGCTAGGTGATGTGTTAACTGTGGATGAAAAGCGCAGCCTGTGGCTGGGTGCGCGAGTGATCTGCCTGATGATTGGGGTCCGCTTTTTGACCGACTATCTCAATGGCGATAGCTATTTCCATGTGCAGCATGACACCCATAATCTCGAGCGCGCGGCGAATCAGTTTACCTTGTATCAAAGCCTATTGAAGCAGCAAACGACGTTGAAAAAGTATTTTCAATAGTCGGTGCCAAGGGCGCTATTCTAATGAAAGGCGGGCATGAATAATGGGCGCCTTTTGTTATGTTGGTTACGACTCTTAGCAATACGTGACTCGCTTGCTCAAGATCAATTAAGGTGCAACTCATCCTCGCAATCACTATTAAAGTGTTGCATAAGCCCTTACACTGCTTACAGATTAATAACATTGGATAACCATTGATGGCCCCCATTATCTGTAGTACTGCCCTAGAAGCAGTGTCTTTAATCGAAAGCGGTGAAACCCTATGGACCCACTCGATGGGGGCGACGCCTAAGGTGCTACTCGATGCGCTAGCGCAGCATGCGTTAACGATTCAAGACTTAACCCTATTACAGCTGCACACTGAATGTGCCGAGTCGCTTAGCTCACCCAATCTGAAAGGGCATTTGCGACATCGCTGTTTTTTTGGTGGCCTACCAACGCGGCAATTGTTACAGCGTGGTGATGCCGACTATGTACCTATTTTCCTCTCGGAAGTGCCCAAATTGTTTCGCTCGGGCGAGCAACCCATCGACACCGCGATTATTCAAGTATCGCCACCAGATAAACACGGTATCTGCTCTTTAGGTATCTCGGTCGAAGCCACCTTGGCCGCTTGCCAAGTAGCTAAAAAAATCATCGCTCACATCAACCCTATGATGCCGCGCACTCACGGTGATGGATTTATTCACTATCAAAAATTTGCCGCTGTGTATGAGCAGAGTATGTCTTTACCACAACACCCACTCGCAGCTAGCGATGTCACCAGTTTGGCGATAGGTCAAAATGTGGCAAAACTAGTGCGTGATGGTGATTGTTTACAAATGGGCATAGGCGCGATCCCCGACGCCGTGCTTGCTTGTTTAACCGAACATCAAGATCTTGGTGTGCATACTGAGTTATTTTCCGATGGCGTGCTTAATCTGGTCGAACTTGGGGTGATTAACAATAGCCGCAAAAAAGTGCACCCGGGTAAAATTGTCACCGGTTTCGCCCTCGGTAGCCAGCGACTCTATGACTATGTCGACGACAATCCATCGGTGATCTTTATGGATATTGAACAGGTCAATGACACCTCGATCATCCGTAAAAATCCCAATGTGATGGCGATAAACTCGGCGCTGCAAGTGGATATTTCGGGACAAATTTGCGCCGACTCATTAGGCACGCGCATCTATTCCGGCGTGGGTGGGCAGATGGACTTTATTCGCGGCGCGGGATTGTCAGAAGGCGGCCGCTCGGTGATTGCATTGCCAAGCACCGCAGCGCATGGAAGTGTGTCACGTATCAGCACCGTACTCTCACCTGGTGCGGGCGTGGTTACCACCAGAGCCCATGTGCATTACATCGTCACCGAATATGGCATTGCCAACTTGCGAGGTAAATCACTACGAGAACGCGCCCGCGCCTTAATCGACATCGCCCACCCAGATTTTAGAGAGCAGCTTTGCCAAGAAACTTTCGATATGTGGGGACTCACGGTTTAGTTTCATCTTGTAATAAACATATAGCTTCTGCGAAGGGGCTTATTCCCTCTTGAGTCGCACTACTTTGATTCGTTCTCTGGGCGCATTCTCTGCCAACCAGGCTGAAGCGTCAGCCCTAATAGACAAGCTAGGATACCGAATAAGGTTATCCTGGTTTTTACTTTTCTATCATTGGTTATGTTGAGGTCTTTTGGCTGGTCGCGCATCAGCCCCTTTCCTCAAACCTGTCACTCCTGTTTCGATGAGCTGGGACAGAAAGAAGCAAAGGGCAGCATTAGTATGACGTATGTTGAGGTCTACTCATCAATAAGTTAGAAGCGATAGCAAATAGGCAATAGCCGGTGAAGAACCAGAAGCCGATTTCTAGTTGGGCGTGCATCACTATCAATTCGCCCATCTGATCTTTGGCGTTACCGGCGAGATAACTGACAATGATGGCGACCACAAATACATCGGCCATGCTCCATTTACCTATGGCGTCGATAACGCGTGTAAGTATTATCGCCGTGCTGCCCTGAGTGAAAAGCAGAACGGCTTGCGCCAGTAGTTTGAGGGTAGGAATAATTACCGAGAAGGCGACAATCAAGAGCCCGACCAACAGGTTACCACTTTGTATCAGGTCTTGTACCGTCCCCAGTATACTACGGTGCTTGCTATAAATTTCCACCTGGCCCTCCAGCTGGTTAAAACCGAGGAATGCTGATACCGAGCCGAGCAAACCGCGTGTTTCACTGTCTTGAGTCATTAACTCTATGGTGGTCTGGGCAAATTGGGATTTATCAGCGTGGCCATCTAGGCTTAACATTGGCAGGCTGAGACCGGGTATAAGTAGGGCTAAGGCGATGAGAATCACTAATAACTGTAGCCATTTACTCCGTTTTGACATGATTGCTCCATTTTTCTATGTTGCCTGTGGGTTGGCACCTGAGGATCGATTATACCCTATTTGGAGTGAACGCTAGCTGAATGTCGCCGCTCACGCTGGAGATATTTTTTATCATGCCAAGCGTCACCTTTAAAGTCTGGTTGCAGCCATTGGGTGATGCATTTTCATCATCTGGCTGAGACTCTTGTCGATATTGTCTATCCTAATTTTAGAGAACAGCTCCGCCAAGAGACCTTCTATCATGTGAGGACACACATATTGGCTTTACAGTATCTCAAAACGAAAAAAGCCTCATATTGAGGCTTTTTGCTAAGAGCGAGGTACTTATTCAACGTTTTGGATCTGAATGTTGAACTTGAAATTTAAATCTTTAAAATTCAGTATCTTGTGTTTTTATTGGTGTGGTTAATTCTATTTTAGTCACCAATTTAGTCACCACATCTACTTTGTTAAGCAGCTTTGCCGAAGTCAGCTTCTACTACTCATTTTTTGTCTTGAAAGAGCAAGTGTTGCGGTTTGGACTAAGTGATAAATTAATACAAGATACCATATTGGCTGGATGCGCAGGAATGGCAGGTATCGTCATCGAACATATTGCCAATATTAGTCATTTCCTTGCAGTATATGCATTTTATTCTGTAGGAGTCACTTTCATGAATAGCTTTAGCGGCTGACTTTACTTGACGAGGTGTGGAGTTTAGGCTCATTTTTTGTTGTGTCACCCACTCAAGATGGGAGCTATATGGACCATGCCATCCAACGATAGCCGTTGAAATGGTGATTCCATCCTCCAGTATGTCTATGCGCATATCCTGGTTATATGCCTGATTAGTTACTTTTGCAGATGATACGTCGAAATGTTGCTTAGCCATATTGTTGCAAGCGTTATCGTCACAAGTGACCGGCTGGCCTTTGGATTTAAAATCGGCGTCAATTAATTGATTACATGTGCTACAGATAAAAAAGGCATTTGATTGGTCAATTGCTCTAGCTAATGCTTTCAGGCTGTGTATTAGGCGGTGCGGATTTACATTAATTTTTTGATGGATAAGCTTATCAAAGTTGCCACTGTTGCTGTTAACGTGGGCGATAACAGTAAAATCTTTATCAATATTAACAGTGTAAAGTGGTCTCACTTGCTTGTGTATTTTCCTTACTGATTGATATTGATTGAGCTCTTCAGTTGTTAAAAACCGCTTTTCATTAGTATTTAAATCAATAAGTGGTGTATTGGCGCATAGGTCAATCGGGTCAAGGGTCTTAAAAGGAGAATCAAACCTTGTGGCAGGTGAACCATATATGAAATGCGTTAATACGCCGTAAGGTGTGATTAAATCAATAAAACGATTAATCCACTCCGCATTCCCAGTAAAGTGAATGGCATCTTGCTCTAAAAGTGATTCAATCGTTGGAATGGAGTCGAGATCCATGTCGTGTTCCCTATGACAAACTAAAGCTGTTGATTAAGAAAGTATTGTAGCTAAATTGCCTCAACGCTGTAACTAGGAGTTTGCGATTCGTCCGCTTAATGAGCGGGCTACAAATTCTGAACTTAAATCGTGATTATCAATTTTTAAAAAGCTATGATTAGATTAGAAAAATACCGCTGCGAGGGAATGATGGCATTGAATACACTGGGTCAAAATTTAGAAAACAAATCTACAAACTTTAGTTTTCTGTCATCATACGATCCCATCTTTTTAGATTTAGCCTATAGCGCAGAGCGTGCCTTTACCTCAGACCCCAACACCACCTTAATTAAGCTGCGTCAGTTAGGTGAAGCAATGGCGCAAGATATCGCCGCTAGGTGTGGTATCGAGTTTGACGATAAAACGACGCAAGCGGATCTGCTTTATAAAATTCACCGAGAGTTAAACCTAGAACCTGTCGTTCGTCAGCTATTTCATTCTTTAAGAATTGAAGGCAATAAAGCGACTCATCAGTTTAGAACCCAGCATAAAGAAGCATTAGAAGGGCTAAAGCTGGCTCGAAGCTTAGCTATTTGGTTTCATCATGCCTTTGGCGAACTCAAGTCTCCCTTTAAAGCAGGCCCATTTGTCTCTCCTGAAGATCCAAGTAAGCAGCTACAAGATTTACAAACACAGATCGAGCAGCTGCGCAGCGAACTTAATGATAACCACCAGCAGCTAGCAGATAGCCAGCAGTTAACAGAGTTAATCGCGCGGGAAAAAGAAGAATATGTGGTGCTTGCTGAACAAATGGATGCTGAGGCCCGAGCTTTATCTCAGCAAGCGGCTGAACATGAGCAAGCACTCGCCGAGCAAAAGCAGCAATTCGAATCACGTATCAAAGCACTACAAACTGAATTAGCACAACTTGCTGAAGCTGATAGCCAAGCTGCGACAAAAAATAAGAAGCAAATTAGCAAGCAAGCGAGCAAAGCAGGCAGTCATATTGAGCTCAGTGAAGAGCTAACGCGGGTACTTATCGATCAACAGTTAAGAGATGCAGGATGGATTGCTGACTCTGAAAGATTAGATTTTCGCAAAGGCACTCGGCCTAAAAAAGGCAAAAATATCGCCATTGCAGAATGGCCTACCCAGCATAAGGGCCTACAAGGCCGAGCTGATTATCTACTATTCTGTGGCTTAACCCCTGTGGCAGTCGTCGAGGCTAAAAAAGAGAACACCAACGTCGCGGGTAAGATAACTCAAGCGGAACGTTACTCTAAAGGATACAAACTTACTTCCCCTCAACAAGGCGCATGGGAATTAGAAGGTCGCACGGTAGCATGGGCTGATGAGGAAGATGGTCATTACCATATCCCCTTTGTTTATTCATCTAATGGCCGAGAGTTTAATAAGCAACTGGCAGAGTTATCAGGCACTTGGTTTCGAGATGTCCGTAAACCCAGCAATGCAAAGAAGGCGCTACAGCAGTTTCATTCGCCTGATGGCTTACTCGATAAATTAAAACGTAGTCGTGAAGATGCAGAGAAGTTACTGCAGCAAGAGGGCTTTGATTACCTTGGCCTACGCGATTACCAACAAAAAGCCATTGCTGCCGTTGAGTCAGAATTAGCGCAAGATAAAACCCAATGTCTGCTGGCTATGGCAACGGGCACTGGTAAAACCCGTACCATTATCGGTTTAATGTACCGATTTTTAAAAGCCGAACGTTTTAGACGTATTTTATTTCTCGTTGATAGAACCGCATTGGGCGAGCAGGCTTGTGATTCATTTGATGAAGCGAAGCTTGAACAAAATAAAGTGCTGTCGTCGATCTACAATATTGCCGAATTAGGCGATATGGCCAGTGAAGCCGAAACCCGTATTCAAGTCGCTACCGTGCAAGCCATGGTCAAGCGCATTTTTATGTCTGACACACCGCCGCCACTTGATGAATTTGACTGTATTATTGTTGACGAAGCCCACCGTGGTTATGCGCTTGACCAGCAAATGACAGAAGGTGAATTGGCAACACGAGACGCCAGCCAATACCTGTCCAGTTACCGACGGGTACTCGATTACTTTGATGCGGTGCGTATCGGCTTAACCGCAACGCCTGCCAAGCACACAAGTGAGATTTTTGGTAAACCGGTTTACACCTACAGCTATCGCGAAGCGGTGGCAGATGATTGGCTAATCGACCATGAACCACCCATTCGATATGAAACCTTATTAAACAAAAATGGCATCAAGTTCGAAAAAGGCGAAACCATCAGTGCTATTAATACGCAAACAGGTGAAATCGAAACTGCCGATTTAGAAGATGAGTTAAAGTTCGAAGTTGAATCATTTAATAAGCGGGTGATAACTGAGTCATTTAATGAGGTTATTTGCCAAGAGTTAACTAAAGAATTAGATCCATTAGGCGATGAAAAAACCTTAATTTTCTGCGCCACAGACGTTCATGCTGACATGGTGAAGCGTCTGTTAGATACAGCATTCATTGGTATATATGGTGATGACTACAATCAAGCTGCAGTGGCTAAAATAACAGGTCAAAGTGACAAAGTAAGCCAGCTTATTCGCCAGTATAAAAATGAGCGATATCCTAATATCTCCATTACCGTTGACCTATTATCAACGGGTATCGATGTGCCTAAGATTTGTCATCTGGTGTTTTTGCGCCGCGTTAAGTCGCGCATTTTATACGAACAAATGATGGGCCGTGCGACTCGTCGTTGTGATGACATTGGTAAAACCGCATTTAAGATTTATGACCCAGTTGATATCTATACTGCACTTGAAGCCGTTAATACCATGAAGCCCATAGTGAAAGACCCAAACATCACCCTAGAACAGCTGGTGGATGAGTTAAGCGATGATCACCAGTTAACACAAGCACTAGATGCTCCAGGTGAACAGTTAGGCACTAGCCATGCTGACGATGTGCTGAATCAGCTTAGCCAAAAAGTCATGCGAGTGATGCGTAAAGCCGTTAAAAAGGCCGAGAATAAACCTGAGTTAAAAGCCAAGCTCGATCAACTTGAGGGTCTATGGGGCGTCGCGCCTGATAAGCTCCACCAGCACTTACATCAAATTGGTCCTAAAGCGGCTGCGCAGTTTTTTAAGCAGCATCAAGGCCTGCTTAATCAGTTAGCCGAAGTTCGTTATCTTGTTGGTAGCGATAAAATGCCGATCATCTATGAAGGCCGTGATGAATTCATCAGTCGTCAGCAAAACTATGGCGTACATGAAAAACCAGCTGACTACCTTGAAAGCTTTAACCATTTTATTAAGCAGAATATTAACCAATCGGCAGCCTTGTCCGTGGTGGTTAATCGCCCTAAAGACCTAACCCGAGAACAACTTAAAGAAGTTAAACTTTTACTTGATGCAGCAGGTTATAGTGAGGCCCATCTGCAAAGCGCATGGCGTAAAAATACCAACCAAGATATTGCAGCCAGTATTATCGGTTATATCCGCCAAGCTGCATTAGATGAAGCGTTAATTCCCTTTGAACAACGGGTCAATAAAGCCATGCAACGCATTTACAGCGAGCATGACTGGAACCCTAACCAACGTAAGTGGCTTCAGCGCTTAGCAAAACAATTAGTGCATGAAGCTGTGATTGATAAGGCATTTGTCAACCAACGTTTTGCCGATCAAGGTGGTGCTAAACGCTTTAACAATGTACTTGATGATCAGCTCGATACCATTATCGACGAGCTGAACGAATACCTTTGGCAGGTCGGTTAGCGCTTAATTTTCAGGGCATATTTTTAGGGGGTAGCCACTGAGATATGTATAGATATTCGTATTTTCTATACATGTTACCAGTAATGTTGATGCAATCGACATAACAACTCAAAACACGTAACACATGTCGATAAAGTAAGCTTTTATAAATATGTTTGCTTTACATGTCGATTGAATCGACATAAGCTCACTGCATTCTCTATTTATGTCGATAAATGAAGGTTTTTTAAACATGAAATGGCAAGCTGAGCAAGCATACAACCATTTACCGCCGTTACCGCTAGACAGCAAACTCGGTGAGTTGGCCGAAACCTTACCCATACTTAAAGCCTGTATTCCTGCCCGTGCCGCCCTTGCTGAGTTAAAGCAAGCCGGTGAGTTACTGCCTAACCAAGGCCTGCTCATCAACTTACTGCCACTGCTAGAAGCCCAAGGCAGTAGCGAGATTGAAAACATAGTTACTACCACAGACAAGCTATTTCAGTATGCTCAAGAAGATAGCCAAGCCGACCCTATGACCAAAGAGGCGCTGCGTTATCGCACTGCCCTATACCAAGGCTTTACCGAGCTAACTAGCCGCCCATTGTGTGTAACCACGGCACTAGAAATTTGCAGCACCATAAAATCAGTCCAAATGGACGTGCGCAAAGTGCCAGGCACTAGCTTAACCAATCAGGCCACCGGTGAGGTGATTTACACCCCACCAGCAGGTGAAGGTGTTATTCGTGACTTGCTTAGCAACTGGGAAGCCTTTTTACACAATGCAGATGATGTTGACCCACTGATTAAAATGGCCATTGCCCATTACCAGTTTGAAGCCATACACCCCTTTATTGATGGTAATGGCCGTACAGGCCGCGTGCTTAATATTCTTTACCTGATTGATCAACAGCTACTTAGCGCCCCTATTTTGTACCTAAGCCGCTATATCGTGGCTAATAAGCAAGATTATTACCGCTTACTGCTTAATGTGACCACCAAGCAAGAATGGCAAGCGTGGATCATTTTCATGCTTAATGCCGTTGAACAAACCGCTAAGTGGACTACCCACAAAATCGCCGCCGCCCGCGAGTTAATTGAACACACCACAGAATATGTGCGTCAGCAGTTACCCAAAATCTATAGCCATGAGCTAGTACAAGTGATTTTTGAACAGCCTTATTGTCGTATTCAAAACCTGGTTGAAAACGATATAGCAAAACGCCAAACCGCCTCAGTTTACTTAAAACAGCTGTGTGATATTGGCGTATTGCAAGAAGTACAATCAGGTAAAGAAAAGCTATTTGTTCACCCTAAATTTGTCACCTTAATGACCCAAGACAGCAATCAATTCAGTCGCTATGTCGGTGTGAGCAATCAATAGCCCTGAATCGATAAACAATCCAAATATAAAGCTAATGCAGCAACCATTAGCCGAATTTAATTAATTGAGAACATCAAATGAGCACTTCAAATAATAGCGATATCGTCCAAAAACTGTGGAATCTGTGTGACGTATTGCGTGACGACGGCATTAACTATTCTGACTACGTCACCGAGCTCGTCTTATTGCTGTTTATTAAAATGGTGCACGAGAACACCGAGGCAGGCTTACTCAATAAACATACCCTGCCAACAGGTTGCCGCTGGACAGATTTAAGTGACAAAGACGGCCTAAACCTGCTTGATGACTATAAGCGTATGCTACTGACCCTATCGACAGGTAAAGACAGCGAGGGTAACACCCTACACGCTGACCCATTAATTTTAGCCATTTATGCCGATGCCCAAACCCGCCTGCGTGAGCCACGCCATTTAAAGCAGCTGATAAAATCACTGGATTCGATTGACTGGTTCAGCGCCCAAAAAGACGGTTTAGGTGACTTATACGAAGGCTTGTTAGAAAAGAACGCCAACGAGACTAAATCCGGCGCAGGCCAATATTTTACTCCCCGAGCGTTAATCGACTCTATGGTGCGGGTTATTAACCCGCAAGCGGGCGAAGTGATTCAAGATCCCGCCGCCGGTACTGCTGGCTTTTTAATTGCCGCCGACAGCTACATTAAAGCGCAAACCGATGATCTGTATGATTTAACCGACAAACAAAAAGAGTTTCAAAAAAACCACGCCTTTGTCGGCGTTGAGCTAGTGCCATCCACCCGCCGTTTAGCGTTAATGAACTGTCTACTCCATGGTATGGAAGGTGACGACGAAGGCGTAGTGCATTTAGGTAACTCCTTGGGCCAAGTCGGCATGAGTTTACCCAAGGCCGATATTATCTTGGCTAACCCGCCTTTTGGCACCAGCAAGGGCGGCGATGCCTCCATCACCCGTGACGACCTAACCTATCCCACCAGCAACAAACAGCTGGCGTTTTTACAGCACATTTACCGCAACTTAAAACCTGGTGGCCGCGCCGCCGTGGTATTGCCAGATAACGTCTTGTTTGAAGCGGGCGTCGGTACTGATGTGCGTCGCGACTTAATGCACAAGTGTAACCTGCACACTATCTTGCGTTTGCCGACAGGCATCTTCTACGCCGCAGGCGTGAAGACTAACGTGCTGTTCTTCACTAAAGGTTCTGAGGGCGACAAGCTACAAGAAGAAAACTGCACCACTAATACCTGGGTGTACGACCTACGTACCAACATGCCTAACTTTGGTAAACGCACCCCGTTTGGTCAGCAACACTTAAGCCCATTTGAAGAATGCTATTTTGGCAAGAATAAGAAGGCGACCGCCATGGATGGCGGAAGTGTCGAAAATGCAGGAGCAATTTTCGACCGAATGGAAGGCGACTATAGCTTCAATGCCGAAGAGGTGGAAGTTGAAACCGCTGAAGTTAATAAGGGCATAGACCCACGCTTAGCACACAGCCGATGGCGCGTATTTAGCCGTGATTACATCCGCGACAGCAAAGGTGACTCATTGGATATCTCATGGCTTAAAGATGCTAACAGTGTCGATGCAGCAGACTTAGGTACACCAGAAAAACTCGCAGACGAAGCCATGACAGAGCTTAAAGGCGCACTAGCGGATCTTGAGGCTTTGGTTAAGTCATTGGCTGGTGGGGTTAAAGGATGAGTGCAGTGATTCCTGAAGGTTGGGCAGCCATAAAGATTGAAGATATTGCTGATGTTAAAGGTGGTAAACGCCTTCCAAAAGGTGAGTCTTTTAGTGATGAAATTACGGCACATCCTTATTTAAGAGTGACGGATTTTTATAATGAAACGATCGACATGTCAGATTTGAAATACCTGAAAGTCGACACTCACCAACAGATCGCAAACTATATAATTTCTAAAGAAGACTTGTATATCAGCATTGCAGGTACAATTGGCTTGGTAGGTTCAATTCCCCCTTGTCTGGATGGTGCTAACTTAACGGAAAATGCAGCTAAGATTTGTAACATTAGCGGTATCAATAATACGTATCTAAAGAGATTTTTGAACTCTCATACCGCAAAAGATCAATTTAAAGATAAAACTACCTCAAGTGGTCAGCCCAAGTTAGCTCTGTTTAGAATTAGAGATTGTGACTTACTGCTCCCCCCATTAGCCGAACAAAAAATCATTGCCGACAAGCTGGATGAGCTGCTGGCGCAGGTGGAAAGCACCAAAGCCCGCCTCGATGCCATCCCCGCCATCTTAAAATCTTTCCGCCAATCCGTCCTCGCCGCCGCAGTCAGTGGCAAATTGACAGAAGAGTGGCGTGGGGATGAAGATAGTTACATTGGGGACATTGTCACATTAGGTGAGGTTATTGGCACAATAGGTCAAGGGTGGAGCCCTAAATGCCATAATGAGCCCGTGACAGGTGAACAATGGGGAGTTATAAAAACTTCTGCTGTTCAGCAGATTGAATTTATACAGAATGAGAATAAAAGATTACCAGAAAGCCTAGAAGTGAGGACGCATCTGAAAGTTGCTTCTGGGGATATTTTAACAACACGCGCAGGCCCAAGGGTAAGGTGCGGTGTTACTTGTTATGTTGAAAACGTATCTTCTAACCTAATGATTTGTGACAAAGTTTATAGATATAAAGTTGCTGAAGGAAAGGGGATTAGCAAATTTTTAGCAATGCAGCTAAACAGCCTCTCCGTATTAGATAAGATTGAAGCATTGAAAACTGGTATATCTGAAAGTGGGATGAATTTGACTCAAAGTAAATTCAAACTGCTGGAGATCAATTGGCCAAATATTGAAGAACAAGCCGAAATCGTCCGCCGTGTCGAAGAGCTGTTCGCTTTCGCCGATAAAGTCGAAGCGCAGGTCAATGCAGCGCAAACACGAGTTAACAACCTCACCCAATCGATACTCGCTAAAGCCTTCAGAGGCGAGCTTACCGCCGATTGGCGCGCCGCTAACCCTGAACTCATTAGCGGTGATAACAGCGCACAGGCCTTGCTTGAGCGTATAAAAGCTGAAAGAGAAAAGCTCAAGCCAGCTAAGAAAACGCGAGCTAAAAAGGCTAAGGTATGATGAGTGCTATCTATTGTTTGAATTTAGCTGGTGGTGCAGAACAAACCGAAATTGCAAACTACTTCCCTGTAGTTTGCCCTTCGGGCCAACCTACGGTCGTCCAAAATCGTTCCCGACGATTTTGTGTCCGCCGTGTCGAAGAGCTATTCGCTTTCGCCGATAAAGTCGAAGCTCAGGTCAGTAAAGCACAAGCCCGAGTCAATAATCTTACTCAATCAATACTCGCTAAAGCCTTCAGGGGCGAGCTCACCGCCGAGTGGCGCGAGCAAAACCCTGAACTCATTAGAGGCGAAAACAGCGCACTGGCTTTGCTTGAGCGCATTAAAGCCGAACGGGAAGCGCTTGCATTAGCAGCCAAAGCCGCTAAGAAAAAGCCCAGAGCGAAAAAGGCAAAATCATAATGGGGGTAATTTATAGTGTGAGTTTAGCTGGTGGCGCAGAACAAACCACTCTTTCACATAATCAGGCTCGTATCATCCGGCCGCCAAGGAAGGCGGGAGTAGAGAATAGGCAAGGAGCATTCGTGTTGAAGAACTATTCGCCTTCGCAGGTTAAAGTTGAAGCGCAGGTCAATATTGCACAAATAGTGGTTAACAAGCTCACCCACAAAATGTCAGGAGCATTTTGCTCCGCTTTAGCGCCTGTATAGGGAGAAAATCGATATTCGCTAAAGCTTTCAGAAGTGAACTTACCTTGCGAGGTGTGATTTATTACATTGTTTCATATAAATCAATAGATTAATATTGCCTGTGATTTTGGTATTAGTAAAAGTGTTGAATACCGTTACTAATGCTGACAGACAGTTGGCCAGTAAGCATCGTGTGTTTAAGCAGTAGATACTAGCGCTTTAATTATGTATTGGATAAAAAGCGTGAGCAGTACTAACCATTCACAAGTCAAACTAAAACGTTTGGTCAGCACAAAAATAATAAGGAACGTTATGAATATATTAGGGATAGCCTTTTCTGGTGATTTGTACTCTCCAATCACTTACAAACGTCAATCTGTTTTACATTCGAATCCTGTATAAGTCATTACCAATCAGATGTTTATTATTCATCGGGAATAGTTGGAAAGACTATATCATCGGTCATCCGAAGAGCATTAGGGAACAATTAGTTAATGGACGAGCAACCAAGAAAAAGTGGCGATACCTCATCTAGTTACGAATTACGTACTCCACGGATTCGTTTAGAGGAGGATGTCGTTCTTGCACCAGAGACGCGCAGAATGTTTGAAGAGGCTATTGGTGCTATGCGTCATCATAAAACAATCTATACAGATTGGGGTTTTGAAGCGGTTGACCCTATGGGCCGTAATATGATCCTCAATTTATATGGTCCACCGGGAACAGGTAAAACTCTTGCTGCCGAAGCCCTCGCAGGAACTTTAGAGCGCCAGTATTTTCACATCGGTATATCTGAACTTGAAAGTAAATATGTTGGAGAGACGGCCAAAAATATAGCTGCAACATTTAAAACGGCAGCGTTGGAAGGTGCGGTCATTTTTTTTGATGAAGCAGATACATTACTTGGGGCTCGACTCTCTTCGGTTACTCAAGGCATCGATAATGAAATTAATGCTATGCGGTCAACATTATTAATGGAATTAGAGCGCTTTGATGGCATCGTAATTTTTGCAACCAATTTTGCTAAAAATTACGATAGCGCTTTTGTCAGCAGGATTCGCTATCACATTGAGTTTAAACTCCCTGATATAGAAGGACGTAAACAATTGTGGCAGCGAATGCTGGTTCCTGGCGTCCCGTTAGACGAAGAGCGCGATATGATAATTGAACGTTGTGCTGTTGCATCTGATGGTTTATCAGGTCGTGAAATAAGAACTGTTTTACGTACAGCTTTTCCTCGTGCATTAGTCGAATGTGATAAAGACCCAAGGGTTAAGTGGCATCACTTTGAAACAGCAATAGAAGATGTTTGTTCTGCAAATAGGAATGTGGGTAAAAGTAGAAAAGATGTAATAACAAAAGCAGCCAATAATGTGACTAATACCGAGGTTAGTCGGCGGTTACTCGGAATTATGGAATAAGCGTTTAATTTTAAAGGGGAAATAAAATGGGTTGGTTCAGTAATGCTTGTAGTTCAGTGGGTAACTTTGTTAGCTCTGCAGTTAGCACAGTAAAAAGTGCAGCTAGTTCTGCATATGAAACAGTTAAAAGTGTTGCAAGCAAAGCAATCGGTTGGATGGCAGAGAAAGCAGACGTTTTTGTGGGTAGCGTAAAAAAAGCCTGGAAGGCCGTTAAACCTTATGTTGAACAAATACGTGGAGTACTACGTTCAGCCGCACAATCAGTGTCGCATCCTTGGTTAAAAACGGCATTACTGTCGTTAGAAAAAGGCTTGGGGGCATTAACCGCATTTGAAAAATCCCCAATTGCAAAGAAAATAGATGCTGCAATTAAATGGTCAATTAAACTTGCTCAACGATGGCACAAGGCCCAAACGGTTGATGCAGATAAAAATGAACGGAGCGAATCAACTAACCAACAAAATGATGTACTCAACGCTGAAGAATTGAAAGAAGCTAAAACACATCAACAAGAGTTTCGTTTTGCAGAGGACGAGGTGATACCCGAGGAACAAAGACACAACCTTGAATTAGCTTCTGCAATCAATGACTTTGAAATTGCAAAAGCGGAATTATCGTTAGCAATCGATGCCGAACCCACAGATTTCGAACATTATTTACGCCTACGTGCAACACAAAAATTGCTGACTATTGCGGATAAAAAGCTTCGTACATCAATGACTGTTGATGATCTGAACTCTGATGATTTATTTTTAATTAGAATAGCTTCAGATCTCATCAAGGCTAATCCAGAGTTAAATAAAAATGCTGCAGAGCGCTTAGACCGTGTATTGACAAGGCAGCATGGTAAAAAACTTGCTCCTTTTGTTTTTGAAGAGCTCATTGTGTCTTGGGCGAAAAATGCAGAGGTTCTTGAGGAAGAGTGGAATATTGCTAACAGAGCTTATGCGAAAGACAAAATGCTATTACAGCGTTTGACTCTGGCATGTAAAATTCAAGATGAACTTTCTAGTGAAGAGGCAAGTGAGTTAGCGCTACTAGAGATAAATGTACCTAAAAATAAGTTATCACTTGATAAATTATCTGAAGAACAATTAGATATTGAACGTTATGTTGGAGCTGCAGAGGGGTTCCTACAATTACTCGAGAAAACAGAAGAGCAGATTGAATTAGAAGATCGTAGTTATTTACTTGAGGACGGTCATAAAATAGGTGTATTGCTGATAGATTGTGCCGAGCATAGTAAGTCATTCAATGAGTTAACTCCTGATGAGCAATCGCTTTTAAACGACTATGCCAATATATTCAAACAAGAATCAAAAGTGCGCATGGATACTATTCTTAAGGTTGCTGTATGAATTTAGATGCAATATTAGACTTTTTAATACCGGATATTAGTGACCCACTGCAAGCGTTTTTTTTGTCCATCATTCTTTTTATGATGCTTTGTACCATTGTGAGTGCCCACCTAATCGCTAAACCTAAATCTTGGGAGAAAAAGTGGCATAGAGGTACACCGAATGATACGACTGATGATTTAGATATTGAGCATGGTAGCGTGACGGATCTGTGGCATGCCGTTGCTACAGCTCCTGAAAAACTGGTCGAACTCATGCCAGGGTTACTATTAATCATTGGTTTACTCGGTACATTTCTAGGACTGGGCATGGCACTTAATCATGCTTCTAATATTCTTAGTCAGCCTAATGCGCTAGATGCGAGTAGTGCTGCAGATAGTATGCAGCATCTGCTTGGACTTCTTAATGGTCTCGGCACTAAATTTAAAACATCAACATGGGGAATAAGTGGTTTTATTCTGCTTAAAATTTGGAGTGAATTTGCTCGTTTCGATGAGAAACGTCTTACTTGGGTCATTGATAAAGTTAAAAATGAGATAGAGCATCGCAAGAGTATTCAACTTGCCATGGAAGATGAAAAGCAAGCCGCATTGTTTTCTCAAATAAGTAGTGTCTCTGTAAATATGGCTAGCGCTTTTTCCAACAAGTTAGATCAATTGCTTGAGCAAAATAAACAAAATAACAGTCAAAATAGCCAACTATTGAGTGATAATTTTGATTCATTAGAGCAATGTATTAACCAAGCTCATTTATCAACACAGAATGAATCAAAGAATAATAGCTTACAGTTGCAAGAGGTATTGAAAAATACTAATGACCAGACGCGCACATGCGTAGAAACTGGTATTTTAACTCTAGTGAACAAATCGACTGAAGTGCAAAAGCATACAAGCGAAACACTTAGAGCTGGCCTTAACGATATAAAAAATAGACTGACTCAGGTTCATCAACAAACTCAAAAATCTATAAATAATAGTATCAATGGTCTACAAGAAACAATTGAGTCTGTACGCATTGAAACGCAAGCGACTAAAGAAGCAATGCAGTCTTTTACTGATAATAGCCAATCAGTTATTGAAAACATGGCTGGTGCCGCTCAAAGGATGGCTCAAGGAGCAGATAAAGTAGGACTTGCTGCAAGTGACTTAGTGAATGCTGTTGATTCATTCAATAGTCAATTTACTGAAGTGCTCGATAATGTCCGTAGTGATCTGTCTTCTGCTATTAAGGATATGAGCAGTGAAGCGTCGTTAACTCTTGAGCGCGGTAGTACACAATTGGGCAAAGCTACACTTGAAATATCAACTGCACTTGGTGTGTTATCAACAGATGTAAAAGAAACAATGGGAGATGTGAAAACATCGATTGATGAAGCGCTTCATATCCAGAAAAAAGCCGCTGTTGAATTTACGCTATCAAGTAACGTGCTTAATGAAAGCATTGCAATGTCGACAGAGATTGTAAGTAAACTTGGTAAGCCTATTGAAGCAGGATTAAGTGCTATTTCAACCTCTGGGCAACAAATGCGGAGTATAGGCGAGTCACTTAAAAGAAATGAAACTGCTTTAGAGCAGGTCATCGGCAACTTGGCTAATTTACCGGCAGCATTAGAACCATTGCAGTTACTGAGTAGTCATCAAAGTCATTTACTCTCTAGTCTGAAACCTTTGGATACATTATTGGTGCAACAACATGAGTTTATTAATGAGGTTAAATTATTAAGGCAAGATGCTGCAGAGCATAGTGCGAGTGTAAAAGCTAACCAGTTAATCTTAAGTGATACGCTGGATATGTCTGTTCAACGGGCAGATCAGATCGTTAGTTATGTTTCCGAGTTATCATCCTTATTAGCATATTTGAAAGAATACCCAGATTCACAGCAACAGCTTCTGTCCATATTGAGCCCAATTTCTGAAATACCGATAAATCAACAGTTATTACTAGGTGCGCTGGAAGATCTAAAGCTTGATCTTTTTACGAAAGATCCTGGAATTAATTCAGAAGTTGCATGATTAACCTAACATGATGAGCTGACATGAAAGAAAAACCAAGTGAATGGATTGCCATTTCTGATCTGATGGCAGGGGTTATGGCGGTAGTCATGCTACTGCTGGTCGTTGCAGTGTTACAAAAGAGTGTGAGTGATCTTCGTTATCAAGAAGAATTAGCTAAGGCACTTGAACAAAAAGACGATCCAGTACTTAAGGTGACCAAGCTATTAGGTGAAATGTTGAAAAACACAGATACTTCAAATTTAATTGCTTTGGATAAATATACCAACAGACTGACACTACGAGATGGTGTGTTTGAAAGAGGGAGTGCATGTTTAAACCCTGAAGCAGCTGCTGCAGTACATGCTATCCAAAGTGAATTAGTGAGATTCTTAATCGATAATCCTAAGGCTATGATTTTAGTTGAAGGTTATACGGATAATATCCCTGTAAGTAGACCTGTGACGGACTATAAACGGTTCTGTACTGTGTATGATGATAATTTTACGCTATCAGCAGCTAGAGCAAGAGAGGCCAGACGTGAACTTATTGGAACATTAGATGTTGATACTTCAAAGCGAATTATCGTCGCTGGGTATGGAGAGTCTAAACCCCTCTCAGGAATGGAACCTTCAGATCCAAGAAATCGTCGAGTAGAAGTTCAACTGCTTATTCAATAAGTAAGTGATGGCTTAAGCCTTTTAATAATAAAGATTATTTTAAATAAAGTGCTGTATTTTTATCTGTACTGTTTTAATGAACTTTGATGTATTAACTGTTTCAAGGCTAAGGGCTGTATGACCTGAAATTAGACAAGCAATGATGGACTATCACCAGTACAGAACGAAATTTGTCCATAATAGTTGGTGAAGTTCTACCAAACAATGTAATGAGGTTACCAACTCTATGTTTGAGTTGGTAACCACTGGGATCATTTGCTAAAGCATCGAGTCATGTTGGTGACTAATAACCATAAATAATGTAATAGTACTATCCAGCTCCACGGAAGGATTAAACGAGTGAAAAAATGAATAATACTCTAAATATGTTTGCCTTACTGTTTACATCAGGAATTGGTATTTCCATTCAAATATTGATCATCATTGCCCTTGCTGCAACTAATTGGCATCAGTTTAGGCAAAAATGTCGTGTCCTGACAAAGCAGCTGCAACCTGCTATTGATCATTTAAGCCGTATAGAAAATGCTGACGCAATGCCTGCCGAGTTTTATGAGCTTGAAGAGACTATTACAGAGTCTCCAGTGATGAGAAATCCTTGGCGTGAATTCAATGAAGTCTTACTTTTACCTGGAGAACACCACCTTACAGAAAGAGATGTCATAGTTAATACTCGTAGACCGCAGCAATTTTTTTCAGACCAGACAATTATTCGCCCACATCTCGATGTCCGTTACTTCAATTCAGTACCAAATAAATTAACAGGTTTAGGTATTTTAGGTACCTTTTTAGGACTGGTCGCGGGTATTTACTTAGCCTCGTCAGGCATTGGTTCCAACGATATAGATGAAGCCAAGGAAGCACTCTCGCATCTATTAGATGGCGCTTCGCTAGCCTTTTTAACTTCAATTGCTGGTTTGATCACCTCAATGATTTTCTCTTGGCGTGAGAAAAAAAATAGCCATAAGCTGAAGGGCTTGTTAAACCAGTGGAATGATTTATTGGAAGAGCGGTTAGAGTTTGTAAGTAGTGAGCGTATAAATACTGAGATATTAAAAGAGTCTCGTAGCCAGACTCAAGCTCTAAACAGTTTTTCGACTGATTTAGCCGTTAGTTTGGGGCAAGTACTTAACGAGCAAGTATCGCAACCTTTAAACGAAACGCTTGGTAATATTCAATTAGCATTAGAACAACTCAATCAAAACCAATCTAAAGCTGCCGATGAGACCATTGAACGTCTGATTTCTGAATTTAGCCAAAGTATTTCTGGTGCAGCAGGTAAAGAGATGGAAGCGTTTGCGACTACCATGCAGTCGTTATCTGGTGATCTACGTGAGCAAATGAAGGCGATGAATGAGAACCATGAAAATATGCAGCGGAGTACCAAAGATACGATTGGAGATTTAAGCAAAGCATTCACTGAAGGTTCCAATCAGATGCGAGAGGAAATTAGCTCTGGAGTAGCAAGCATGGTAAATGGCGTCACGCAATCAGTAGGTGAAATGACAACCATGTTAAAAGAAGCCACACAAGAGTCTGCAGCTAATATGAGGAAAATAGCAACAGAGTTCGATTCTTCTATAGCCAAACTTCGTGATAGTACAAACGATATCGCTGACATTACATCAAATAATAAGGCCTTGGCCGAAGAAATTCGCCTTGTTGTTGTATCTCTTTCTGATGTCCACCAGCGTATTGCCTCTGTCGTACAGCCGATAGCTGATCTTGCTGAGGATTTAAATGGTAGTAGTGAGTCACTGAATACCGGGATAAATACTCTTTCAGATTCAGCTAAAGCTAATCAACAAGCAGTTACCCAAATAAAAGAGATGCAAGATGAATTACGAAGCTACTGGGAAAGTTATCATAATCGATTTGTGGACGTTGATGAGTCATTAGGGAAAACTCTTGAAAGCCTTAATCAGGGTTATGCAACCTTCGCAGAGTCGACAACAAGTTACTTAACGGGGTTAGATAGTAATGCTGCACAAATAGTGGAGAAGTTATCTGGTGCAGTAAGAGAACTTGCAGATGTTGTCGAAGAATGGCCTGCTACGGCATAGGGTGACTTATGAGTATTGATAATGAACTAGAGCTTGATGAAGGCTCAGGTTACCTTGTATCTGTGAGTGACTTAATGTCCGGATTGGTATTCATATTTATCATCACGTTGGTGGCATTTATTCTTAATTTCCAAGATGCAGCACAAAGAACTGCTCGTGTTCAGGAAAAGATGGAAACTGAAATTGAACGGCTTAATACTGTTAAAAAGCGCATGGAAAGTAATGATTATATCCGTGCTAAATTGCTTCAAGAATTGCAACGAAGATTAGAAGAAGAACATGGCATTATCGTTAATGTAGACGAGGCTCATGGTGTACTTCGGTTAACGGAAAATGCTATCACTTTTGCATCAGGATCCGCACAGTTAAACGACGATAATTTGATAAAATTAAAAGCCATCCGTAATGTTTTAGAAGATGTTTTACCTTGTTTTGCAATAAATCTAGCGGCATCACTTTCTTCCTGTGAAGGTGAAAAAAAAGATCACGCTTATTTAGAGGCTATCTTCATTGAGGGACACACTGATAATACTCGTTATAGAGGTGATGATACGGGCAAACTCAACTGGCAGCTATCCGTTAATAGAGCAATTAAAACTTATATGGAATTAGTTAGTGCTTCCGAACTATTGAAGTCAATGGATAATGATAACAATGAAGCTATTTTTAGTGTGTCTGGTTATGGTGAAGAGCGTCCTATATCGGGGCATCGTCATCATGTGCCTACTGATGATCAAGCAAACCGCCGCATAGATTTAAGGTTCATAATGACACCGCCAGAGTTTACTGATGCAGAGAAGGAGCTATTAATTAAAGGTTTTAAGGGATAAATTATGTCGCTTAAGGCCAAGCTTAACCAACTCCCGATTGTTTTTAATCTCAAACGCCTAGAGCTAGAACATAGTCGACTCCATATAGCCACACAAAGAGCCTTAATTACCCTTGGGGAATTTGATGCTGTAGAGCCATCTGAATTTGAACTACAAAGTGAATATCGGAAGGCTATAGCCGCTATCACTGAACCTTCACTGTGGCCAAAACTAAGTAAGCGTAGCTTACGCACATTTGCGTGGATGTTGTTCTCTTCTCCAGTTAAAGGTAGCGAAAGCTTGATGGATATTGGTGGGTTCTGGCAGCCTTATTCGCAAGAGCTAGCAAGGAGGCAATACAAACGTGGTTGGTTGACTATTTACTATGTCTTAATGCTAACTTATCCATATCAAAACAAAGGATTTGAAGCCGTACGTCAATCGTTAACCTACGCATTACGCTATGCAGTCGATCATAAATCAATGACAATATGGGCACGATGCGAGGATTTTGACCTACTCGAGCAAAATGGGCACAGAGTTTTACTTAATTACCTAGATGATGGCGAATCACTTGATGAACTGTATGAGCGAGCAGGGCTGACAGGGGCTCTTGCGACAGGGAGACTGGCTCAGCTTACTTACTTAGAGTTTTTAAACAAAACCCAGCCATTATTAGCCTCACGTGAGTGGCAAAAGCAAACTATCGGTCAAATACTCCGAGAATCTATTACTCAGCAAAGGACGCTGAAATATCCTTCTTATCGTTCGCATTTAATAGAAGCGTTATTACTTCCTTTTCAAAACCAAAAACCACTTAAAGAAGTTAAGGAAACCATCAAAGGTTTTGTGCTTAGCTTTTTCAAGGACCCGAGAGTTAACAATGCATTGTGGGTTAACGTGAATATTGAAGCAAAAAAGATATTTTTGTCTTGGATGGTGGAAAGTACATTAGAAGACTTTTTTTCTTTACTTGACTATGTTTCTCATGGAGATGATACCGCCGATAGGCACTGGCGATACAGAAAGGCATTCTGGAAGGCGTATCTAGATATAGAGGCAATCGATGAGGCTTGGTTAGTATTGGGACCGCATGCTAAATCAATGTCGAACCACTTTTTAAAAGGTGAAACTAGCTATGGTTATTTTGTTCGAGGTTCTGGTGTTAATCATAGGCATTCAGCTTTGATATTAAGAATTGGTAATTTAATCATTACAGAGTGGAGTCACTCGGGAAAATATAGATATTGGCTAGATACGAGTCAGTTCGCGCCTCGATTCTACCTAACTGAATACAACAGAAAGATGTTAGTAAACTTACCGTATCATGAAGACAGTCATTATAACTCAGAAAATGGTACATGGCAGAGACAGTTAAGTGACTCCATTGCAAATCACACAAATATAAAGATTAAATATAACAATTACATGCGGGTATAATTATGGGTATGGCAAATTTAAGTTGGCAACTTATTGAGGGTAAATTACGTTTCCATCTAGAGTCTGATGGTACCGTGATACCAACCAAAAAGTGGGGGAATTTTGTTTGCCATACATCTCATGGTTTAGGCTCAGTTGCTCCTCTACTTAGTTGGCTTGAACAAGATAGTGCCGAGGATAAAAATAGCTATATAGATGTTGCTGAGGAAGTAGTTGCTCAATGTGACGCCACCGAAGTATTGCAGCTTGGGTTACCTGCAGTTGTTCCGTTTAAGATAAAAATATCGGGTAGTGGTCCAATACATATACCTACGTTTAAATTGACTTCAATATGGTTAGATACGCGCTCTCGACCTATGATGGGCTTGAAACGAGATGGCATAATGTTGCATCAGGGGGCTAAGCGTTACCTGATAAATGAACCTTTATTTTCTTTAATCAAGCATATAGAAGATTTCCAACAGAGTAATTTTGAAGATATTGACAATAAGATGTTGGCTTGGGGATTACTGCAGCAGTTTTTACCTTCAGATGCTGTCGTGGATGGTCAACTCAGCACCATAACAGTATCTTCTGCTAATAGGTTTACTTTAGATATTGACTCAAAAGGTCAAGTGCACCCTGTACTGGTTACGCCTGTCACTGATTTTGATGGTGATATTACCGATTACAGCCCACTACTTCCTAGACAATATGAAAAAAATTTTTCTAAGCAGTTTTCTGGTAAGAAAAATTGTGTTCCTCATTATGCTCTAGGGCAAGGACAATATGTCATATTGTCCCCAAGTATGGTCGAGGCGATGAACGTAGTAAGAGATGTTCAGAAGGGAACTATACAAGATAAACTTGCTTTTATTGCCAATCCAGCAGGAAAAATAACTCAAGCACTCGAGCTACAATATAGTGAAGAGGAGGTTGAGCAGTTCTTTGTCGAAACTCCAGAGTTTTTAAGCCTTCGAATACAACAATTGGGAGTTTGGGAGCCAAAGCTCTGTGCTTATAGGCTGGAAAATTCGACTAGCTGGGTACCTGATGATGAAATTTTGACTCTTATTCTTGGTGAGCAGGTGGTTGAAATTACTCCTGAGGACGCTGTTGGCTTAAGCGAACAAATAGAAGACGCAATCGCGAAAGGTAATTCTACCGTTCAGCACGGTAATCAAGAGCTCCCTGCAACCCCTGAAACTTTAGCTGCAGTTCAAAGAGTGGCTCAAGCAGTCTCCGGTGATTTGGATAAAGATAATAGCCTTGAAGGAGAAGGTAGAACCAACGATACATTGGTTCCTATAACTACGGATAATATTGAAGAACTTGAGTATCAGATTTGCAAAACGCCAAGAGGAAGTTTAAATGGTGAGTTTCCCGAACTACTTCAAACAGTATCTTTATATCCACATCAAAAAGTGGGTCTGTCATGGCTACAAGAGCATTGGAAGCAAGGTAGTAATGGGGTTCTTCTAGCAGATGACATGGGGTTAGGTAAAACATTGCAAAGTCTAGCTTTTATGGCTTGGATAAAAGAAGCAATGAATGAAAATGTTTACCCCAATAAGCCTATGTTAATAGTTGCTCCTTCAGGCTTGTTAAAGAATTGGAAAGATGAAGAGGCTGTGCATTTAAACAAGCCTGGTCTAGGCCGTGTTTTCGAGGCATATGGCCCCGGAATGAAGTCACTTAGTGGCATGTCTGCATTAGACCGTAAACGTGCTTTTGAAGATGCGGACTGGGTATTGACTACCTATGAAACGTTAAGAGATAAGATATTATATTTCCTGCCTATCCAATGGGCATGCGTCACTTTTGATGAAGTTCAGAAAATTAAAAATCCTGTATCGAGAATGACTGAAATGGCTAAATCGTTGTCATGCGACTTTTCAGTAGCCGTCACTGGCACACCAGTAGAAAATGAGTTGAAAGATCTGTGGAGTATTATTGATGCAGTAGAGCCTGGTTATTTAGGGGCGCTATCAGAGTTCCATGATAATTATGTTAAGACAGATGATCCGATTGCTGCTGCAGAAGCTTTAAAATCTAGATTAGTTGATGAAGTATCTCCTTCTATTTTGATGCGGCGCATGAAAGAGGAGCATTTACAAGGGCTGCCTAAGAAGTTTACTAAGCACTACAAAAGAGAGATGACACCTCAGCAGGCACAAGATTACTCGGTTGTCGTCAGTAATGCGCAAGTTAATACCGAAAAAGGGCGAGTGCTAGAAGTGATTCAACAACTCCGTAAAGTGAGTTTGTTTGCTGTTGAAGTTGGAGCAGAGGGATTAACTAACTGCCATATTGAAAGCTCCGCTAGGCTCAAAGAAACTATAGATATTTTAGATACTATTCATGCAGCAGGAGAGCGAGTTCTCATATTCATTGAATCATTGAAACTTCAGGCTTTATTGGTACCTTATCTTCAGCAGCGCTACCAAATGCAGCATCCACCTGCTCGAATAAATGGCTCTATAAATGGAGCAAAACGAAAACAGTTAGTTGATGTTTTCCAGCTTACCCCGGAAGGCGAGTTTAATGTCATGTTGTTATCACCTAAAGCGGGGGGGGTAGGGCTTACATTGACTCAAGCTAACCATGTAATTCATTTATCTCGCTGGTGGAACCCAGCTGTTGAGGATCAGTGCTCTGATCGTATCTATAGAATCGGACAACAAAAAACGGTACATATTCACTACCCGATGGCAGTACATCCAAAATATGGCGAAGCATCTTTTGATATAAGGTTGAATGAGCTGCTAGAGCGAAAGAGAGAGCTAAGTCGAAACCTGCTTTTACCAGCAGCAATTACAGCTGCAGAGATTGAGCGATTGCTAGGTGATGCAGTAGGAGATAAAACATAATGGCAAGTAGACCCGTATTTTAAACAATGATCAATTGATATTTAAAAAGTTAAATAGATAGTCCAAAGTAACTGGTAGCTGCTATATAATTCAGCCTTAAAGAGACTGAATTATTAAAGTTATCGATTAACAGGGTAATCCTCATTGTCATCAAAGCAGTCTGATAAAAATATTAAACACAGTTGGTTTGGCTATCTTTATTTGGGCAAGCTAAAGGCGGTAGAGCTGACCGAGAAAGGCATTAGGTTCCACCGTGAACAAGGCCTGTTTTTAGCCAAGTATCGCTCAGTTACAGTGCCACCAGCTGAAATGATGTTTACATGGCAGCAACTGGATACCCCACCCACTTTTAACTTTAGTCCCCTAGGTTATCTGCTTGGCTTTACGGTATCTGGTAAAGCTTATCAGCTTCCCTATTTAACCTATTTAGCTGACTACCGGTTTGGTAATGAAGTGACGCAGCGTTGGGCTAATGCAAATGGACAGCGAATCTGTGAGCTGGTGGCTCGAGTTGAGCGCACCATTACTACGGAGTACCTGCGCCAATCACGCTTAGAGATGATACAGGCCAGAATTAAGCGTGAGTATAAACGCTGGTTTCCCTGGTGTGAAAAAGTTGCATTGCCTAACGATATAAAAACAGCGCTAACCAAGTTAAAGCAGATGCATAGCTGGAACCAAGGCGATATAGAAAGGCTACGTGAAAACTATGTTCAAGCACAGCTGATCAAGTTTGCCGATTTCTTTGAGCATGTTGAGTCTAACCCGCTGACCGATAAACAGCGCCGAGCCTGCGTGATTGATGATAACAACAACTTGTTATTAGCGGGTGCAGGTACAGGAAAAACCAGCGTAATGGTTGGACGTGCAGGCTACTTGGTCAAAAGTTGTCAGGCACAAGCTGATGATATTTTGCTGCTCGCCTATGGCAGAAAAGCCGCAGATGAGATGGATGAACGGATAAAAGAGAAGCTAGATATCGACGATATTAAAGCAAGCACCTTCCATAGCTTAGGTTTAAGGATTATTGCTAAGGTTGAAGGCAAGGCACCTAGCTTGTCTCCTTGGGCTGAGGATGAAAAAGCTAAAGATAAATGGGTACAAGATACCCTTGAAACCTTCATTAAGGATGAGGCCTATCGTAAACAGCTGTTTGAGTACTTCAGCCAATACTATTATGTTGAAAAAAGCCCTTTTGATTTTGAATCAGAGGGTGAGTATTTCCAGTACTTAACTGATAACGATATTCGCACCTTAAAAGGGGAGCGAGTAAAGAGTTTCGGCGAGCTATACATCGCTAATTGGCTATTCAGTAATGGTATTGAATACCAGTATGAAGCTAAGTATGAGCATGATGTAAGCAGTGTTGATTTCCGCCAGTATCAACCCGACTTCTACCTACCTGACTACGGTGTGTATATTGAGTATTACGGCATTGATGAAGATGATCGTACAGCCCCTTATATCGATAACCAGCAATATCTGGAGTCGATGGAGTGGAAGCGCCAATTGCATAGAGAGCACGAAACAGTTTGCCTTGAGCTTTTCTACCACCAGCATAAAAAAGGTCTGCTTACAAAGCAGCTAGAAGACCAGATTAAAACGCTAGAGATCAAAGAGTCTCCGCTACCCGATGAGGCCATATTAGCGACACTGAATGAACTGGGTCGCGTTACTGAGTTAGCCAAGTTATTTAGTAAGCTTATTGGCTTGTATAAATCAGCTTGTCTCGATAGTCACGGACTAGAAATGGTGTTTAGCCATGCCGCAGATGCGAAGCAGACCCGTAAGGCATTTGAGTTATTGGAGCCCATATTAAGTCGTTACCAACAGCAATTGTCAGCCTCTGGCGATATCGATTTTGAAGACATGATAGGCAAAGCATTAGGCTATATCCAACAAGGGCAATTTCTTAGTCCATGGCGCTATATCATGGTGGATGAATTTCAAGATATCTCAGAGCCTAGGGCTCGGCTAGTCAAAGCGTTAAGGGACTCTTGCTTACCTGGGAGCAAACCCAAAGCATCATTGTTTTGCGTGGGTGATGATTGGCAGGCAATTTATCGTTTTAGCGGGGCTGATGTTAGTTTAACCACTCAGTTTACTGAATATTTCGGTCCGACAGCTAAAACGTATTTAGACGAAACATTCCGATTTAACAATAGCATTGGTGACGTCGCCACACAGTTTGTGACCAAGAACCCTGTACAGCTTAAAAAAGACATTCGCTCCAATTCAGAGGTTGATTACCCTGCGGTGTCATTGATACGACGAGGCGCACAAGAGCCTGCCAATCAAGATGAACCAAGCCCCAATGCACTTGAACAGGCTTTGAATGCGATTAACAAGCGTGTTGAAAAGGTTGAGGATGAACTTAGCACTAAGTCAAAAGCCCAGCCTGTAGTGTATCTGCTGGCGCGCTTCTGGTTTCAACTACCCGATAAAGTTGAACTAAAGCAGTTAAACAGGCAATACCCAAAGCTGACTATCGAATGCCAGTCTTTTCATGCATCAAAAGGTAAAGAGGCTGATTACGTGGTGATCATGGGGATGCAAAAGGGAAAACATGGTTTCCCGTCGATGAAAGTCACTCCCCCAATACTTGATGCGTTTTTACCTAAGACTGAGGCATTTGAATTTGCAGAAGAGCGTCGCTTATTTTACGTGGCATTAACTCGGGCAAAACATCGAGCATACGTGCTTGCTGATATGACTGACGTGAGTCCATTTGTGATCGAATTGCTTAAAGAAAACTATGCCATCGAGCAAGATGAATTCAACACATCTTTGGTGCAACAAATTTTTGAAGACATAAGCTGTGTGCGCTGTACTACAGGTACGCTGAAGCCCAGAGTTGGCAACTTCAAATCGTTCTTTTCATGCTCCCATTTCCCTTTGTGTGATCATAAAGAGGAGGGGTGTGAGCTTTGCGGTGGCCCAATGACACGTAAACGCTTTACCGGCTTAAAGGTCTGCTTGAATGATGGTTGCGGTCATATAGCACCACTTTGCAGCGCTTGTGGTAGTGATATGAAACTAAAAAAAGGCCCTTATAGTGAATTCTGGGGGTGCTGTAATTATCGAGGCAAAAACAAGCCTAGCTGTAGTAATACTGTCGATAAAGCTAAGCTGTCTTTACCAAACTGAAGCAAATGCTTACCCGCTGGCAATCATTTGAATATACTTTTTAAAGTTAGTGATCAACTTGGGCGTGATCCACTTGATTCGTAGAGTGTAAAACGCAATGATATTGGCCGTTTGGAAATGGCACTCCTTGCCATCATCTCCGTATTATCAAGGATGAACAATGAAATCGATTTTTAATACTCTAGATATTCTTCTGGGGCATCTTGCTGCAGGGATTATGACCTTCTTGCTTTATCTTAGCCTAGGTTCTATCACCGTATTTTGTTTGGTTGCCATTCCTTTCGAATTTTTAGAGGAAAGTAATAGCATCAGCGAGTTGGATGCTATGGAGTTAGGTCTGTTCATCTTGTTGGCTGGCGTAATTTGGCGTTTTTATCGTCGAAGCTCTCAATTGCAGTGGAGCTGGTGGCAGAAGCTGCGGCGCTTTGTATATGCCGTTTCAAGTATGGTTCTGCTTATTTCGTTCATAGAACTCGTTGCTGTATGGGGGGAAGTTATGGATAAAGGACGATTAGAAATTGAGTTTTTTAATAGTTATGAGGAAGTTGGAAATTATGTCTCAAGCCTGCTTATCATTTTAGCCATTTATGCCTCAGCACCTTTACCAAAGCTATGGTCCAAGAAAAGTGCAGCAGAGAAAGCTGATGAGCAATCAGTTAGACCATCTGAAAATGTATCTGAATCAATATCTTCCCCATTTGTGCCAGAGGCGCAGGGGCAACCTGAAGTTATAACACCTTCTTCTGTTTCTATTGAAGTTAAAACGATTCCAACTACAGCTCCAGTCGAGGGAAAGTTATGAAGGTGATGTTTACTAGCTTGATTTGTATCTGCTTAATCGTCAGTGCTTCGTTGCAGGCAAAAGAAGCTCCATTTAATGGTAATGATGCTGAGTTTTTGCAAAACGCATGTCGCGATGTTGTAGAGATTTTTGATCGTAAAGGTCAGCCTGGTTCGTATGCAGCCTTACATACCTCTATGGCTGAAGCTATGCGAGCTGGTTACTGTATTGGTGTATTGCAGCAGTATAGTCAGCAATCACACCGTTGTTATTCCTCTAAGTACCAAAGAAGTAACTGGTTTGATATGGCTAAAGCTATCGCAAGCTTCTCTATTGGGCAGGAAGAGTTCCATCGAATTCAGGTAAGTACTTTGTTAGAGAAGGCATATTGCAATGGCTAGCGGAATAACCGTACCTGAGGCGATACGTCAGCTATTTGATATCGATGTCGCAAGCCAAAGTCAGTTGCTTAAAACCAAGGCAGATTCGCTTGTCCGAAATAAGCTAATCAAAGTTGAAACCGAACAAAAAGTACAGCGGAAGGCTAAGTACTTAGCGCCTGGCCAAATGACAGTGTTATTTAATGCGCTGCTGCTCAATGCCGTGTTTCATGATCCTAAGGATGTGAAGCGTATCTTTGAGGATAATGCTTATCGGCAAGAATGCGCTAAAGCGGTAAAGGTTATGTTTGGAGAAAGTAACTCTCTGATGGGAATAGCCATAAGTAATGGATTGGCCTCTAAGTTTGCAGGTGCTTTGGCTGGCAGTTTCGATTTATATAAGGACAAGTTACCCAATCCTTTTACCGTGTTGCCCCAGCTAGCTTTGGGAAAAAACTTAAACTTACTGCATGCCTTATTAGCGCAATCAGCAGCTATGGCGCCCGCCGATAATATGCTGTTAGCATATTTACAAGGTGATTTTGATAAGGCTGCTCAGATGGCATCTATGATGTGTTCTGACAATGAAGCGGTAAATCAATTGAAGCGGCATGTAGAAAAAGAGGTAAGAGAGGCCGTCGAATTTGATGATTTGCTAGATAAATTCAAAAATATGTAATTTTTTTATTTAAAGGCTTGTTAGTGCATTGCACTAGGTGATTCTGCGTTTGTCCTCAACAAACGGAGCTAGCTAAATGACAAATATAAGTGAAATGGTCATCAATTTTCATATGACCGAAACCTGTAATTACCGCTGCGGATATTGTTATGCCACTTGGGAAAGCAATGATTCGCAAGCGGAGTTACATCACTCATCTGGAGATATTCAATCTCTGCTTATAAAGCTTGCCGATTACTTTTTTTCTGAAAATCCAATACGCAAAGCGTTGGGGTATACATCGGTCAGAATTAATTTTGCTGGTGGAGAACCTGTGATGCTTGGTGGGCGCTTTATTAGTGCTTTACTGTTGGCTAAGTCACTCGGATTTCGCACCTCAATTATTACCAATGGCCATCTTCTATCAGCCAAAATGATGGATCGTATTGGTCCGCATTTGGATATGCTGGGCTTGAGTTTTGATACTGCAGATTTTTTATTAGCTCAGAGTATTGGGCGAGTAGATCGTAAAAGTGCCTGGCTATCACCGTCTCGAGTCATTGAGATTGTGGCTGTGTATAGAACCCTAAACCGTAATGGCAAGGTTAAAATCAATACGGTCGTCAACGCTTTTAACTGGCGTGAAGATATGTCTCATGCCATAGAGCAAATACAGCCAGATAAATGGAAGCTTCTACGGGTGCTGCCAGTTTACTCCCATCAACTAACTATTTCATCGGCCCAGTATTGTGCCTACATTGAAAGGCATAAGGGTTTTTCAGAGATAGTCTCTCTAGAAGATAACCAGGATATGTGGCAGTCCTATCTGATGCTGAATCCTGAAGGTCGTTTCTATCAAAATTCGGATGCGTGCCAAGGAGTGGTGCAAAGCCCTGCGGTATTGGATGTGGGCGTTGAGAGCGCTATTGCACATGTTGACTTCAATGCTGAGTCTTTTGTAAGACGCTATCAATCCAATGGGTCAGCGACCACTACGGCTTAATAAATCCCAATAAAGGAGTTCGTTTTCCCCTTTGAGATTGTGTGGTGACGGGCCCTTTTGGAGTTGCTCTATGAAGAAATACAGTAATGATAAAAATATTAATGTTTTGGTGCATCAACTGCTACAGAGTGGAGTGTGGCACATACGGCGAGGGCGTCATCCCGTGTTGACTGCCCCTAGTGGTAAAAGGCTTACCGTTCCCAGTACGCCAAGTGATCGCAGGGCCTTTTTGAACTTTAAACTCGATGTTCGCCGATTGCAGGGGCTTTGATTTTAGATGTTGAAGCCCCTGGGTAATCGATAATACATTAATTTTTAGGAGAAAAAATATGTCTAATAATAATCACAAGGCTAACCAAAGCAATTCGAATAAGGGCACATCAGGTACTAATCCTGCTTACCAGAAATCGCAGGATAATCGCAGTAATCAGTTGAACCCTAACAACCCTAACTACAATGGCAAAAAATAAGGGGATTTGTATGCCAGATACATCTGAAATGTCGCAAGATGAGTTAGATACTTGGTCAGATATTAACAATCCCAACAATGACGCAGATATGGATGATTGGGCTGATGCCCATAACCCCAATAATGATGCTTACTTGGGCGATGATTAACCAGTAAGTATTTAATTAATCTTAAGTTAAGTTTCTTAAAAAGGTGTGGCATTGCTACACCTTTTTTATCCTGGTACTACCGAAATCGAATCTTAGTACTTTAGTTTAAATAACTTTTTCTCATCCTTTTAGCCCCTTAAAATATTCCTTAAGTGCTTTTTGCTCTGGACTTGGGTATACCCTAGGGGAATAAAAACATCCTTTTTTACGTGTTGTATTATCCTGTATTTGCATTATTTTTTCTTTCTCTGCCTGCGAGCCAAACTCTCTGTTGTAAAAAGGTGTAGGGTAAATTGGGGTGTATACATGAAATTGTAAATGCTGGCTTGCTGTGTCTTTGTAGTAATGATCAAGTGCTGATTGAATAAGAAGTAGAGCATCTGAGCCTTCATATTTGGCAATGTAGTACTTGCACATTTCTAACTCAACTCGATACTGGCTGACAATGTCAATAACCTTATTATCAAGTTGATTTGATTTCAGGCTACTTAGCTCAATTAAACTTAAGTAAGCAGTGAGTGCCATTTTAAGGTCTGTATTCTTGATTTTCATATAAAATCGATTATCAAAGAACCAAACAAAGTGATTGAGCAGTGCATTAACTCGCACGGCTAGTTTTCCCTCTTTGGTTTTTGCACCTGTCGAGCGTCCTCCATGTAATTTGCATCGCCCATTAACCTTGTTGCCAAAGCGTTGACATGGTTTTCCACTTCTAGTTTTAGCCCCGCATTTAGGCAGGTTTTCTAAGTTAAATTTAGCCATAATCGCTCCTTAATTTTTGGATCACTTCATTAGTTGTTGTTCGATATTTTTCGGTTCATGGGCTTTGTTTTGCATTTCTGCCAATCGACTTAAAGTTAAAGCATGCAAGAGATCCACTGCTCCCCCTGAAGCACTAGCTTGAGGTTGTTTTAGTTTGTTTTTGATTTATTAAATGAAGCCCGGTAAGTGGATCACTATTGAGACTATTCGTATATAAATTTCCGGTTTAAGGAGTGCTGCACTGGCGAAAAACAACCATTGATATAGATCCATTACGTGTTAGTGATCCACTACCATTGAGAGGCGTTAAATCAACCTGAGAGTAAATTTTTTGTTTCCTTATATTGATAAATTCTTGGATGATTTTTTGTTAAGTGATTTAAGCTGGTTGTCCTTGAGCTTATACATTCTTCGAGTTGTAACGCGTGGGACTGGATGTTGAACCAACTATATTTTGCAGATTTATGTGTTTTGGTGCAGTGAGAACCTTTAGAAGCCTGAGCTGCTTGAAATGACTGCTGATGTTGTTTCTTAGCGAAGGTAATCTTGGGATCAACCAGCATGAAGTCATTCGTGGGATCAAAGGTTTTGGCTGCTTGTAGCTTATTGCTTATAAAGCCTTTAGCTTTACCGTTCAGCTCTTTAGTGTGTTCCTTAGCTAAATAGCTTGAACGGTAAATAGCATGTTTTAGAGAGGCTTTGTTGCCTCTAAATACAATGCAGTATGGATTATCGACTTTTGCCACAGTACCGCCAGAGTGCTTTTCCCACATTGCTTTAATGAGTGATTGCAAGCGTTCTGAGTGCTTAATCTTATGTGCACTGAGCATGAGGGCAAGATGGTAGTGTTCGCGATCAGAAGTGTTTTGCTCTCTGGCGCAATGATAAATAACTTTGCTTTTGTATTGGTTGGTTAAGGTTGTTGTTAGTTGTTTTAAGAATCGCTTGATGGCTTGGTTATCTGCTGAGTAGTGCTTTGGATGTAGATCGATTCTAACAACGAATACTCGGCTGTAATGGCTAAGCATAATTTCGTAATCAGAGATAATGGTGTTGATTACGCTGTTTTTAAAGCATTTCTGTTGAGGCTTGAAAATACTGTAAGCATGGTTCTTGTAGGCAAACAAGATGGAGTTGTGCTTGGCTATAAAGAATGGCTTACGGTGTTTAGTTTTACATTTATTCTTAGGCATTGTCATTTTCTAGTTGTTTGACATGTGTTTAGTTTGCAGGGGATATATTATTTAATATCCGCCGTAATACATTGTCGGTTTGAGACTGAATTATGCTGTACGTAAGGGGTTGATGGCTTATTAGCTTGTTATGCAGTGTTTGATTCATGATTCAAAGTGTGTCATCGCCCTTGATAAAAAAGCAGGCCTAAACCTGCTTTATTGGTTACTTGTTAGGGAGCCACTGATCAATATCCTTAAACCGCCAAAATGAGCGACCGCTCTGAATTAGTACTGGTGGAGGAAACTGTCCAGACTTGATCCACCGACCTAAGGTTGAACGACTTATCCCCAAAAGTCTTTGCAGCTCTGGTTTTTTCACTAGTCGATTCTCGTCTAAGTACTGTGCTAGATAGTCTTTTGTAATGTGGGTCATTTTAACTAACCCTTAATTGATAGATTGACGAGAGGCGACCCATTCATTGAGCTCAGATAGTAACCAACCTACAGAGGTACTTTGCGGATAGAGTTGTCTACGTTTCGGAAATAACCCTTTACGTTCAAGTGACCATGCAGTGGTTCTTGAAATAGCAGTGATGGTTTTACGTTCTGCCTCACGAACTATGCGGTCCGGTGCAGTGGTTTTTGATGTATTAGCTGATGTGGTCATGGGTCACTCCCGTTTAAGTTTGTTCGGGAGTGATTTTGGCTTGTTACTCAGTAAAGCAAAGTCGCTCTACTGAGCAGAGGTATCTAAAAAACTGGTTAATTATATGTTTTTAATCATTTAAATATTTAAATGCTTTTTGATTCTCTGGGGTTTAAATGCTGTTTTTAACTCAACGATGATTCTTTCCAAACTCGGTTTTGGGGTAGGGATAGCGTTTTTTGGTTGTTTCATTGGTTTAAGCCATTTCATGATTGAGTTGTATTCAGGGGTGCGATTAGTGAACTGCAACAAGGCTGGAATGGTCTTGTTATTACCTTGGATTGAAAAATCAGCCAATCTTTTTTGAATGGCCTCCGCCAGCATTTTTTTGGGTGCGGCACATAAATTTTCATCTTGGTAAATATGGAGAGCCATTTCATTGACTAAGGTTTTAACGTTTTCTGATTTTTGCGCTTTCGACTTGCCACCGCTTTGTGGTTTAGTCACGCTAGTATTATAACCAGAGTTGGTATATCTATCAGTGAGAGCGAAAGAGTCATTGCTACCTGTGGAATAACCAACCATGGTAGCTGTCTCTATCAGCTGATCCACGATTTTATAGATTTGGTCATTTTTAGGTGTGTTTGGTAGTAGGTCTAATAACTGGTTGGCTTGATACATGAAGATATCTGAATTTTCAATCACAAGGCAGAGCTGGGAAGGCTTCTCCTTAGTACTGAACTCGGCATATAAATCGTTATTTTTAGCTTTTATAGATCTAGCTCGCTCATTAATTAGCTTGATTTTCTCAAGACCAGGAGCTTCCTTTTGGCTGGCTTCTTCAAAGCAGCCGTTACTAATATCATTCTTCGTAATTCCCAAAAGTTGAAGTTGTTCAGGCACCATTTCAGGCAAGATCATTTTACTGATGTCATTGATTCGGAATTTTTTATCTGTTTCTGGAAGACTCATTTAGCAACCTTTAATAAAAATTTATGCGTTTTTCATTGGAAGAAAAGGTATTACATTTTCTTGATTGTCGATTATTGGACTGAGTAGGTGGGCTAATTTATTTAATGCTTCTTTACGCTCCTGTAGATAGTCATGTTGATTGTAAACTCCTTCAATGCCTCTTAGTTTGTGATTGAGGCAGCGCTCAGCAATATGAGGGAGTACTTTTAATTCAGCTAACAAACTGCGACAGGTTCGACGTAAGTCATGCACGGTGAAATGCTCGATGCCAGCTTGTCCTAGTAAGTTGTCATAGGGTTGTTTGTGACTATCAACCTTTTTTCCGAAGAGCTTTGCCAAGGCATGGTTAAGTGTATCGCTGGAGATATGACCATGGCGTTTACTTGCACGGCGCGATGGAAACACAAACTCGGAACCACCAGCTCGTGCATGAAGTTCTTGAAACCAGTCGATAGTTGGAGCAGGTAGAGGGATAGTTATCGCTACACCAGTTTTACTTCGCTCTTTTGGCATATGCCAAAGCTGCTTTTCAAAATCAAACTCACTCCATTTGGCAGCAATCAGCTCTCCTTTACGTACCCCTAGAGCAAGCAATAGAGCGACTGCTAGATAGTTGTCTCTGGTAAAGATTTGACTATTATCTCTTAATACTTTGAAAAGGCTAACAAGCTCAGGCAATTTTAGAGCTCTATCTCTGCTCTTTTCGACTCCACCAGCATCGATGGGTTTAAATGGTGTAGCAGGATTACCAGCTATGAGGTCTAACTTACAGGCATGATTGAAGAGCTGTTTACAGCACAGTAGGGTCTTGTTGGAAACCGTTGGGCGGTTACTGGTAGCGACTTTATGAATGATAGCTCTGATATCTCGTGCATTTACATCAGCAATCCGCAATTGACCGATAGTCGGCTTAATATCTTTCGTGTACATGCGCATTGGAATTTCGGGATGTTTCAAGCGAGCACTAATGGTTTGGTACCAATCGTCAAATAGATCATTAACGGTAACAATCGTTTCCTCTTGTTGACGCTCTCGTTCAGCCAGGACATCGACACCTTGTTTGACTAGTAACTTGACCTTTGCAGCTTCCGCTCTAGCCTCAACTAGTGGCATGGCCGGATAAATGCCACCTTCTAACATCATAGAGCGGCGCTTACCGTTAATGCTGTATCTGACCTCCCAATATGCGACTCCCTCAGTTTGTACTCTGATATACAATCCATCCCCAATAGCTTTACGCCCCAGCTCTTTGCTTTTTAAAAAAGATTTTATCTGCTTATCATTCATTGGCTTAAGTCCAAATTGGTGACTAACTTATTTTAAAGTGGTGACTAATCAATTTAGTCACCACTTTAGTCCCACTTTTTATCAAACAATAGCAAACAATGACGAACCTGTAAAAACAAAAAAATCCGTAATAACCTGTGTTATAAAGGATTTTCTTACTTGCTGGTACAGCTTAAAACATCATTCCACGTTTTGGATCTGCTCGCGCATCTGCTCAATGAGTACTTTTAGTTCGACGGCTGCGGCGGTGACCTCGCTACTGATAGATTTAGAAGCTAGGGTGTTAGATTCGCGGTTAAATTCTTGCATCATAAAATCGAGTCTGCGACCTTGAGCGCCGCCTTTATTGAGGATGCGACGCGTCTCGGCTACGTGGGCGTCGAGTCGGTCCATCTCTTCGGCGACGTCCATTTTCTGGGCGAGGAGTACCATTTCTTGTTCTATACGAGCGGGATCGAGCTCGCCCTGAATTTCGCTTAAACGATTGGTGATTTTATCGCGCTGCCATTGCATAACGTTTGGCATGTGTTCACGCACAATAGCGACTTGCTCGACAATTTGATCAAGGCGAGTCTGTAGCATGGTGTTGATTGCATCGCCTTCACGACCGCGTGCTTCGATAAACTGCGCAACGGCATCATCGAATGCAACTAATAACTCTTTACTGATAGCGTCCATATCTTGCTCGCTACCCGACATCACGCCTGGCCAACGTAGTACGTCGACGACGTTGATTTCGCCTTGACCGGCCTCTTGCTTTACCCAGTTAGCGGCTTGAATAATTTGCGCTGCTAAGGCTTGGTTGAGTTGTAGGTTGCTGTCTTTATTTTCACCTAGGTCATAGCGTAGATTAACTTCGATTTTACCGCGATTTAAACGTTTGCGCAGACGGTCTCTAAGCACTGGCTCTAGGCTGCGAAGTTGCTCTGGTAGGCGTAGGTAGGTTTCTAGATAACGCTGATTAACCGAGCGGATCTCCCAAGAGGCGGTGCCCCATTGTGCTTTGTGCTCGATGCGAGCGTAGGCTGTCATGCTTTGGATCATGGTTATTCCAATAGTCTAAATCGATAAAGTTAGCCTCGATTATAGTCCGATGACCTCATGGGTTAAAGTAAACTCTGTCTGTTTCGGCTTTCGGTAGTGAATATCATGGCATCCGTCGTCTCAAGCCCCTATAATATGCAGCCAATTTAGCTTTTCATATTTCAAAACAGGAATTTCCTATGCGCCCAAGTGACAGAACGCCCGCTCAATCTCGTCCAGTAACTATTACTCGACAGTTTACCGCTCACGCAGAAGGTTCTGTTTTGGTTGAATTTGGTGAAACCAAAGTACTTTGTACAGCCAGCTTCACCGAAGGTGTGCCGCGTTTTCTAAAAGGCCAAGGCCAAGGTTGGGTAACGGCTGAATACGGTATGTTGCCACGTTCTACTCATAGCCGTATGGATCGTGAAGCGGCCCGTGGTAAACAATCTGGTCGTACGCAGGAGATCCAGCGTCTTATTGGTCGTGCACTACGTGCTGCGGTTGATATGAAAGCACTTGGCGAGAACACCATAGTTATCGATTGTGACGTGATTCAGGCCGATGGTGGCACGCGTACCGCTGCTATCACTGGTGCATGTGTGGCATTGGTTGACGCGCTGAACTGGGCTCGTGGTAAAGGGATCATTAAGAGCAATCCGCTTAAGTTCCTTATCGCAGCGGTTAGCGTGGGCATCTATAAAGGTGAGCCAATTTGTGACCTTGAATATATCGAAGATAGTGCCGCTGAAACCGACATGAACGTGGTAATGACCGAAACGGGCAAGATCATTGAGATCCAAGGCACCGCAGAAGGCGAGCCGTTTAGCCACGAAGAGTTGCTCAGTCTACTTGAACTGGCCAAGCACGGTATTCGTGAAATCGTCGATGTGCAGAAAGCCGCATTGAGCTAAATCATTCGTTTGTTATTAGGGCCCCGAAGGGGTCCTTTTTTTGAGTAAAATTTTACATATTATACGTTACCCTACATTTTTAAGGAGAGATTGTGAAAGCCTATCAACGTGAGTTTATTGAGTTTGCCCTTGAGCGTCAGGTATTACGATTTGGCGAATTTACGTTAAAGTCAGGCCGCACTAGCCCTTACTTTTTTAATGCGGGCCTTTTTAACACAGGCCGTGATTTAGCGCGTCTTGGACGTTTTTATGCATCGGCGCTGATGGATGCTGGCATCGAATATGATCTGCTGTTTGGCCCAGCATACAAAG
The DNA here is from genome assembly GCF_003605125.1 of Shewanella algidipiscicola. GTDB lineage: Bacteria > Pseudomonadota > Gammaproteobacteria > Enterobacterales > Shewanellaceae > Shewanella > Shewanella algidipiscicola. The sequence goes on from NZ_QPQT01000010.1 coordinate 137,123, forward strand.
GCATCCCGATTGCCACGACAACTGCGGTAGCACTTTGTGATCATCATGATGTCGATATGCCGTATTGCTTTAACCGCAAAGAGAAAAAAGATCACGGCGAAGGTGGGTCGTTAGTGGGCAGTGAGCTGACGGGCAAGGTGATGTTGGTCGATGATGTGATCACAGCAGGTACAGCGATCCGTGAGTCGATGGATATTATTCAGGCCCATGATGCGAGCTTAGCGGGCGTCTTGATTGCGCTCGATCGCCAAGAAAAAGGCAAGGGTGAGTTGTCGGCGATCCAAGAAGTGGAACGTGACTATGGCTGCGCGGTGATCGCGATTATTAAGCTCGCTGACTTAGTTGATTATTTAAGTGAAAAGCCAGGCATGGAAACCGAGTTGGCCGCGGTGAGTGCTTATCGCGCCCAGTACGGGATTTAAGCGATAACGTAAAGAGTTAGTGCGCTCGAGAGTTCAGGTTAAAGCTGTATGTTAGCTCTCGGTTAAAAAAAGCAAAATCTTAATGTAAGATTTTGCTTTTTGTTTTTACCCTCTAGTAAAAGGTTGCTGCATTTTGCTTTTCATCATTACCGCATTCTATGGATTAATCTTAATTGCAAACGGTGCTTACAGTGCAACGGATATTATCATCACAGACCATCTCGGTGGACTTACAAGTTTGACTACCTGAAAAACTAATGGGGACACCGAGGGACGCCCCAAGCTGGATCAATGATGGCAGATATATCTTGGTAGCTGATTGCATTAAGTTTTTAAACTGATGTGTACTTTGTGGAATAGGCGTCCCATCAGCAAAAACTGCAACGCCATCGTAAGTGATTTTAACCTCGAAATTAGTCCCTATTTTGACCAAAGAAATATTTACTCTAGATAATGTACCATCAGGAAATTTAACATAAAAAGTATTACTACTTGGCAGGATATGACTAAATGGGCCGATTGAAAGGTTTAAGTTTCTGGCTTGAATTTCGAGGAGAGATAAAGTTCTGTTAATCGTTGTTTGGCTGTTTAAATATTGATTGATGTAGTCAGCAATAGTTACAGTCACTGCGGGGTTCATTACTATATCTGCAGCGCTTGGGATAATAAAATCATCTGGTAACTCTTCTGCAGAGTTATAAAGGTTTTCCCCGTTGGGTCCCAGCTGGATTATTGCATTTTCATAGGCTCTTTCTAACTCTATAGTTGCGGCCGTTTTAGGTTGTAGCTCAGATACATTGAATATTCTCGGAATATTAGTATTTGGATGTTCTTCTCCTTCACGTTGAATAATTTTGAATTCATTAACCGTTCGGTTGATATAATTAAAAACAAATACCCTGTCATTATTATTAAGCATAGGAATTTGAGTTGCGGCTAACCCTTGCTGGGCGACACCACAATCATTACAGGTGGTATAGGTTATCCTTGCGTAAGCATTAGACATAGTAATAAAGCTACTTAGTAATATGAAACTAAACATAGTGAAGACGTGTTTCATATTTATATCTTCCTTGACTAGGGTATAAATCCTTAATTATAGATAACCCGCATTGCATGATATTTGAGCAGTAATTTTTGAAAACTAAGATAGTCGATTAGTGAAGTCAAGTTTTTTGTTGATTAAATGTTGCGGCCGAGGCCGCAGCATGAGTAGTTTGATAAGCTTTATTGATGTAGAAATTCGGCGCGGGTGGCTGGGTTAGATTTAAAAATACCGCCCAGTGCCGTAGTGGTGGTGGAGCTGGTGGAGTCCATTACACCACGTGACTTAACGCAGTAGTGCACCGCGTCCATCTTTACTGCCACATCTTGGGTCTCAAGTAGCGTTTGCAGTGCTACGAGTACCTGCTGGGTTAGGCGTTCTTGCACTTGGGGGCGCTGAGCAAAGAAGCGTACGATACGGTTGATTTTCGATAAGCCAATAATGTTTTTGCGTGGCAGGTAGGCCACGGTCGCGACGCCGTCTATGGTCACTAAGTGATGCTCGCAGGTACTGGTGAGGCTGATATCCTTCACCTTAACCATCTCATCAAACCCCATCTTATTTTCGATAACAGTGATCTTGGGAAAGTTAGCATAGTCGAGACCAGAGAAAATCTCGTCAACATACATCTTGGCAATGCGTTTTGGGGTGTCGACTAAGCTGTCGTCACGTAAATCCAGAGACATTAAGGTTAAGATCTCACGCATATGGTGTTCTATCTTTTCTTTGCGCTCATTGGCGCTGAGTCCACAAGGTACCATAGGGGTCTCTAACCCCCGCGCTAATAATGCGGTTTGCACCTGTTGTGCTGCTTCACTTAATGCCATTGGATCCTCCACCATATTGATAGTGGTTAGTTCAATTGCGGTAAATTATCAATAATATGAATATTTTGCCGCTTCAAAGTAATGATTATAGATCGCCTATCTAGGTAAAGGCTAATAGGCGGGCAAGGAGAATACCCTGAATGACGGCCAATTTATACCCAGAAAACGTAGGGGAATAGCAAAAAAGCCGATGTTGATAATCGGCTTTTTAATTCGGAGCTGAAGGATGAAGCGGATTTAACCATCAAATGCTTAGGTGATAGACATGCTACAGCGGCATAGGATGTTGCTAACCGCCATCAGCTTTGTCTCGGTTAACTTTGTAGTAATTGCAGCTGAATAAAGTTCCACTGTTCGACAAAATGTGTGGTGGGTTTTTGCTTAAAGTCGCTGCGAACAAACTGGGCGATACGGCCTTCAGCAACGGCTAATAATAAGTTAGCCAAAATGGCTTCGTCTAACTGAAAGCCTTTGCCTTCGCGCAGGGTCTTTTCGCGTAAAATCTGTTTTAAGTGGGTTTCGACTTTTGAAAATATTTGGCTGGTGCGGCTGCGTAGACGCTCATTTTCGCCAAGCAGTGCATCGCCATTGAGTACGCGTGAGATGCCAGGGTTACGCTCGGCGAAGACCAGTAGCAGCTGCAGTAATAGCTGGCAGCGCTTCATGGTGTCTTTTTCATCGTCCATGATCAGATTGATGCGCGACAATAATGACTCTTCAATAAAGTCGATAAGCCCTTCAAACATTCTGGCTTTACTGGGAAAGTGACGATACAGCGCCGCTTCTGACACGCCCACTTCTGCGGCGAGTTTAGCCGTGGTGATACGTTGGCCCGGGCTGGTTTCTAACATGGTGGCGAGGCATTGCAGAATGTGTTCACGACGATTGATTTTAGGGCTTGCAGCCATTTAAGTTTCCTTTACTCAATTACTACAGGAGCCGATGGTATAAGTTAATCACCATGGCTCTCTAATTATACTTGTCTGGCGTGGCAGATTATTGGGTGCCTGAGTGGCCGAAACCACCTTCACCTCTATCTGAACTATCAAACTCATCAACCAGCTTAAACTCAGCTTGCACCACAGGCACAAACACCAGTTGTGCCAGTCGGTCGCCAATTTCTAGGCTGAAAGGTTCATTGCTGCGATTCCAGCAGGAGACCATTAATGGCCCCTGATAATCTGAGTCGATAAGGCCGACTAAGTTGCCCAACACTATGCCGTGTTTATGGCCTAAACCTGAGCGAGGTAAAATGATCGCCGCTAGGCTAGGGTCAGCAACGTGCACTGCAATGCCTGTTGGGATTAACTGGGTTTCACCCGGTGCAATCACTAAGGTGGTGTCAAGCATGGCACGAAGATCCATGCCAGCACTGCCAGGGGTGGCATAAGCGGGCAGTGGAAACTGTGAACCTATACGTGAATCTAAAATTTTTAGTTCAATTGGTGTCTTCATGCTGTTTTCATCTGCTGTGCAATTAAGGTGAGTAACTGTCTGGCTAAGGTCAGCTTATCGGTTGCGGGTAACTCATACTGACCATGAGACCAGAAGACGGTTAGCGCATTGGTATCACTATTAAAACCCTGCGAGGGATCTGATACATCGTTAGCGGCAATCATATCCAAATTTTTACGCTTAAGCTTGTCTTTTGCATAATGCGCCACGTCTTGGGTTTCTGCGGCAAAACCGACAGTAAACGGCCGCTGTGGGTGGGCGGCAACGCTGGCTAAGATATCAGGATTACGCACTAGCGCAAGTGCCATCTCGTGTGCTGATTTTTTGATTTTATCGGTGGCAATATCGGCAACTCGGTAGTCACAAACGGCGGCGCAGCCGATAAATATATCGCTATGATGCACTTGCTGCATAACGGCGTCGAGCATCTCTTGGGTCGACTCTACGTTGATGCGATTGATGTTTAGTGGGGTTTCAATATTGACTGGCCCTGCCACTATGGTGACTTTAGCACCCATCTCGATGGCGGCTTTAGCAAGGGCAAAGCCCATCTTGCCTGAGCTATGATTGGAAATATATCGCACCGGATCGATGGCTTCGCGCGTGGGTCCTGCCGTGAGTAATAGCGATAGACCTTGTAAGATTTTAGGGGCAAAAAACTGTTCGACTCGCTCGGCAATCACCAGCGGTTCTTCCATGCGTCCTGGGCCCACTTCACCACAGGCTTGATTGCCCGAAGCGGGTCCCCAGATGGTGATATCTCTGCCACGTAGCGAGTCTAAGTTGGCTTGGGTTGCAGCATTGCGATACATCTGTTGATTCATCGCGGGGCACAATACCACGGGAGCCTCGGTGGCTAAGCAAGTGGTGGTGATCAGCTCATCAGCCATGCCAGCATTGATACGAGCAATAAGATTGGCGGTTGCAGGAGCAATCAGCACCATATCGGCCCAGCGGGCTAGTTCAATATGCCCCATAGCCGCTTCGGCTGCGGGGTCAAGCAGATCGCTTGCAACAGGGTGACCAGATAAGGCCTGTAGTGTCAGCGGAGTTATAAATTCTTGAGCACTCTGGCTCATCACCACTCTTACATCGGCGCCACGCTCTTTGAGTCGGCGCACTAAATCAGCCGATTTATAGGCAGCAATACCACCACCAATGCCCAGTAATATCTTTTTATTTGTCAGACTCATATTGATCACTAATCGCGTTAATTTGCCTTGCTTCGCATCCGGCTAACCATACCACAATCAGAGTAAAGTAGAGCAAACAAGTTTGTAAAAACTGAGCCATACTCAATAACTCAAATAAAAATGTGGCAAACATAATTGCCAGCCTAGCGCTGCAACATGGAGGTTGTATGACCATCAAGGATTGGCCCAGCGGTGAGGGTCCAAGAGAAAAGTTATTGCATCAAGGCGCGGCGCAACTGTCAGATGCTGAGTTATTAGCCGTGTTGCTTAGAAATGGCTTGCCGGGCCAAAGTGCGGTGTCGTTAGCTCGCACCATGATAGGTCATTTTGGTGGATTACGAGCCTTGATGTCGGCGAAGCAGAGTGAAATGTGCGTGATTAACGGTATTGGACCGGTAAAATACGCCCAATTGCAGGCTGCAATCGAAATAAGTAAGCGAATTTCGAAAGAAAATCTACAAAGAGGCAAGATTTTAACAGATCCTGATTTAACTCGAGACTATTTAATGAGACAATTAGGGGATCGTGCCTATGAAGTGTTTGCCATCTTATTACTCGATAGCCAACATAGAGTGATTCAGTTCGTTGAATTGTTCCGTGGTACCATAGATTCAGCCTCGGTTTATCCACGTGAAGTGGTCAGCCTAGTGCTTGAGAAAAAAGCCGCGGCCGTCATTGTTTGCCACAATTATCCTTCGGGGGTTGCGGAACCAAGTCATGCCGATCGGCGAATTACTGAGCGATTGAAATACGCGCTAGCAACTATCGATGTTTCGCTGTTAGACCATATGGTTATAGGCGATCATGAGATAGTGTCGTTCGCAGAGAGGGGATGGATAGATTGAATATCCCTTGATCTTTGATTTTAGATGCTGTATAAAATGCGCCCTCTTTGTGTGCCTCGGGCGACGGCCATATTCGAGGTACATTAATGCTCGAGCGTTAAATTGTTTTTGGAGAAGATTGACATGTCAAGAGTATGCCAAGTTACTGGCAAGAAGCCGATGGTTGGTAACAACCGTTCGCACGCTAAGAACGCGACTCGTCGTCGTTTTTTACCTAACCTACAGAACCACCGTTTCTGGTTAGAAGACGAAAAGCGTTTCGTTCAACTACGTGTATCTACTAAAGGTATGCGTATTATCGATAAGAAAGGTATCGAAGTTGTTGTTAAAGAACTTCGTGCCCGCGGCGAGAAGGTGTAATAAACCATGGCTAAAGCTAAAGGTAACCGTGAGAAGATCAAGCTAGTTTCTAGCGCTAAAACTGGTCATTTCTACACGACTGAGAAAAACAAACGTAACATGCCAGAAAAAATGGAAATCAAGAAATTTGATCCAGTTATTCGTCAGCACGTTATGTATAAAGAAGCGAAAATCAAGTAATTCTTGATAACGTTTTTTGAAAGCCCCTACTTGTAGGGGCTTTTTTTTTGCCCTTTTTACACGGGTACCTCGTCCAACAGGTAGGACTCGCCACTGTGGTTGAATAGTCTGTTGCGCGCTCTCTGCATACGCAATTCCTCTCCCAGCTGCACTCATCTTCTATGTCATGCCATCGCGTTTATTTAAGCTTCACCTCGCCTTACCGATAGATTAACTCCAGTGCTTATTTTGTTACTGCTTAATTGAGCTGTGCACTCGTGGGTTTGCTAGATGACGGCAGACTGAACTAATTGTACGAAATGAAAACAAATGCTTTTAAAGTGAATTTAAATGCAATATTATCGGGTTGTTATTCTCATGTGGTCAAAGCTGCTCCCATTTCTTGTTATTTAGAGGTCATACGTGCGCACTACTGAACTAGTCGATGGATTTCGTCATTCTGCATCTTATGTCAATGCACATAGGGGCAAAACATTTGTGGTGATGTTGGGTGGAGAAGCATTAGCGCAAAACCAATTTCGCTCCATCATCAATGATATCGCTTTGCTGCATAGCCTTGGGATCAACATAGTGTTGGTGCATGGTGCACGGCCGCAAATCGATGCCGCCTTAAAGCAACAGCAGTTGATGCCTGAATACTATAACGGCGTGCGTATTACCGATGAAGACTCGTTTAAAGTGATTAAACAGGTGGTCGGTGGGTTGCAGCTCGATATTACCGCGCGGCTGTCGATGAGCTTAAGCAATACCCCGATGCAAGGGGCGCAGATTAACGTGGTCAGCGGTAATTTTGTTATTGCTCAGCCACTAGGTGTCGATAACGGTGTCGATTACTGCCTAAGTGGCAAAGTGAGAAGGATTGATGTTCAGGGCCTAAGGCGTCAATTAGACAACCATGGCATCGTCCTATTAGGCCCTGTGGCGGCATCGGTGACGGGTGAGAGTTTTAACCTCACCGCAGAAGAGGTCGCCACCCAAATTGCCGTGAAGCTCAAAGCCGATAAGATGATTGGTTTTAGCGCCGAAAAAGGCATTTTAGATAGTGATGGCGAAGTGCTGGCGGAGCTGATGCCAACCGATGCACAGCGCATTTTGTCTGAGCAGAGTGAAACCGATGGGTGGTGTGTGGCCACACGGGCCTTTTTGCAGGCGAGTATCGATGCCTGTCGTAATGGAGTGGCCCGTTGCCACTTTGTCAGTTATCTCGATGATGGGGCACTGCTGCAGGAGTTGTTTTCACGCGATGGCATCGGCACGCAAATCGTGACAGAGAGTGCAGAGCGTTTACGTCGTGCCACTATCACCGATATTGGTGGCGTACTAGACTTAATTCGTCCACTGGAACAAAGTGGTATTTTAGTGCGTCGCTCGCGTGAGCAGCTTGAGATGGAGATAGAGCAGTTTATGCTGATTGAGCGTGACGGCTTAGTGATTGGCTGCGCGGCGCTGTATCCGTTTGAGGAGGATAATGCCGGTGAATTTGCGTGTTTGGTAGTGCATCCCGATTATCGCGATGCCGACAGGGGCAGTGTACTGCTAAAAAATATTATTGGTCAGGCCAAGGTTCGCGGATATTCACGATTGTTTGCTTTGACGACTCGCAGTATTCATTGGTTTTTAGAGCAGGGTTTCGAGATTGTCGAGGTTGATTCGCTGCCCAATAAGAAGAAGCAACTGTATAATTATCAACGTAAGTCTAAGATATTGGCACTCGATTTATAGTCAGTATATCCACAAAAAAAACCACGCTTTGACGTGGTTTTTTTGTGTTATTTAGACTGGTATCGTCCGTCATTTAATCAGTGTTGGCGCCTTTTTAATAGCATATCTATGCTAAAGATAACCAGTGCGCTCCAGATGAAGGCGAAGGTGATGCCTTTTTCTAAATCGAACGGTTCATTAAATAGACTAACAGCCAAAACGAACATGATACTTGGGCCAATGTATTGGAAGAAACCTAACATTGACAATGGAATACGTGTCGCAGCTCCGGCAAAACAGAGCAGCGGTACCGAGGTGATCACACCAGCCGCAATAAGTAATAAGTTCATATTGATGTCGTTGGTCAGCATATTTGCAGTGGCCGAATCTAAGGTAGAAACCAGATAGATTACCGCGACAGGAAACAATAGTGCAGTTTCAACCAATAACCCCGTTTTAGCATCAATGTTGACTTTTTTACGCAGTAAACCATAAAAGCCAAATGAGGATGCCAGTGCCAATGACACCAGTGGGATCGACCCAAAAGAGATCAGCTGGATCAGTACTCCAGTACAGGCGAGGCTCACCGCGAACCATTGCAATTTACGTAACCGCTCACCAAGAAATATCATGCCCAACATGACATTTAATAAGGGGTTAATAAAATAACCTAGGCTGGCATCGAGCATGTGATCATTATTCACCGCCCAGATAAACAGTAACCAGTTGCCGGCAATTAATACCGAGGTGATGGCCAATACGCCCAGTTGTTTAGGGCGGCGGAATAGGGCTCTAAGCTTAGAAAAACCACCGATAAATTGCATGAGGATGATCATAAATACAAAAGACCAAATCACGCGGTGAAGTAGTATTTCTGTCGCAGACACATTGTGTAATAGTTTGAAATATAAAGGGGCAAAGCCCCAAAGGCAGTATGCGCAAAGCGCCAATACTACCCCTTTGCGATATTCAGTATCGGCCATAACCTGGGATTCTAGTCGTAACAAGGAGACGCATTGTAGGGCGCAAGTGGTTTGGACTCAAGCAGGTTATGTGCTCGTGTGAACGAGCAGTAAGCCACCTATTATGACCGTTTCAACTTAGGCTACACGGCGCAATTGCACTGCTGTTTTAACTGGCGTTAGCCCACCATGTAAGTGCCAGTACCAAAGGCGATGTGAGAGCCCTGCTCGTTATGCAGCTCCATGCGGCAGACGGAAACACGATTGCCCGCACGAATCACCGTGCCCGTGCCGGTAAATATCTCGCCTCTGCCTGGGCGTAAGTAATCGACACGTAGATCGATAGTTCCAAGGGTGGTTAAGCGTTGTTGTAAGGCATCTAGGCTCCAATCATCCCGGCTGGCTACCAGTCCTGAAAATGCAGTCAGACCACCCACTACATCGAGCACAGTGGCGGTTACGCCGCCATGTAAAATGTGTTGATGAATATTACCAATTAACTGAGGCTTCATTTTTACTACTACTTCGACACCGTGGATATTGTAATGTTGAATATGCAGGTCGAGCAGATTATGAAATGGCACTTGTTGGTCAAATATCTCGGCGACGCTGGCCAAAACCTGTGCTTGAATTGCGGTTGTCATTAAGTGTTTGCTCCATTAATCATCGGCTTGGTATAGAGTAATTAATCTATATCTAAACAATGCTATGAAGCAAGCTTTTGCTTAATATATCACCACTATGGTTAAGCGAGCATGGGGGATGGCAATAAAAAATGGCGCAATTGTCAGCGTAACCGAGACAAGCGCGATGAGCTTGATTAGAATAGGCGGCCCGATTGATGACTATGATGCCCAATGGATTCTGCAGTAACCCAAGTTGAACCCCTTAACACAGATCCGCTCGCCAGTTGTTTGCAGGCGGTATTTGGTTATCGCACCTTTAGGCAGGGTCAGCGAGAGGTTATTGATCAAGTCTTTCTCGGTCATGATGCGTTGGTTATCATGCCAACAGGGGGCGGTAAAAGTTTGTGTTATCAACTGCCAGCGTTGCTCTTTTCCGGGTTAACTGTGGTGGTGTCTCCCTTGATCTCTTTGATGAAAGATCAGGTTGATAGCCTCAAACAGATGGGCGTCGCGGCGGCATACTTAAACTCATCACAGTCTCGTGAAGCATCGCAACAGATTTTTCAGCAGATGCACCGCGGCGAACTTAAGTTGCTCTATGTGTCGCCAGAACGGCTGTTGATGGACAGTTTTGTTGAGCGTATGCAAGCCCTGCATATTTCGCTATTTGCCATCGATGAAGCGCATTGTATTTCTCAATGGGGACATGACTTTAGGCCCGAATATGCGGCGTTAGGTCGCCTTAGACAACTGTTTGCCCATGTGCCCATTATGGCCTTGACAGCCACGGCGGATCAGGCCACCCGCCAAGATATTTGTCAGCGCCTTGGGATCAACCCCTACGTGCTATTAACCAGTTTCGACCGGCCTAATATCCGCTATACCGTTGCCGAAAAGCTCAATGCCGCCAATCAGCTTAGGCAATTTATTCAGGCGCAAAACGGCAATAGCGGCATTATCTATTGCGGCAGTCGTCGCCGCGTCGATGAAGTCGCTGAGCGGTTACGTCTGCAAGGCTATAAAGCCGATGGTTATCATGCGGGTAAAACACAAGAAGAGCGCGGCGATATTCAAGAGCGTTTCTTAAAAGATCAGTTAGATATTGTGGTAGCAACCGTGGCTTTTGGCATGGGGATTAACAAGTCTAATGTGCGTTTTGTAGTGCATTACGACATCCCTAAGAGCGTCGAGGCCTATTACCAGGAAACCGGCCGAGCTGGACGTGACGGCCTCGATGCCGAAGCGTTAATGCTGTTTGATCCTGCCGATATTGGCCGGGTACGGCATCTAATTGAGCAGGCTGAACCTGGGCCACAACAACAGGTCGAATTTCATAAGCTCAATACGATGGCGGCGTTTGCCGAGGCGCAAACGTGTCGACGTCAGGTGTTGCTGCATTATTTTGATGAGAGTGCGTCTGAACCCTGTGGTAACTGTGACATCTGTTTAGATCCCCCTAAACGCTACGATGGGGTTGAAGATGCACAAAAAGTATTGTCGTGCATTTTTAGACTGCAACAGAAATTTGGTATTAACCATTTGATCGAAGTGCTACGGGGCTCAAAGTCGGCTGGCGTGGTCGATAGAGGGCACGATAAACTCTCAACCTGGGGTATAGGTAAAGATAAGAGCCATGAATTTTGGCTTAGTATTATCAGACAGATCATTCATTTAGGTTTTGCGAGCCAAGATATCACTCGTGGCTCATCTATTAAGCTCAACCCTCAAGCGCGGGCGGTGCTCAAAGGCGAATTACCTTTGTTATTAGCCGAGCCGCGCATCACCTTAACCACAGATGTCAAACGTCGTGGCAACAGTCGTGCGCCGTTAAATTACGACCGAAAATTGTTTGCTCGCCTAAAGTTACTGCGTCGCAGTTTGGCCGAAGAGTTGGATGTCCCACCCTATCTGGTGTTTAACGATGCGACATTAGCCGAGATGGCCGCGATGTTACCCACAAGCCCAGGTGAGATGTTAGCGGTCAATGGCATAGGTGAAACTAAACTCAAGCGTTTTGGCGATGAGTTTCTCGATGAGATCAGCGATTACCTAGCCGAAGGTTCATAACGCGGGATTAACGGCCTAATTGTTCATTGTGTCGACTGAGTTGATCTATGCCCGCACGCTTAGTCAGTGATGACAAGGTGTCGTAATATTGCATCTCTGCCATACCTATCCTGACTTTATCACCGCCCGGTAATGGGGCTATAACCGCTTTTAACTGTTTGACTATCTCTTTCGCCCCAGAGAGGGAGGTAAAAGGCAGCATGATAAGCAACTGGTCGCTGGCTTTATCGAGCATAATATCTTGTTGGCGAAGTTTTCGTCGTACCTCATCCAATAATGTGGCGACATCGCTAGGCGCAAGATGGCTTGGATTAATCAATAAAATTGTTATTGGGTATCCAATCTGTTTGGCGCTGGCAATCAGTGCCAACATCCTTTCTTGGGGCGTCAATGGTGCATCTTGGTGTGGCATCTGTGGTGCGGCGTGCTCTTTGCGTAAACGAGATAACAACATCAGTAAGGGTAATAACAGGGCGAACACGAGAATAGCAATTAAGCCATAGTTATCATTGATACTAGCATCGAGCTTGATGGGCTTGGGCGGCTGGTTTTGTGCCAGTTTTTGGTAGCGGCCAAGTTGCGCCTTAATTTGTAAGAGGCGAGTGTTTTTTAAAAATTCATAACTGCTTTTAATACTGTCCACACGCTGTAGTTGGTAATGATAGGCTTGGCGATAGTTACCCATCCCAACAAAGTATTCACTCAATAGCTGATAGCAAATGACCAATTCATCATATTGATTCGTACGTTGTCCTATTGCGATGGCTTGCTGCATCAAGTCTAATCCTTGCTGCTCCTCACCATTGGCTAACTGGATCCGCGCCAGTAAACGAGTGGCTCTTAGGCTATCATTAATCTTTTTGTTTTTATTAAAGGTATTAAGCGCGATATTAAGCAGTTGGATGGCATTTTTGTCGTTGTTACGCAGAAATTCTACCTCGGCGAGCTCGGTGTAACTTTCGGCGAGTTCGTTGGCCGTAGCGAGTTCAGGCATTAAAATTTTAGCCTCTAAAATCATATCGTCCCTGAACTTTACCTCTTGATTCTCGTGCGCGATCTTTGCCAATGCTAACAAGATATTCAGTCTGACTTTGCCTATCGTTTGCGGATAAGTTAGCGCCAGTTTTGCCGTATTAAAAGATTGGTTAAGTTGACCTTTTTTTCTTAATAACTTGGCTCTGGCTAATTGCAGATAAGCCTGTGGTGGAGTGATCCATTGAGTAGGTTGGCGTAAAGCTGCTGGATAGATATCTCGTGCTAAACGAAAGTCTTCTAATGCACTGCTGTCGTTTTCTATGTGGGTATCTATTTGTCCACGTAGCATTAAGCCGTTAACTAAAGACTGAGGCTGTTCAAATTCTCTAGATTGATAAATGGCGGTATCGAGTAATGTTAAGGCTTGGCGTAGATCGCCGTAATCAATATAGGCTTCTGCCATGCAGTTTAAGAAATAGGGGCTAGCTTGTTGGATATCAAGAGATTTTGCTTTGGCATCGCCCATGCGTGCTAAGTTGATGGCCGCTTCGTTTTCGCCTAGTTGCACCAAGGCGTGACACTTAAGCAGTGATAATCTTAGCCGCGGTATAGACGTACTATTCTTGTCATTTAGGCGCTGCTCTATGATGGCAATACTCGACAGCGCGTCACTAGGGTATTGATAAACAATGGCGGAGAGTTCATCTAACTCTGTCACAGTGTCTGCCCAAGAGGGCCACAGCCATAGGCTGAAGCTGAACACTATGAGACGAAAATCCATTTTTAAAACTCCGAAACCAAACCGTTAAAAATATTCCATTGGTCGCATTATACTGAGTTTTTATCGGTGAATGCATAAAAATTACTGCCTTCACTTGTAAAGCGTGATCTTGCTGGCGTTACATTTATCTTAGTGTAAAGAGGCTGTTTGTTGGTCGAATATGCAGTTATATCGCCACAATCTGTACGGTAAATCGACGTTGTTATGGTGATGTTTCATTAAATGTGAAAAATATGGGGTTGACTATTTAGGCTGCACACGTTAAAAAGTTAAGCGTTACCTCGAAAATATCGAATAATTAATTATTTTTTTTGAATAGATAAAAGATGAATACTAACCGTGCATTACTCAACCTCATTATTCTCCTTCTCGCAGAACCTGCGCGGAGAATGTAGTGTTGCACGCTTAATAACACCAACAGCATTCATAAACCCCGCGCTCAACACCGCGGGGTTTTTTTGTATATGGATTGGATAAAAACGCAACATAGAACCTAGTCGTTCCACGGAGAAACGAGATGTCTAACCGAGTGATAATATTTGATACAACCTTACGTGACGGTGAGCAAGCGCTGGCGGCCAGTTTAACGGTGAAGGAAAAATTACAGATAGCACTATCACTGGAACGACTCGGTGTAGATGTGATGGAGGTAGGCTTTCCTGTATCTTCACCTGGCGATTTCGATTCGGTGCAAACCATTGCCCGCACGATTAAAAATAGTCGAGTCTGCGCCTTAGCTCGTGCGCTAGAGAAAGACATTGACGCTGCTGCTCAGTCGTTATCGGTTGCGGAGCAATTTCGTATTCACACTTTTATCTCTACCTCGACCATACATGTAGAAAGTAAGTTAAAACGCTCTTTTGACCAAGTACTTGAAATGGCGGTGGCGGCAGTCAAATACGCCCGTCGTTTTACCGATGATGTCGAGTTTTCCTGCGAAGATGCAGGGCGCACGCCAATCGATAATCTTTGCCGAATGGTGGAAGAAGCCATTAAGGCGGGCGCCAAGACCATCAATATTCCAGATACTGTGGGTTATACCATCCCCAGCGAGTTTGGCGGCATCATTGAAACCCTGTTCAACCGTGTGCCTAATATCGATCAAGCGGTGATCTCTGTGCATTGCCACGATGACTTAGGGTTATCAGTGGCTAACTCAATTACCGCGGTGCAGCACGGTGCTAGACAGATTGAATGTACCGTCAATGGTATCGGCGAGCGTGCCGGCAACTGCTCGCTAGAAGAGATCGCCATGATCTTGGCCACTCGAAAAGCGGCATTAGGGTTAGAAACGGGCATTAATGCCAAAGAGATCCACCGCACCTCTAACCTCGTCAGTCAGCTTTGTAATATGCCAGTGCAAGCCAATAAGGCAATTGTGGGGGCAAATGCGTTTACTCACTCTTCGGGTATCCATCAAGATGGCATGCTTAAGGCGCAAAATACCTATGAGATCATGACGCCCGAGAGCATAGGGCTAAATCGTAATAATTTGAATATGACCTCGCGCTCAGGCCGCCATGTGATTAAGCATCGCATGCAAGAGATGGGCTATGCCGAGCACGATTATGATATGGATACTCTCTATGAGGCTTTCTTAAAGCTGGCGGACAAAAAAGGCCAAGTGTTTGACTATGATCTTGAAGCCTTGGTCTTTATGGAGGCACAGGCCGATGATGAAAATCAATATAAATTGCAACAGTTAGTGGTGCATTCCGATTCCACCCAAGGACAGGCCACCGCGACGGTGACGTTAGAAGTGGGCGAGCAAGTGGTCACCGAAGCCGCCACGGGCAATGGCCCAGTCGATGCCGCGTACAATGCTATTACCCGCGCCAGTGGCTGCCAAATCAATATCTCTAGCTATAAATTAAGCGCCAAGGGCGAAGGCCAAGATGCCCTAGGTCAAGTCGACATTACCGCTAAGTACCATGAGCAGAATTTCCATGGCGTCGGGTTGGCAACCGATGTGGTTGAAGCCTCAGTACAAGCCCTTATCCATGTGATGAACCTAACATGGCGTGCCGATAAGGTCGCCGAAAATAAAACTAAAATTCAACAAGGCCGGGCGGTATTAGGTGGCGTGTAACGCCAGCATGAGCGGACCTTTTTGACCATAATTGAGTAAATAAGCAGGGAGTGGGTGATTAATGAGTTATCAAATAGCAGTACTCGCCGGAGATGGTATTGGGCCAGAAGTCATGGCCGAAGCACGCAAGGTACTGAGCGCCGTTGAAGAGCGGTTTAACTTAGCTATCGAATACAGCGAATATGATGTGGGCGGCGCGGCCATCGACAACCACGGTTGTCCATTACCAGAGGTGACCCTCAAGGGGTGTGAAACTGCAGATGCGATATTATTTGGTTCTGTGGGGGGGCCAAAATGGGAACACTTGCCCCCTAATGAGCAGCCAGAGCGCGGCGCGTTACTGCCACTAAGAGGCCACTTTGAGCTGTTTTGTAATATCCGCCCCGCCAAATTGCACACGGGGCTAGAGCACATGTCACCGCTGCGCAGTGACATCTCAGCACAAGGTTTTGATGTGTTATGTGTACGAGAGCTCACTGGCGGTATTTACTTTGGTAAACCTAAAGGGCGCCAAGGTGAAGGCGAAAACGAAGAAGCCTTCGACACTATGCGTTACAGCCGCAAAGAGATCCGCCGTATTGCCAAAATCGCCTTCGAAGCCGCTCAAGGGCGCCGCAAAAAAGTGACCTCGGTCGACAAGGCCAACGTCTTAGCCTGCTCGGTGTTATGGCGTGAAGTGGTTGAAGAGGTGGCTGCCGATTTCCCCGATGTTGAGCTTGAACATATCTATATCGATAACGCCACCATGCAGCTACTGCGTCGTCCGTTCGATTTTGACGTGATGCTGTGTTCTAACCTATTTGGCGACATCATCTCCGATGAAATCGCCATGTTAACTGGCTCAATGGGCTTATTATCATCGGTCAGTCTTAATAGTGATGGCTTTGGCTTGTATGAGCCTGCTGGTGGCAGTGCACCGGATATTGCAGGCCAAGGCATTGCCAACCCCGTGGCTCAAATCCTTTCAGCCGCCTTATTATTGCGCCACAGCCTTAAGTTAGAACAGGCCGCCGAGGCTATCGAGGTCGCTGTGGCTAAGGCGCTGAGCGACGGTTATTTAACCGCAGAACTATTGCCCGCTAGCGAGCGCGGTAATGCCAAATCAACCCGTGAAATGGGCGATTACATCGCTCAAGCTGTCAGAGAGGCAAAGTAATGGCTAAGACACTCTATGAAAAAGTATGGGACAGCCACATTGTTGCCGCACCCCAAGGAGAAGCACCACTGATCTATGTCGATCGACATTTGGTACATGAGGTGACTTCACCTCAGGCATTTAGTGGCTTAAAGGTGGCGGGTCGTCAATTGCGCGCCCCCGAAAAAACCTTTGCTACCATGGATCACAATACCTCTACCAAGAGTGCCAGCTTAGATGCCCTAAGCCCAATGGCCCGCATTCAGGTAGAAACCTTGGCGCAAAACTGCGAAGAGTTTGGCGTTCGCCTTTATGATATTCACCATAAAAACCAAGGCATAGTGCATGTGATGGGCCCGGAGCTGGGGATCACCTTGCCAGGTACTGTCATTGTGTGTGGTGATTCTCATACCGCGACGCATGGCGCTTTTGGCGCACTGGCATTTGGTATTGGTACCTCTGAGGTTGAGCATGTGATGGCGACGCAGACTCTGCGCCAGCTTAAAGCGAAAACCATGAAGATTGAGGTGCGTGGTCACGTTGCCGATGGCATTACCGCTAAAGATATCGTGCTGGCCATTATCGGTAAAATCGGCATGGATGGCGGTACGGGTTATGTGGTGGAGTTCTGCGGTGAGGCGATTGAAGCCCTGTCGATGGAAGGCCGTATGACTGTGTGTAACATGGCGATTGAGATGGGCGCCAAGGCGGGGATGGTAGCGCCTGATGCAACGACTATCGATTATGTCAAAGGGCGTGAATTTGCACCTAAAGGGGCCGATTGGGAGAGTGCCGTTGCCGCATGGCGTGAATTACGCAGCGATGATGATGCTGTTTTTGATGCTCATGTGGTGTTACAGGCTGCGGACATCGCACCGCAACTGACTTGGGGTACCAATCCTGGTCAGGTAGTGGCTATCGATCAGCCGGTACCTAATCCGCTGGATGAACCCAACCCTACCTCACGCAGCAGTATCGAAAAAGCCCTTGAGTATGTAGCGCTTACAGCGGGCACCCGCATGACAGATGTCTCAATTAATAAAGTGTTTATCGGCTCGTGCACCAATTCGCGTATCGAAGATTTGCGCTCAGCGGCACATCAGGCCAAAGGGCGCAAGGTGGCTGCAGGCGTCACCGCCATAGTGGTGCCAGGCTCAGGCCTAGTGAAAGAGCAGGCCGAGGCCGAAGGGTTAGATAAAATCTTTATCGATGCAGGTTTCGAGTGGCGCTTGCCCGGTTGCTCTATGTGTTTGGCGATGAATGACGACAGGTTAGAAGCGGGCGATCGCTGTGCCTCCACCAGTAACCGTAATTTTGAAGGGCGTCAAGGGCGCGGCAGTCGCACCCATTTGGTGAGCCCAGCCATGGCAGCCGCTGCTGCGGTTGCTGGTCATTTCGTCGATATTCGCAAAGCCTATTAGGAGAGCATTATGCAAGCATTTACCACTCATACTGGCCTAGCGACCATGATTGATAGCGCCAATATCGATACCGATCAAATCATCCCTAAGCAGTTTCTATCTAAGGTGACTCGCGACGGTTTTGGAGTGCATCTTTTTCATGACTGGCGTTATTTTGATGACGCTGGGGATACACCTAACCCTGCATTTAGCTTAAACCAAGCGCGCTATGCCGGCGCGTCAGTGTTGCTCGCCAAAGAGAACTTTGGTTGTGGCTCAAGCCGCGAGCATGCGCCATGGGCCTTAGCCGATTTTGGTTTTAAAGTGATTATCGCCCCAAGCTTTGCCGATATCTTTTATGGTAATTCAATCAATAATGGCCTGTTGCCTGTTTGTTTGACTGAGGCGCAAGTACAACAGTTGATGGATGAGGTCAGCGCTCAGCAAGGTGCTCAGGTGACGGTTGATCTGCAGCGCCAGCAAGTTATTGCCCCTTCAGGCGCCGAGTTTGCTTTTACGATTGCCGAATCGGCGAGGCACAACCTACTCAATGGGTTGGATGCCATCGGTATTAGCTTAACTTACAGCGAGGCTATTGTTGCTTATGAGGCGCAGCTCCCCGCTTGGCGAGCTTAATGTAGCCTTAACTTTTTAGCGTACACTTGTACTGTACCTGTTCAAAATTGGGCCAGTTCAACAATGTGTTGTGCTGGCTTTGTTATATTGGTCGCGTGTAAATGCAAGTAAATTACTTTACTTACAATTGGTTAGGGTTTTTGGATCGTGTTTTTTTATGTAAGTCTAACAAGGATAGTGATTTATGCTGCCATTTTTAACGGGTAAGAGTGAACACTTGTGTTATTAATGTTTTGCATTTATTTATATGATAAATAAGGTCTTTTGTTTTTTGTTATATGCTTCCAGGCTTGGTTAAGTGAACATGGATCACATTTTTAGCCAGTTTTGTATCAGTTTTGTGAGCAGTTTTGTGTGTATTTCACTGCTCGATAATGAGGTTGGCAGCATAATGAACTGAAATGATTTCTTTGCTTGTAAAGATATTCTGCGTAAGTAGACTGCGGCTCACTAAAAGACTGGAGTGATAACTCTAAGTCAGCTGATAACAATAAGAGAGCCACGATGAATAAGCGTATTTTATCTTTAGCGGTACTTGCAGCCATGACTGCACCTTTAACTCAAGTTCAGGCAGCAGGCTTCCAGCTTGCAGAGTATTCAGCCACAGGTTTAGGCCGCGCCTATGCTGGTGAAGCGGCGATAGCCGATAACGCCGCCGTGCAAAACCGCAACCCAGCCATGTTGACCTATTTAGCGGGCACTCAAATCACCGCTGGTGCGATTTTGGTTATGCCAAATATCGATATCAATGGCGAAGTGACTTACACCGATGGTATTAATGCCACTTCTGCACAAGATATTGCCGATGACGCGGTAGTGCCTAACTTTTACCTGTCGCATCAGTTGAATGACCAGTGGTTTTTAGGCCTAGGTATTGGCAGTAACTTTGGTATGGCGACCGAGTTAGATGACAGTTTCCGTGGCACACAGTATGGTAACGAAGCGTCTGTGACCACAATCGAAATCAACCCAAATGTGGCTTACCGTATTAATGATCAGTTCAGTGTTGGTGCGGGTGTCCGTTTAGTCTTAGGTGAAGGTAGCATTGGTGCTAAGAGCTCTGCTGACGTTACATTGCCGCCGCAAATGGGCAGTCTTAAAGTGCCTAAAGGTACAACCCTTAAGTATATGGAAGGCGATGATGTCGCCTGGGGTTGGCAACTAGGTGCCGCTTGGCAGTTAAACGAGGCGCATCGTATCGGTGTTAACTATCGCTCAGCGGTTGATCAAACCCTTGAAGGTGAAGCCAATGGTTTTGCCTTCAACCCACTCGATCCAAGCTTAAAGCTGGCTGGCTCTATGGAGTTGTCGTTGCCGGCAACGGCTGAGATCGCCTCTTTTCACCAGTTAAGTAATGATATTGCGGTGCACGCGAGCATCAATTGGACTGATTGGAGTTCATTTGAAAAGCTAGAAGCCGTGATCCCAGCGCTACCTACGCCAACGCAACTGGTGAAGCAAGAAAACTGGCAAGACAGCTATCGCTTTGCCTTAGGCGCGACCTATGACCTGTCGGCGTTATCGACACTGCGTGCTGGTGTCGCTTATGACAAATCGGCAGTGTCAGATGATAACCGTACCCTCACAATTCCTGAAATGGATCGTGTTTGGGTGAGCGCCGGTTACAGTTATAAGATGAGCAAGCAGTTGGATCTAGATGTCGGCGTTACCTATATCTTTGCCGACGAGTCTGCAGTCAAGGAGCCGCGCCCAGGTATCGCGTCTGATCTAACGTCTGCTCCTTTTGGCGGCACATTTAGCGGTACCACCAGCGGTAACATTATGTTATTCGGTGTTCAGGCAAGCTATCGCTTTTAAGGGCTAACCGGACCTAAAAGGGGTTGAGGCGTTGTGCTTCGCCCCTTTTTTTTATGCAAGTTATTGGGTAGCAGCAGCTTTTAGTATGGGAGGGGAGGTAACTTTTATTCGCAAAATGGATCTTAGGCGATTATATTCTTCTCAATATCAAACCATTATTCACTGTTGCTGATTGTTGCAGTATTACCCCGTCGGCCGTTATGGTGTTATTGGCTTGACCTTAATTCGCATAAGAGGTGCAAAATGAAACCCTTACTCCTAGCTGCAAGCATAGCGCTACTGCCGATGTCGGCTATTGCAACCACCCAGTCAACAGAAGTGGTTAAAAGCTTTATTGACGCCTATAACCAACACAGTGTCGAGCAGATGATGCAGTATGTGACCGATGAGGTTCGCTGGATGCACATTACGGGCAACCAAGTCGATATTGAAACGGCTAACAAAGACCAGTTTGGCGCTGCAATGACTGATTACTTCGAAACCTTAAACCATCCCAAGGCCACTATTTTACAGATGATCGACTCATCGCATTATGTCAGCACGGTCGAGCGAGTCAGTTGGACTCACGAAGGCGAAGAGCTGAGTCAATGTAGTATTGGTAATTTTAGAGTGCAAGAGGGCAAAATTGCCGAGTTTTGGTATTTGCCGGCTCATGCCTGTGATGATATTCCTACAGTGAATCATGCCGATGAAGCGCGTTAACCTCTTAAGTCATAGTGTGGAGTTGTTATAGTGGATAAGCGTTATGTCATCGCACTGGATCAGGGTACAACCAGTTCTCGGGCGATGATTTTTGATCATGATGCCAATATTGTTGCCGTTTCGCAGCGGGAATTTGCACAGATATACCCTAAGGCGGGATGGGTTGAGCATGATCCGATGGAGATCTGGTCATCGCAAAGCTCGACCTTAATCGAAGCCTTAGCACGTGCGGGGATCCATGGCGATGAGGTTGCCGCAATTGGCATTACTAATCAGCGTGAAACCACTGTGGTGTGGGACAAAACCACGGGTAAACCCATTTACAATGCAATTGTGTGGCAGTGTCGTCGCAGTCAGCCCCTGTGTGAGGCGCTTAAGCAGCGTGGCCTAACTCAATATATTCAGCAGACCACAGGTTTATTGCTCGATCCCTATTTTTCGGCCACTAAGATCCGCTGGATTTTAGACAATGTCGCAGGAGCCAGAGAGAAGGCTCAAGCCGGCGACCTGCTGTTTGGCACTATCGATACTTGGTTAGTATGGAAGCTGACAGAGGGCAAGGTGCATGTGACTGATCCCACTAATGCTTCGCGTACCATGCTATTTGATATTCACAAGCAGCAGTGGGATCCGCTGTTACTCGATGAGCTGGATATCCCAGCCTCCATGTTGCCCGAGGTTAAACCCTCATGTGCCATCTATGGTAATACTCGTATTGCTGGGGAGGGCGGTGAGATCCCCGTTGCAGGCATGGCGGGCGATCAGCAGTCGGCGCTTTTTGGTCAGTTATGCATAGATGAAGGTATGGCTAAAAATACCTATGGCACAGGTTGTTTTTTACTGATGAATACTGGCCTGCAGGCGGTGCAATCACGTCATGGGCTATTGACCACTATTGCCATTGGTGCCCAATGCGAAGTGAATTACGCTTTAGAAGGCTCGGTATTTATGGGCGGAGCAACCATTCAATGGCTGCGTGATGAATTAGGGCTTATCCGTGATGCTCAAGATACCGAATATTTTGCCTCAAAAGTGTGCGACACCAATGGCGTCTATCTGGTACCTGCGTTTGTGGGATTAGGCGCTCCTTATTGGGATGCCAATGCCCGTGGCGCACTGGTAGGCTTATCTCGTGGCGCTAACCGTAACCACATTATCCGTGCCGCGCTTGAGGCCATTGCCTACCAAAGTAAGGATCTGCTCGATGCCATGATCAAAGATAGTGGCGTGCAATTAAAGCAGATAAAAGTCGATGGCGGGGCGGTGGCAAATGATTTCTTGATGCAGTTTCAGGCTGATATTACCAATGTTGAAGTGCAGCGTCCCGCTGTTACTGAAACGACCGCCATGGGCGCGGCATTTCTGGCGGGGCTTGCTGTGGGTTTCTGGCAATCTACGGCTGAATTAAAACATAAGGCGGGGGTGGATAGGTGTTTTACTCCGTCGATTAGTCCTGATACGCGTCAAGCGCTATACCAAGGGTGGAAACTGGCGGTCGCGCAAGTCACTGAACATTAATTATTGTGGCTTGTCTGGTCACGTCAAGCTAAGCCAGCCTTAGACGTCAATATCGATATGGGGTAAAGGCGATGATAGCGCTTCATCTTGGGCGCGTTGTTCTTGGGCTTTACGATGTGCACGACCACGACGATCGCCACGCGGGTTGGCACGGCGTTCTTCTTTTTTACGGCGCTCAAGATGCGGCGGTAATTGAGACTGAGGCGCCTCATGACTGTCGGCATGGATAGCCTCAATGTTTTCAGTTTGCTCTACGATCCGCTTACGTTTGGTGATTTGCATCACAGGTCGTGCCAGCATGGCATATACACTGTCTAAACTAATCATGTTGACCTCTGCCTTGGCATTTTCTTTGTTCTCCCCTGTACCTTGTATTAGATTATATCGACCAAACTTGGCTAAATTTTAGTCTATGGCGTTTTTTTATTTTTTACCAATCGTTTTTATTGTGTCGGCAGTGATACTGCGTAATTACGATGATAAGGGGTTGGTGATGTTAAATCAGGTGAGTATTTTCAGCGCGTAAGTTGGTGGGCTATTGATGTTAAGATGTGTGCTTCTGCGAATCCAATGAGGGCAATAATCGCTAACCTTGTCCAATATTAGGGTGACAGATCCACCTAATGGCTGATTTCGGTTATTTGTGGCGATATTTTGTACTTAAACAACGCGCTCCTAGTCCCTCACTCCCGCTTTTTGCCGTGAATTACCCCTGTTATTAAATATTTACAAACATGCCGCTAAGCCGCTTGAATACTGGCTTTATAAATAATTTCATTCCTTGACAATACTTGCATAGTATCTCTAAACTTAGCATCTGTGGGAAATTGTGGATATTTGTGGATCATTTAATTTTAACAAGGATGAATTAACGTGTTTCGTGGTGCGAACGCTATAAACCTTGATACGAAAGGACGGATCGCCATTCCAAAGCGATATCGTGAGACGCTGCACGCCGAATTTAATAGCCAGTTGATTATCACAGTTGATTTTGACGACCCCTGTTTATTGCTATATCCGCTAGAAGCTTGGAAGAAGATTGAAGCCAAGTTATTGCTGTTATCAGACACTCGAAAGACCGAGCGTTCGATGAAGCGCATGTTACTCGGCTATGCCCACGAATGTGAATTAGATACCAATGGTCGCCTGCTATTGCCTCCTCCTCTGCGTCAGTACGCTAACTTAGACAAGCGTGCGATGTTGGTGGGGCAATTGAATAAATTTGAGCTGTGGGATGAAGCGCAATGGCAGCAACAGATCGAACTTAGCCATGAAATGATTCAAAGCGAAGCGTTTGCAGACAGCGAACGTTTGGCTGACTTCTCTTTGTAATAAAGAGATTAACTTAATAGATAGAAGAGAGCGATGACTCAAGAATTTGCGCACTTATCAGTACTGTTGAACGAAACGGTAGCAGGACTCAACATTAAGCCAGGTGGTATCTATATTGATGGCACCTTCGGACGTGGTGGGCATTCTAGAGAAGTGCTCAAGCAGTTAGGTGAAACAGGCCGCCTCATCGCAATCGATCGTGATCCGCAGGCGATTGCCGCCGCGGAGCAGTTTGCCGATGATAAACGTTTTTCTATCGTGCATGGTGGGTTTGGTCAGTTAGCGCAATATGTTAACGAGCTTAATCTTAAAGGTAAGATAGACGGCATCTTATTTGATTTTGGTGTTTCCTCCCCACAACTCGATGATGCCGAACGTGGCTTTAGCTTTCTGCGCGATGGTCCGCTCGATATGCGTATGGACAATTCACAAGGCGAAACCGCAGCACAATGGCTAGCTCGCGCCGAAATTGAAGATATGGCTTGGGTATTTAAAACCTATGGCGAAGAGAAAAACGCCCGCCATATTGCCCGTTGCATCGCCGCCGATCGTGATAAAACCCCCTTTTTACGCACCACAGAGTTAGCGGATTTGATCGCGCGTATCAGCAAGAGTAAAGAGCGTAACAAGCATCCTGCAACCCGAGTGTTTCAAGCGATCCGTATCTACATTAACAGCGAGTTAGAACAGATAGATCAAGCGCTTGAAGGCGCTTTAAGTGTACTTGCACCACAAGGGCGCTTATCGGTCATCAGCTTTCATTCGTTAGAAGATCGTATGGTAAAGCGTTTTATTCGTCGCCACAGTCAGGGAGAGTCTGTGCCTCATGGCTTACCTATTACTGAAGCTGAAATCAATAAGACCAAATTACTTAAGCCGATAGGTAAGGCGATTAAGCCGTCAGCTGAAGAGATTGAGCGCAACACCAGAGCAAGAAGTTCGGTGTTACGCATCGCTGAGCGACTCGATTATTAACCTCGCGATGGGTTTTGAGATAAGGGATTTTAGTGAGTAAAACACAGCTTAACTTGACCCGCATCGTGTTACTGGATTTATGGCATCACAAGTGGGTGCTATTGCTCGCGGTGGCCGTGTTAGCTAATGCCGTGTTGGTGGTGTACACCAGCCATGCCAGCCGTAAGTACACCAGTCAGTGGGAGCAGTTATTGCAAGAACGCGACCGCCTCGATATTGAGTGGCGTAATTTGCTGTTAGAAGAGCAGTCGCAATCTGAGCACAGCCGTGTGACTCGTATTGCGACCAAAGAATTAGAGATGATCAGGCCCTTGCCTAACGAAGAAGTGGTGATAAGAATACCGTGAAAAAACAAGCGAAACGTAAGCAAAAACCACAACTTATCCACTGGCGTCTATACGTCGTAGTGGCGTTTGTGTGTGTGTTGTTTACCAGCTTAGTGGGACGCGCGGCGTATATTCAAATTATTGAGCCAGAAAAGCTGCGCCACGAGAGTGATATGCGCACGCTACGGACCACAAGCCGCGAAGTGCACCGAGGCTTGATCACCGACCGCAACGGCGAGATGCTTGCCGTTAGTGTGCCCGTTAAGGCGGTTTATGCCGACCCTAAAGTGGTGCATGACGAAGATGGTTTTGCTGATATGCGTCGCTGGCAAGCGTTAGCCGACGTGTTGCACGAGCCTAAAAGCGAGATTCTTACGCGGGTGCAATCAAACCCAAAGCGCCGCTTTACCTACCTTAAGCGTCAAGTCACGCCTGCCGTTGCCGATTACATTAAGCAACTTAAGTTACCCGGTGTGTACTTAAAAGCCGAGTCGCGACGCTACTATCCCACCAGTGAAATTTCGGCGCAGCTGGTGGGTCTGACCAATATTGATGATATCGGTATTGAAGGCATTGAAAATACCTATAACGACTGGCTGACGGGTACGCCGACCAAGCAACAGGTGCGTAAGTCGCGCGACGGTCATGTGGTTGAACGGTTAGACACGGTGCAAATGGGTGAAAACTCTAATGATTTAGTGCTCAGTATCGATCAGCGCATTCAGCAGCTTGCCTACCGTGAGATTAAACGTACTACGGAAATCAACCAAGCGACGTCAGCCTCGATTGTGGTGCTCGATGTGCATACGGGCGAAGTATTAGCCATGGCGAATACTCCCTCTTATAACCCTAACTCTAGGGATAATCTGCAGAGTTACCGCATGCGCAATCGCGCGCTCACCGATGCCTATGAACCGGGCTCAACCATTAAGCCGTTTGTGGTCGCGGCGGCATTGGAAGCAGGCACCATTGACGTTAATCAGATTTTTAAGACTCACCCAGGACGCATTCGCATCGGTGGTAAAATTGTGCGTGATGGGCGCAACTACGGTGACATGAGCCTTGCCGATGTATTGGTGCATTCAAGCAACGTGGGCATGACCCAAATTGCGCTCTCTATGCCGGTGCAAGATCTATTGGGCTATTATCAAGCGATGGGGCTGGGCAGCTACTCTGGCATTAACCTTCCGGGTGAAAGCGCCGGACTCATTCATGATCGCCGTCGCTGGTCTGATTTTGAACGAGCGACCCTCTCTTTTGGTTATGCCTTAACGGTAACGCCGCTGCAGATAGCCAGAATGTACGCCATGCTAGGCAGTGGTGGCATCTTGTATCCTTCATCCATTCTTAAATTAAATCAGCCACCTGAAGGGCAGCGCGTGGTATCGACCGAGGTGGCCGAAAACGTAATGCAGATGCTGATAGGGGTGACCGAGCCAGGTGGCACCGCCAAGAAAGCCCATATTGATGGTTATCCGGTTGCGGGTAAAACGGGCACAGCACGTAAGGCGGTTGCTGGTGGTTATGGTGACGACTACGTGGCGTTATTCGCTGGTGTAGCTCCGGTACATAATCCTAAGTTGGCGATTGTCGTCGTGGTCAACGAACCCAAAGGCGATCGTTATTATGGCGGTGATATTGCAGCTCCAGTGTTTGCCAAAGTGATGTCAGGGGCGTTACAGATGTTGAATGTTGAGCCTATTAGTGCTTCAGACAAAGTGAGATTAGCCGGTAATGTTAGGAGAGGTGAATAATGTTACTGCGTGATGTACTGGCGCCCTGGTTTCATTTTGCGGGCCCCGAAACGATGACACATTTAAGTTTAGATAGCCGCGATATTTCGCCTGGCTGTGTCTTCGTTGCCGTGCCTGGCCACAAGGTCGATGGTCGGCAATATATTGCAGCCGCCTTTGCTAATGGTGCGAACGCCGCCATTGTGCATACCGACTCGCCAGAGTTGCACGGTCAAGTGAGCCATGAGGGCGGCTTACAGGTTTTTTTCTTTCAGCTATCGCGTCAGTTGTCTGCCTTATCGGCGCAAGTTTATCATTTGGGCGTCGAGCGTTGTAAAATCATCGGGGTGACGGGTACCAACGGCAAAACCTCGGTCACCCAATTAATTGCCCAGTTATGTGAGAGCAAGGCATGTCGCAGTGCGGTTATGGGCACTTTAGGTAATGGGATTTGGGGGCAGTTAGTCGATAGCGGCAATACCACTGCCGACCCTATTACAGTGATGCGTCAGCTGCATGAATTTAATCGCCAAGGCGCGCAGGTGTGTGCCATGGAAGTATCGAGTCATGGACTGGTACAAGGCCGTGTCGATGCGGTGCCCTTTGATGTGGCGGTATTTACTAATTTAAGCCGCGACCACCTCGATTATCACGGCACGATGGACGCCTATGGCGCTGCAAAGCAGCGGTTATTTCGTTTTGCCTCTTTGTCTCATGGGCTACTTAATATCGACGATCCTATTGGTGAGCAGTGGCTCGATGATAGCCATGGCCAACACCTTGTCGGTTACAGCGTTAACGCTCATCCTCGTGCTGCCATTTACACCACAGAGGTAAAGCAACATGCTAATGGCGTCAGTGCCACATTAGTTTGGCCAGAGGGACAAGCCCAAGTGGATAGCCCATTATTGGGCATATTTAACCTGGCCAATTTGGTCGCCGCATTAGGGGCTTTGTATCTGTGTGGTTACTCCATGGCTGAGCTGCTTAAGCATGTGGCACAGTTACAACCTGTCGCTGGGCGCATGGAGCGTTTTACGACCCAAAATGGCGTGACGTTAGTGGTGGATTATGCCCACACGCCAGATGCACTCGCCCAAGCATTAACGGCGCTTAGAGGCCATTGTCAAGGCCAGTTGTGGTGTTTGTTTGGCTGTGGTGGCGATAGGGATAAAGGCAAGCGCCCATTGATGGCACAAGCTGGCGAGGCGCATGCCGATCGGCTAATGGTCACCAGTGATAATGCCCGTAGCGAAATCCCCGAAGCTATTATTGCCGATATTATCGCCGGACTTGCTCAGCCTGAGATGGCGCTGACAAATGTTGACCGCCAGCAAGCGATTGAGCAAGTGGTGGCCAATGCCGCTCCTGGCGATCTAATTTTGCTGGCTGGTAAAGGCCATGAGGCTTATCAAGAGATAGCTGGGCGCCGCATCGATTATGATGAACGCGCCTTAGCGGCCGCGATTGCTGGGAGAGCCGTATGATCCCCTTAACCTTAACGCAATTAGCCACTCAACTCGATGGCAGATTAGTCGGTGATGACTTAACTGTAAGCAAAGTGGCTAGCGATAGCCGCGCGGTCGATGCGCAGACCTTATTTGTCGCCCTAAAAGGGGAGCGCTTCGACGGCCATGACTTTGCCGCCACAGCGGTTGATAACGGAGCCGCGGCCTTGTTAGTCGAGCGGGTGTTGCCATTACCCGTACCGCAGTTGGTCGTAGGCAATAGTCAGTTGGCGATGGGGCAGATAGGAGCCTTTGTAAAACAACACGTTGCGCCTAAGTCGTTGGCGCTGACCGGCTCTAATGGCAAGACCAGCGTCAAAGAGATGGTCGCGACGATTTTATCTCAGCAGCATCAGGTGCTTTACACCGCAGGTAACTTCAATAATGAGATTGGCGTGCCCTTAACCCTGCTGCGATTAGAGCCGCAACATGAATTTGGGGTGTTTGAATTAGGCGCTAATCATATCGGCGAGATTAATTACACTTCATCTTTAGTGCAACCGGATGTCGCTCTGGTTAATAATGTCGCCTCGGCGCACCTAGAGGGCTTTGGCTCACTCGAAGGTGTGGCTAAGGCTAAGTCTGAAATTTTCAACCATCTGGCGAAAGCTGGCGTTGCGGTGATCAATGCCGATGACGCTTTTGCGGATGTAATGCATGCTGCGGCCGCAGGTGCTGCACAGCTGACCTTTTCGATACAAGAGAGTACTGAAGCTGAGCCAGAGCTTGCTAAGCGGGCCGATGTGGTCGCTTGCGACTTACGGGCGGATGTAGTTGGGCGCTATCGCTTTGACCTGCACTATCAGCAGCAGTGTTATCCAGTGAGTTTGCCTTTGTCGGGGCGCCATCAGGTGAGCAATGCCTTAGCGGCCACCGCATGTTGTTTAGCCTTAGGGCTGTCGCTGCATGAGATTGTCGATGGTTTGCATAAATTGACGCCGGTGCAAGGCCGTATGTTGCCCACACAGCTGGGGCGCATTTTATTAGTCGATGACAGTTATAACGCCAATCCTGCCTCGGTAGGGGCGGCAATTGACTGGCTTCAAGAAATTAGCGGAAATCGCTGTTTAGTGCTGGGCGATTTAGGCGAATTAGGTGACAATGCGTCCCTTTTACATTGGCAACTTGGCGAAAAGGCCAAGTTACAGGGGATCGATGCCTTGTTCTCACTTGGAGAGCTTAGCCGAAACAGCAGTGACGCATTTTCGGGGCAACATTTTGACCATTTAGATGAGTTGGTCGTAAGTTTAATCAATTATTTTAACCAGTTAGATGGAGATGTGACTGTGTTAGTCAAAGGATCTCGCAGTGCCAAAATGGAGCGCGTGGTAGAGGCCTTAATTGCCGCCTTCGAGCGCAAGGAGTTGTATTAATGCTGGTTTATCTGGCTGAGTATCTAACCCAGTATTATTCAGGGTTTAACGTTTTTTCTTATGTGACATTTAGGGCGATCCTTGGTCTGTTGACCGCCATGCTATTTAGTTTGTGGTGGGGACCTAAGATGATTGAGCGTTTGCAGTTACTGCAAATTGGTCAAGTGGTACGTAACGATGGGCCCGAATCGCATTTTAGTAAACGCGGCACCCCGACCATGGGGGGCTTGCTGATCTTAGCGGGCGTGTTTATTAGCGTGCTGTTGTGGGGCGATCTGGGCAGCCGTTATGTGTGGGTGATGCTGTTTGTATTGGCCGCTTTCGGTCTGATTGGTTTTATTGATGACTACCGTAAAGTAGTACGTAAAGATACCAAGGGCTTGATTGCTCGTTGGAAGTATATTCTGCAATCATTAGCGGCATTAGCCATAGCATTTTATTTGTATGCCTCGGCGCAAACCGTGGGTGAAACCCAATTGGTGGTGCCGTTCTTTAAAGATGTGATGCCGCAGTTGGGTGCGCTCTTTATCGTTTTGGCTTACTTCACCATTGTTGGGTCAAGTAATGCGGTTAACTTAACCGACGGTCTCGACGGCTTGGCAGTTATGCCAACTGTGATGGTGGCGGCGGCGTTTGCTTTGATTGCTTATCTTTCAGGGCACGTGCAATTTGCCAACTATCTGCATATTCCCTATTTGCCAGGTTCTGGCGAGTTAGTCATTGTCTGCACCGCTATTGTGGGCGCGGGGTTGGGCTTCCTCTGGTTTAACACTTACCCAGCACAAGTCTTTATGGGCGATGTGGGCTCTTTGTCATTGGGCGCTGCGCTCGGAACCATTGCCGTGTTAGTACGCCAAGAGATTTTACTGGTGATCATGGGTGGTGTATTTGTGATGGAAACCGTATCGGTCATCTTGCAGGTGGGGTCGTACAAGCTGCGTGGTCAACGTATTTTCAGAATGGCACCCATTCATCATCACTATGAATTAAAAGGCTGGCCAGAACCTCGGGTTATCGTACGTTTCTGGATTATTTCGCTGTTTTTAGTGTTGCTAGGCTTAGCAACCTTAAAGTTAAGGTAAACACTCATGACGAGTTGTTATACGCACATAGTATTAGGACTGGGAGCCACAGGGCTGTCGGTGGTGCGTTATTTAACCAAACAAGGGATCAAGCCGCTGGTGATGGACAGTCGCGAGCAACCGCCTGGCCGGGAAACGCTCAGTCGTGATTTCCCGCAGGTCGAGTTGCTTACCGGCGGATTTGATTGTCGCTATTTAGTGCAAGCGAGCCAAATTGTGATTAGCCCTGGTATCCCGCTCGATACCCCAGAAATTAGGGTTGCTATCGATATGGGGATTGAGGTGGTCGGTGATGTGGAGCTATTTGCCCGAGCGATAGCCGATCGCCCTGCCTGTGTGATTGGTATCACCGGCTCAAACGGCAAGTCAACCGTCACGACACTCGTGGGAGAGATGGCAGCGAGTGCCGGGCTCGATTATGCGCTGGGCGGCAATATTGGTGTGCCGGTATTAGATCTGCTTGACCAGCAACCAGCCTTATACGTGCTGGAGCTGTCTAGTTTTCAATTAGAGACCACGCACAGCCTTAAATGTATCAGCGCAACGTGTCTCAATATCAGCGAAGATCATATGGATCGTTACGCCGATTTAGAGGCGTATCGTCAGGCCAAGTTGAGTCTATATAGTCAGACTAAGTTGGTGATTGTGAATCGCGATGACGCTCAAACCATGCCAAGCGAGCCGATGAACCTGCAAAGCTTTGGGTTATCGGCACCTAAAGGCGATGAGTGGGGGATTGAACATGGCATGTTGGTGCATGGCACCACAGAATTTGTGGCTGTAAGCGAGCTTGCCCTTGTCGGCAGCCATAACCACGCAAACTTGTTAGCCGCGATGGCGCTGGCGGACAGTGTCGGTATTCCTAAGGCGGCGATGGTGCAGGTGGCGCAGCAATTTACCGGCCTACCGCATCGTTGTGAGTTAGTGACTAAACGCAATGGCGTGATGTTTGTCAATGACTCTAAGGCGACCAATGTGGGTGCAACCTTGGCGGCATTACAAGGGTTGGCGAGTTATACCGGTGAGATATTACTGATTGCCGGAGGTGACGGTAAAGGCGCCGATTTTTCGCCGCTGATAGATGCGCTACAGGGCGTGAGCCAGTTAATCACCTTAGGCAAAGATGGCGATAAAATTGCGGCATTGTTTGACGGTGCGATTAAGGTCGATTCTATGGCGGCGGCGGTTGAGCAAGCGGCTCGCTTGGCGAGCGATGGCGACATAGTGCTGTTGTCACCAGCGTGCGCTAGCCTCGACATGTACCGTAACTTTATGGAACGTGGCGACGATTTTCGCGCGCAAGTGATGGCACTCGATACTGAGGCTGGGAATGCGTAGCGCCGAGCGCCAGCTCAACCTGTTTGGTAGTGGCATTCGTTGGTCGCTGCCCAATCTGTTTAGTCAGCGTGATGCGCCGGGCATGCAGCTGTACGATCGCTCGTTGCTGTTTGCGGTTATCGGCTTAATCTGTTTCGGTTTTATCATGGTGATGTCGGCTTCTATGCCAGAGGCGCAGACATTAACGGGTAATCCATTTCATTTTGTGTGGCGTCATGTCGCCTATATCAGCGGGTGTGTGATTATCGCCGCGGTGGTATTACGAGTTGAGATGCATCGCTGGCAGCAATTTAGCCCGATATTATTACTGCTGGTTGCAATAATGTTGGCCTTGGTGCCCATTATAGGCACCACGGTTAATGGTGCTACGCGCTGGTTATCGGTTGGACCCATTCGTATTCAGGTGGCTGAGCTTGCTAAGTTTGCCTTTGCTATTTATATGGCGGGCTATTTAGTGAGGCGTCATCAAGAGGTGCGTGAAAACGCTAAAGGGTTTTATAAACCGATTGCGGTATTCGCAGTATACGCCTCGCTAATCTTACTGCAGCCCGATTTAGGTACGGTTGTGGTGCTATTTGTTGGCACAGTAGGGTTACTGTTTTTGGCCGGGGCGAGGTTGCTCGACTTCTTCGCCTTAATCTTAACTGGTGCGGTGGCTTTTGTTGGCTTGGTACTTATCGAGCCCTATCGTATGCGGCGGATCACTTCGTTTAGGGACCCGTGGCAAGACCCTTTTGGTAGCGGCTACCAATTGACGCAATCGTTAATGGCTTATGGCCGTGGCGACTGGTTTGGTCAGGGATTAGGTAACAGTATCCAAAAATTGGAATACCTGCCCGAGGCCCATACCGACTTTATTTTTGCGGTGATTGGTGAAGAGTTAGGTTTTGTCGGCATCATTATTGTGTTGTCGGCTTTATTATTTGTGGCGCTAAGGGCGATTAAACTAGGCAATTTATGTTTGCTCAGAGACAGAGCATTTGAAGGCTATTTAGCGTATTCAATTGGTATCTGGTTTTGCTTTCAAACCGTGGTCAATGTGGGAGCCAGTATTGGCATGTTGCCGACAAAAGGCTTAACTCTGCCTTTTATTAGTTATGGCGGCAGTAGCCTTTGGGTGATGACCGCAGCCGCAATGATATTAATTAGAATTGACCATGAGCGGCGATTAAGCCTGATACAGGCAGTGCAAGGCAAGGTGAAATAATGGTCTTACAAAAACGTATTTTGATCATGGCTGGCGGCACGGGAGGGCATGTATTTCCGGCGTTAGCGGTGGCCAAACATTTGGCCAAACGAGGCTGGCAGGTGCGGTGGTTAGGCACCGCAGAGCGGATGGAAGCGCGCCTAGTGCCTCAGCACGGTTTCGATATCGACTTTATCGATATTAAAGGGGTGCGTGGTAACGGTGTGCTGCGTAAGTTAGCGGCGCCGTTTAAAATTGTGCGTTCAATTATGCAAGCTCGTGAGGTGATTAACGAATTTAGGCCTGATGTGGTATTAGGCATGGGCGGTTTTGCCAGTGGCCCAGGTGGCATTGCGGCTAGGCTAAGCGGTATTCCGCTGGTGCTGCATGAGCAAAATGCGATCCCTGGCATGACCAACAAGCTGTTGTCGCGTATCGCCAACCGCGTGCTATGTGCCTTCCATAATACTTTCGAGAGTCGCGCCGAAGTGGTGGGCAACCCCATACGCCGTGAGCTGATTAATTTAGGTCAGTGCAGGACGGGAAGCACTGACGACGCCTTGCGTGTGTTAGTCGTGGGGGGCAGTTTGGGGGCCAAAGTCTTTAACGACTTAATGCCAGCTGTGATGGCCGAGGTGAGCAAGCATCATTCGATCACTGTGTGGCATCAGGTGGGTAAAGGCAATTTGCCCAGTGTAGAAAATGACTATTTACAACGTGGCCAGTCGGGCAGTGTTAAGGTGGCCGAGTTTATTGATGATATGGAGGCTGCGTATCGCTGGGCTGATGTGGTGTTATGCCGTGCTGGCGCGCTGACGGTGTCAGAAGTGGCGGCGGTAGGCTTACCCAGTATTTTGGTGCCTTATCCCCATGCGGTAGACGATCATCAAACTAAAAATGCCCAAGTATTAGTCGAAGCGGGTGGCGCCTTTTTATTGCCGCAAACCGTATTAGATAGTGACAAATTGATCAGTAAACTGCAGATGCTGGCAAGTGATCGCAACGCCCTGAGAGAGATGGGCGAATTGGCGAAAAGTGTCGCAGTGTTAGATGCAACAGAGCGAGTGGCGGCCGTGTGCACCGCGCTGGCCAATAAGGATTCAGATGAGTAAAACCGAAGATAAATATGCCCCTTTAAGAAGCATAATTCCTGAGATGCGCCGGGTTAAACAGATCTACTTTGTTGGCATCGGTGGCGCGGGGATGGGCGGTATTGCCGAAGTGTTGCTCAATGAGGGCTACCGTTTAAGCGGATCGGATATCGCCGATAATGCGGTGACCACCCGTTTGCGTCGTTTAGGGGCAACTGTATATATCGGCCATAAGGCTGCACAAGTGCAAGGCGCCGATGTGGTGGTGGTATCCACCGCAATTGATGCGGCCAATCCTGAAATATTGGCCGCCAAAGATCTGCGCATTCCCATCGTTCGTCGGGCAGAAATGCTGGCCGAATTGATGCGCTATCGTCACGGCATTGCCGTTGCGGGTACCCATGGTAAAACCACGACTACCAGTTTAATTGCCAGTATTTATGGTCAGGCTGAGCGCGATCCGACCTTCGTCATTGGTGGCCTGCTTAATAGCGCCGGCACCAACGCACGTTTAGGTAAGAGCCGTTATTTGATAGCCGAAGCGGACGAGAGTGATGCCAGCTTCTTGCACTTGCAACCTATGGTGAGTGTGATCACCAATATCGAAGCCGATCACATGGACACCTATGGTGGTGATTTTGAGAAACTCAAATCAACCTTTATCGACTTTTTGCACAACCTGCCTTTTTACGGGGTTGCGGTGGCCTGTATTGACGATCCTGTAGTGAGAGAGTTATTGCCCCGTATCAGTCGCAAGGTGGTGACTTACGGTTTTAGCGAAGACGCCGATGTGCAGGCGCTCAATTTTGTGCAGCAAGGTTATCGTTGCAGTTTTACCGTGCGCCGTGAAGCGATGGCCGATCTGGACTTAAGCGTTAATTTGCCAGGGCAACACAATGTACTAAATGCACTGGCGGCGATTGCCGTGGCAACCGAAGATGAAATTGAAGATGAGGCCATTGTAAAAGCCTTGGCAGAGTTTCAGGGGATTGGTCGTCGTTTTCAGCAGTTGGGTGAATTTAACACTCAAACGGGTAGCGTCATGTTGGTCGATGATTATGGTCATCACCCCAGTGAAGTCGCAGCAACCATTAAGGCGGCGCGCTCTGGCTGGCCGGATAAGCGTTTAGTGATGTTGTATCAACCTCATCGTTACAGCCGTACCCGAGATTTGTATGATGACTTTGTTGATGTATTAGCCCAGGTCGACTGTTTGCTGTTACTCGATGTGTATAGTGCAGGGGAAGCGCCAGTGCCAGGTGCTGATAGCCGCGCCTTGTGTCGCTCAATTCGCCAACGTGGGCAGCTTGACCCTATTTTTGTCGCCGATCCACAGCAGCTAGAAGCAATTTTACCTGGCGTGTTACAAGATGGCGATCTGTTACTGACCCAAGGGGCTGGCAATATTGGGGCAATTAGCCGTCAACTGGCCGATGCCAATTTGTTATTTGAACAGGTGAAGTCGTGATGGTGTTATCGCTGTCACGATAGGCCGACGATGAAGCTTTTGACGCTATGGTTGAGGTCGTTATAATGCCCGGTTATTTATTACAGTACATGTGTGACACTTTGAGTGTTTTATGTACTAAAAATAGTGTGTTAGGACGGTAAATCGTGTCCTGGAACGAGCGGCTTAATCGTGGGCGAAAGCGACTATTACGGGTCGATTGGTATCTGTGCCTTGGATTGATCTTTCTGTTTCTAGTGTTCAGTGGCTTGTTCATGGGGGCTTGGAAGTTAAACCTAGTGCTCAACGATGCCGATGCTTTGCCTATCGAAGCGGTGGCGGTAAAAGGTGATAGGCAATTTACCAGTGACGCAGAGATCCAAGCGGCCCTGAAAGATTTGATGCAGCGCAGCTTTTTTTCGGCTGATGTGAATCAGGTACAACAGGCGTTAGAAAATTTGCCTTGGGTGTATCAAGCATCGGTGCGACGTGAGTGGCCAGCAAAGCTCAAGGTGTATCTGATAGAGCAGAAAGCTGTCGCTCATTGGAATGAAACCGATTGGGTCAATGAGCAAGGGCAAGTATTTGTGGCGCCAATGAAGCCAGGGGTAGGTGAACTACCGAGTTTAGTTGGCCCAAACGATCAGGCGATGTCGGTTTTAACCCACTATCGTCAGATTGGTGAGTTATTAACCATAAATGGGTTTAAATTAACCCATTTAGAATTGAGTCCTCGGCATGCTTGGCTGGGCGTTTTAGACAGCGGCATAGAGTTAAATTTAGGACGAGAAGATAAAATGGCGCGGGTTCAACGGTTTATCGATGTGTACCCCACATTAGTAAACCAAGATAAACCCGTTGCCAGAGTGGATTTGCGCTACGATACCGGATTGGCCGTAGGTTGGGATAATGCACAAGATGAGAGCCATTAATTAATGACCAAGAATCAAGATAGAAATCTGATCGTTGGATTGGACATAGGGACATCAAAGGTCGCAGTGATCATTGGCGAGGTGTTACCTGATGGAGAGATCAGCGTGGTTGGCTTAGGCAGTCATCCCTCTCGCGGCATGGATAAAGGCGGCGTGAATGATCTTGACTCTGTGGTGCGCAGTGTTCAGCGTGCATTAGATCAGGCAGAACTCATGGCCGACTGCCAAGTGGCCTCTGTCTATTTAGGCATTTCGGGTAAGCATATCCAATGCCAAAACGAAAATGGCATGGTCTCGATTAATGACGAAGAAGTCACCCAAGAAGATGTCGATAACGTTATCCATACGGCGCGCTCAGTCAAGATCCCAACTGAGCGCCGTATTTTGCATGTGTTACCGCAAGAATATGCGATTGATGTGCAAGATGGTATTAAGAGCCCTATCGGTATGTCGGGTATGCGCATGGAAGCTAAGGTGCATATCGTCACCTGTGCAAACGACATGGCAAAAAATATCACTAAGAGTGTCGAACGTTGCGGTTTAAAGGTTGATGATCTGGTGTTTTCCGCTATCGCTTCGGCAGATTCAGTGCTGACAGATGATGAAAAAGATCTGGGTGTGTGTTTGGTCGATATGGGCGGCGGTACTACCGATATCACTATCTATACCAATGGTGCACTGCGTCATTGTGCGGTAGTGCCAGTGGCGGGTAATCAGGTGACCAATGATATCGCCAAAATATTCCGTACGCCTTTGTCTCATGCCGAGCAGATCAAAGTGCAGTATGCCAGCGCGCGTAGTTCTATGGTCAGCCGTGAAGACAGCATCGAGGTGCCATCGGTTGGTGGGCGTCCATCACGCACTATGTCGCGTCATACCTTGGCTGAGGTGGTTGAGCCTAGGTATCAAGAGTTGTTTGAGCTAGTCCGTAAAGAATTAAGAGACTGTGGCATGGAAGATCAAGTCGCCGCAGGGATTGTATTAACTGGCGGCACGGCATCGATTGAAGGTGCTGTGGATGTGGCTGAAGCCACCTTTGGTATGCCAGTGCGAGTGGCTGAGCCATTAGCGGTAAAAGGGTTATTTGAATATGTAAATCAACCCATCTACTCCACGGGAGTTGGGTTGTTGCATTACGGCGCAAGAAGGGTGATCGAACGTCAGTTTGAGCGTCCAGAGCGTCAAGGGGTAACCAGCCTTTGGAATCGAGTCCAAAGCTGGTTTAAAGGCGAGTTTTAAATTAATAACGCAGACTAAACGGAGAGAATACCATGTTTGAAATCATG
Organism: Shewanella algidipiscicola; assembly: GCF_003605125.1. Classification (GTDB taxonomy): domain Bacteria; phylum Pseudomonadota; class Gammaproteobacteria; order Enterobacterales; family Shewanellaceae; genus Shewanella; species Shewanella algidipiscicola. The sequence goes on from NZ_QPQT01000010.1 coordinate 175,469, forward strand.
GATAGTCATTCAGACGAGGCGGTGATTAAAGTCATCGGCGTCGGTGGAGGTGGCGGCAATGCCGTCGAACATATGGTCAAGCACAACATCGAAGGTGTTGAGTTTGTTGCCACAAATACAGATGCTCAGGCGTTACGTAAGTCTGCGGCTGGCACAACGATCCAACTGGGTCGTGACGTAACTAAGGGACTTGGTGCCGGGGCAAACCCTGAAATCGGTCGTTTAGCGGCAGAAGAAGATAGAGAAAATATCCGCAATGCAATTAAAGGCTCTGACATGATCTTTATTGCAGCGGGTATGGGTGGTGGTACGGGGACTGGCGCAGCCCCTGTGGTTGCCGAGATCGCTCGTGAAGAAGGGATACTTACCGTTGCGGTTGTGACCAAGCCATTTCCTTTTGAAGGTAAAAAGCGCATGGCTTATGCCGACCAAGGTATCGAAATGCTTGCAAAGCATGTCGACTCTTTAATCACCATTCCAAACGAGAAATTGCTTAAAGTATTGGGTCGCGGCACCTCTTTACTCGACGCATTTGCCGCAGCAAACAACGTACTGCTTGGTGCGGTGCAAGGTATTGCTGAGCTGATTACTCGCCCTGGCCTTATTAACGTGGATTTCGCGGATGTTAAAACCGTGATGTCGGAGATGGGTAATGCCATGATGGGCACTGGCGTGGCAAGTGGTGAAGACCGTGCTGAAGAAGCCGCTGAAGCTGCTGTGGCTAGTCCATTACTAGAAGATATCGATCTTGCTGGCGCGCGTGGTGTATTGGTTAACATCACCGCTGGCATGGATATGAGTATCGAAGAGTTCGAAACTGTGGGTAACCATGTTAAGGCTTATGCATCAGATAACGCGACTGTGGTTGTGGGGGCGGTTATCGATCCAGAAATGAGCGATGAGCTTCGTGTGACTGTTGTTGCCACAGGTATTGGTGCCGAGAAGAAACCAGACATTCAGCTGGTATCAAAGCCTGCTCCACGTCCAGAGCAAGTGACTCCCACCGAGGTTAAGGTAGAATTACCTGTTGAAGACGCGATGCAACCTATGGCCGGCGGTGGTGGTAATGTCATGCCTGTGCACAAAGTTGAATCGATAAATCAGCCTAAGAACGATCTTGATTATTTAGATATTCCGGCTTTTTTGCGCAAACAAGCTGATTAATCTGTTGTGTTAAGCTGGGCGTGTGGTGGTTATTAGCAAATAACGCACACTGTGACTTGATGAGTAAATTTTTGTGAATTTATGAAGGTTATGCTATCATGTCCGACCTGCTGCGCCTATGCGTGCTGTTTTGTTGTGCAAAAAATTTATTGCTTTGGTTGAGATATAACGGGTAAAAACATGATTTTTCAAAGAACTGTTAAAGAGATGGTTAAGACCACCGGTGTCGGATTGCATTCCGGTAATAAGGTGACTTTGACGATCAAACCCGCACCAGTCAACACCGGGATCGTCTTGGTTCGTACCGACTTAACCCCTAACGTTGCGATAGCGGCGAAAGCGGAACAAGTGCGCGAAACGACCATGTGTACGGCGCTGGTCAATGATGATGGTGTTCGTATTTCAACGATTGAGCATCTATTCGCCGCATTAGCGGGACTTGGGATCGACAATGCCGTCATTGAAGTCGACGCTCCCGAGATTCCGATCATGGATGGCAGTGCTAGTCCATGGGTTTTCTTGCTGCAATCAGTGGGAATACAGGAACAAGCAGCAGCAAAGAAATATTTAAGAATCAAGCGTCCCGTACGTGTTGAAGATGGTGATAAATGGGCTGAGTTACGTCCATATAAAGGTTTTAGAGTCGATTTTGCTATCGATTTCGATCACCCTGAAATCGCCAGAAGCCAGCAACATGTGGTGATGGATTTTTCTTCATCCGCCTTTGTTCGTGATATTAGCCGCGCAAGAACCTTTGGGTTTATGCGTGATATCGAATATCTACGGGCGAACAACCTAGCATTAGGTGGCAGCATGGAGAACGCCGTTGTGCTTGACGAATATCGCGTCCTCAACCCCGATGGTCTGCGTTATGAGGATGAGTTTGTTAAGCATAAGATACTCGATGCGTTTGGCGATCTCTATGTAGCCGGTCATGCAATTGTGGGTGAGTTTTGTGCCTACAAGACAGGGCATGCACTGAATAATCAATTGGTGCGTGCGCTGCTAGCTGAGCAAGATGCTTGGGAGCTTGTGAGTTTCGAGAAAGAAGAAGAGGCGCCAGTGAGCTTTGCGGTACCAAGTGGCGCCACCTTCGCCTAACTCGATATTAAGATTGCCTTGAACGGCTGGCTAAAGCAGCCAGCCGTTTTAGTTTTACGCCTAGTGAACCTTCGGTATGATCGGCTAAGGCTTGTATATGGGCAGCTGCAGTTTCGCTAATCTGGTTGTGAGCTGGCTTTGATTTTGTTTCATACAAGTTCAAGCCCGGGTTGACTTTAACCTCGATAGCGGACAGCATGGGGAGCGTTTCGGCTCGTAACTGCTGTAACATTTTGGGTTTTTGAAAGTTAATTCTGGCGGCCCATGCAGAAGTCGTGGTTTCGATAACAAGAACACCTTGACGGAAATTGGCAACTTTAAGTTGCTCCGTGACAGGACCTGTCATCACCTGTTTCACATAGTGATCCAAGTGAAGTAACAGTTCTGCTTTTTCAGCAAGTGAAGGTAACTGACCTTGTTGATGTAGTAACTGGCTGAGATCCTGCGGGGGCTTTTTCATTTCATCACATAATAAAATGGCTTAATGAGGCTATGAGTGTAACAGTTTTTATTCAAGGTCGAAATGGTGCCACGCGCTGGCAACCAGGCAAGCGTTGGCTATTACTCCCTATCTTGCTCATTGCAGCAGGTACAGGGCTATACCAACATCATGCAAAACAAATTGTGCAGCAACAAAACAACGTTGATAACGAACGTGTTGCTCGAGAAGAACAGCTGCATCAACTCATCGAGTTAAAAGGTGCAACAGAATCGCAGTTGGCGATGCTGGTGACTCATGTCGCCCGCATGCAGGCCAAAGTGACTCGGTTAGAGGCGCTGGGGCAACAAGTTGCCAAAGATTACAAACTCGAAGATCAATTCGATTTCTCTTCAGAAGTCGGTGTCGGCGGCCTAAGTGAACTAGGTAGCAACATCGAACTCGATCAGCTTATCCAAGATATGGATAGGCTAGTCTATCGCATAGATAATAATAATGTTCAATTATCACTACTTGAAACAGTGACATCTAATCTCCATATAGATGATGAGCGTTATATCTCGGGACGTCCCATCCAAAAAGGCTGGTTATCATCCCACTATGGTTTACGTAATGACCCTTTTAATGGCAGAAGAACGATGCATAAAGGTATCGACTTTGCCGGTAAAGAGGGGGCCGACGTTGTGGCAACCGCTGGCGGTGTCGTAACGTGGTCAGGCAGTATGTTTGGTTATGGTGAGTTAGTCGAAATTGACCATGGTAATGGTCTGCGCACTCGCTATGGGCATAATAAGTCATTGTCAGTAGCTGTAGGTGATGTGGTCGCTAAAGGCGAGAGTATTGCGCAAATGGGCAGTACGGGTCGTTCGACGGGTCCGCATGTGCATTATGAAGTGTTGCGAAATGGGCAGCAGATAGATCCCAAAAAATATGTCTACCGCAAGGCAGGTTAAATTAAAAATAGGCTTCCAGTTTCGATAGAGACTAAGCCAATAACATAAAAGTGGTTCAGATGTTTGGTAAATTACTGACAAAAATATTTGGTAGTCGTAACGATCGTACCCTTAAAGCGCTTAATAAGGTCGTCATTAAAATTAATGCGCTTGAGGCCGATTTCGAGAAGCTCTCCGATGAAGAGTTGAAGGCAAAAACCGCCGAGTTTAAGGCGCGCTTAGCCGCAGGTGAGACTCTCGATGATGTGCTACCTGAAGCGTTTGCCGTTGTGCGAGAAGCCTCTAAACGTGTTTTTGATATGCGTCATTTCGATGTGCAATTGCTCGGTGGTATGGTGCTCGACAGTAACCGCATTGCAGAGATGCGTACCGGTGAAGGTAAAACGTTAACCGCTACCTTGCCAGCTTACCTGAACGCACTTACGGGGAAAGGCGTGCACGTTATCACAGTGAACGATTACTTGGCCCGCCGCGATGCCGAAAATAACCGCCCTCTTTTTGAATTCCTTGGCATGACTGTTGGCATTAACGTTGCTGGCTTGGGTCAAGTTGAGAAGAAGATGGCTTACGATGCTGATATTACCTATGGTACCAACAACGAGTTTGGCTTCGACTACCTGCGCGATAACATGGCGTTTTCACCAGCCGAACGCGTACAGCGTCCATTACATTACGCATTGATCGATGAAGTTGACTCGATCCTTATCGATGAAGCGCGTACGCCATTGATTATTTCTGGTGCTGCTGAAGACAGCTCTGAGCTTTATAAAAAGATCGACACCTTAATTCCTCATCTTATTCGTCAAGAGAAAGAAGATACTGAAGAGGAGGTCGGTGAGGGCGATTATTCTGTCGATGAAAAAGCCAAACAAGTTCATTTAACCGAACGCGGCCAAGAGAAAGTAGAAGTGCTGCTTACCGAGCGCGGTATGCTTGCTGAGGGGGATTCACTCTACTCTGCTGCTAATATTTCTTTATTGCATCATGTGAATGCTGCGCTACGTGCACACACACTATTTGAAAAAGATGTTGACTACATAGTGCAAGACAATGAGGTGATCATTGTCGATGAGCATACGGGTCGTACCATGCCTGGGCGTCGTTGGTCTGAAGGCCTGCATCAGGCTGTCGAAGCTAAAGAAGGCGTGCATATTCAAAATGAAAACCAAACGCTGGCATCTATCACCTTCCAGAACTTCTTCCGTCAGTATGAAAAACTGGCAGGTATGACGGGTACTGCAGATACTGAAGCGTTTGAGTTCCAGCATATTTACGGTCTCGACACCGTGGTGATCCCTACCAACCGTCCTATGGTGCGTAAAGATCATCCCGATTTAGTCTACTTAACTGCGGCCGAAAAATATGATGCGATAATCAAAGACATCATAGATTGTCGTGAGCGCGGACAGCCTGTATTGGTCGGTACTGTGTCGATTGAGCAATCTGAGTTGCTACACAACTTGTTAAAGAAAGCCAAAATCCCACACGAAGTACTCAACGCTAAGTTCCATGAGCGTGAAGCTGACATTGTGGCGCAAGCTGGCCGCAAAGGTGCCGTTACTATTGCCACAAACATGGCCGGTCGTGGTACCGATATCGTGCTGGGTGGTAACTGGAATATGGAGATTGAAGCGCTCGACAATCCAACGCCAGAGCAAAAAGCCAAAATTAAGGCCGATTGGCAAATTCGACACGATGAAGTGGTTGCGGCCGGCGGTTTACATATTCTGGGTACCGAACGCCATGAGTCGCGTCGTATCGATAACCAGCTGCGTGGTCGTTCTGGTCGTCAGGGTGACGCGGGTTCTTCACGTTTCTATCTGTCGATGGAAGATAGTTTAATGCGTATATTCGCTTCAGATCGGGTTGCTTCAATGATGAAGAAACTGGGTATGGAAAAAGGCGAAGCGATTGAGCACCCATGGGTATCACGTGCGATTGAAAATGCACAACGTAAAGTAGAAGCACGTAACTTCGATATCCGTAAACAACTACTCGAATTCGATGACGTTGCCAATGATCAACGCCAGGTGGTTTACGCGCAGCGTAATGAATTGATGGATGCCGACAGTATTAAAGATACTATCGTCAATATTCAAGCCGATGTGGTCAATGCACTTATCGATCAATATATTCCACCTCAGTCGGTCGAAGAGTTATGGGATGTTGCTGGTCTTGAAACGCGCCTTGAGCAAGAGTATGGCTTAAAGATGCCAGTGCAAGAGTGGTTAGATAAAGAAGGCGATCTGCACGAAGAAACGCTACGCGAGCGTATCGTCGATACTTGGGTGAAAGCTTATCAAGCTAAAGAAGAGATGGTCGGTGCTCAGGTGCTACGTCAATTCGAGAAAGCGGTCATGCTGCAAACACTCGATGGCCTATGGAAGGAGCACTTAGCTGCAATGGATCATTTGCGTCAAGGTATTCACTTACGTGGTTATGCGCAGAAGAACCCGAAGCAAGAGTATAAGCGAGAATCGTTTGAGCTGTTCCAGCAGATGCTCGATACCTTAAAGCATGATGTGATAAGTGTACTGTCAAAGGTACAAGTGCAAGCACAATCTGATGTTGAAGAGATGGAAGAGCGTCGTCGTCAAGAAGAAGCGAAAATCCGTCGCGATTATCAACACGCAGAGGCTGAAGCATTGGTTGGCGGCGAAGAAGCCCAAGCACTTGCTGCTACACAGCCTGTCGTACGCGAAGGTGAAAAGGTGGGGCGTAACGACCCCTGTCCTTGTGGATCGGGTCGCAAATACAAACAGTGCCACGGCAAATTAAGCTAATTTTGCCAGCCTAGTTAAAAGCCATCCTTAGGGATGGCTTTTTTGATCTTACCCCACTCGCGCTTTGTTTAACGATAATAATGCGGCTTTACACAAAGTAGAGGGTAATAACACACCACTTTGCATGTATTAACTAATAGTGTGCATTAATCAAAGGCTATAAACCTTTAAATAGATATCGCTCTCTATGTTGGCCTACCCCTATAAAGAATGACTGCATAGACCAAGTCAGTACAATGAACCACTGATAAGGTAGAGCTATCACTACTAACTCCTGAGTGGATGAGCCTGTAACCCAGTCACTTCATCGCAATAAAGAGTGTGATTTTTAATCGCTCAAGTCTGTTCTGTGGATAAAGCTGGGGGTAATAGGTGTGTATTTTGTGGCTATCTAAAAAGATTGCAAAAATTGTCATTTTTCTTCAAAAACAGCTTGCGCCCCCAAGATAACTCCCTATAATGCGCAACCACTGACACGGCGAAGCTCGCAGAGATAAGTCGTAAAGCACTAAGTAACCTGGTTAAACACCTAGCTTACAGGGTGGTCAGGCACTGAAAAGTGCCGCATCAAAAAGTTTTCAAAAACTGCTTGACGCGAACCAAGGATTGCGTAGAATACGCAGCCCTAGCCACTTGGAACTACCGAGATGTGCTAACGCTCTTTAACAATTTATCAAGTAATCTGTGTG
>NZ_QPQT01000011.1 GCF_003605125.1 Shewanella algidipiscicola
CGTCAAGTGCTTATTTTAAGAAGTTTTCCAAGCGATGATTTCTTAAGCAGAAGTCATCAATCGAAGCCCTTAAAAAGCGCTTATCACCTGAATCAAATCTCCGAAGAGTTTAACTCGCACCTCTTTGTTAAAAGAGATGCTGACTTAGCTGCAAGTCCCGTACTACCTAGGTAGTTGGCCTGCTGTGCCGTGTCAGTGGATGCGCATTATAGGCAGTTCTCGGATGGGCGCAAGGGCTTTTTGAAAGAAAGTAACGCTTTTACTATTGAGTGCATACTTATCAAACGATACGTATAAAAAAGGGGCTAATCAGCCCCTTTTTTATTTGTGTTCGTACACTTGTTGGCGCCTATTGGCCGAAGAATCGCGATTCTTGTGTAGCCTCTACCTTTTCACCATCTAAGATAGTCGACACTTTAAAGTCGATTTTTATCATGGGGCGCGAAAGCTCAACAGGATCGACCGCAACACTGATTGGCAGAGTTAACACTTCGCCACCATTAATGGTGACCGTTTGCGGGCCATACCATTTGTAGTTGGGTAATCCTTCTACGCCCAACTGATACTCATGCGGCGCTTCGGTCTTATTGAGTATCTTTAATGTGAAGGTGTTTTCAATTAATCCTTGATTGTTGACTCTAAATAGCTGATTGCGGTCGCGGATAATATCAACACGAACAGGGGCAATAGTGGCACTGGCATAGACAAAGATAACTATCATGATGGCTAACACTGCACCGTAACCCACCAGCTTTGGCCTTAACACTTTCTCTTTTACCCCATCGAGTTTGTTTTCGGTGGTGTAAGCGATCAAGCCTTTTTGATACCCCATACGCTCCATGGTGTTATCGCAAGCATCAATACATGCTCCGCAGTTAATGCATTCATATTGTAAACCGTTACGAATATCGATACCTGTCGGGCACACTTGAACGCATAAGTCACAATCGATGCAATCACCTAAACCTAACTCTTTAGGGTCGGCTTTACGCGAACGAGGGCCTCGGGCTTCACCCCGTTTGGTGTCATAGCCAACAATATAGGTATTCTTATCGAACATCGCCGATTGAAAACGAGCGTAGGGACACATGTGGGTACACATGATTTCACGCATCCAACCAGCATTACCATAAGTCGCTAAGGTAAAAAGCATGACCCAAAAGTAAACCCCACCAGACGCGGTACCACTGAATACCTCGGCATACACTTCTGTGGTGGGCACAAAATAGGAAACAAAGGTCATGGCTGTTAACAAGGACACCAGCAACCAAGCGAGGTGCTTTGCGGTTTTACGCCATACCTTATTAAAGCTCCATGGCATTTGGTCAAGCTTAATGCGCTTGTTGCGTGCACCTTCAAGCTTTTCTTCAAACCAAATAAAGATAAAGGTCCAGACCGTTTGTGGACAGGTGTAGCCACACCAGACTCGACCAAGATAGGTGGTCACAAAAAACAACCCAAAGGCGGCTATCATTAAGAGTGCGGCTAACAGGGTTAAATCTTGCGGCCAAATGGTCAACCCAAAGATGTGAAACTTTTGCTCACCTAGGTTAAACCATACCGCTTGCCTATTACCCCATGGGATCCAAGGTAATATAAGGAAGAACAATATTGCGACCCAACCTAAACGGCGGCGCAGCTGGGTCCAAAACCCTTGTATTGCTCTGACATAAATACGATTGCGGGGATTGAAGCGGTCGGACTTATGTACATCAGGCTGATGAATTTTGATCCGCTCAACCTTCGAATAGTCCTTTTTATTTGATTCTGCGTTCATATTTAACAGCCTTACAGCTTTAATATTCCATGAAAACTGGCTTATTATACCTTTTCTATCACAAATTGTTCATCATGGTTGGAGAAATAATGAGAGGCTGGATTATTTTAGGCGCAGGCGCAGGGCTACTCTATTACCTTGCAACCGAAACCAATAAGCTCGATGAGCCAATGGCTCAAGCCGATGCACTCATGCAAAAGGCTGAGCGTAAACTCGACTCAATGACAGGCACAAAAATTATTAAAGTCGATAATCATTTATCTCAACTAAAAGCTGAAATCGCTAACCGACTCAATAAGGCAGAACAGGCCGCGTTAGAGGATATTTTCGAATCCGAGCAATCCGTCATGGCTTATAAACAGCAATACTGCGGTGATAACGCCAGTCGCTTTACGATATTAAGCCGCGACAACCAATTATTCATATGCGATAAATTACGATAACCCCCACTAACGCCGATATCGATGCCGCACCCAGCGCACGGTTTTTATATCCATAATTGACCTCTATAACGATTGAGCCTAGCCTTGGGCGATCCGTCTCAATTGACAATACAGACACAAGGTAATCAATATGACAGACCAAGTTTCCGATATTTTTGACCCAAGCCTTTGGGAGCAAGTCAGCGGATTTGCATTTGAAGATATCACGTATCACAGAGCTAAAGAGCAAGGCACGGTACGTATTGCTATCAATCGCCCAGATTGTCTTAACTCATTTCGCCCTAAAACCGTTGATGAATTCTATACCGCTTTAGATCATGCGCGCCAATGGTCTGATGTTGGCTGCGTACTATTAACTGGTAACGGCCCATCGGCTAAAGGGCAGTACTCTTTTTGTGCCGGCGGCGATCAACGCATTCGTGGCAAAGATGGCTACAAATATGAAGGTGCTGAAGAGGGTAAGCCCGATATCGCTCGTATGGGACGGTTGCATATCTTGGAAGTGCAACGCCTTATCCGCTTTATGCCTAAAGTGGTGATTGCGGTCGTTCCTGGTTGGGCGGTCGGCGGTGGTCATAGCCTACACGTGGTATGTGACCTCACTCTCGCGTCGAAAGAACATGCCATATTCAAGCAAACGGATCCCGATGTGGGCAGTTTCGATTCCGGTTACGGTAGCGCCTATCTTGCTAAGATGATTGGTCAAAAGCGAGCCCGTGAAATTTTCTTTTTAGGCTTTAATTACAGTGCCGATGAGGCGTTCGATATGGGCATGGTCAATCGCTCGGTGCCCCATGCAGAGCTGGAAATCGAAGCATTAAATTGGGGCAAAGAGATCAATTCGAAATCCCCCACCGCCATGCGCATGCTTAAATACGGCTTTAACTTGCCCGATGATGGACTCGTCGGCCAACAACTGTTTGCTGGCGAAGCGACTCGTTTAGCCTACGGCACCGATGAAGCCATAGAAGGCAGAGATGCCTTTTTAGAGAAGCGTGAGCAAGACTTTTCTAAGTTCCCTTGGCACTATTAACCACAAATATCTAGCCTCTGTGTGCTCACGCCCATAGAATAAAGCCGCATCACTGCGGCTTTATTCTATTAATTAGTTGTACATATCTGCGCCAATCTAAAAACTCTTTTAAGCCTATCGACATTTATCTCTTTAAACTGAAGGTGATAATGATTATCATTTAATAATTAAAGAGGAGCTTCATTATGGCTAAGACATTCACTTTTGCAATACTACATTTCAGCGTTGCTTTCACAATTACGTACCTATTAACAGGCAGTATTGTCATAGGTGGTGCTATAGCCTTGATTGAACCTGCAGTAAACACAGTTGTGTTCTACTTCCATGACAAAGTGTGGAAACGGATAGAAAGCAGGCAAACCGCTAATGCAATAAAGAAGAACCATCAGCTATACGTTAGTGCTTAGCGCTATATAATCAACATAATTTAAGCTATTCGCCCAACACTATGGTTACTTTGCAGTGTGGGGCGTAAAAATTAGCTATTCCCTAAACATAAAACTCTGCTATAAAACAATCCAGATATCTAGTTGTTATCACTTCACAAAGGATTGTTATGAAAACCTTAGTTACCGCCGCTGTCATATGTTTATTTATTTCCCCATGCTCATTTGCAAATGATTACCAACACGCTTTATCAATAGGTGCAGGTATTGGAGAAACCAACGTCTCATCAGACAAGGTTATCAATGGTGATGACTTTCAAACTCACTATGATCTTGCCTACCGCTACCAGTTTACCCCTCAGTGGGGGCTGGAATTGGGCTACATGAGACAAGATGTATTTCTCACCAACCTATTTAGCATTGGCAATCAACTGGATGATGTTGATAGCTTCCGAGCAGCAGCACTGTATACACTCCCCCTATCTAAAAGAAATCGTTTAGTGTTTAAACTTGGCGCTAACCAGTACAGGCTGAAATTTACAGATACCAACGACAACGACCGTAGATTCACCGATGATGATATGGGACTACTTGCAGGTTTAGGCTGGCGTATGGAGTTTGCATCGGGTATGGATCTCGGCCTTACCTACCATTTTCAAGCAATGAATTTACTCGATACCCATACGCTTACTTTCAATCTCGGCTATCGTTTCTAATGTTATGAATCGACGCTAGAACAACACACATATAAACCATTCGCAGTAAGCCCAGGGTGAAAAACATCCTAACAAACTCGCCACTACACCAGATAGAGGTATTGCTGAATAGTCTCTATGTCCAATCACAAATGAGGCACCGCATATCGCTAGTGAGCCTTTTGTGTACGTAAGATTATGGCTAATGAACTCAGTAATGAGTGAGGCCATACTTGAATTCGATGATGAAAACGCTAAATCAAAAGTATAAAAAAGACCAGTAGCTCTGGCTACTGGTCTAATAAACAGCATTAACGTATTTTCAAGACTAAACATACAACAGCATTATTTAGCTATCGATGTAGCAAAAGTTGTCTTTTACTCAACTGTCACCGATTTGGCTAGGTTACGTGGCTGATCCACATCGGTACCTTTAATCAGTGCCACATGATATGACAGTAACTGTAATGGAATGGTGTAGATCAGTGGTGCCATAAACTCATCACAATGAGGAATGGGGATCACCTTCATGGTGTCGTCTGACTCAAATTTGGCATCTTTGTCAGCAAACACATACATTAACCCACCGCGGGCACGCACTTCTTCCACGTTTGACTTAAGCTTTTCCAGTAACTCGTTGTTTGGTGCAACGACAATCACTGGCATATCGGCATCGATAAGTGCTAGCGGGCCATGCTTAAGCTCACCTGAAGCATAAGCTTCGGCATGAATATAAGAGATCTCTTTTAGCTTTAGCGCACCTTCCATCGCGATAGGGTACTGATCGCCACGGCCTAAAAACAGGGCATGATGCTTGTCGGCAAAGTCTTCCGCCAGTTCGGCAATGGCGTCATCTAAGCCCAGTGCTTGCTCCACTTTGGCTGGCATAGATTGTAGGCTCTGGGTGATTTTTGCTTGCATCTCGTCAGACATCCCATTATGACGACCAATCACAGCCGTTAACATCAGCAGTCCAGCTAATTGCACGGTAAAGGCTTTGGTTGACGCAACACCAATTTCGGCGCCCGCTTTCATCATGTAAGCCATATCAGATTCACGCACCAAAGATGAACCCGGCGCATTACAGATGGTCATGGTGGCTTTGTAACCCATCTCTTTAGCAAGACGCAGTGCAGCAAGCGTATCGGCCGTTTCACCCGATTGAGAGATAGTCACTAACAAGCTATTGGGGAACAGGTGAGATTTACGGTAACGGAACTCAGAGGCGATTTCGACGTTGCATGACACACCCGCCCAATCTTCAAGCCAATAACGCGCCGCCATGCCGGCGTGATAACTGGTACCACAGGCAATGATCTGCACGTGTTTAATGTCTTTTAAAAACGCTGCAGCATTGTCGCCAAACGCCGAGTCCAATACCTGACCACCAGCAATACGCCCTTCTAAGGTATGGGCAATCGCACGTGGCTGCTCATAAATTTCTTTGAGCATATAGTGACGGTATTCGCCTTTATCACCCGCATCATGAGTCACTTCAGACTCTTTCACTTCGCGCTCAACAGGATTACCGTCAATATCGAAAATTGAGACTTGGCGTCGAGTCACTTCGGCCACATCGCCTTCTTCTAAGAAAGCAAAAGAGCGAGTCACTGGTAATAGTGCTAGCTGATCGGAGGCGACAAAGTTTTCGCCTAAGCCATAGCCAATCACCAACGGACTACCAGAACGTGCCACGATCATGCGCTCAGAATCACGACGGTCAATCACCACAGTGCCGTAAGCACCTTCTAGCTGTTTTACCGTCGCCTGTACCGCTGCCAATAAGGTATCGTGCGACTTAAGCTCGTGATGCACCAAGTGACAAATCACCTCGGTATCGGTATCAGAGGTAAATACGTAACCTAAGCCTTTTAGCATTGCACGCAGTTTATTGTGGTTCTCAATAATGCCGTTATGCACCACGGCAATGTCGCCAGATGATTGATGTGGATGGGCATTACGCTCACTTGGCTCACCATGGGTAGCCCAACGAGTGTGGGCGATACCTGTGCCGCCCGCTAATGGCGTTTGCTCTAGCGCGCAAGAGAGCTCCTGCACTTTACCTACGCGGCGAGTGCTCTTGAGCTCGCCATTGTGAATAACCGCCACACCTGCCGAGTCATAACCGCGGTATTCGAGGCGACGTAACCCCTCGACCAAAATTTCTGCAACATCCCGTTGCGCTACTGCGCCAACAATTCCACACATAATGTTTTTCCTACACGCTAATCTTAAGATTTAAAAGTAATAATTAGTTTGAGTAAGGCGCTAAGATCACTTCTACGCCTTGCTCGGTAATTTTTTTCACCACCGCGCAATCAATGCGGTCGTCGGTCACCAGCACGCTTATCTGTTGCCATGCCAACTCTAAATTCGGTATTCGTTTGCCAACTTTATCTGAATCAACCATCACGATAACGTCGCGCGAGACTTCGGCCATCACTTTGCTCAGGCCGGTCAATTCATTAAAAGTGGTGGTGCCACGCTCGAGATCTATGCCGTCAGCGCCGATAAACAGTTGGTCAAAGTTATATGAACGTAATACCTGTTCGGCAACTTGTCCTTGAAAGGATTCAGAGTGTGGGTCCCACGTGCCACCAGTCATCAATAATGTCGGTTCGTTTTCCAACTCATGTATGGCATTGGCCAATTGCAGCGCATTGGTCATCACCACTAAGCCACGCTTATCATTAAGCTGCTGCACTAAACCCGAGGTCGTACTGCCACTGTCGATAATGATGCGGTTATGATCTTTAATTAATTTAGCCGCTGCTGCGGCAATGGCTAATTTATTAGGTGCAACCTTAGCACTAAATTGCTGAGTGACTTCATCGGGCATGGCAACCGCGCCACCGTAACGGCGCAGCAAAAGACCGGTTTTTTCTAAAGCGGCTAAATCTTTGCGAATGGTAACTTCAGAGGTATCGAAACGTAACGATAACTCATCAACACTCACTTCACCTTGCTCATTGAGGATGGCGATAATGCTATGTCGACGCTGTTGAGTGTTGCGTTTATTCATAAAAGTGGCTATTAAGTTTCGTTTCGAAAGCTGATTATAATGAAACGAAACTTTTTTGTCAGTATCGAAAGCCAACTTTATAAAAATCGGTCATAAAAAAGCCCCTATCGAAAGATAGAGGCTTATGAATATGCTTTAGCTTACAGCGATATTAATCGGACTCAGCCATTTGGCTTCTCCCACACTTAGCTTGTTTAGAACTTAGCTTCTAACGCCAAACCAAAGTGACGCCCTTCACCTACCGTGACATCGGTATTAGTGCCACCCGCTAGGTAATCGGTATCGAATAGGTTCTTCACATTCAGGCGTACGCTGACATCACTGCCCATGACGTCCATGGTATAAGCTGCCCCCATATCGAAACGTACATAGCTATCTTTGCTGATGCTGTTGCTGGTGTTGGCAAAACGCTCACCAACATAAATAGCACCAAAGTTAAACGCTAAATCATCAGTCATCTCATAACGAGTCCAGACGTTTGCCGACCATTCAGGCGCATCCACTGGTGTCTTACCGTTTAAGCTATCTGCTTCGGGACGAACATACTCTGCATCAAGGTACATCATAGAGCTAGTTACAAACCACTGATCACTGACTTGTCCCTGTGCACCTACCTCGAAGCCTTTATGGCGTTGCTCACCGCTTTGGGTGGTAATGGTTTGCTTACCCGCGCTAGAGATAACATCAAGCTCTTCGGTGACGGTGACGTTAGAGACTGTGATATCAAATACGGCACCCGTCAATAGCAAGCTGCCATCAAAAAACTCCCACTTAGTCCCGATTTCGTATTGCTCACCATACTCAGGATTAAGGTTCATCTTATCGTTAATATCTTCGGCATCGTTAACTTGCCCTTGCGGCGTGAAGCTCTTAGAGTAGTTAACATAGATGCTACCGTTGTCCGTTGGCGAGTAGATCACGCCAAACTTAGGCGACACGGCATAGCTATTATTACCCTCACCCTCTTTTTTCTGCTCGTCATAACGCACGCCCGCCAATACCTTCCAGCTGTCGTTAATGCTCACGAGATCCTGAATGTAGAAACCATAATGTTTGTAATCACTCTCAGACTTGGTGCTGTCTCTGTGATAATCCAGATCGGGACTAGGGAGTGGTTGGCCAGGCATCACGGGTTGGCCTCTAGTGCCAGCATCTTTTAACTGACCATAATAGTAGTCAAGCATATTGGCGCCGATTAAGAACTGATGCTCAAAACTGCCCGTGCTGAACTTGCTCGTGATATCAACAAAGCCAGTTTTGTGCTGCCAATCGTCATAACGATCGAATGGGCTGATGGTATAACCATCTTTAAATGGATCTTCAGAACCTTTAGCTAAACTTGGCAATGAGTCTAGGCGCTGACGATTAAACTGTTGGTCGTTATAACCGGCTTTAACTTTCCAATCATCATTGATGTGGTAGGTCAGTTCGGCGCCCAAATTAGTAATAGTATTGTCGGTAAACGCCCATGGCATATCCCAGATAATGTCACGGCCACCAATCAACTCACCATCACTATTTAACCAACCGCCACGGTCAATACCGGTTTTATCTTGGGTATGATCATATTTGAGTGACAAAAGAAGATCGTCGGTAATGTCAAACTCTAGATTTAAGTAGCCTAACCAACGATCACGCTCTTGATTAGTGTCATCCTGATAATCACGCCAGTATTGTGTATCTTGCTTAACCAACACAGTGCGATAGCGCATAGTTTGTGCTTCATTTAAACTACCACCAGCATCGAGTTTTAGACGGGTAGATCCATATTCGTCAGTATCGAAACCAAGCTCAAGTAAAGATTCACCGCTGGCTTTTTTAGTGACCATATTGATAAGTCCACCAGGACCAGACTGACCATATAGCATACTAGATGGTCCCTTTAAGACCTCAACCTGCTGTAATGTCTCGATAGGTTGTACATAGTGAGACCACTGTTGCTGGCCGTTAATCAAGAATCCTGAACCAGAAGAGAGTTCAAAACCGCGAATATTAAACACTTGGCGGTTCCATTTCTCACTACCACCGGTGACACTGGAATCATTAACCAACACCTCAGAAAGGTTAGTGGCGAGTTGCTCGTCAATGACGAAATCAGGGATAACGCTAACTGATTGAGGGGTATCCATTAAGTCAATATCGCCACGCATAGCGCCAGAAGCTACACCCACTTTATAATCGTTAAAGGTACGGCCGGTAACCGTAATACGTTCTATGCTAGCATCGGCAGTAGTATTGCCCGCTTCATCAGCCGAAACAGACACACTAGCTAATGCAGCTACAACCGCTAAACCTACACTCGAGTATTTAAACGTAGCGCCCTTCATTGACATAACAACCCCATAACTAAAAACGACAACAGAAAAAGTTGCGCTAAATATAAATGAGAATTGTTTTTATTTAAGCTTCTTTACATCTCTTTACAATGCAAAGTGAGCCAGTTCAATTTATTGCGCCTTAACGGTTAAATTTCATGCACCTCAATGAGCTGGCAATAAAAAAGCGACCCTGTAAGGTCGCTTAATTGTTGGACTCAAGTCCAAACTTAATACCTTGTTTTACTTCTTAAGCTTAACGGGACGAGTCCAGCCGCTTAAGTGGCGCTGCTTGACGCGAGTAATGACCAACTCATCGGCCGCTACATCAAGGGTTATGGTAGAACCGGCTCCGAGAGTCGCACCCTTGCCAGTAGTTACTGGTGCGACAAGCTGAGTGTCACAACCAACTCCTCAGAACTTGGTAAAAATCTCATTCTTACAACAAATTAATCAGCCTTGCCGACAAGCAGTATTCATAAACAGATATAAAAAAGCGACCTACTTAACTTTATTTTCAAATTATTTACTTCAGCAAAAATAAGGCTACTTATCTTAATATTTAACTAACTTACCAAGCTTCCTCATTTTGTACGGCTTTATCTATCTGGACAGAATTACCATTTTAAATTGGGTAGAAGTGTCGATAAGGATACTTCAATATTTGCTTATTAGTTGCTATTGGCCATTACTTGCAATTTCCTATATGGCAAACATCTAAAAACAGCATTGACACAACAATAAAAAAATAACAAAATAACAATCAAGCAACTTACTTAAAAGGATTTAAATATGAAAAAAAATAGCATTATCACTTCTAATATTTCTGGGTTTAAGCACTAATGCCTTTGCAATTACTTGCGGTTGCCCTAGTGGCGAGATGACAGTTGAAGTAGGAAGTAATGGTAATATTACAATGAAATGCTCTAGTGGGCCCATAGAATGCAACATACAGCTGCAGTAAATAGTCTTTGAGTTATTATTGACGAGCACAACAAAAAGTGAACAACATTAGTGTTCACTTTTATAAAGGATTTAGCATGAAAAAGGGATTTATATTTGGTTTATTAGCGGTACTTACGGTATTTACCTATCATTTTTTCAACCAGCCGGTGTCAGTAAAGCCCCCCCCGCTCGAACTTCTCTCAGATAGTTCAATCATAGACAGTAACAGCGATATAAAAAACCTGGATAAAACCACGGTTACCAATCTCGGTAACAAAAATAGTGTCAAGGTCATAAAGCCCACTCAACATACCGAACCTTCTGAAAGTTCTGATAAATTGAGTGAATCTGATTTCAATAGCGGTGAATCCATCACCAACGCCTTTGTACTTGAAAATGACGTTATATCTAAAGATGCGTTACAAGACTTCTTCACTATAGATAACCTAGATGAGTTGATATTAAAAATCAAAAATATTGCTCCTACAGAACAGTCAGAAACGCGAGAGTATCAACTTTCACAAAATCTTAAGGTGTTTCATAATACCAACTATTATGCTGAGTCATACGCATGCGCAGGAAGAATTTGTACACTATCGCTCAACTATGACGAATTAAAGAAAGAGGAATTGACTGAATTTTCAAAGTTTTCTAAAAACTATACCTTTACCAATACTAGCGTAAATAAATATGGTGAGAAACAGTTGAAAGCCATCTATATAGCCACCGACGATCCTAGCAAGCTCACTGTTAAATAAAGTAGAAACAGCTGTCAAAACTGCAGTTTAGGTCTGAAAGCAAAAAAGCGACCCTGTAAGGTCGCTTTTTTGTTGGACTCAAGTCCAAACTTAATACCCTGTTTTACTTCTTAAGCTTAACGGGACGAGTCCAGCCGCTTAAGTGGCGCTGCTTGACGCGAGTAATGACCAACTCATCGGCCGCTACATCACGGGTTATGGTTGAACCCGCCCCCAATGTAGCGCCCTTACCTATGGTGACAGGCGCAACAAGCTGAGTGTCACTACCTACAAACACATTATCTTCAATCACTGTAAGATGTTTATTGGCGCCATCATAATTACAGGTGATGGTACCCGCACCGATATTCACTCCCGCACCAATTTGCGCATCGCCAATATAGGCAAGATGCCCCGCTTTAGAGCCTTCACCTAACACGGCTTTTTTCATCTCTACGAAATTACCAATATGGGCATCACGTTTAAGTTCGGCGCCGGGGCGCAAACGTGCAAAAGGCCCTGCGCTGGCTTTTTCGCCAACAATGGCATTTTCAACAATCGAATAAGGTTTGATTTCAGCGTTATCGGCAATGTCACAGTCAATTAAAATCGCGCCAGCGCCAATGGTCACGTTATTACCTATGGTCACTTTACCTTGGAATATCACATTCACATCGACCATCACATCCATACCCACACTGACGTCGCCGCGAATATCGATACGCGCAGGATCTCTAAGGTTAGCCCCAGCCAGCATCAGTTTTTCAGCGGCGCGGGCTTGATAAGCACGTTCAAGTTGGGCTAACTGTACGCGATTATTAGCGCCTTCCACTTCGATAGCGGACTCTGGTTGGGCTGTGGTAATCGCAACCCCATCGCGATGAGCCATAGCCACTATGTCGGTAAGATAATATTCACCTTGCGCGTTATTCGCTGATAATTGCCCCAGCCATTCTTTTAACTGTTTACCTGGCGCAGCCATAATACCGGTATTCACTTCATTAATGGCTAGCTGCTCGGCATTGGCATCTTTTTGCTCGACAATACCAACGACTTTACCCGCATCGCGCACGATACGGCCATATCCCGTTGGGTTAGGCAGGTTAACGGTTAAGATAGCTAAGCCATTCGCTGCACGGGCAGCAAGTAGCGCCTCGAGAGTCGATGGCTGAATCAAGGGCACATCACCGTATAAAATCAGCACGGTATCGTCATCATTAATATTGTCATTGGCTTGTGCCACAGCGTGACCCGTTCCCAGTTGCTCAGCTTGTAATACCCAGTTAAGTTGCTGCTCACCTAAGCTCGCTTGCAGCTTATCAGCACCATAGCCATACACCAGCTGAATCGTATCGCTGCCCACGTTATGCGCGGTATCAATCACATGTTGCACCATACTTTTATGGGCAATAGGGTGAAGAACTTTCGGGAGATCTGAGCGCATGCGGGTTCCCTTGCCTGCGGCCAAAATCACTACATTCAGTGCCATGGGGTTATCCTTGAGCTAATGCTGGTTTAAATAATGAGGTCAACTTTTGTGGGGGTGATTTTAATGGATTGAGCATGTAAAAGCGACTTCCCCCCCATTAAAGCATCACTCATTGTTAATCGTTAAAAAGTCACGCTTTTATCAGTGGTTAATACCCATTGGGCTAAATCATCCATAGTGGCAACTTGGCACCCTTCAATCACCACCAATTCGCTGAGCCCACGAGCCTGCATACAAGAACCACAAAATTTCACCTCCCCCCCCTGAGCTATAACGATCTCTAGCATCTGTTGCAAATTGTAGCCTTCACTGGGGTTCTGTTTAGGTAGTACCGCGGTGATCGCATCTGATAACAAGAATAACTTTACCTTTGCTGGTGGAGATTCTTGTTCATTGAGTTGTATCGCCAAACGTAATGCATTAAATAATCTCTCAGAGCCATAAGGGGCATCATTCACGATAATGAGAATCTGTTGCATCATAAAACCTCTTGCTAAAGTAGAAAGGGAAAAGAGTAACACTGATTAAATGCCAAAAGACTTAACTGGCTCACGTCCAAAAAAGATCCTTATTATTGTTGGTTTATTTTTAGATACAAAAAAGGCGAAAACCTTTCGGTTTCCGCCTTTCATAATCAAACAATAACCTTATCTGGCAATGTTCTTTTTGATGGTTTCGACAACGCGAAGCTGAGCAACTGCTTGAGCTAACTCAACCTCTGCTGCTGCATAGTTAAAGTCTGCGCCAGCATTTGCCATATGGGCTTCTGCACGACGCTTAGCTTCAGCTGCTGCTTGCTCGTCAATCTCATCGGCACGCATAACGACGTCAGCCAATACTGAAATTGAAGAAGGTTGTACTTCCAGGATACCACCCGAAAGATAAAACACCTCTTCACTTCCATTTTGCTTGACGATGCGCGCCATGCCAGGTTTGATACTTGTTAGCAGAGCCGCGTGACCAGGCATAATACCTAGCTCGCCTTCTATTCCGGAAATTTGTAGCTGAGCTACTCGACCAGAAAATATATGATTCTCTGCGCTTACCATATCAAGCTGTACTGTCATGGCTGCCATCCGTTCTCCTTAAACTAAATCAAAGACCTAGTTATTTTTTGTTAGCTTTCTCAACAGCTTCGTCGATTGAGCCAACCATGTAGAACGCTTGCTCTGGAAGGTGATCGAATTCACCCTCTAGAATCCCCTTAAAGCCACGAATGGTGTCTTTAAGAGAAACGTACTTACCTGGAGAACCGGTGAATACTTCAGCAACGAAGAAAGGCTGTGAAAGATATTTTTCAATCTTACGAGCACGGAATACAGTCGTTTTATCTTCATCAGATAATTCATCCATACCGAGAATCGCAATGATATCTTTCAGCTCTTTGTAGCGCTGAAGTACGGTTTGAACACCGTTAGCAACATCGTAATGCTCTTGGCCAACAACCTGTGGATCAAGCTGACGAGAAGTCGAATCCAATGGGTCAACCGCTGGGTAAATACCCAGTGAAGCAATGTTACGTGACAATACAACAGTCGCATCTAAGTGAGCGAAAGTTGTTGCTGGTGATGGATCCGTTAAGTCATCCGCAGGTACGTATACGGCTTGAACAGAGGTAATAGACCCTGTCTTAGTCGATGTAATACGCTCCTGAAGTACACCCATCTCTTCAGCCAATGTTGGCTGGTAACCTACTGCTGATGGCATACGGCCTAGCAGTGCAGATACTTCAGTACCCGCCAAGGTGTAACGATAGATGTTATCAACGAAGAAAAGAACGTCTTTACCTTCGTCACGGAACTTCTCGGCCATTGTTAGACCTGTCAGTGCCACACGTAGACGGTTTCCTGGAGGCTCGTTCATCTGACCATAAACCATGGCCACTTTATCGAGAACACCAGAATCTTCCATCTCGTAGTAGAAGTCGTTACCCTCACGAGTACGCTCACCTACACCGGCAAATACTGATAGACCAGAGTGTGCTTTAGCGATGTTGTTAATAAGTTCCATCATGTTAACGGTCTTACCAACACCAGCACCACCAAACAGACCAACTTTACCACCCTTAGCAAATGGACATACAAGGTCGATAACCTTGATACCCGTTTCTAAAAGTTCAGTGGTGCTTGATTGATCTTCATACGAAGGAGCTTCACGGTGGATCACATAGCGATCTTCTTCACCGATTGGGCCCGCTTCATCAACAGGCTCACCCAATACGTTCATAATACGGCCAAGGGTCGCAGACCCAACCGGAACAGTAATTGGTGAACCAGAGTTTACAACCTCTAGGCCACGACGCAGACCATCTGAAGAACCCATAGCGATGGTACGAACTACACCACCACCAAGTTGCTGCTGGACTTCCAGCACCAAGCCTTCACTTTTGATCTCTAGAGCGTCATATACCTGAGGTACGGCATCATGTGGAAACTCTACGTCCACAACCGCGCCAATTACTTGGACAACAGTACCTGTGCTCATGATTAATCCTCTAAAACTTGTATTCGTTACCTAGCCTAAACGGCGGCAGCACCTGAAACAATTTCCGACAACTCTTGCGTAATCGCAGCCTGACGGGCTTTGTTATAGACCAACTGCAAGTCATCAATAAGTTCACCAGCGTTGTCTGTTGCAGCTTTCATAGCAACCATACGGGCCGCTTGCTCAGATGCAATATTCTCAACAACACCTTGATAAACCTGAGATTCAACAAAACGAACCAACAAAGTATCTAACAATACTTTTGGATCTGGCTCATAGATATAATCCCACTGATGAGTAAACTCATCTTTTTCAGACTTAGGCAAAGGTAGCAGCTGCTCGATCACCGGGGTTTGCGTCATAGTATTTACAAACTTGTTGAATACTACGTACAAACGGTCCAGTTTGCCTTCGTTGTAAGCTTGTAGCATTACACGCACTGTTCCGATCAGGTCGGCTAGCTTTGGGGCATCGCCTAAACCTGAAGCAGAAGCAGACACCTGTCCGCCAAAGCTATTGAAGAATTGCGCACTACGTGCACCAATTGCACAGAATTCGACTTCTGCACCAGCTTCACGCTGCTTCTTTACGTCTGCGACAACCTTCTTGAAAAGGTTGACGTTCAGACCACCACAAAGACCACGGTCGGTTGACACCACAATGTAACCAACACGCTTAGCTTCTCGCACTTCCAAATATGGATGCTTATATTCGAGAGAACCTTGCGCCACGTGACCGATCACCTTACGCATATTTTCTGCATATGGACGACTGGCTGACATGCGATCTTGTGCTTTACGCATTTTGCTCGCGGCAACCATTTCCATTGCAGACGTGATCTTCTGAGTGTTTTTAACACTCGCGATCTTGGTTTTAATCTCTTTAGCGTTGGCCATCTTTACTCTCCAATTCTGGACCTGAGGTGCCTGAGGCACCTCTAAAATTTACCAGGTTTGGGTTTCGACGAACTTGTCCAAGCTAGCCTTCAACGCACCTTCGATATCGGCATTATAATCGCCAGTATCGTTGATGGTCTTCATTAGGTCAGCATGTTCACTGTTCATGAAAGAGAGCAGAGACGCTTCGAAGTTACCAACTTTGTTCAGCTCAACGCTCTTCAAGTAACCTTTTTCAGCTGCGAAAATAGACACAGACTGTTCAGCGATACTCATTGGAGCATATTGCTTTTGCTTCATTAGTTCGGTAACACGCTCACCATGCTCAAGTTGAGCACGAGTTGCATCGTCAAGATCAGATGCAAACTGTGAGAACGCTGCAAGCTCTCGATACTGTGCAAGAGCGGTACGGATACCACCAGACAGTTTCTTGATGATCTTAGTCTGCGCTGCACCACCAACACGAGAAACTGAGATACCTGGGTTAACCGCTGGACGTAGGCCAGAGTTAAATAGGTCGGTTTCAAGGAAGATCTGACCATCGGTAATCGAAATTACGTTAGTCGGTACGAATGCAGAAACGTCACCTGCTTGAGTTTCAATAATCGGCAGTGCGGTTAGAGAGCCAGTTTTGCCCTTAACTTCACCTTTAGTGAACTTCTCAACATACTCAACGTTTACACGTGAAGCACGTTCTAACAGACGAGAGTGAAGATAGAATACGTCACCTGGGTATGCTTCACGTCCTGGAGGACGCTTAAGCAGCAATGAGATCTGACGGTAAGCAACTGCTTGCTTAGACAGGTCATCATAGACGATTAGTGAGTCTTCACCGCGGTCACGGAAGTATTCACCCATGGTACAACCAGAGTATGGTGCCAAGTATTGCAGTGCAGCAGCTTCTGAAGCTGTAGCAACGACAACAATGGTGTTCGCCAAAGCGCCATGCTCTTCTAGCTTGCGTACTACGTTAGCGATTGTAGAGGCCTTTTGGCCTACGGCTACGTACACACACTTAATGCCAGAATTTTTTTGGTTGATGATGGCGTCGATCGCTAGAGCGGTTTTACCGATCTGACGGTCACCAATGATCAATTCACGTTGTCCACGACCGATAGGGATCATAGAGTCAACGGCTTTGTAACCAGTTTGCACTGGCTGATCAACTGATTTACGCTCAATTACACCAGGTGCAATTACTTCAACAGGTGAGAAACCATCGCTATCGATAGGTCCTTTACCGTCAATTGGCTCACCTAGAGTGTTGACTACACGGCCTAATAGACCACGGCCAACAGGTACTTCCAAAATACGGCCTGTTGTTTTAACTTTATCGCCTTCAGCCAAAGAGGCATAAGGGCCCATTACTACGGCACCGACAGAATCACGTTCTAAGTTCAACGCGATTGCAAAACGGTTGCCAGGCAGCTCGATCATTTCACCCTGCATCACGTCGGCTAGGCCGTGGATGCGGATGATGCCGTCACTTACTGCAACGATAGTACCTTCGTTGCGAGCTTCACTAACGACTTCGAACTGCTCGATCCGCTGTTTAATCAGATCGCTGATTTCAGTGGAATTCAGTTGCATGCTCAAACTCCCAATTACGACTGCAGCGTATCAGACAGACGCGAAATTTTTCCGCGGACCGAGCCGTCAATGACTAAGTCTCCTGCCGTGATAATTACACCAGCAATAAGGCTGGTATCTATGCTGCAATTCAGCTTAACTTTGCGTGCTAGACGTTTCTCTAGAGAAGCGCTCAGCTCTTGTAGTTGCTCAGAGGTTAGCTCTGTAGCTGAAACAATGTCTGCTTCAACTTCATTAGCATACTCACGTTGCATCTCAACAAATTGTTGAGCAACAGCTGGTAGCGCAACTAAACGACCGTTTTCAGCCATTACCTTTAACAGATTCTGAGCTTGCTCATTGATCTGCTCACCACAAACTCCAATAAAGAGTTCTGCAAGCTTACTGCTGGCTAAAGAGCCAGACAATAAAGGCTGCATGGTTTCGTTTTCACTCACCAATGCGGCAAAGTTCAGCATTTCTGCCCAACTCTCTACTGCTTTCTGTTCAAGAGCGAAATCAAAAGCTGCCTTTGCGTAAGGACGAGCGATGGTGGTTATTTCAGCCATAACTCAAGCTCCTTATTTAAAGTTCAGCAACAAGTTTATTAACTATGTCACTGTGTGCGGCTTCATCAATCGAACGTTCAAGAATCTTTTCTGCGCCAGCAATAGCTAATACAGCTACTTGCTTACGTAGATCTTCTTTCACGCGATTACGTTCGTTTTCAATTTCGGCATGACCCTGAGCAATGATTTTCGCTCGCTCGGTATCAGCTTCAACTTTTGCTTCATCAACGATCTGAGCTTTGCGTTTATTCGCTTGCTCAATAATTTCGTTTGCTGTTGCTTTAGCGTCTTTTAGTTGCTCTGTGGCTTTCACCTGAGCTAACTCTAAATCTTTTGCAGCACGTCCTGCATCAGCTAGACCATCAGCAATTTTCTTCTGGCGTTCTTCGATAGCGTTCATCAATGGCGGCCATACAAACTTCATGCAAAACCACACAAAGAGAAGAAAAGAAATCGCTTGGCCTAGCAGGGTAGCGTTAATACTCATAACGACAACTCCTTTCTAAGGGGACGATTAGCCAGCTAATTGATCTAAGAACGGGTTAGCGAATACGAAGAATAATGCAACACCAACTGCAATCATTGAGATCGCATCAAGTAGACCAGCTACAATGAACATTTTAATTTGAAGTGCAGGAGCAAGCTCTGGTTGACGAGCAGAAGCTTCTAGGAATTTACCACCTAGAATAGCAAAGCCAATACCAGTACCTAGCGCTGCTAAGCCAATCATAATTGCGACAGCTATTGCTGTAAAACTAATTACAGTTTCCATTTTATCTCCGGTAAATATCTAATTTTAATAAATTAATGGTCTTCATGTGCCATGCTTAGATATACAATCGTAAGCATCATAAAGATAAACGCCTGTAGGGTAATAACCAAAATATGGAAAATTGCCCAAGGCACTGATAAAACAAACTGCGCCCACCAAGGCATCAGCGCTATCAGAATAAAGATCAACTCACCTGCATACAGGTTACCAAACAGACGAAGCGATAATGAAATCGGCTTCGCAATCAAGGTGACTGTTTCCAAAATAAAGTTAACTGGAATCAGTGCCCAATGATTGAAAGGCTGCATAGTCAGTTCTTTAGTGAACCCACCAACACCTTTAACCTTGATACTGTAAAAAACAATTAACGCAAATACACTTAGAGCTAAGCCCAGAGTAATATTCAAGTCAGTTGTAGGTACAATTTTTAGGTAAGGTACGCCTAATAATCTGTTTGCGGCCTCAGGAACAAAGTCAATAGGGACTAAGTCCATTAAGTTCATCAGGAAAACCCAGACGAAAATAGTAAGACTTAATGGTGCGATAACTGCATTTTTCCCATGAAATGAGTCTTTTACAATTTTATCTACACCTTCCACGCAGATTTCAACGAAACATTGAAGCTTGCCTGGAACACCAATTGTTGCCTTGCGTCCTACTTTGTAGAATAACCACAAAAATAGAACCCCTAGACCAACTGAAAACAAAAGTGAGTCAATGTGCCAAGTCCAAAATCCCGCATCTTGACATGCATAGTTAAAAGCAATTCCACCATCGGCGGAACACATTTTCGCATTAGTCAGGTGATGCTGGATATAGTCGGAAGCCGTTATAGTTAACGTATCATCCCCAGTTGTCGCCATGATTAATCCCACTTAATTTTGTTTGAGGTATAAAGGGGCTGTCCACGGTACGATTAACACAAGTAGATAACTGACGAATAACGGCATAAATGACGCTTTCATCAAACCAAATGCTAGTGAAAAAAACACAATGGTTAACAGCAACTTTACCGCTTCCCCCAGGAAAAAAGAACGTACGACTTTTCCTGATGCTTGCGCTCCCACATGGGAGAAAGCAAGGGTTGCGAACACAAAATTAGGAAGTACAGCAATAGCGCCACCTGCCAAAGCAGATAAACCATACTGTTCCCCCCACATAGCGAAAAAGAAAATAGAAACACATCCAGTCATCGCTGCCTGTAGTAAAACTAATTTATAAGCTGACCACCGGCCACGATGTGCTAAAACCTTGCTCAATTTGCCTTCTCCGCATTCATACTTTTTGTTTCTATATACGGATTATAAATATCCGCACAAACCCGAGGTACAAAAAGCTTGCGAAAGTATACCTTTTCGGTCATTCAAAGCAAGTTTAAGGTAGGGAAAATCGAGACTTTTCGCGTGATCTACTCCAAAAGTCTAAAAGAGGCAGATTAACAGATATCACAAAATTACATAATATTGCGTTAACTTGTAATAATTAGCGGATTTTTCCAATAATACCATCTAATTCAGCCAAGTTTTGATAGTTAATTACCATTTTACCTTTACCCTTTTTATTATGGGTAATAGAAACTTTGGCACCTAATTTTTCAATTAACTGACTCTCTAAACGGGCAACATCATGATCTTTTGCTGGTTTATCGACGATTTCAGGTGGATTTAAGGTTTTATTAATTAATCGTTCAGTTTCTCGAACAGTTAACTCTTTAGCGTTCACTAATCTAGCCAGTGTAGTCTGCTCTTCACCAGTGACAGCAAGTAACGCTCTGGCGTGGCCCATATCGATATCACCATGCTCTAACATGCGTTTTACTGGCTCATTTAAACCATTCAAACGTAATAAATTAGATACAGTGGTCCGCGACTTTCCTACAGCATCGGCAGTTTGTTGATGGGTGAGGTCAAATTCTTCAATTAAACGGTTTAATGCAATTGCTTCTTCCATCGCATTGAGATCTTCACGCTGGATATTCTCAATTAATGCAATCACGACAGCCGACTCATCGGGCACCTGTTTAATGATACAAGGCACTTTATCTAAGTTAGCTAACTGTGACGCACGCCAGCGACGTTCGCCGGCAATAATCTCATATCCTTGATCAGAAATACGGCGCACTACGATAGGCTGAATAATACCTTGATTACGAATAGACTCAGCGAGCTCGTCTAGCGCTTCGGGTGACATGTCTTTACGAGGCTGGTACTTACCCGGTTGCAGCAAGTCCACGGCAATCATCTTTAGCTCTTCATGGCTGTCACTCGTTGTATCCTGTGAGGTCACATTTTTAGCCGCTGCATGGCTAGTGCTTAGCAGTGCATCTAATCCTTTACCTAAGCCACGTTTTTTCGGTGTCATCAATTTTTCCTTAAGCTTGCTCTAACTGAGAATGTTGCTCTGCACGTCTAATAATTTCACCTGCTAGTGCCAAATAAGCCTTTGCCCCCGCACTAGACTTATCGTAATACATAGCCGGAGCACCAAAACTGGGGGCTTCGGCCAGTCTCACATTACGTGGGATCACTGTGCGATATACTTTATCGCCAAAATGCTGTTTAAGTTGATCAGATACATCATTTGATAATCGATTACGCGGATCGTACATGGTGCGTAAGATCCCTTCGATAGACAGCCCCGGATTAACCATAGCGGCTAGCTTACTGATGGTGTCCATGAGTGCAGTTAAGCCTTCGAGGGCGTAATATTCACACTGCATAGGCACAAGCACTGAATCGGCAGCCGACATGGCATTGACCGTCAACATGTTGAGCGAGGGTGGGCAGTCAATAAAGATAAAGTCGTAATCATCTTTGATAGGCGCAAGTGCATTTCTAAGACGAATTTCGCGGGCAAAAAACTCCATCAACTTAATTTCGGCAGCGGTCACGTCACCATTACCGGCGATCAGATCGTATTTACCCGTTGTGTCGCGATACACTATGTCATCGAAACTTTTTTCTTCAACGAGCAGCTCATAGGCGGTATTTTCGACACTGTATTTGTCGACACCACTCCCCATAGTTGCGTTACCTTGAGGATCAAGATCGATAAGCAAAACTTTGCGCTTAGTGGCAGCCAAAGATGCAGCTAAATTCACACAAGTTGTTGTTTTTCCGACACCACCTTTCTGGTTGGCCACGGCTATCACTTTACCCACAATATTATCCTGTCTATCTTGTTAGCTGGTTTAGGGTCAGTTTATTCTGCTATCAAATTGCTTGAACTGATTAAATAATGCAACTGTCATCGACCTCGAGCCTAGGGGTTTTTAACCACTCTGAGCAAATGACGCTGCTCATCGAGACGAGGTACTTTTAATTCGAATACATGGGTAACGCTATAGCCTCCTGGTAGTTGTGCCATTTCATCATCACTTAATTGGCCTTTTAGCGCGTAAAAACAGCCAGTATCTTTCGGTAAATGGTGACACCAATGCAACATATCCTGAATTGAAGCAAATGCACGGCTTAATACGCCATCAAACTTTTCTTCAGGTTGATAGGCTTCAACACGACTTTCCACCGAGCTTATATTACCGATAGAAAGTTCAAATTGAACCTGTTTCTGAAATCGAATTCGTTTACCCAAACTATCAAGTAGTACAAAGGTTTTATCGGGATTCATAATCGCCAGCGGAATACCGGGTAATCCGGGACCTGTGCCCACATCGATAAAGCGCTCTCCAACAAGATGTTTGCTTGCCGCAAGGCTATCCATGATGTGACGGATCAGCATCTGTTCGGGTTCTCTCACCGACGTTAGATTGTAGGCTTTATTCCATTTAGCCAACATGGCAACAAAGTCGAGCAGCTGTTGTTTTTGCTCTGGCGTTGCCGTCATCTCGATTTCGGCAAGGTAAGTATCTAATTGGGCTGATAACACAGACGTATCCTCGATAAACAATGGGATATTATGAAGCGGACGAGCCTAGATGGGAAGCACCAAGGCTTACCATCTAGACTGATACCAATCAACAGCTTGGTTTTATGCGCTCTTTCTGAGCAAACCACGTTTTTTAAGATGGACCAACAAAATAGAGATCGCGGCAGGTGTGATACCAGAAATACGCGACGCTTGGCCGACGGTTTCAGGTTTATGATCGTTTAATTTGGCGATCACTTCGTTAGATAATCCCGGCACTTCTTGATAATCAAGCTCCAACGGCAGACGAGTCTTTTCATGACGAATCGCTTTATCAATCTCATCTTGTTGGCGTTGAATATAACCAGAGTATTTCACCTGAATTTGTACTTGTTCTGCAGCTCGTTGATCTTCAATAGCAGGACCAAAACCTTCAATACTCATCAACTTAGGATAATCTAACTCTGGACGACGTAGTAAATCTTCAAAAGTCGCTTCACGCGTAATGGGCGTATTAAGGTGTGGATTTAACGCATCGACCAAAGGTGAATTAGGGTGGATCCACTGACTGCGTAAACGCTGAAGTTCTAGCTCAATGGCTTCACGCTTAGCATTAAATTTAGCCCAACGGTTATCATCAACCAATCCCAGTTCACGACCTTTCTCGGTTAAGCGCAGATCGGCATTGTCTTCACGCAGTAATAAACGGTATTCCGCGCGGCTAGTAAACATGCGGTAGGGCTCTTTAGTGCCAAGGGTTGATAGATCATCAACCAGAACACCAAGATAGGCTTCATCACGACGTGGACACCAAGACTCTTTGCCTTGCACCTGCAGTGATGCATTCATGCCAGCAAGTAAACCCTGAGCGCCAGCCTCTTCGTAACCTGTGGTGCCATTGATTTGGCCAGCAAAAAAGAGTCCGCTTATTGCTTTAGTTTCGAGTGAGTTTTTGAGATCGCGCGGATCAAAATAATCATATTCGATGGCATAGCCAGGGCGAATAATCTGCGCATTCTCCATGCCTTGGATCGAACGGACCAAGTTTAACTGCACATCAAAAGGTAAACTGGTCGAGATACCATTAGGGTAGATCTCGTTAGTATTAAGCCCTTCTGGCTCAATAAAAATTTGATGTGAGGTCTTGTCTGCAAAGCGATTGATCTTATCTTCAATCGATGGGCAATAACGTGGACCAATACCTTCGATGACGCCTGAATACATAGGACTTCTGTCGAGTCCGCTACGAATAATGTCGTGGGTACGCTCGTTAGTATGGGTTACATAGCAAGAGACCTGACGAGGATGATCTTTTACATCACCGATAAACGACATTACAGGTAATGGATCATCACCTTTTTGTTCGCTCATCAAGTCAAAATTAATGGTATTGGCATCGATACGTGGTGGTGTACCCGTTTTTAAACGTCCTACACGGATAGGCAGTTCTTGTAATCGCTGCGCCAAAGAGATCGATGGTGGATCGCCAGCGCGTCCTCCGCTGTAGTTTTCTAGCCCGATATGAATTTTACCGCTCAGGAAGGTTCCAGCAGTTAACACTACCGCAGGTGCTTCAAATGCTAAGCCCATTTGGGTTACAACCCCTACAACGCGATCGTTTTCAACAATGAGATCATCTACCGCTTGTTGAAATAAACGTAAATTAGGTTGGTTTTGTAAAATCTGTTGGATCTTAGCTCGATAAAGGGCTCTGTCAGCTTGAGCTCTGGTGGCTCTAACGGCGGGGCCTTTGCTCGAATTTAGGGTTCTAAATTGAATACCCGCATGGTCTGTCGCTATGGCCATAGCGCCACCTAAGGCGTCGATTTCTTTAACTAAATGGCCTTTACCAATCCCACCAATTGCCGGATTACAGGACATTTGTCCCAAGGTATCAATGTTGTGGGTCAACAATAATGTTTTTGACCCCATCCTAGCTGATGCCAATGCAGCTTCGGTTCCGGCATGACCGCCACCAACAACAATTACATCAAACCGTTCATGAAAATGCATCACAGTACCTTAAATAAAACCTGTATCGAAATTGAAAGTAGATTGATATTTGCTACCGACAAATGAACCATCGAGTAGCCGAGCATTTTAGCACTTGGAAGGCATTTGGTGAAAGATCAATTTAGCCCTTTCGATCTCAAGTGGATCTGCTTAATAGATCTTAAGATCTTTATATAGATCCTTTATTATGTTTACTATTAGGATCGCACTTTTCGGTGGATAACTCTAATTCACCTTTTATATCAATAGATAGCGTCATTCTGATCCTGTGATCTGATCGCGATCTAACTGGCGTAAGCTTGGGGATAGATCGCCTACTTATCCACAAGGGGGATCTTTGGTCATCGGGGGCAGTGAATAATACAGAGTTAGATCATGATCAAATAATAGCTTATCCACATATTTATCATTTTAAAACGTAATATGTGGATAAGGTTGATCTAATCTGTGGGCTATTACTCGAGTTATACGGATATGGGATCGTTAGAGATGATCTTGCCAGGTGCTTAACCAAGCCTGAGCAGGCTCTTCAGGGATGGGATCGTATTGCACATCGATCTGGATCTTATCCACATAGACTTGTGCACCGCAATTTTCGATCGCTTCAATTAATTTTTCAGGCCCTTGGCAAAAAGTGTCGTAGCTGGAGTCGCCAATGGCACACAAAGCATATTTGGTTCGACTAAGATCGGGATTTTTGGCTACGATTTCTTCGTAAAAAGGCTGAATATTGTCAGGTAGATCGCCTGCACCATGGGTTGATGAGACGATTAACCATAGGCATTTAGGGTCAAGATCGCTCAGTTCTGGGGTTAAATGCACCTGAGTTTGGTGATCTAAAGCCTCTAATTGTGCCGCTAATTCATCGGCAACATACTCGGCACTGCCCAGTGTTGTACCGACAATCAGTTCTATTTTTGCCATTATTTTTCCTATATTGAGTCATAAGATGATTAAGCTTTATGCTGCATTAACCGATTAAAACCGAGTTAATGTCAATCTAAGCCATTATGGCATCATAAGTGAAAAGCCCATTTAGGTCTTGTAGGTAAGCAGCTTATAACGATAAATAAACGCCATACCTCATAATGTGATGGGGTCTCTGCTAGCCAGTTTTAAAGCGGTTTTTGGGCATAGAGCAAATAGTTTACGTCGGGTTGGCGGCAGGTTTTCCATTGGTTGAAAAATGGATTAAAGCGCATTCCTTCCACTTTTATGGTGGTTAATCCGTGGCGCGATATCATGTTATCTATCTCTTGTGGCTTCACAAAATGACGCCAATCATGAGTGCCCTTGGGTAGGTACCCCATGACATACTCAGCCCCGATAATGGCGATAAGATAGGATTTTATCGTGCGATTGAGAGTCGCCATCACCAATAATCCTCCTGGTTTTAACAGCTGACAACACACATCGATTAACTGGCGTTGGTCGTCGACATGTTCAATCACTTCGGTATTTAAAATCACATCATATTGGAGTGGTTTATTCAGTAAATCATCGGCTAAGCAATGTTGATACTCGACTTTGATCGACCAACTTTTAGCATGTCGTTGTGCCAATAACACATTATAGGCGCTGGCATCGATACCGGTGACATCGGCGCCCTGACTGGCTAACGGTTCGCATAGTAGGCCTACACCACAACCAATATCCAAGATCGACAAACCTTCGAAGCAGACGTCTTGAGTTAAATCTCGTTGATAATGACCTGCTATGGCATCTTCTATGGCGGTTAAGCGCGTCTGATTAAAGGCTAATACGTGCTTAAATTTACCTTTAGGATCGCGCCACTCCCGCGCTAGATCATCAAATTTGGCGATTTCAGCTTGTTGATCGAGCATCTTGGGTCTATTGCTCAGCTGGCTTTTATCTAACATAAAGATCCATTTCTATTTGCAAGTTAGTTGATTATATACGTACAAAACGGTGACGATAGTTCACCTAAATCTGTGGATACTTAATCGTCATTATTTGTCGGAGCCATCATTAATATTACGCTGAAAGGAAGGTTAGTCATGGCACCAAGTGACGAATGGTATAGCGCTGCAGATTTATCAATCATTAACAGTGTAGTAAAAGAGGCAAGCGCTGGGCGCTCAGTGGTAGCTGTTTATAGGGGAAAGAGTGGGGTGGTTAAGTCGTTTATTTTGTGGCTATGACTTAATGGCTGAATCGCCACTACTTCACTAGACGACTTTTAGCATTATTGAGTGTTATTGAACACTCAGGTGAGGCGGCTTTACTTTCATTAGTCAGTGTCAAAGTGTGGTTTAAACAACACCGGGTAATTAGCAGGTAAAAGGCGTGCGTTGGTCGGCGGCTAATTGCCCATAAGCTGATATTCATACTAGTAAGCTTATATAAGTACAGCAGCCAACAACGCGTTAAAGCTGGGTTAACTAATACTTTTAACTTGTGATACCAAAAGCCAAATGGCTAAAGCAAAAAAGATGATCCCCATAAACTTATTTTGATTTTGTCTAAATTTATCATTATTAAGTAATGACTTACCTAATGTACCCACCATAGCGACCAATAATAGATTAAATAGTAATCCCATTACATTGAGTAATAGACCTAAGACTAACATTTGCTGGCCAGAGCTCGTGGCTAGCTGAGTCGAGACAAATTGCGGTAAAAACAATACAAAAAAGATCAACGCTTTAGGATTGAGCAGATTGCTCATCACTGCACGTCGGTACAGTTGTTTAGCAATATTATCTTGTTGCTCAATTTGCGGGGTATCGGCCGCACTGCTGCGAATACAATCCCATCCCATCTTCAATAAGTAGGCGGCACCTAATATACGAAGTAGTTCTAAAGCTAATGGATTAACCGCTATGACTGCAGAAACGCCCAGTGCCGCCAGCAATGTCAAAATAAGCCCCGATGTGGCATTACCAAAGCTGGCATAAACCCCCACCTTTTTACCATAGCTTAGGCTAGAGCTGGCGATTAATAGCATGTCAGGGCCAGGGATCAGCAGCAGCGCAATTACAGTGGTTAAATAGAGTGGTAGTAGGTTGAGATCGATCATCAAAAATGGACTGCTTAAGGTTAAAGACTAAAACAAGGCGCGGATTTTACAGCGATCAATCTGAAATGAAAGTGATGTGGGGCGTTTAAAACCATTAATCACTGGCAGGGCAGGTTTACGATGGTGGAATTTACTGCGTATTTTTAATTGAGCTTCACAGTTTAATATTAGTGGCTAATGCCTGAAAGCTGGTGAGCTGAGCAATACTATTTCTACTGTGCATTTTACTCAAGGCTAAACAGGTTTGCGCTGTGGAGATTATGAGTCAAAGTCTAAGTGGTATTTATCCCTAAGCTAAATATAAAGCGATTATATAAAATATCATCTTGAATCAATTTCTTATGTGATATATTCACTAGCACTTTGATTGTTAGTCTTGGGGCATATCTGGCTATGGAACAGGTCGGGATTTACGAAAAGCTTATTACTCAACTCATTGAGCAGCGCTTAGATAAGGACATATTTTTTGTTGGGGAAAGGAAGCTAGAAGTTGCTGAGGCAAGTGTTTGGCTCTCACGTTTTTTGACTAAAGTCATTGAATATGTGATTCATTCTGTTCCCGCAGATGAAAACCAAGTTATCAATCAAATCAGTTTGGCTAATCGGTTAGTGATGTGGCTCAAAGAGCACATTAACGATGATGATTTTATTGATGAAAATCTCATCGATAGCCAAGGCCGGATACTCACGGCTCTCTTTAACAAGCAAAATCCTATTGCAACTGATTTACCTAAATATACGGCCGCCATATTTCCATTAACAGGGCTCACTCAGAGTGAGCTTTTTTGTGGTAGTAATGCGGGATTATCGCTTGAAAGTGAGCTTAAACGTGAGATCCGCTCATCAGATAAAATCTATTGGCTGGTGTCATTTATCAAGTGGACGGGTATTCGTATCTTCAAAAATGAACTTGAGGAATTTACGCGCAGTGGTAAAGAGTTACGCATCATCACGACATCTTATATGGGCGCGACTGATGCTAAGGCCGTCGAGTTTCTAGCCAGTTTACCCAATACCCAAGTAAAATTAAGTTACAACACTAAACGCGAAAGGCTGCATGCAAAATCCTATTTATTTTTACGGAATACGGGTTTTCATACTGGTTATATCGGTTCTTCAAATTTATCGCATTCTGCATTGACTAGCGGGCTTGAGTGGAACCTTAAGATCACCACCCAAGAAATTCCCCACATCATTGATAAATCACTCAGTACCTTTGAAACTTACTGGGAATCGAACGAATTTGAGCTTTTTAGCGGTGATGCGAGCAGTAAAGAAAAGTTAAACAATGCACTCAAAGAAGCAAAAGGCAGTAGTACCGAATCGAGCTCATTTCATTTTGACATTAAGCCGTTTGCGCATCAGCGAGAAATCCTCGAACAGCTTGCTGTAGAACGAAGCGTTCATGGCCGTTTTAAAAATCTCATCGTCGCGGCAACTGGCACGGGTAAGACTATTATATCTGCGTTCGATTTCGCGCGATTTTATAAACAACATCCAGAAGCCAATTTTCTATTTGTTGCCCATAGGCAAGAAATTTTACAGCAAGCCCTCAGTGCTTATCGCGGTGTGTTAAGGAATAATCAATTTGGCGAGTTATGGGTAGCAGAGCATAAACCAAATAGTTACAAACACTTATTTGCATCTATTCAAAGCTTGAATCTGCAACTTGATAACCTGCCATTAGCGGCTGATTTTTATGATTATATTGTGATTGATGAAGTCCATCATGTTGCTGCGAGTAGTTACCGAGGGCTATTAGCTCATTTTGAGCCGACTATTTTACTTGGGCTCACGGCAACCCCTGAGCGTCATGATGGTGTCGATATTTTGGCTGACTTCTGCGGTGTGATTGCCGCAGAAATACGTTTACCCGAAGCCATCAATCAACGGCATTTATGTCCATTTCAATATTTTGCGATCGATGATGAGACCGATCTTCGCAAGCTAAGTTGGAGCCGTGGCCGATACGATGTTGCTGAACTGAGCAATTTATATACTCATAATGAACAGCGTGTGACGCGTATTATTCGCAGCCTAGCTGAAACTGTAACAGATATAAATAATATTAAGGCGTTAGCCTTTTGCGTAAGTAAGGAACACGCCGAGTATATGGCGAAAAAGTTCAATTTATCAAAGATTAGCGCCGATGTGCTGACCAGTGATAATAGTGAAGAGCGCCACGAAAAACGGCAAAGCTTAGTTAGTGGCAAATTATCCATTTTGTGTGTGGTGGATATTTTCAACGAAGGTGTCGATATTCCAGAGGTCGATACCTTGTTATTTTTACGGCCAACGGAAAGCTTGACTATATTCCTGCAACAACTTGGCCGTGGTTTGCGTCTCACCGATGATAAACAGTGCTGTACTATATTAGATTTTGTTGGCAATTCACGCGATGAATATGATTTCTCACAGAAATTTAGAGCGTTAGTAGGTAAAACCAATCAGTCGATTAAAGATGAAGTTCTGAATGATTTTCCGCATCTACCACTAGGGTGCCGAATTGAACTTGAGGAGAAAGCGCAGTCGATGATTTTGCGTAATATTAGCCGAGCTACGCTCAATGCCAATCGATTCACCAGTCTAATGGCAAACTTTAAACATCAAACTGACTTGCCGCTCACGTTAGGCAATTTTTTACGCATGAACCCGCAAGTGAGTCTTGAAGATATTTATCGCATAAAGATTAATGGCCAAAGTGGATGGACCTTGTTAGCCGAGGCCGTACAGGGGATTGCAGAACCTGCAGTTCAGCCCGATTTAGCTAAAGCTTATTATCGCGCGATTAACTTCCACTTACTCAGTTGCACGTCATTATCCTATTTAAAATTTATCAAACAGTTATGCGAAAATGATTTTGTCTTTAATGGGGTGGATTCTATTCAAAATCAGTTTGCTTTGATGTGTCATTACAACTTTTGGGATAAGTCAGGTACGGCTTTAAACGTTAACAGTTTAGCGGCTAGTTTGCTGATGCTACGCAATAAGCCGTTACAGGAAGAATTGTTGGCAGTATTGGCGATACTGATCAACCGGATACACCATCAAGAAATGGATTTGGAATTGGCGCAGCCCAGCGCATTGAAAGTGCATTCTCGTTATACTCGTGAGCAAATTTTAGCAGCAATCGGTGCAAGCACATTTGTAGCTAAATCGCCTTCAAGAGAAGGTGTGCTTGCTATTAATGACCAAAATCTTGAATGCTTATTTGTAACGTTAAACAAATCAGAGAAGCAGTTTTCACCGACAACCATGTATCACGACTATGCCATTAGCGAGCATCTTTTTCACTGGCAATCACAAAATAGCGCACGGCCAGAACGTGGTCGAGGCCTGAGTTATATTGAGCAACAAAAGCTAAGGAAAACCATACTGTTGTTTGTTCGAGAGCAGTCAAAAGACGAAAATGGCCGCACTATGGGATTCGTGAATTTTGGCAAAGTACATTATGTCAGCTATAGCGGTTCACAACCGATGAATATCACATGGCGATTAGAGCATCCAATACCTGATGTAATGTGGCATGACGCCGCTAAATTATCTGTTGGTTAGCAAAGAGCCTCTGCTTATCAATTAATCAATCAAAACATAAATCTAAATTCCATTTTATTGCAGATAGTTATAGAGAGTTGCAAAGGCTAAGTTGTTCCCAAGGCGCTATATAAAGGCATGTTCAATTAACGCATTTTTATAATGCTATGTAAGCTCGAACAAACTTAGCCATTCCCTTATACTGCATCTCATCAAATCGAGACCACTTAAAACTAGGGTTAAGTTTATGCCGAATTGCTGCAATCCTAATAGAGCCAAAATCTTCATCATAGGTCTGCCGCGAACAGGAACCACGAGTGTTAGTGTGGCTTTGTTAGAACAGGGCTTTAAAGTGGCTCATCAAGCGTTTACTAAGCAGGCATTTGAGTTGGCGGATGTGGTGTCTGACGCGCCTTGTTTCAGTGATTATCGGCAATTACATCAGCTCTATCCCAATGCAAAATTTATTTATCTTGAGCGGGCTTTAGATGCTTGGGTGCCATCGATGCAGATGTTACTTAGTCGAATGTTGGTGCACCTTGATGATAAAACGGGGCGGTTTCATCCCATTTTAAAGCGCAGTTTTAATCACAGTTTTGCGATTAATCGGGTGGATGATCCTATGTGTGCGATGCATTTGGTTGATTGTTATCATAATCATAAAAAACAAGTTTTTGATTACTTTAGCGAGCAAGCTAACTTTATTAGTATTGATATTAGTGATGCTGATAGTTTGGCAAAGCTTATGACATTTTTATCGGTTGAACCTTTGAACGGCGCGCTATCTTGCGATCTGAAACCATCTTCCCACTCAAATTTGCCTCATTTAAACTTTCCTCATTTAAATAAAGGGCGAAATGTCGCCAGTTGGGATGAATATAAACATCCTAATAAAATCAGTGCTAATGCTGTCGGGCCCGATAAACGTAAGTTTTTCAGTTACAAATTGGGTTAACTTATCTTGAACATCACATAATTACAGTGGAATAAACGAGAGGTGAAGTTTCACGTGGAACTTCACCGCCCTAGTTGCTATTAACCAAAGGCTTTGAATTGCACTATTAATAGGTAATAGGCAGTAACAACTGAGTCTGTTTTTATACATGGTCTCTTACCCACCATGCTCATCAAACCCGCGCTAGCGTATGCTGTTCTCTAAACTTCGGTTGTTTAGACTTCAAAATATCACGACTGGCCATGTTAACTTCCGCTATCGAGCTCACTTTCGACGTTTTACCACCTTGATGCCGCCATGTTTATCTATA
Source organism: Shewanella algidipiscicola (assembly GCF_003605125.1). Lineage (GTDB taxonomy): Bacteria > Pseudomonadota > Gammaproteobacteria > Enterobacterales > Shewanellaceae > Shewanella > Shewanella algidipiscicola. The sequence goes on from NZ_QPQT01000011.1 coordinate 32,849, forward strand.
GTTGCTGCGTGTGTTATCGCTCGCAGTGGGTGTTGGTCATAGCCTACTCGGTTTATCTTCATGTTAATTGAGTCATTACTGCCTAAAGACCTGATTGATTTCGATCTAAATTATTTAGGCTAATACTGGGTTAATTAGATTGGTCTGATTGGCGTGCATTTGTTAGGTCTAAATATTGGATCGAGTGCTGGGGAAGCAGAGTTATTGCTTGTTGGTTGGTATGCTGAAAAAGCGTGAAAATCTAGTATAAAAAAGCGAGTAGAATGGTTGACATCGACTAATCAGTCGATCTGCGCTGCGATCTGGCTTATTTTTAGCGATAAATTTTGAGTATAACTTTTTTACTGAGATCTGAAATTTACTAAGCTAATCAAAATACACAAATAACATCGATTTATTTTTTCCTTAAAAAACAAACCATTAACGCTTCGCGCCTTATGTTGATTAACTTTAGATCCCCCGTGGATTACTTGTTGATATCTCTGTTGATTAAATTGATCTCGATCTGAGTGTTTATGCACCAAAGCGTGACAAGATCTTTAAATGATCGCCACTTTTTTGTTTGATTTTTGAGCGGGTATAGCGCCAATGTCACGGCTGAATTGGAGGTAAGATTGAACGTCAATTTGGGTGCGTTTGAAAACCATTTTGGTGCCTCTGCTTTAAAACGTGATTATTTTGATCTTGCTTCGGGTGAATCTATAGTAATGGTTTTTAGCAACGTTGAGTTGTCATCATTAGCCAAGCCTTTTGTTCGCATCGATGATGGAAAATACCAAACCTTTATTCGACAAGTTGATTCAAGAGTTGAGTAAGACGTTAAACCTTAAACCTTAATGATGAAGCTGTGCTTTACTCCGAGTTTAAAATCTAAAGATCGAAGCAAGAGTTAGAGGCTGAGCTTCACTTATCCCTTGCACATCAACTATTTCAGCAGGGATGCCATACTGTTCGACTAGCAGCTTTGCCAAACTGTTGGCTCGCGCTTCGGACAATGTGAGATGGACGCTTCATCTCCCTGACTATCAGCAAACCCGGTGATTTTATATGTGCCTGTGCTGTCACCTGGAATGAACTCTGCAATACTGGCGATCTGGGCCCTAGTTAACTCTGCAGAGTTTACGTCGAAATTAAGTGTTAACGCTTTATTTGATGAGCTCTTTATGGGGGCCGCCGTCTCGATAACTTCCATCACCAGACAAGGTTGGGAGTCAATATCTGTTACGTGACTGCGGCAAATATCGCCAGAAAAAGGACACTGGCGTACCCAGCTTGCCTGTTAGGGAATTGACTTAAATTAGCTTTTTGCAGCGACTTTGTATAACAGGGTGCGGTAGAACACTTGCATGGCTCAATCCTTGACCCTGATTTACTTTCTCGGCTATTTGACTATCTCAATCACTTCTGCATTTTGAACTCATTGCTATAACGCAATGAAAATACCGATATGATATTGAAATACATATAAATTAATATGTGCAAGGTTACTCGTTTTCCCAAATGGACAGAGGCTGAATAGAACACCATTGCCAGAATTTCTTCTCAACCAAGTCACTTGCCTCTAAAGGGACTCGTCCTTCAAACAGGCGCCAATTCTCTTCGGCAAATTTCAATGCGTAGCGGTAAAGCTGTCCCTTAGTCGTTTCAAAATTTGACTCATCCATGCCAAAAGCACCGCCATCACGCATCAACTCCCAAGGAATGACTATTTCCCCTGACTTCTTCTTATGGTTTCTGAAAAAAGCTTCGGTAAACACACTGGCGGAGCCTCCGACCTCTGTACAGTCATTCCATCGCTGACAACTATAGTAAAGCTTGTCGCTTTCGGCAGAACCATCTTCAGCTTCCAATGCTTTATATGGACATGGGCGTTCCCAAGCCCTTTCTATACTGGCCTCAGCTACGCCTTTACGCGCCAGTTCAACCTCATGGGGCTTAGGAATGGCCATTTCTAATAACAAGTCATAGCCAGTTTTTTCCTCTGCAATGGAAATAGAGGCGGCGCTGAGCAGCGAGGCACAAAGTAAAAACTTTGCTTGAAATAACCTTATTCTAAATCGCATTTTTGCACCTAAGTCACTGTTGATAAGAAGTCGAAATACATACCAATCCTAATCATCTAGTTTACTTTTCCAAATAGACAAAGGTTCGACCGTGCACCATTGCCAGAATTGCTTTTTAACGAGTTTGTCGGCTTCGCTAGCACTGCGCCCTTCAAACAAGCGCCAGTTTTTTTCAGCAAATTTCAAGGCGTAGTTATACGAATGTCCCGAACCTCCTCCAAATTCTGCATCATTCTTGGCCAAGTCTTCGCCATCATCTTTCCACTGCTGAGGAATTTCCTCCCCAGTTTTATGGTGCTTGAAAAAACCTTCAGTAAACCGACTCGCATCAGCACCTGCTGTTTTACAATCTTGCCAACGGCGACAGCGCAGGGCGGCTTCGTCAACATCGAAATCGCCCGAACCTTCCGTAAGCAAACGAGAGCTGTTATAGGGACATGGCCGCTCCCAAGCATTCTCTATGCTTGTCTCTGCCACACCTTGACGGGCAAATTCAACCTCATCGGGTTTAGGGGCGTTAGCAAGGATGCTTTCCACAGTTAGCGCTTTTTCTTCCGCCACTGATGTAGGAGCAAGCATGAATAGTGATATACAAAGTAAAAGTTTTACGCGAAAAAGTATTTGGTTGAATAACATCGTTACAGTGTTCCTATACGAAATATGTTGTTTTACGATAAAAGGGATTAGGCGACATGGCACTGTGGCCTTGATCACTTGATGTCCTGCTAACGAGCACTGGCCTTAGAAGCAGTTTCGTTGTAAGCGTTCAAGCCACCAGCCTTGGCAGCGTCAGTTACCGCTTTTTTACCTGCTTTTTCAGCTTCACTATTGGCAGTCTCAGCTTCATTTGCACTACCTGAAAGTTCAGCGGCCATAGAAGCCGTTTGGTTACGTACCACATCACCAAACATAGTGAACGCCCCGATAGTCGCAATAGCAATTAGAGCCACGATGATGACGTATTAAGCCATACCTTGACCGCGAATTTTACGTTGAGACATAGTTTCATTCCTTGAATCAATTGATAGTAATTTCGCGGTTATTATTAGTACAATCCTTCGATGAATCAATTGCCCAGAAGGGTAAAAATTACTTAGGCATCATACTCAGAATGATTAATTAGTATGATGACATTAATTGAATTCGCCCTTTAAGGTTGTTTTTCCTGTAAATATTTTGGAGATGCATTTTCACAGTGTTTAGCGAAATATTCAGCGCATTTGCGATTTCCTGATTGCTTAGTCCTTTAAAAATACAATCCACTATTTGCCGTTCTTTCTGGGTGACATTAAGAGCCATTCTTTCAGAGTTTTGAGTCTTTTTATTGTATATTTCATATACATATTGTGAGAGCGCTTTTCGTGAAAAGTACATCTCCCCTTTAACAAGGAAATCGATAGCAGTTAGCTGCAACACTAAAGAACTATTTCTTATCAATTGGCCGTGAAACCCTGTCCGCAGCAATTCGATTTCGATTTGAGTATCGAGGTGATTTACTATCGCGATATAGGCTGTAGAGGGCTTTGGCGTCGAAGAGACGCAGGGCTCTGGCTTTTGTGTACAATCTACAAAAACCACGCGATTGATATGCTGTTCATCCGTGTATGATAATGCTTTGCGTAAACACCGACCATTCGCAAGGTAAAACTGCTTTAACTCAGGTAGTAAGTCAAAACCCTCTCCCTCCAGGCGTATACTGGTACGAGTTCGTATATCCATATAGTTCTCGGGTAATATTAAGCTGAAACAAATACGGAGGCTGACACTTTAATTGTTTTGTCGTATCATCCTACTCTCTTATTAATACGCTAAAGTAAGATTCGCCCGCTGAAAAGGATTTTTTTATGGGACAAAATACTTTATTGAGTGCAGTATTTTTGGTTGTTACTGCCTTCAGTGCCTCTGCCAGTACGTTTTTCAGCACCTTCCCGGATGCCAAATATCCCGCAGAAAAACGCATTCATTTTACGCCATTCGATCTCATTACTGCCGTTGATGGAGACAAACTCTCTGTTTTGCCTGTGTCAGGAAAACTGACTCAACATAGTTTCGAGCTTCCAGACAGCTATACGCTGGACCTTGTTATCAATAACTATCTGGCACAACTTAAAAAACTAAATGCTGAGATAGTGTTTCAATGCCAACAGGAAGCCTGCGGTGATCCCTATGTCCTAAGGGACCAGTTGGCACCTAGGATAACCGTAGATACCAGTTATCCTGGCGCATATGTGGCGGCAAAGCTAACTGGTTCCAGCGGGGATGTTTACAGCGTCATCTATGCTTTTCACCGTGAGGACCGTTACACCAAGGTACAGCTTGTTACCCTTGAGACTATTCCCGAGCCACTGGATCTGATTGTGGCAAATCCGGCATTTTTACAGCAGACTCCACAAGAGGTGGAGATAAAAGATAGACGCAGTGAAGATAGTCAGGACTCGGCAGATCATCCACTGCTTGGCCGCATGCCCGGCAGTTTTATCAGTCGCTACAAGCAAACTAATTTTACCCAAGTCCCTGTGATCGTCGGTATGTCTGCAGCCGGTTATCAGACCCAGCCACTCGATGCCAAACTCACCGAGATACGTTATCGGATGCCAGAGGAATACTCGCTGTTTGAAATCAGCAGTAACTACGCCGCCGCTGCCAATAAGCTGGCCGCTGAGTCCGTATTCCATTGCAAGGGTAAAGCCTGTGGTGACGATGCCGAATTGATAAAGTCTATGGGGTTACATCAGGATGATAACACCGATGAATGGCAGGACTATCAGCTATTTAAACTAAGCCGCCCAGGTGGTGATGTGTATTTCGATATCTATGCTCAGGGCCGCTACGATGGCACGCCGGCAGACACCACTGTGCGAGTGATGGAGCTCTCGGCACTGAAAGATGACAGGGTTGTCATTGACCTCGATGCCCTCACCAAGGCCATTACTCAATCGGGCAAGGCTACCTTGGAAGGCCTGCTGTTCGATTACGACAGTGACCAGATGCTGTCAGAGTCCAAGACAGTGCTAGAAGTACTGGCAAGCTACCTTAAACAATACCCAAAACTGGATTTTTACGTGGTCGGCCACACCGACGATAAGGGCCACAACCGCTATAATCAGAGCCTGTCACAGCGCCGAGCGGCGGCAGTGATAAAACAGCTCACCGAGCAATACCAGATACCCGCTAGCCAATTAGCAGCCCATGGCAATGGCGAGTATAGCCCCGTTGCCAGTAATGCCAACGAAGCAGGCCAGCGGCTGAATCGCCGTGTGGAGCTGGTGCTCCGCTCTGACAAAAAGTAACCCACCGAACCTTCGCAGCCGGTTACATTGTACAACCATCAGCTGCGAGGATAACCCGTTGGTTACATAGGGAAATAGACCATATAATTGTAGACAACTTTACTCTGGCTGGGGGTCGGACGGGTCTTTGTTCCATAGCTGGCAGCCGAAGATATTTATAAGTTGGTCGCAGTTTTGGTTTGTCGTGACCGTACAGGTTTAAGGTTTCTTAGCTGCGCTTACGTTTATTTTGGCGTCCACTTTGTGTATTTGTGGTGTAGTCATAGTCATAAACTAAGCGTAGTGAGTGTTATCAGCTTTTTAAATAGAAATTTTCATTTTAGACTCCACTTGGGCCCCAATCGGTGCGAGTAGCATGTCATGGAGCCCAAATGGGGGCTATATTTGGCAATTAACGGCAAGTGACGATCTAATAAAATCAGTATGTTATCTACCGTTGCTTGCTGTTGTTTTCCGTTATTTGCCCACTTTACTTCCCGATACAGAAAGAGCCGAATATTTTACCCAGTAGGTCATCTGAGGTGAATTTACCCGTGATTTCAGATAGGGCCATTTGGCACATCCGCAGCTCTTCAGCGAGCAGTTCACCCGCTTGATAAACCTCTAACTGCTCTTTGCCCAGTAATAAGTGACTACTAGCAAGCTCTAAGGCTTCTAAATGGCGCCTACGGGCGATAAAGCCACCTTCAAGGTTGCTTTGGTAACCCATAAGAGATTTAAGGTGTGCTTTAAGCTCCTCGACGCCTAAGCCGGTTTTTGCTGATAGACGAAAGACTTTATAACCCTGTTCTTGGCTGGTCTCTAATGGTTCGCCAGTCAGATCGGCTTTATTACGTATGACGGTGACGCCAAGGTTTTTGGGGAGGCGATCAATAAAGTCTGGCCAAATATCGTGGGGATCGACCGCATCGGTGGTGGTGCCATCGACCATAAATAACACTTGGTCGGCACTTTCTATTTCGGCCCAGGCTCTCTCGATACCTATTTGCTCTACCGTATCTGTGGTGTCACGTAGGCCTGCGGTGTCGATAATGTGCAGCGGCATACCATCAAGGTGAATGTGTTCGCGCAATACGTCACGGGTAGTGCCGGCTATTTCGGTAACGATAGCCGATTCTTTACCGGCTAATGCGTTCAGTAGACTCGATTTGCCTGCGTTCGGGCGACCCGCAATAACGACTTTCATCCCTTCGCGAATAATAGCGCCTTGTTTGGCACTCGATTGCACCGAGTCGAGTTTGTCGATAATACGGTTGAGCGAGGCGGCAATTTTGCCGTCAGAGAGAAAGTCGACCTCTTCATCGGGGAAGTCGATAGCGGCTTCAACGTATAAACGTAAGTTAGTCACCTGATCGACCAGATCATGTACCTGAGTGGAAAATTCACCCTGCATCGAATTGAGGGCGCTTTTGGCGGCTTGTTCGCTGGTGGCGTCAATCAGATCGGCAATGGCTTCGGCTTGGGTCAGATCCAGCTTGTCGTTCATAAACGCCTGCTCGCTGAATTCCCCAGGTTTAGCAATACGTACGCCGCCCACTTCCATGACGCGTTTTATCAGCATATCCAGTACGATTTGGCCGCCATGGCCTTGTAGCTCGAGTACATCTTCGCCGGTAAATGAGTTGGGCCCCTTAAAGAAGAGGGCAATGCCTTGGTCTATCACGGCGCCATTAGCATCTTTAAAGTCACAGTAATCGGCATAGCGGACTTTAGGGATATGCCCTAACACGGCCATTGCCACTTTGCTGGCGTTGTCGCCCGAGATACGTATGATCCCCACGCCGCCGCGTCCGGGAGCGGTTGCCTGTGCCACGATAGTATCTGTTGTCATTACTGTGTTTCCTAAATTGATGGTGAATGGCAAAAATATGCGTTTATATAAAACAAAAAAGCGGTCAATACTTAGTATCCGACCGCTTTTGTTTGTTGGAACTAAAAGGTTATTTTAACCCTTTTTTCTCCAAACCAGCATAGATGATCTTCTGCTGAGTAATCGCAACAATGTTACCGACTAACCAGTAAAGTACAAGACCTGCTGGGAACCATAAGAAGAATACGGTAAATACCACTGGCATCCATTGCATCATCTTCTGTTGCATTGGGTCCATAGTTGGCGCCATTGGCTGCATTTTCTGCATTAAGAACATTGAGATACCCATTAGGATTGGCATCACATAGTAAGGATCTTGTACCGAAAGGTCGGTGATCCATAGCATAAAGGGTGCATGACGCAACTCAACGCTTTCTAACAGTACCCAGTAAAGGGCAATGAAAATCGGCATCTGTAGCAAGATAGGCAGACAGCCACCCATAGGGTTTACTTTCTCTTTCTTGTACAGTTCCATCATCGCCTGACCCATCTTTTGACGGTCATCACCGAAGCGCTCTTTCATCTCAGCTAGCTTAGGCTGCAGGTTACGCATCTTCGCCATTGAGGTGTATTGTGCTTTGGTTAGTGGGTACAGCAGGCCACGAACGGTTAAGGTGATAAGGATAATCGCTAAGCCCCAGTTACCTACAAATGATTGGAAGATCATCAGTAGTTTGTAAATAGGTACTGCCAACCACCATAGGAAACCATAATCGACCACTAGGTTCAGTGATTCAGATATTTCCGATAATGCCGCTTGGTCTTTAGGACCAACATAGAATTGCGCACCAATGGTTTGGCTGCTACCTGGGGCAATATCATACACTGCACCACGGAAACCAATATTGGCTAATCCGCCTGCGCTAATGCTAGAAAAAATCGTGTTTTGGTCGTTTGCTGGTGGAACCCATGCAGAAACGAAGTAGTGCTGTAGCATTGCAGCCCAGCCACCTAGGGTTTTCTTGTCTAGGTTTTTGTCAGCCATATCTTCGAAGCTGTATTTCTCGTAACGGGTATCTTGAGTCGAGAATGCTGCACCGCGATAAGTTGGCATCATCATGCTACTTTCGCTTTCTTTGATACTGTGCTTGATTTGGCCATACATCTGTACCTGTAGCTGTTCGCTAGAGGTGTTGTTGATACGGTAATCTACATCGATGTTGAATTTACCACGATGCAACACAAACACTTTGGTGTAAGTCACACCATTGTCGGCCACATAAGTCAGTGGTACTTCGAGTGTTTCTTGGCCATCGGCCATAGTGTATTGCTGTGCTTGGCTTGAATAGTGGGCACGGCCTTTAACGCTTCTATCGATACCGTTACGACCAATTAGGCCGCTTTGCGCGATATAGTAGATGTCGTTGGTTTGCTCGAGCAAAACGAAAGGTTCGTCTTTATCGAGTTCAAGTTTATGCGCCACTAATGCCGAATAAACGATATCACCACCGACTGGGTTGATTTTTAATATCAGCTGGTCTGTGGTGACAGTAATGAGTTCTTTAGATGCAACGACAGCTTCTGGAAGTCCAGCATCGGCATCAGGAACATCACTACCGTGTGAATTTGCGACAGTAGTTGATGCGGCCACTGATGATTCAGTAGCAACGGGTTGCGGGTTTTTGTCTGTTTGCCATTGCTGCCACAGCAAAAAGCTGACAAAAAGCAGACCGATAAGCAATATATTGCGTTGAGATTCCATAGCCTATTTATTACACCTGTTATTTTTTGGAGGGACGGGGTCTTCACCGCCCGGATGTAAAGGGTGACATTTTAATACGCGTTTCCCTGCAAACCAACTCCCTTTCACAAATCCATGCAAATGAATGGCTTCAATGGCGTAAGTTGAACATGTGGGGTGAAAACGGCACTTTGGCCCTAGTATAGGGCTGATAAAGATTTGATAACCACGAATTAGCTTAGTGGCTAGCCATTGTAACGGCGACTGAGTTTGCGCCATAACTTCTCTACCAGTTTGTGGAGTGTTGCATTATCCATATCCAGTACGCCATTTCTTACCAAAACAACGATATCAAGCGGGGGTAACTCGTGCTGATGCAGACGAAAATTATCACGTATGATGCGTTTAATTCTGTTGCGTTGATTAGCTCTCTTTACATAACGTTTAGCAACGGTTAATCCAATACGTGGATGTTGCTCTGAGTTAGGTATAGCAAGTAAGGTAATTTCAGCCGAAGAAGCTTTGATAGGATTTGAGAATACAGATTTGAATTGCGCGGGAGTTAACAAACGTAACTCCCGCGTAAAGGTATAGCTGGTCACTTGCATTTCTACTGATTAAGCAGAAAGACGAGCGCGACCTTTTGCACGGCGACGTGCGATAACCTTACGGCCACCGACAGTAGCCATACGAGCGCGGAAGCCGTGAGAACGCTTGCGCTTCAGGTTGCTAGGTTGAAAAGTACGTTTACTCATTATGGCAATCCGTCTTTGTTAGGTGAATAAACCTGACTCCTAAAAATTTAGAAGTAAGGGCAAAAAAGAGGCCGAATTGTAATCACTTTAGCGATGCCCGTCAACAAGCAAAACCAACAAGTGGACAAAATCTTCCTTTTACACTTCTGATCAATGAGGTTAAACACACACTCTGTTGTGGATAACTCTGTGAGTGAACACTATATCTTGTGGATCTTGCATTCATTTGCCTGATCGAAGCACGCTAATTATAGATCGATCTGGATCGCTTAATAAAGCTGACTTTACGGGTTTATCTAAATAAATTGATCGGCTGCGATCGATCTGGATCTGTGTAAAAAAGTCAAGTTGATCTTACTGGGGATAAATCTATTTAAAGGATAGCGATCCTTGTGATCTCACTATAGAATACACCCCTTTGTATGATCTTTTGGGGATAAGTACGTGGCGGTTTCACTTTGGCAGCAATGTATCGGACGACTACAAGACGAGCTTTCGGCTCAGCAATTCAGTATGTGGATCAGACCGTTACAAGCCGAAATGGACGGGGATACTCTAGTGCTGTACGCACCAAATCGGTTTGTTCTCGATTGGGTGAGAGACAAGTACCTTAATACCATTAATCAATTTTTTACTGAGCAAATGGGCAGTAGTGCGCCTAAGTTGCGTTTCGATATTGGTAGCCGTCCAGCGAGCCAGCCTGTTCGACCGACCGCTTCAGTAAAGAGTGCCACGATACCGTCGGCCAATAAGTCCCCAGGTAAGCCGTCGTTCAACACCAATGAACCGTCGACGATGACTAATCATCGTAGCAACATCAATCCTACTTACCAGTTCGAGAACTTCGTTGAGGGTAAATCGAACCAACTGGGTAAGGCGGCTGCATTGCAGGTGTCGGAAAACCCAGGTGGCGCCTATAACCCACTGTTTTTATATGGTGGTACCGGTTTAGGTAAGACGCATTTACTGCATGCTGTCGGTAATGGCATTATCAAGAATAATCCCAACGCCAAAGTGGTTTACATGCATTCTGAGCGCTTCGTTCAGGATATGGTTAAAGCGTTGCAAAATAATGCGATTGAAGAGTTTAAGCGTTATTACCGCAGTGTGGATGCGCTGTTTATCGATGATATTCAGTTTTTTGCTAATAAAGACAGATCACAAGAAGAATTTTTCCATACCTTTAATGCCCTGCTTGAGGGAAATCATCAGATCATCCTGACCTCTGATCGTTATCCCAAAGAGATCGATGGCGTTGAAGATCGTCTTAAGTCACGCTTCGGCTGGGGCTTAACCGTGGCGATTGAACCACCAGAGTTAGAAACCCGTGTCGCGATTTTAATGCGTAAAGCACAAGAGAGCGGGATTAACCTTCCTGATGAAGTGGCATTCTTTATTGCTAAACGCTTACGCTCCAACGTACGTGAACTCGAAGGCGCTTTAAACCGGGTTATTGCTAATGCTAACTTTACCGGTCGTCCGATCACTATCGATTTTGTGCGTGAAGCGCTAAGAGATCTCTTGGCTCTGCAAGAAAAATTGGTCACTATAGACAATATTCAGAAAACCGTTGCTGAATATTACAAGATCAAGATGGCCGATATGTTGTCTAAGCGTCGTTCACGCAGCGTGGCACGTCCACGACAGATGGCAATGGCACTGTCGAAAGAGTTGACCAACCAAAGCTTGCCCGAGATTGGGGATGCCTTTGGCGGTCGTGACCACACTACCGTTTTGCATGCGTGTCGAAAAATTGCGCAGCTACGTGAAGAAAGTCATGACATTAAAGAAGATTATGCTAACTTGATCCGTACGTTATCTTCATAAAATCTGGGAAATTGAAACACATGAAATTTTCAATTGATAGGGATGCCCTATTAAAGCCACTTCAACTGGTTAGTGGAGCGGTGGAGAGACGACATAACTTGCCTATTCTGGCAAACCTTTTAGTTGAAGTAAGTGGTCACTCACTTAAGCTGACCGGCACCGATTTAGAGGTGGAACTGGTTGGCCAAGCACAGCTTGAGGGTGAGGTCATTGAGGGGCGGACGACCGTTCCAGCTAAGAAATTTCTCGATATTGTTAAATCACTTCCCGATCAAGTCGAACTTAAAATAGAGCAGCAGGAAAACCGCCTGTTGCTGCGCTCGGGACGCAGCCGTTTTACCTTGGCGACGCTGCCTGCCGAAGAATACCCAAATGTTGACGCCTTTCAAGCGGAAATCGAATTTACCCTCAAGCAAGGCACCTTAAAGTCGCTCATCGATGCAACGCAGTTTTCGATGGCTAACCAAGATGTGCGTTATTACCTTAATGGTTTGTTGTTAGAAACCGAAGGGAATGTGCTCAGAGCTGTTGCAACCGATGGGCATCGTTTGGCGTTGAGCCATCGCACCTTAGCCGATTCATTACCTGAAAAGCAGGTCATTGTGCCGCGTAAAGGTGTGTTAGAGCTGCAACGTTTATTTGAAGGTGAAGATCTCGATGTCACCATCGCGATTGGTGACAATGCCATCCGTGCTATCACTCAAAGTGCGGTATTTACCAGTAAATTGGTCGATGGTCGTTTTCCCGATTACCGTCGAGTGTTGCCGAAAGGAGGCGACAAGGTGGTGATTGCCAGTCGTCACCAATTGAAACAGGCCTTGCTACGCGCCTCTATTTTGTCGAATGAGAAGTTTCGTGGGGTGCGGGTACAGCTTGAACAAAACCTGATCAAGATCACCGCTAATAACCCAGAGCAGGAAGAGGCCGAAGAGATTTTAGATATCGAATATGATAATGCTCCGTTAGAGATTGGCTTTAACGTCAGTTATCTTTTGGATGTATTAAACAACTTACCTTCCGATGATGTGCGTATCACCCTAATCGATGGCAACTCCAGCGCCCTGATTGAAAACCATATTGAAGAAGATTCTATGTATGTTGTGATGCCAATGCGTCTGTAACGCAATCGGTAACGCCACTTAGCCGTGGCGTTTGTTGTACCCGTCTGGTAGATCAATTGAGTATTTAATGAGTTTAACTCGCCTTCATATCGATGCTTTCCGTAACATCACTAGTGCGCAGCTGCAGTTAGGCGATGGTTTGAACCTTATCTATGGCCAAAATGGCAGCGGCAAGACCAGCATCTTAGAAGCAATTTATTTTCTTGGCATGGGACGTTCGTTCCGCAGCCATCTATCGCAGCGTGTCATCCAAAACAGTGAAGATAAGCTCACGCTATTTGCTAATTTAAGCCTAGGCGATCAACAACACAAAATTGGTTTACGTCGTTTTCGCTCGGGTGATACCGAGGTTAAAATTAATGGCGACAAGGTCAAAAGATTATCGACATTGGCCGAAACTTTACCTATTCAGGTGATCACTCCTGAGAGTTTTTCTCTGCTTTTTGAAGGCCCCAAAGCACGGCGACAGTTTATCGATTGGGGAGCCTTTCATACCGACAAAAACTTCCACAGTGCTTGGGCTAACGTTAGGCGTATTTTAAAGCATAGAAATCAGCTGCTTAAAAGCCAAACTGACTATCGGCAAGTCCAATTCTGGGACAAGGAACTGGTGCGTTATGCCGAAATCGTCACCGAGATACGAAAGCAATATGTAGGCTCGTTAAATGAACGACTTAAGGGTATAATCGAAGAGTTTTTACCTCAGATAGATGTTAAAGTTTCCTTTACTCGAGGTTGGGATAGCAAAACCGATTATCAGGCGTTATTGCAGGCACAATATCCCAGAGATTTAGCGGCGGGACACACTGCGAGTGGTCCCCATAAAGCGGACTTAAGACTGCGTGTAGGCACTTTGCCGGTGCAGGATGCATTATCTAGAGGTCAACTTAAATTGCTCGTGTGTGCGCTGCGCATTGCACAGGGCAAGCTGCTAAAACAACAAATTGATAAAAACAGTATTTATCTGGTGGATGATCTTCCATCGGAACTGGATGCAAGACACAGGCAACTGTTGTTGCAGCAGCTATGCGATACCGGGGCGCAAGTGTTTGTGACGGCAATCGAGCCTGCGGCAATAGTGGATTCGTTAAACACACCGCCAGTAAAGGTGTTTCATGTGGAACAAGGGTGTGTAACGGTAATTGAATAACCGACGAGAGAATAATATGTCAGAGAATAGTTATGATTCTTCGAGTATTAAGGTTTTAAAAGGCCTTGATGCGGTACGTAAGAGACCGGGAATGTACATTGGTGATACCGATGATGGCACAGGTCTACATCACATGGTATTCGAAGTGGTCGATAACTCTATCGATGAAGCACTTGCTGGCTATTGTAGTGATGTCACCATCAAAATCCATTCTGATGGCTCGGTATCGGTTAAAGATGATGGCCGTGGTATTCCAGTCTCTATCCATGAGGAAGAGGGGGTATCTGCTGCTGAAGTGATTATGACGGTTTTGCACGCCGGTGGTAAGTTTGATGATAACTCTTACAAAGTGTCTGGTGGTCTCCACGGTGTAGGTGTTTCTGTGGTTAACGCGCTGTCTGAAAAGCTGCAAATGACCATTCGTCGTGACGGTAAGGTATACGAGCAGTTCTATACCCATGGTGTACCTGATGCGCCTATCTCTGTGGTGGGTGAAGCTGCGACTACTGGGACCGAAATTCGTTTTTGGCCAAGTAACGAAACTTTTACCGACGTAGAATTCCATTTTGATATTCTGGCTAAACGTGTACGCGAACTGTCTTTCCTTAACTCGGGTGTCGGTATTCGCTTGGTCGATGAGCGTGATAACCGTGATGAGTTCTTTAAATATGAAGGCGGTATTAGTGCATTTGTTGATTATCTGAATGTTAATAAAACACCAGTAAACAAAGAAGTATTCCATTTTATCCAAGAACGTGAAGACGGTATTACCGTTGAAGTGGCGATGCAGTGGAACGATGGCTTCCAAGAAAACATCTTCTGTTTTACTAACAATATTCCTCAGCGTGATGGTGGTACTCACTTAGCGGGTTTCCGTAGTGCATTGACCCGTAACCTGAATGCTTATATGGATCGTGAAGGATTCAATAAAAAGGGTAAAACCAGCGCCACCGGTGACGATGCTCGTGAAGGTTTGACGGCAGTTATTTCGGTTAAAGTGCCTGATCCTAAGTTTAGCTCGCAAACCAAAGATAAATTGGTTTCAAGTGAAGTGAAAACCGCGGTAGAGCAAACCATGGGTGAGCAGTTAAGTGATTACTTAATGGAGCATCCAAACGAAGCTAAGCTGATTGTGGGTAAGATTATCGACGCTGCACGTGCTCGTGAAGCGGCGCGTAAAGCCCGTGAAATGACTCGTCGTAAAGGCGCATTAGATTTAGGTGGTTTGCCAGGTAAACTTGCTGACTGCCAAGAGAAAGACCCTGCGCTTTCTGAAATATACATAGTGGAAGGGGACTCTGCTGGCGGTAGTGCCAAGCAGGGGCGTAACCGTAAGAACCAAGCGATTCTGCCACTAAAGGGTAAAATCCTTAACGTAGAGAAGGCCCGTTTCGATAAGATGTTATCGTCACAAGAAGTGGCCACGCTGATCACTGCGTTAGGTTGTGGGATTGGCCGTGATGAATACGATCCTGATAAGACCCGTTATCACAACATCGTTATCATGACCGATGCTGACGTCGACGGCTCGCACATTCGTACCTTACTGCTGACCTTCTTCTTCCGTCAAATGCCTGAGCTTATCGAGCGTGGTTATGTGTACATTGCCCAGCCACCACTGTACAAAGTGAAAAAAGGTAAGCAAGAGCAGTACCTAAAAGACGATCCTGCACTAACCGAATACCTGACTAACCTTGCATTAGACGGTGGTGAAATTCATCCATCAAAAGATGCGCCAGCCATGTCGGGTGCACCATTAGAGAAGCTGGTATATCAATACCGTGAAGTGGAAAACATCTTCGATCGTCTTGAAAAGCGCTTCCCATTGATGCTGACCGAACGCATGTTGTATCAAGCTCAGTTAACCGATGAGCTATTAGCCGATGAAGCTAAAGTGAAGCAATGGTGTGACACTTATGTGGCGGCGCTAAAAGAGGCCGAATCTGGTGGGTTTATCTTTAGCGGCGAAGCTGTGTTTGATCCTGAGCGTAAAGTGTATCTGCCACAGATCACTATTCGTAAGCATGGTATCGATGCCTATTATCTGTTCTCGTATGACTTCCTACATTCAAGCGATTATCTGCGTATGGCGAAACTGGCCGATGCGCTTGATGGTTTGATTGAAGATGGTGGCTACGTTAAACGCGGTGAGCGTACTAAAGAGATTAGCTCTTTCGTTGAAGCGTTAGATTGGTTGATGGGCGATTCAAAGCGTGGTCTTTATATTCAACGCTATAAAGGTTTGGGTGAGATGAACCCTGAGCAACTTTGGGAAACCACGATGGATCCTGAGTCGCGTCGTATGCTGCGAGTGACTATCGAAGATGCCATTGGCGCCGATCAGCTATTTACCTGTTTGATGGGAGATCAGGTTGAGCCGCGTCGCGAATTTATTGAATCAAACGCACTTAACGTGGCTAACTTAGACGTGTAAGTCTTATTGACCGTTAAGCAGCAAAGCCTCAGAGAGATCTGGGGCTTTTTTGTTGCTCATTTTTGACTATCGAATTCGATAAAGAATGAGTGGGAAGTGAGGCAAATTGCTCCCCATCCATCGGCCTCTAACTTACCAGATCTCGAGTGAAATTGGTTTGCTATAAAACTCGCGGCCTATGCTGATTGGGATAGATGCTGACTAATCAGCTTAGCGAAGGCTAGCGCGTGTTCATTGTCGCCATGCAGACAGATACTGCTGGCCTTTATGATGACCGATTTATCATCTAAGGTGCTAATAGGCTGATGATTGATAATATGCTCAACTTGTTTCATCGCCGTTTGCGTGTCTTCGATGACGGCGCCGGCAAGGCTGCGTGAGGCCAAAGCGCCGCTGGCTAAATAAGCTCTGTCGGCAAAGGCTTCTTCAATAACGTCAATATGTTGTGCGCGTGCTTGATGGACGAGTGCGCTACCGGCTAGCATCAGCAGTTTTAAGCTTGGATCGACGCGCTTTATCGCATCGATAATGATTTGCCCCAAATCGCTGTTTTCAGCTGCTTGGTTGTAAAGCGCGCCATGTGGCTTAACATGGTGCAGTTTTACGGCTAAGGCATCGCAAATTTGCTTTAAAGTGATGATTTGATCATATAGCGAGTCCAACAGCTCATTCTTGCTTAGATCCATGGTTTGACGGCCAAAGTTTGCTCTGTCTGGATAACTCGGATGGGCGCCAATTAGCACATTACATTGCTTAGCGAGTGTTACCGTTTGGCGCATGGAGGCTTGATCGCCCGCGTGACCGCCGCAGGCGATGTTAGCGCTGGTGATGATCTGCAATAACGCTGCATCGTTTACGCCTCCCTCGCCCAAATCGGCGTTGAGATCGATAGCGTAACGCCGCCCAACTTGCTTGGTGTTAACTGCCATCCATTGCCCTCGCTAAACGATAATGATACTGCTGCCATTCATAGTTGGCACTTTGTGCCTGACTTGGAGTGATATGTTGAAATATCAACGCTTGCCCCGGTCTAGTTTGCGCCACCTTCCATAAATCGGCTGCTATCACGCAGGCAATTCTAGGATATCCGCCAGTGGTTTGCGCATCTGCCATCAATACAATGGGTTGTCCATTAGGTGGAACTTGTACCACCCCAGGCATTACGCCGTGGGAGCGTAGGTTAATGTCGGTTTCGGTTGCAAGGGGGTGGCCATCGAGTCGAGTCCCCATGCGGTTGCTTTGATTGGAGACTTTCCAAGACGTATGCCAAAAGGCTTTTTTACTGGATGGACTAAAGAGCGGTAATTCTGGGCCGGGAAGGGCTCTTAAGATGCCGTCGTTGACCCGCTGTACCGCACCAATTGGACGGCTAAAATTGTTGCATTCAATTTTTTCTATGTTCAAGTTATCGCCGGCTCTAAGGTAGCGTCCATGATGGCCGCCAAACTGGTTGGTGATATCTGTGCCTTTACCCTTTAAAAGCGTCTCACAAGCAATGCCTCCCATGATCGCGAGGTAGCCGTACATCCCTTTTTTTGGGCCGCGCACGTGCAGTGTCTCACCTTTATTAACCTTACCGCGCCAGCCATTCCATAAGGGCCTATTATTGATGCTGGCATCGAAGTGCCCACCACATAGGGCGACCCAAGTGTTAGTTTCAAAACGGAGCGAAAATTCACCCGCGCTAAATTCTAATGCTGCACTGTTGTCGGGATTTGCCATTAAACGATTCGCGAGGAGTAACGCTTGTTTATCTATTGCGCCACCAATAGGAATGCCTAAGTGGGCGACTCCAGCGCGGCCTAGATCTTGAATAGTAATATGGCTGTTGACTTGCTCAATGTGGATCATGATGTAAATGACCGAGTAGGAACGAAAGTAACGATATCACCAGGTTGTAATAGGCTAGGTGAGGGCTGATGAGGGTTAAACAACTTAAGATGGGTTTGGCCGATAAGCTGCCAGCCTCCAGGGCTTTGGCTGGGATAGATCCCCGTTTGTTGTCCACCTATGCCGACAGAGCCTGCAGGTACTTGCAGCCGAGGCGTTGCCAACCTTGGGGTATGTAATGAGGCGGGTAAGCCATCGAGATAGGCAAAACCGGGTTGAAAGCCAATGAAGAACACTTGGTATTTGGCGCTACTGTGTTGGCTAATGACCTCGTTGACACTAAGCTGGTGGGCACTGGCGACATTGTTGATATCGGGGCCATATTCACCACCATATACCACGGGAATTTCGATATTTCGTTGCGGCAATGAATGCTGCGCCGCCTCATCCCATAGTTGTCGTAATATTGCTTCGCCAGATTTAAGTTGTTCGGCGTTATCAAAATAGACGGTGAGGTTATTCATCCCTGGTACAGCATCGCGCACCCCGGTTAGATTTCTGCTTTTGTCGGCTATCCAACAAAGCTTGTTTTGCAGTGCAAAATTGATTGTAGCGAGTGGGGCTGGGTCTAACACCAAGGCGTTTTCACCTAGAGGATAGATGATGGTTTCAGGTACCATGGTTGTTTCGACCTCATTGCGGGAGTTAGAGTTAAGTCTAACTTGGCTTTGTATCGTTGCTCAAGCATTGGACTGAAATGATTGGATTGGCAATTTAAGTTATTACTATCCTCGGTCATAAAAAAACGCACCACTAAGGGTGCGTTTTTATTAGCAAAATGAATGCTTACTGCAGTAATGAAATATCAGCTGCGTGTAAGAACTGCTCACGTAGGCTCGATAGCAAGGCTAGGCGGTTGTGCTTCAGCGCTTCATCATCGGCCATCACCATCACATCTTCAAAGAAGGTATCTACGCTTTCACGTAGGTTGGCCAGCAGTGACAGGGCTTCTTGATAGTTAGCGGCAGCAAACAGGGGCGCAAGCTGAGGTTGTAGCTCATTAAGCTTAGCGGCTAGAGCTTTTTCGGCGCCTTCAACTAACAAGCTAGCGTCGACAGTGGCTGGAAGCTCACTTTCTACTTTAGCTAGGATGTTAGATACACGCTTATTGGCGGCAGCGAGTGCTTGCGCTTGCTCAAGGGTTCTAAAGTGAGCAACCGCTTTGATACGGCTTTCAAAATCGGCTGGTGAAGTAGGGCGACGAGCCAGTACGGCTAAGATCACGTCAACACTGACACCTTGATCTTGATACCAAGCGCGGAAGCGGCCCATAAAGAACTCAAGTACCTGTTCGGCGACGTTGTCATTGCTGAGGTTTTCACCATGAAGCGCTTGTGCTTTAGCAATCAGATCAACCAAATCAAGCGGTAAGTTGTTCTCTAAACAGATACGCAGCACACCAATGGCGGCGCGGCGAAGGGCGAATGGATCGGCTGCGCCTTTTGGTGCTTGGCCAATACCAAAAATACCCACTAAGGTATCGAGCTTCTCTGCTAATGCAATGCAGATAGAGATGGGTGCCGTAGGCACGGTATCGCCAGAAAACTTAGGCTTGTACTGCTCAGCAAGTGCAACCGCAACGGCATCGGCTTCACCATCTAGCCGCGCATAGTGCATGCCCATGGTGCCCTGTAGATCGGTGAACTCCATCACCATATTGGTCATCAAGTCTGATTTAGATAACAGACCTGCACGAGCGGCTTCTTCTTGGTTTGCACCAATGCTGCTGGCAATGAAGCCTGCTAACGCTGAAATGCGCTCAACGCGTTGCTTAATGGTGCCCAACTGCTTTTGGAATACCACGGTTTCAAGGCTAGCAAGACGAGACTCGAGTGACTGCTTCTTGTCGGTTTCGAAGAAGAACTCAGCATCGGCAAGACGTGGACGAACCACTTTCTCGTTACCTGAGATAATCTGCGCCGGATCTTTAGATTCGATATTAGTGACGAAAATAAAGTTTGGCAGCAGTGCGCCCGCTTTATCAAATACTGGGAAGTATTTTTGGTCGCCTTTCATGGTGTAAACCAAGGCTTCTGCGGGTACGTCGAGGAATTTCTCTTCAAAGTTGGCGGTCAATACCACTGGCCATTCAACCAGTGAGGTCACTTCTTCGAGTAGGTCATCTTCAAGATCGGCCACACCACCTATTTTAGCGGCAGCGGCTTCGGCGCCGGCTTTGATGATCGCTTTACGCTCAGCGTAATCGGCTAACACTTTACCTTGCTCTTTAAGCGCGCTCAGGTAGTTGTCTGCATGGTCTAGCTCTAAGGTGTCTACACCCATAAAGCGATGACCGCGTATGGTGCGAGCAGATTTTATGCCCAGTAATTCGCCTTCAATTAGCTCGCTACCCATTAGCATAGTCACTGTGTGCACTGGGCGGATAAATTGTGTCTTGCTACTGCCCCAACGCATAGGTTTAGGAATAGGTAGCTTGTCTAGTGCGCGCTGAGCCATATCTGCGATCAGTGACTTTGTTTCTACGCCAACCACTTTAGCTTGATGTAATAACCACTCGCCTTTATCCGTTTTAAGACGTTCGGCTTGTTCAACGCTAATGCCGTTACCACGAGCCCAGCCCATTGCGGCTTTAGTTGGGTTGCCATCGGCATCGAATGCTTGCGCGATGGCAGGACCACGCTTCTCTACCACTTTATCGGCTTGCGCCAATACCAGTTGCTTAACATTGATGGCTAAACGACGAGGAGCTGCATACCAAGTTGCTGATTCAAAGCCCAGCTCGGCTTTATTTAGCTCTTCGGTAAAGTTAGCTAAAAATGATTCTGCTAAGTTACGTAGTGCTTTTGGTGGTAACTCTTCGGTGCCTACTTCAATGAGTAAGTTTTCAAATTTCATCTTTATAACCCTCTACTTACACATTGGGAAACCAAGCGCTTCACGGGCTTGGTAATAGGATTCTGCAACCGCTTTTGCCATGGTGCGAACGCGTAAAATATAACGCTGACGTTCGGTAACCGAAATAGCATGACGAGCATCGAGTAAGTTAAAAGCGTGAGACGCTTTCATCACTTGCTCATAAGCGGGTAGTGGCAGAGGTGTTTCAAGTGCTAGCAAATGGTTACAGGCTTTTTCGCAGTCATCGAACTGCTTGAAAAGCACTTCTACGTTGGCGTGTTCAAAGTTGTAGGTAGACTGCTCAACTTCATTTTGGTGGAAAACATCACCATACATAATCTTGCCCATTGGACCATCAGTCCAAACAAGATCGTAAACGCTATCAACCTCTTGAATGTACATGGCTAGGCGTTCTAAGCCATAGGTGATCTCGCCCGTTACAGGGCTACACTCTAGGCCGCCGACTTGTTGGAAGTAAGTGAACTGAGACACTTCCATACCATTTAGCCAGACTTCCCAGCCCAGTCCCCAAGCACCGAGCGTGGGTGATTCCCAGTTGTCTTCAACGAAGCGCACATCGTGGATACCCATATCGACACCTAAGGCTTCAAGTGACCCTAAATACAGCTCTTGAATGTTGCTTGGTGAAGGTTTTAAGACTACTTGAAACTGGTAGTAGTGTTGCAGGCGGTTAGGGTTTTCACCATAACGGCCATCGGTTGGACGGCGACATGGCTGGACATAGGCGCTGCTCATTGGTTCTGGGCCTAATGAACGCAAGAAAGTCATGGGGTGGAATGTGCCCGCACCCACTTCCATGTCCAGCGGTTGAACGATAGCGCAACCTTGCTGTGCCCAGTATTCTTGCAGGGTTAAGATAAATCCCTGAAATGTTTTTACGTCGTGTTTCGTCGTCATGTCTACTACTGTCAGCTGGTGATAGAAAATGGTTTCGATTATACCTTGTTGAAAACGGCTTATGTAGGTTATTTTTTATCTTAACTGGGGAAAATTGAGAAAAATGTCATGACTATAACGCGTTGTGGTTGGGTGAGTGATGACCCTTTATATCAGGCTTATCATGATGATGTATGGGGAAAACCTGTTTACGATAGCCAAGAGCTGTTTGCTAAGCTCTGCTTAGATGGCCAACAGGCGGGCTTGTCTTGGCTCACTATTTTAAAAAAACAGCAAAATTATGAGGCGGCATTTGCTAATTTTGACCCAAAAATCATTGCCACCTTTGATGAGCAGAAAGTGGAAGCCTTATTGCAAAACCCCGGTATTGTGCGTAATCGCTTAAAGGTGAATTCGATTATAAAAAATGCCAAAGGCTATTTGGCATATGTAGAGCAGGGTAATGATTTTTCGACATTTTTATGGGGTTTTGTCGATGGGAAACCTAGGGTTAATCATTTCACTTCTTTAGCGCAAGTACCTGCACAAACGCCTGAGTCTGAAGCGATGTCAAAGGCGCTTAAGAAGCTCGGTTTCAACTTTGTCGGACCGACCATTTGTTACGCCTTTATGCAGGCGGTGGGCATGGTAAATGATCATCTAGTCGATTGCTGCTGTTATCAACAGCCAGATACATGATTTCGAGTAAAGTGGGGCTGGATGAATTCTTGTTATATTCACCATAGCTAAATCGCTAAAGTGACGAAAATGGAATGTTGATTGCATTTTTATACGGCATTAAAAAGGGTGTTCCACGTGGAACACCCTTTTTATCGCTTGAATGGAATTTTTACTTCATTTTTAAATTTTCATGAAATTAAAATTGGCGGCCAAACTCCGGCAGATATTAAAATTGAAAATTGATTAAAGTTCGAAGAAAAATGGCTTGCGCTTGGTTTTCTTACCGTTAAGTTGGTTCATGGTTTCGGCATTGTAAAGTTTGCCGTTGACCATGGTATAAGTCACTCTGTCGGTAACACGAATGTCATCGAGTGGGTTGCCATCGATGACGATCAAATCGGCGAGCTTGCCCGTTTTGATTGAACCCAATTGCTGCTCCATGCCGAAGGTGGTGGCAGGATTAATAGTTGCCGTTTTTAACACTTCCATATTGCTCATGCCTCCTTGGGCGAACATCCACATCTCCCAATGTGCGGCCAAGCCTTCACGTTGTCCGTGGGCGCCAATGTTTGGTTTAACACCGAGTTCGTTTAACTCATTGGCGACGCGTGCAACATTGAAATGGTTGTAGTGCGCATCGGGTGCGGTAGGTCTGCGCATTGAACGGGCTTGTAAAAGATCACCTGGTACATATTTAGATAGGCGAGGGTGTGACCAGACATCTGTCTTATCATACCAATAGTTTTCGCCTGATATACCACCATAGGCAACTACGAGAGTCGGGGTGTAATGGACATCCGTCTGGCTCCACAACTGTTTAATATCATTGTAAATGGCGCCTGCAGGTAGTGAGTGCTCAACGGTTGAGTGTCCATCGGCGATCATGGTGAGATTATGCTGCAGTAAGCTCCCCCCCTCTGGCACGACCATCATTTCCAACTCGCGGGCTGCGGCAATCACTTGCTGACGTTGGTTTCGTCGCGGTTGGTTATAGCTCTTGACGCTGAATGCACCCACTTTTTTGAGGCGTTCTAAGTGAAACTTGGCATCGTCGAGCGAATCGATGTGCGACGTATATCCCGGTGCATTGGCACCATACAGGATTGTACCCGTTGAGAAGATACGTGGGCCGGCGATATTACCTGCCTTCTGTTGCTCAGAAGCGGCAAAGATCTCGGTGGTGTCGTTAGAGGGATCATGGATGCTGGTGACACCGAGCGACAGGTTTGAATAAAGTTCCCAGTTTTGCTGCGGGATAATTTCACTTTCACCTTGTGCCCCATGAGCGTGTGCGTCAAATAACCCCGGCATTAATGTCTTACCTTTGATGTCGATAACCTCTGCACCAGCAGGGATCTCTGTTGTTGCATCACCCACTGCGACAATCTTGTTGTCTTTGATGATGACAACGCCGTTATCGATAACTTTATCATCTTCCATGGTGATCACTTGGCCGCCGACAAAGGCAATGGTTCCACGTGGAACATCAGCCTTCTTACTAAAACCGATATCGGTGATCTTAGGTTCGCGATTCTCTGACTTAGCCTCTTTCTCTGCAGTAGTGTAGCTGCTATCCACGTTAACTTGATAGAGCTCTGGTCCTAATGTCCAATAAAGCTGATCGCTGTTGTTGTTCCAACTAATGCTTTCGCCTGCTCGCACGCTTAATTGGGTAACGGGAAGGTTGCTGGCTTTGGGGCCGATATCTATGGTTTCGCCATGTTTGGCAAATGGGGTTACCCAGACTTTAAAGCGCTCAGCAAATGCGAGTTGTTTGCCGTCCGGTGAGACCCTAAACTCGGTTGCGTGCTTACTAGTGTAATGTACCCGTTTTTGGAATCCATGCAGATTAATTGAAGATAACTGTGGCGTCTCATCGTGGTCTAAAAAGAAGACTCGGTCTGACTCTGCGCCAAACTGAGGCTGATAGCCATCGGGAGTGATCTTGGTATTGGCTTTGCCTTTGATGTCGACCACATATAGACCGGGTTCCTGAGACCAAGTTCTAGGGGTGATATTGCCACCTTTAGCTTTACGGTAAACGACTAACTCGCCATCTGGCGAAAACGTGGGCTCAACATATTTGCCAGGTTCTTGGGTGAGTACCTTTGCCTTGCCACCCCGAGCGCTGATAACACGGACACTACCTTGCTTGTCATCATCCCAAGTGGTGAAGACTATCTGTCTGCCATCGCGAGACCATTGCGGGAATAGCTCACGCAGGTCTGCATCTAGTTTGGTGAGTCGAGTGACCTTACCGTCTGGGAGCGCCTTTATCCATAACTTACCTAATGCCTCATAGACGACTTTTTTGCCGTCTGGAGACACCTGCGCCATGCGGAGCATTTTTACGTCGAAGATATCTTTGTCTATGTCCTGCTTAAAGCGTACTGACGGTTGTATAGCAAGCTCTGTCTTAACCGAGAAGGGGATTTGCTTGACTTGCTTATCTGCTACCTTTAGGCGGTTAATTTTACCACCCGCCCAGAACACAAGTTCTTCATTATCGGCGGTCCAGCTTATTGTTGGATATACACCGTGAATAGCCCAGGTTTCTTGCATGTCACGGTCGAGTTTGTCGTATAGTTTGGTTTTTTTACCAGACTTCAAATCCAGTAGATAAAGTGATGATTGGAAGCCATCACGTTTAATGAAGGCGAGTTTGCTTCCATCTGGGCTTGGGGTTGGACGAATTGCACCACCTGTGCCTTCGATAAGCACCTCAATACCACCCGTTTGAGTATCGTAGCGCTTAATCTTATAGATACCCTTGACCGAGTCTTTTGAGTAGTGGAAGGTTTTTCCTGGTGTCGCATCTTGGCTAAAGTAAACGTAGCGGCCATCTGGTGAATAGGCGGGTTCGCCCAGATCTTTCTGTTCGTTAGGGCGCTCCGTTAGTTTGACACCATCACCGCCGGCCACATGATAAAGCCAAACTTCGCCAGCTCCTAAGCTACGACTGCCGGTGAAATGTTTGCGCGCGATCAAGTATTGTGAATCAGGGCTCCAAGCTGGGCTGTTGAGTAAACGGAAGGTCTCTTTTGTCACTGGGCGAGGGTTGTTGCCATCGGCATCCATTATCCATATGTTGTCGCCGCCATCTTCATCTGAGGTAAACGCAATGGATTTACCATCAGGGCTATAAACGGGCTGCATCTGCCATGCGATGCCTTTAGCGAGAGCTTTTGCTTCGCCACCTTCGATTGGGATTTGGTAGATATCGCCCAATAGATCAAACACTATGGTTTGACCATCTGGGCTAACACTGACATTCATCCAAGTCCCTTCAGATACGTCTATTTTGATTTGTTGAAGCGGGGCATTTGCTGGCACATTAACTTGCCAATTGGTGGAGTCTTGAGTGGTTTCTTGTGCAAATACTTGGGGGCTTAGAGTGAGTGCTATTGCTGCACATAAGGGCTTAATTTGTTGTTTTTGCATTATTATATCCGTTTAATTGTTATTGTTTCCGTAGGCATACGTTGTGCCGAGTATCGCTATTTTTTACTTATTGATGGTGAAATGTGTATAGCTGCAAAAAATTATGTGCTGGCGACACTCATATCACTGTACTGTCAGTTTTATCGATGTAGTTCAATACGAGTTATCGCATAAATTGGTTAACAGTAACACCTAATTTATGTGACAGAAAATGAATGGTATTTAGATGGCGAAATAGAGTCTAGGGTGAATGCAAGCCACTTGTGTCAGTGGCTAGATCAGAGGTAATAAAGGTGTGGCGTCGGTTAAAGTAATTGTAGCTGCTCACTAAAATACACTCTATTACCAATATCTATGGTAGCGTCATTGAGCACTTTACAGGTGATACCACCACGCCAATCTGGAGTTAATGCTTTCTCTAAGCCTGGGAAGGCTGCTTGCATCTTTCTACAGGGGTCGGTTTCACCTGTAACTAGAAGCTGCAGATCTCCAACATGCATAATTTTACCGACATCTTGCGGCCCAAAGCGGACACCTTCGACCAATAAGTTAGCCCTACGTGTTGTCCATGGTAGTTGAGTGTTAAGCGATTCGCAGGCCTGCTCCCATTGTTCGAATGAGAGCACTGTGACCTGTCTGTTACCTGGTTTACCAAAAATATCTTGGGCAACGCCGCTGCTGGTAGTGACCAATGCGGTTGAGGTTTCTAACATTGGGCCGCGCTTGACCACTTTATAGCTAATGCCTTGTAAACTTGCCATTTATCCTATCCTTTTGATGACTATCACTCAGTGTAAACTGTGCTCGACTCCGCTGGCAAGTGTTACTAAAAGGGTAAACTCTTATGGGCTATAGGCCTTTCTTTATCAGATATTGGTACGGTACCGCTTCGGTGTTACTGGCGATTAATGTGTGATCCATAAATTCACAAAAGCTGGGGATATCCCGGGTGGTTGCCGGATCATCTGCAATGACCAACAAGGTCTCGCCATCATTCATATTTCTAACTGATTTTCTGACCATCATGACGGGTTCTGGGCAGCGAAGTCCCATGGCATCGAGTTGGTGTTGGGCGTCTGAAAATGGATTGCTCATATATTCAACCTTAGAAGATGAAAAACTCACTTTAAACAGAAGCAGCTAATATTACTCTAGCGGCGTGACTAAGCCAATATGTGGGTACGGTTTTGTGAACTCAAGGAGGTTGTTTCACGTGAAACAACCTTTAATATGGCTTACGCGAGTGAACCACTATCGGTTAACCAGGCAAATTTACCATTTGTCGCATGAATAAGATCTTGTGGTTGGATGCCAATATCTAAGCCGCGACGTCCACCACTGACGTAGCAGCGTTCGAGTTTTACTGCACTTTGATCAATAAAAGTGATGAGACGTTTTTTTTGGCCGATAGGGCTGACCCCTCCCAATATATATCCTGTAGCTCGCTGAACAACATCCGCCGGTGCCATGGCGGCTTTTTTGGCTGCAGCGACTTTAGCCAGCCGTTTCATATTGAGCTTTTCATCGACAGGGATGATAGCGACCACCAATTGACCTGAGTCCAGTTGGGCGACTAAGGTTTTAAAGACCTGCTCTAAGGGGAGGTTCAGTTTTTCTGCTGCCTCTAAGCCAAAGGCTTTAGCGTTGCTTTCATGTTGGTATTCGTGAAGGCTGTAGCTGATGTTGGCTTTATCTAAGGCTTTGGTTGCTGGTGTCATTGCTCTTTCTTTATAGGTGTTGGTACATGACAGATAGTGTCAATGCATGATAAGGAATTTTAGCTATCGTTTGCCAACCTTGGCTGTGATGAAGGCCGACATTTTTACTTTCTGTCTCAATTGTATCACGCTTATTAGGGTGCCATCATCGAGTGCAACCCACATGGTAAGTAACCTATCACGACGGAGATACCGAGATGAGGGGATTATTCAGTCTATTTTGGCTGCTTGTAAGATGTCCATATTCTGCGTGATACCAATGAGCAATCAATGGGATAGCGTATGGCCTATCAGGCAATGGATGAATATCAGTTGATACTGATCGGCTATTGTCCTCATAATGGCGAACTTTTCTCCAGCCTGTTTCACGTGAAACAGCCAAAAAAAATCGAGTAGCATTAGCTACTCGATTTTATATAACGGTGATGGGTGGTTGGCGTTAAACGCGTTCAAATACCGTTGCGATACCTTGACCCAAACCAATACACATGGTGGCTAAGCCTAAGTTAGCATCTTTACTTTCCATTAGATTGATTAAGGTTGTAGAGATACGTGTACCCGAACAGCCTAATGGGTGACCCAGTGCAATCGCACCACCGTTAAGGTTAATCTTTTCATCGACCACATCCATCAAGCCAAGATCTTTAACACAAGGCAGTGATTGTGCTGCGAAGGCTTCGTTTAGCTCAATCACATCAAGGTCATTAATGGTGAGGCCTGCACGGGCAAGTGCTTTTTGTGTAGCAGGAACCGGGCCGTACCCCATGATTGCTGCATCACAGCCAGCAACCGCCATAGAGCGAATGCGAGCGCGGATAGGTAGACCAAGCGCTTTCGCTTTCTCTTCTTCCATCACTAGCATCGCCGAAGCGCCGTCAGACAGTGCCGAAGAAGTCCCAGCCGTTACTGTGCCATTAACAGGATCAAATACAGGGCGAAGACCTGCGA
Source organism: Shewanella algidipiscicola (assembly GCF_003605125.1). Lineage (GTDB taxonomy): Bacteria > Pseudomonadota > Gammaproteobacteria > Enterobacterales > Shewanellaceae > Shewanella > Shewanella algidipiscicola. The sequence continues at coordinate 61,471 of NZ_QPQT01000011.1, forward strand.
GTGATTCAAGCGTGGTTTCTGGGCGAATGACTTCATCGTGAAACACCTTTACAAGAGCACCGCTAGTATCGTGACCTTCGATCGCATGGATTTCGCTAGCAAAGCGTCCTTCAACGGTGGCTGCATAGGCACGTTGATGTGAACGTACGGCAAACTCATCCTGTTGCTGGCGAGTAATACCGTGCATTTTACCAAGCATCTCAGCGGTTAGCCCCATCATGCCCGAGGCTTTAGCCACGTTATTGGCTAGGCCTGGGTGGAAATCGACACCGTGATTCATCGGCACGTGACCCATGTGTTCAACACCACCGACGATAAAGGTGTCGCCCATACCCGTCATGATAGCGCGAGCAGCTTGATGCATGGCTTCCATTGATGAACCACAAAGACGGTTGACGGTGACAGCGCCGGCTTGCTTAGGAATACCCGCAAGTAGGGCGGCATTGCGTGCGATGTTGAAGCCTTGCTCTAAGGTTTGCTGAACACAGCCCCAAATCACATCTTCAATGGTATTTGGGTCAAGTTGTGGGTTACGAACCAGTAACGCTTTCATTAGTTCGGCTGACAAGGTCTCAGCACGAACGTTTCTAAATACTCCAGCCTTAGAGCGGCCCATAGGAGTACGGATGCAATCTACTATAACTGCTTGTTTCATTATTCTATTCCTTCCGGCTGATTAGGCTTGGTAGTAGCTACCGTTGTTGGCAGCAAGTTCACGCATCTTGTCTGTTACTTGGTACAGACCGCCTAGGTGAGCATATTTGTCGGCTAATGCAACAAAATTAGCTACGCCCATGGTGTCGATGTAACGGAACACACCGCCTCTAAATGGAGGGAAACCGAGACCGTAAACTAGCCCCATGTCAGCTTCAGCTGGAGTGGCAATGATGCCTTCTTCGAGACAGCGTACTGTTTCGATAATCATTGGAATCATAGTGCGAGCGATGATCTCATCTTTGGTGAACTCTTTGAGTTCACCAAAGGTATTACCTAGGAGTTCATAACTCACAGGATCGATATCTTTCTTTGGCTTACCACGGCGATCGACAGAGTATTGATAGAAACCTTTGGCATTTTTCTGTCCAAAACGTTGCGCTTCAAACATCACATCAATCGCATCTTTACCGGTTTTGCCCATTCTGTCGGGGAAACCTTCAGCCATCACTGCTTGTGCGTGGTGGCCGGTATCTAGACCGACGACGTCGAGCAGATAAGCAGGGCCCATTGGCCACCCAAACTGCTTTTCCATTACCTTGTCGATAGCCGCAAAATCGGCGCCATCGGCAAGTAGGCCGCTAAAGCCGGCAAAATAAGGAAATAGCACGCGGTTAACGAAGAAGCCTGGGCAGTCGTTAACTACAATAGGGGTCTTCCCCATTTTGGCCGCATAAGCCACAACCGATGCAATGGTTTCTTCTGAACTATTTTCACCACGGATAACTTCAACCAAAGGCATCTTGTGTACTGGGTTAAAGAAATGCATACCGCAGAAACGCTCAGGTTTCTTTAGGCTCTTAGCCAATAGATTGATTGAGATAGTTGATGTGTTCGAGGCGATGATCGCATCTTCACTGACATGCTCTTCGACTTCAGCCAATACCGTGGCTTTCACTTTTGGATGCTCAACAACGGCTTCAACAACAATATCGGCTTGTTTTACCGCACTGTAATCTAAGGTCGCTGTGATGTTATTCAGTACTGCAGCCATTTTTTCTGGAGTCGAGCGTCCACGTTTGATTTGCGCTGTCAGTAGTTTAGATGCTTCGCCTAAACCAAGTTCAAGTGCTGGCTGAGCGATATCTTTCATGACGATTGGCGTGCCTTTGCTGGCACTTTGATAGGCAATACCACCGCCCATAATACCTGCGCCCAACACGGCGGCACTGTTTACGGGTTTAGCTTGCTTGGAAGCTTTCTTCGCCTTTCCTTTAACGAGTTGATCATTAAGGAATATACCGATAAGTGCTTGAGCAACTTCGGTTTTAGCCAGTTTAAGAAATGCCTGATGTTCGATTTGTAGCGCTTCATCTCGCTTAGCACCTGCGGCTTGCTCTATTACATCAACCGCTGCCATTGGGGCTGGGTAATGTTTGCCCGCAACCTGAAAGACCATGCCTTTAGCTGTGGCAAATGACATCATTGCTTCAAGCTTAGGTAGCGTGAGTGGCGATAATTTATGGTTACGACGTGATTGCCAATCAATCTTCTCGGCAATGGCATCGTTAAGCATTTGAATCGCTGCGGTTTCTAGTGCTTCTGGTGCAACAACAGCATCAATAGCGCCCACTTTTAATGCCGCTTCTGGGCGTTGATCTTTACCTGTGGTGATCCATTCAAGCGCGTTGTCCGCGCCAATAACGCGAGGTAGACGTACTGTGCCGCCAAAGCCTGGAATAATACCCAGTTTGGTTTCGGGCAGACCAATGCGAGCCGTGGTATCTGCCACGCGCAAATCGGTTGCTAAAATGGTTTCACAGCCACCGCCTAATGCAAAGCCTTTGATTGCTGAGATGGTTGGGAAGGGCAAATCTTCAAGTTTATTAAAGACCTTGTTAGCTTCTTCTAACCAATTGAGCAGTACAGCATCATCTTGTGCGAAGAGGCCTAAAAATTCGGTGATATCTGCGCCGACAATAAAGGCATCCTTTCCAGACACCAGCATTAAGCCTTTAAGGTTTGGCTGTTGCTTAATTGCATCTAATGCGGCATCGAGAGACGTTAAGGTTTCTCTGTCAAATTTGTTTACTGAGCCTGCGGCGTTAAAACAGAGCCGAGCGATATTGTCTTCAAGTTGTTCAACCTGAATCGTAGGACTTTGGTAGATCATTGCTTGCTTCCTTATTGCTTTAAAGAGCACTACCTACTATTGATTTTGTATAGCGTAGGTAAAATCTCTATCTTACAGCAGGCCATCATTTGACCAGTTGCTGCTCAGTGTGCGTCTAAATCGAGAAAATTTCAACACCCAATTTAAACGGTTGTTTAATTTTCTTCGGTTAGGCTGAATTTTGCGCTTTATGTTAGACTGACGCCAATATTGTCGCCGTCACTGACGCCTGGGTGTTAAGCATTCAGACGTATGCCATAAAATAATAATAGGAACATAGACATGGAAAATTTAGCTACCCTTTACCCTGACCATATCCTTGAGTTAAATCATCGCGTTGCTGAAATTGTGGCGAGAGAGAAACTGTCTGGGTTGGTGATCCATTCAGGTCAACCTCATCGTCAGTTTTTAGACGATATGGATTACCCGTTTAAGGTTAATCCACATTTTAAGGCGTGGTTACCCGTTATCGATAATCCCCATTGTTGGTTATTGGTTAATGGTAAGGATAAGCCACAGCTGATTTTTTATCGTCCAGTGGATTTTTGGCATAAAGTGGCCGACCTTCCAGATGCATTTTGGACCAATGAAATTGAAGTTAAGCTGCTCACTAAGGCCGACAAAATAGCCGATTTTTTGCCTAATGATATAGGTAACTGGGCCTATATTGGCGAACATTTGGAGGTTGCCGAAGTATTAGGGTTTACATCGCGTAATCCCGATGCCGTAATGAGTTATTTGCATTATCACCGTGCAACAAAAACACAATATGAACTAGCCTGCATGCGCAAAGCCAATGAAATTGCAGTGAAAGGCCATGAGGCTGCTAAGAGTGCATTTTACGGTGGTGGCAGCGAGTTTCAAATCCAACAAGCTTACCTCAATGCGGTTGATCAGAGTGAAAATGAGATGCCCTATGGCAATATTGTGGCACTTAACCAAAATGCTTCGATATTACATTACACCGCACTAGAGCATCAGGTGCCTGCTCAGCGTTTATCTTTTTTGATTGATGCCGGTGCCAACTTTCATGGTTATGCCGCCGACATTACTCGGACCTACGCTTTTGAAAAAAATCGTTTTGGCGAGCTGATCGTGGCGATGGAACAACTGCAACTAGCGATTATCGATATGATGCGACCCGGCGTAAAATATGTTGATCTGCATATCGACACTCATCATAAATTGGCGCAAATTCTACTGGATTTCAATTTAGCCACTGGTGATAAGCAAGGCTTGGTAGAGCAAGGGATTACCAGTGTCTTTTTCCCTCACGGGCTAGGCCACATGCTGGGATTGCAGGTACATGATATGGGAGGCTTCTTGCATGATGAGCGCGGTACTCATATCGCTGCGCCAGAGGCGCACCCATTTTTACGCTGCACGCGTACATTAGCAGCCAATCAAGTGCTAACCATAGAGCCTGGGTTGTACATTATCGATACCTTGCTTGACGCCTTAAAGCAGGATGCTCGTCGGCAACAGATTAATTGGGATACGGTGGCTATGTTACGTCCATTTGGTGGCATCCGTATCGAAGATAATGTGATTGTGCACCATGATCATACTGAAAATATGACCCGTAACTTAGGGCTTAATGGTTAAGGATTGATGATTGTTGAGTGAAAGTTACCTTATTCCGGCTCAGCGCCTAGTGATAGAACAGGAGATAAAACACAGCCGTTTTATCTCCGTACTGTTTCATTGCTCATCTGAGCAAGTGTTGAAGTGTGTACTTACTAACATCAAGGCGGAGTATCCCGGAGCCAATCATTATTGTTATGCTTTTATCGCCGCCGAGCCCTGTAATACAGTAACGATGGGCTCAAGCGATGATGGTGAGCCTGCTGGGAGTGCTGGACGACCGATGTTAGCCACCCTGCAAGGGGCTAATATTGGTGAGATTGGTGCCATAGTGGTGCGCTATTTTGGTGGTACTAAGCTCGGCGTCGGTGGGTTGATGAGAGCCTATAGTGCGGGCATTAAGCAAGGGCTCGCGCAGCTGGAGACCGAACTTAAATTAATCCGTTATCCCGGTCAGTTGGTGTGTGAGTATCACCAGCTTAAAGATGTAGAGCACTTTTTAATGCGTGGTGAAGGGCTGATCACCGACAAAATATTTTCAGATAAGGTGTTGGTACATTTTGAGATACCCAAGGGGCATCAGCAGACGTTTGCACAGGAGCTAGCGACCATCAGTCAGGGCCAATTGAAGGTGCAGTTTGAGGGGGAGTAGTATGATTCAAGCAAGGATTCATATTGGTGTATTAAGCTATAAACTCAGCTTCTGTAATAAACCACAGTTTTTTTGATCATTGCCTTAGTTTTGTTACGTATTGGGGTAATAAATTTTATATAACAGCATGATAAATGTGTGCGAAAATGGTCGATTGTGCATGATACCGCTAAAGGACTAATAGAAAGCCCAGATGCAATATAGAACAATTATAAGAATTACCGGACTGTTGATGGGGTTGTTTTCGTTATCGTTACTTCCCCCAGCTCTCGTCGCCGTGATTTACAAAGATGGCGGTGGTGCTGCGTTTATTCAGGCTTTTTTTCTGAGTTTATTGCTCGGCTTTTTGCTTTGGTATCCTAATCGTCACCATAAAAAAGACCTACGTACCCGCGAAGGTTTTTTGCTGGTGGTGTTGTTTTGGGGGGTACTAGGGTCGATTGGTGCTGTCCCCTTTATTTTCTCTAGCCAACCAGACTTATCTCTTGCAGACAGCTTTTTTGAATCTTTTTCGGGCTTAACGACTACCGGTGCAACGGTTTTAGTGGGGCTAGATGACCTACCTAAGGCTATCTTATTCTATCGCCACCTGCTGCAATGGTTGGGCGGCATGGGGATTATTGTGTTGGCTGTCGCCATCTTACCCGTACTAGGTGTTGGGGGAATGCAGCTTTATCGCGCCGAAATTCCCGGACCTGTTAAAGACAGTAAGATGACCCCGAGAATTGCCGAATCGGCAAAAGCTTTATGGTATATCTATCTAGCATTAACCATCGCGTGTGCATTCGCCTATTGGCTTGCTGGCATGGATCTGTTTGATGCGATATGTCATTCATTTTCGACCATTGCAATTGGCGGTTTTTCTACCCATGACGCCAGTATGGGCTACTTCGATAGTACGACTATTAACATGGTATGTGTGGTGTTTTTATTGATTGCCGCACTTAATTTTAGTCTGCATTTTGCGGCATTTACTCGCCGCGGTATTAATTTAAAAGTCTATTTTCGTGACGCCGAATTTAAGGCGTTATTGGTTGTTCAGCTCACGCTTACCCTGATCTGTTTTGCGACCTTATATCATTCGGGTATCTACGATAATCCCGAAGAAACCTTCGATTTTGCCCTGTTTCAAGCGGTATCCATCTCTACTACTGCAGGTTTTGGTACCGAAAGCTTTCACATGTGGCCGCTATTTTTGCCAATGCTCCTGATATTTTCTAGTTTTATTGGTGGATGTGGTGGGTCTACCGCCGGCGGTATTAAAGTGATGCGAGTCATCTTACTCTTGCTGCAGGGCTCACGTGAATTAAAGCGCTTAGTACACCCAAGGGGAATGTTTTCGATTCGGATTAATGGCAAGGCGTTACCAGATCGAGTGATCGATGCCGTATGGGGATTCTTTTCTGCCTATGCGCTTGTTTTTGTCGTTTGTATGTTGATACTGATGGCATTGGGGCTGGATAACATTACAGCCTTTAGTGCTACCGCGGCTTGCTTAAATAACTTAGGTCCTGGGTTAGGTGAGGTGGCGAGTAATTATGCCAGTATCGGCGATGGAGCCAAGTGGGTGCTCGTGGTTGCGATGCTATTTGGTCGTTTAGAAGTGTTTACTTTATTGGTGTTATTTACACCTACTTTTTGGAAGAATTGATGAGCCGTACATTAATTATTTATTCGACAGTAGATGGACAAACGAAGGCGATTTGTGACCAAATCCAAGAGATCTGTCAGGCAGAAACTCAGATGGTAACAATGGTTTCATTAGAGGAGGCACAGGCAGTTAACCTGTCTTATTTCGATAAAGTATTGATTGGTGCGAGCATTCGTTATGGCAAGCATAGGCCTGAACTGTTGCAGTATGTTAACCGTCATCGCGCCGTGTTAAATAGCAAGAAAAATGCTTTTTTTACCGTCAATGTGGTGGCCAGAAAACCGGAAAAAAACACTCCGGAAACCAACCCTTATATGAAAAAGTTCTTACAGTTGTCGTTGTGGCAGCCACAGCAACTTGGTGTTTTTGCCGGTAAAATTGACTACCCTAAATATCGTTTTTTTGACAAATTTATGATTCGATTCATCATGTGGATCACTAAAGGGCCAACCGATACGTCGGGTACTTTCGAATTTACCAATTGGGACAAGGTCAAAGCCTTTGGTAAAGCTTTTAGTGAGCGATAACACAGCGAGTAGCGCTACACACTTTTAGGCACAGTAGCGCTTATAGAGAATCGAGATAACCTCGGTAACTTGCTCATTTTTAAGGGTGTAATAAACAATTTGTGAACTCTTGCGTGTCGCCACCAGATCTTCTGCGCGCAGCACCGCAAGATGCTGAGATAACGCCGATTGGCTTAGTGGTACGGTTTCATTGAGTTGCGTGACGCTAAGTTCATTATCAAGCAACTGACATAAGATCATCAGGCGGTAGGGATTAGCGATAGCCTTGAGCCATTTGGCAGCACTCTGAGCATTGGTGACCATGGTATCTACATCGATATCTTTTTGCATACAGTTAGTCTCTTATACTCTACTTGATTAGATGACTCTAATTGAATGGCTAGGTTAAGGCAATGATACTCAGTCTACGGTCCGAACTCAATTGATGGGTCTACATGTTTAATCAGTATCTTAGCAGGTGTATCTTATCGCGAATTTTTTAATGATTAGGTGGCATATTTCACAAAAACCTTAACTAATTTGTGATCCATTAATATGTTTTGATGGCAGTAAGCTGTAACAATGCGATTTAACTGTTTTTGATTATGGGTGTGATATGACTTCAGTTTTACTTATTTATTATTCTCGTGGCGGACATACTGCCAAAATTACCCAAGCAATTGCAGCACATATTCGTCAGCAAGGTCATCAATGCGATGTGGTGCAGATAGGGCATGTCGAGACGATTGATTGGGATAAGTATGATAGTGTTGCCTTAGGCGCATGTGTGCTTTACGGCAGCTATGATAAATCGGTATTTGCCTTTGCAACTCAATATCAGCAGCAACTAGCCTCAATACCTAATAGCTTTTTTAGTGTTAACGTTGTCGCGCGTAATCCCGAGAAACGTGTGCCTGAAAACAATAAGTATCTGCAAAAATTCATTGAGTTGTCACCTTGGAAACCTAAAGATGTCAAAGTCATTGCAGGTAAGGTCGATTACCCCTCTTGGCGTTGGTATGACAGATTGATGATCCAACTGATCATGAAGATCACTCATGGGCCAACCGACCCTAAAGCCGTTATCGATTACACGGATTGGGACGATGTAAAGGTATATGGTGAGCATCTTATTAGTCTTGCTAAATAAAGTGCATCACAGTGAGTTTAAAAGAGCCATCACGGCTCTTTTTTTGTGCCCGACACGTCTCTAAAGGCGCAGTGATTTAGCGTGCTATTACGACTTAAGTGCAGGCCGATATCTTGCTTGTTATCTGGTATGACCTCTGCTAGCCTTTCGGCTTCATTTTAAAGGACATTATTGTAATGAATCTGTATTTTCGCTTGATTTGGTTGATGTTATGGCGTGTGCGCCATTGTCGCAGTATCGATTTTCTAGGCACCAGTAAGATTGATTACCGTGCGTTACCTTTAGATTGTGATATCAACTTTCACCTTACCAACTCCCGTTATCCTGCTTTTATGGATCTGGCCAGAACTTACATGTTGGCAGAAATGGGGTTACTGAATCGTTTTCTTAAGCTCAAATGGATGCCCATCGTCAATGCGGCTGAATTTACTTATATTCGTGACATTAAGCCGCTGAGAAAGTTTGAAGTGCAAAGTAAGGTCGTTGGTTGGGATGAAAAATATTTTTATGTAGAGCAGCGGTTTGTTAGTGAAAATACCCTGCGCTGCATCGTTCACGTGCGCGGCGTCTTTGTGTGTGATCGCAAACAGGTACCTATTGCAACTATGGTCAAAGAGGCTGGTTTCGACGGTCCTGCGCCAGAGCTGCCTCCTGAGGTGGTAAAGTGGAAGGCTTTTTTGCAGCTAAAAAAAGAACGTAATTTATAATTTCACCTTCAATTAATGGGCGGTTAATACTAGGGAATAGGGCGAAAGCCTATCAGGGCTGTCGTTTTCGCCAGCTCAATCTCTTGTTGAACTTGTATCCATGAACCACGCGTTTCTGCTTGATGGAGATAACGCACGAGCTGATCGAATTGATATAGCTTAAAGCGCTTTCTGGCGCCCATGATACACGGGATTAAAGCACAATCAGCCATGGTAAATGCATCGCCACATAGCCAGTGATAATGGCTTAGTTGTTCATTTAAGCTTTGAAAGCTAGCATGAATTTCATTTTCAAGTTGTTTGATCTTTAAGGGGGCTTGCTCGACTCGAATTTGCATTCTTTCGAGCGTATACAGCTTATTACTTACATCGTTATCAATGATGCGATCGCATAGTCTAACCTGTAATGCGTGTTCAAAATCGGTCGGAATTAGCTGGGTGCCAGTTGCGAATTGATGATCGATATATTCGATGATAATAGTGGATTCGGGCAGCAATTTGGCTGAGCGTGTTTTGAGTAACGGTAATTTACCCGAGGGATATTGTTGTGTGAAGCGGTTGCGAGAATAAGGATCGCTGAGTTCGATGATTCTAGGATAGAAGTTGACCTGTTTTTCATAAAATGCCAGCAGTACTTTTTGTGAATATCTAGAGAGGGGATGATAAAGCAGTTCCATCTTAACCCATCTCCATGCGCCGCCAATTGATACTATAACTTTAGTCTGCTTTTCGCTATAAGGTTGAATTTTTCACTTGAGTTGATAGCGGCTTTTGGATTCGAGTGAGTCAATGTTGGCACTTTCTAGGTGTTTAAAGTCGCGTTGTGTAATCTGTGCTGTGAGCACTGCCTATGCCTTGCTTAGCGCTGAAACCTTCGCTGTAAAAACGTCAATATTAACCTGACCTTAGGTGGTATGGTGTGGTGATAACCATGTATGGCGTAAACGGTATTGTGTTGTAGTCGGTGAGTCGTGGCACCAACGCCCTTTGGCGTATTGCAGTGCTCAGCAATGACGCATAAGCCTGTTTTGCCAATAACAGTAATTCAGCGCAGTAATAATAGAATTCTTGTCCCGTTTGAGTGAGCGATAACCTGTAAGTGGTGCGCCGGAGCAATGTCTGCTGGCAACGGCTTTCGAGTCGTTTAAGATGTTGACTCACCATGGAGCGGCTGATCCCAAGTTGTGTTGCTGCAGCCGTGAGAGAGCCTTGTTCCACAACGCTGGCAAATACCAACATGCGATAGAGTTGGGATGCATCTATAGGCTTAACCTGTCCTTGATTGTTTAATTTTAATAATAACATTAGCTTATAGATAGGTTAGTGGTTGTTTGAACAGTTAAATAAATCAAAAATACTAGCTCGTTAATCATGATGATTGTCATCGAAATTGATCGATTTCCTCCTCAGGAGGGTATTGTGTGGCAGAATCGATGGGCAATGTTCGTATTTGTCCTAATAGGATAAGGGTCAACGTAGAGAGATATTGTTTTGGAATCTTTTGAGCAAATGTATACGCGGGCATGCCAACGTAAAGGTGGCGAGGCGGCATTAAAGAGCTTGATGCCCGTTGTGGTGTCTAATGATGCAATTAAGCATTACAGCGATGCTGAGCTATTGTCTGAGATCTGTAAAAAGGTGTTTCAGTGTGGTTTTGTTTGGCGGATTGTCGATAATAAATGGTCAGCTTACGAGCAGGCATTTTTTGATTTTGAGCCGCATAAGGTGTTAATGCTCTCTCCTGAGCAACTGCAACAGCGGGCCAGCGATGAGAATCTAATTAGGCATTTAAAGAAAACCATGGCCATTTATGATAATGCATTAATGGTGCACGATATTAAACTCGAGTATGGCAGTTTTGCCCAATTTATCGCCGACTGGCCAAGTGATGATATTACAGGTCTATGGAGCGAACTTAAGCGTCGAGGTAATCGTCTTGGCGGCAATACAGGTGCCTACTTTTTACGCGCGATAGGCAAAGATACCTTTTTATTATCTGATGATATTAAAGGCTATTTTCAGACGCATAAGTTGATCGATTTTGGGTTTAGCACCAAGAGTGGTTTGGCGCAGGTGCAAAAAGTGTTTAACACTTGGCAACAGGAGTCTGGTTTACCACTGGCTGAAATTAGCCGAATCGTCGCTTGTAGTGTGGGTGATAATCGGATCTAAACCAACATGAATGATTTATATGTTGAAGCCTTTTGTTGGTCTTAAATGTTGAGCTGTTTTTGATTGAACGGATTACAACATAGGGCGCATTGGCGCTCGCGGCATCAGTGCTCAGTTGTCGTCATTCTTGTTTAAAAAAGCCAGCCTATTTTAGGCTGGCAAAAGTGCAGAGATAAAACAAAGGGATGAAAAATCAGATGGTGTTAAAAGCTCTTACTGATCCCAATAACAACCCGGTCATCGAATATTTCAGTTTGTGTGCCGTAGACTTTATGGTCGGCATCCATTGTGCTGCCATGGTAACGTAGATCGAAGTCTAAGCCCGCATAGGCTTTGGTGATACCAAGGTTCCAATGTCCCCAACCTTCAGCACCCTCGCCATCAAGCTCTTGGTAACCAAGGCTGCCTGATACCTTAAAGCCATTATCGAATGCATAGCTAGGGTGTATAGCGTAGTTAACTCCTTGCCAGCCATCTACCCCAAACCAATCATCCAGTGTTGGAGTGACCTCTAGCTGCACATTGGTGCGGCCGAACTGTTTACCCACTTTTAACCATAATTCGGTGTAGTTCGAATATGAGGCACCTGGATAGAGGTAAGAAAATAGCATGACGTCATAGGTGATACCGCTATCACCAAACTCGCCATATTTACCCATGTAGGGTGCGGTAACAATTTCTAAATTAGGATCGGCAAACTTGATATTTGAGGCGAAGACTCCGGCGTACCAGCCGTTATCGTTTCCCCAGCCTAATGTACCTTGTACAACAGGAACATCACCGTCCATGGTTTCGGATTCACCACGAAACACATAGTCAGATGCGAAAGTAAGCTTAGTCGTGAGTTTGCCACCAAATAATTCATTATCTTCTTGTGCTTGTGCAATGGAGACCACTGATAGTAGTAAGCTGCCAATGAGGGCTGAGTATTTTAGCTTTGTAACCGTGTTCATAATCATCTCGCTAATGGTGAGTGTTGTTGTGTTGATGACTATAAAGTGAACTTATGAATGACTTTTATACCCCGAATGAACTAATGACAAAAAAATATGAACAATTGTGAACAGTTCTGTTCGCTTAATGCTAAATTTACTGTTGCAAGCGTGATTTGTATCGCGCTACGTCACACTTTTATTACATACTTGTGTTTTTGAGGGGGAGTAACGCTCAATGTTAACCCCTTGTTAACAATGTTCGATACTTACTTATAATAATTTGCATTAACTTACAAAATGAGTAGGTTATTGTTCTTGTTGACCTAGGCTAGGTGTGAGATAAATGGTTCCAATGTAAATAATGCTTCCAAAAGATTGCTCTGTAGTATGTTCTGCTACATGTAGGGCATTTTTTGTTGTGGCCTTGATTAGGAGTTATCATGCGGCAAATAGTGAAAATTGCCTCTGTTTTAAGTGTGGCGTTATGGATAACGGGTTGTGAAAAGCAAGAGGCACCGAGTCAATCAGCCGCTGCAGCTAAAAGCCTCGAAGTTGGCGTCATGCAGGTTGTGGCACAGCCTCAAGCGATCCAGGTTGAATTACCTGGTCGCAGTAAAGCATTTCTTGAAGCTGAAGTCCGTCCGCAAGTTTCCGGTATTATTACCGAACGCAGCTTTATAGAGGGGGCTGATGTTGTCAAAGGGCAGTCTCTTTATCAAATAGACTCAGCTACATACAAAGCGGCATTAGTGAGTGCTGAAGCTGATTTGGCGCGTGCGAATGCAGGTTTAGCCTCGGCGAAAGCCAAAGCGGCCCGCTATCAAGAACTGGTGAAAACCAATGCGATTAGTCAGCAAGAATTTGATGAAGCAGAAGCGGCATACAAGGAAGCTTTAGCTAATGTTACTGTCGCGAAAGCGGCAATTAACACCGCACAAATTAATCTTGAGTACACTCAAGTTCAGGCTCCTATCTCTGGCCGTATCGGTAAGTCGAGCGTAACCGCGGGTGCGTTGGTGACGGCAAATCAAAGCCAAACACTGGCGACAATTCAGCAGCTTGACCCTATCAATGTGGATATTGCTCAATCGAGTGCGCAACTATTGCGTCTAAAGGCTAAGTTGAAGCAAGGTTCATTACAGGCGGCCGATAACGCAGACGTTAACTTGATTTTGGAAGATGGCACGCCGTATTCGCATACCGGCACGTTGCAGTTTTCAGAGGTCAGTGTCGATGAGAATACCGGCTCAGTGACATTACGTGCCGAGTTCCCAAATCCAGATGGAGTGTTACTGCCAGGTATGTATGTTCGCGCCGTGTTAAATACGGGAACAGACCCACATGCGATTTTAGTTCCGCAAAAAGCGATCACGCGTAACTCTAAAGGCCAAGCCATTGCGATGGTAATAGGCGCAGAAAGTAAAGTGGAAGCGCGGGTTGTCACTACGGCAGAAGTTATCAATCATCAATGGCGTATCGTCGATGGCCTTAAGGTTGGCGACCAATTGATTGTTGAAGGTTTACAGAAAATTCGTCCCGGTGCACCAGTGACCGGAAAACCGATTGACGCAATGCAATCAGATCAGCAATCACAAAAGTAGGGTAAAGTTATGGCTCGTTTCTTTATCGATCGCCCTATCTTTGCTTGGGTGATCGCCATTATCGTTATGATGGCCGGGGTGCTCTCTATTATGAAGCTCCCTGTGTCACAATATCCCAGTATTGCGCCACCAACCGTAGTGATTAATGCTGTTTATCCTGGTGCTTCGGCAAAGACCATGGAAGATACCGTTACCCAGGTGATTGAGCAGCGAATGACGGGGATTGATAATCTACGTTATATCGCCTCAACGAGTGATAGCTTTGGTAACGCACAAATCACCTTAACCTTTAATGCCGAGGCCGATCCTGATATCGCTCAGGTGCAGGTGCAAAACAAACTGCAACTTGCGATGCCCTTGTTACCACAAGAGGTGCAGGCACAAGGGGTTAAAGTTAACAAGTCCAGCTCTGGCTTTTTAATGGTATTGGGTTTCGTTTCATCTGATGGTTCATTGGGTAAAACGGATATTGCCGACTATGTTGGCTCAAATATCCAAGACCCTATTAGCCGTGTTGCTGGTGTGGGGGAAATTCAGTTATTCGGTGCACAATATGCGATGCGTATATGGCTCGATCCGTTAAAGCTGACCCAATACAACCTGACCAGCCAAGATATTATGGCGTCGATTCGTGAGCAGAATGCGCAAGTTTCGGCTGGCCAATTAGGTGGCGCTCCTGCGCTTGCGGGCCAAGAGTTAAATGCTACGGTTTCGGCTCAGAGTCGTCTACAAACTGCCGATGAGTTTAAGAAAATCATCATCAAAGCAGACAGTTCGGGTGCTAAGGTCTTCTTAGAAGATGTGGCACGTGTTGAGCTTGGCGCAGAAAGTTATGCGGTTGAATCGTTTTATAACGGTAAGCCGGCGTCGGGTCTGGCAGTTAAGCTAGCTACTGGCGCTAATGCGTTAGCGACTGCTGAGCGTGTGCGTGAAAAAATTGATGAATTAAAGGTGTTCTTCCCACAAGGGTTAGAGGTTGTTTATCCTTATGATACAACGCCTTTTGTTGAGAAGTCGATTGAGGGAGTGGTACATACCTTACTAGAAGCCGTCGTCTTGGTCTTCGTGATCATGTACTTGTTCTTGCAAAACTTCCGCGCGACGTTAATCCCAACTATTGCGGTTCCCGTTGTATTGTTAGGTACGTTTGCCATTTTATCGGCGACCGGATTTTCGATTAATACTCTGACCATGTTCGCCATGGTATTGGCCATTGGTTTGCTGGTGGACGATGCGATTGTGGTGGTGGAGAACGTTGAGCGTGTGATGCAAGAGGAGGGCCTGAGCCCGCTCGAAGCGACGCGTAAGTCGATGGATCAGATCACCGGCGCTCTAGTGGGTATCGGTCTTACCTTGTCTGCGGTATTCGTACCCATGGCCTTTATGTCGGGCTCGACAGGGGTTATCTATCGTCAGTTTTCGGTCACGATTGTCTCTGCCATGGCCTTGTCTGTGATGGTGGCGATTATCCTGACGCCGGCACTGTGTGCGACCATGTTAAAGCCTATCGCGAAAGGCGAAGGGCACGTCAAAACCGGTTTCTTCGGTTGGTTTAACCGTAAGTTCGATGCTATGACATCGCGCTATGAGGCCAGTGTGGCTTCTATGATTAAGCGTACCGGACGTGTCATGCTGGTCTACTTGGCATTGACCGTGGCCGTAGGCTGGATTTTCATGCGCATGCCTACCGCTTTCTTACCGGATGAAGACCAAGGTATCTTGTTCACGCAAGCTATTTTGCCAGTAAACTCGACTCAAGAAAGCACCAAGAAGGTGATGGAAAAAATCACCGACTTCTACCTTAACCAAGAGGGCGACAGTGTTAACTCAGTGTTTAGTGTCTCTGGTTTTAGTTTTGCCGGTAGTGGTCAAAACATGGGTCTGGCGTTTGTCGGTTTAAAAGATTGGTCTGTTCGTGGTGAGCCGGGTCAAGATGTTCAGTCAATTGCTGGGCGTTCCATGGCGATGTTCTCGCAAATGAAAGAAGCCTTTGTGTTTGCCTTTGTACCGCCTGCCGTGATTGAACTGGGTACCGCTAACGGTTTCGATTTCTATCTACAAGACAGAAATGGTCAAGGCCACGATAAGTTGGTTGAGGCCCGTAATATGTTGCTTGGGCTAGCTGCGCAAAACCCTAACTTGGTCGGTGTGCGTCCTAATGGTCAGGAAGATGCGCCTATGTATCAAATCCATGTGGATCACGCCAAGCTTCGCGCCTTGAGTGTCGACATCGATGCGGTAAACAGTGTGCTAGGCACGGCTTGGGGTGGCAGTTACGTCAACGACTTTATTGACCGTGGTCGTGTGAAGAAAGTGTACGTGCAAGGCGATGCTCAGTACCGTATGCAGCCGGAAGACCTCGATACCTGGTATGTACGCAATGCTGAAGGTGAGATGGTGCCTTTCTCAGCCTTTGCTACCGGCTCATGGGAATTTGGTTCACCGCGTCTAGAACGCTTTAACGGTTTGCCGTCAATGAACATTCAGGGAGGCACTGCACCAGGGTATAGTACAGGTGCGGCGATGGATGATATCGAAGCCATGGTTGCTAAATTACCACCAGGATTTGGTGTCGAATGGAATGGCCTGTCTTATGAAGAGCGTTTATCGGGTAATCAGGCGCCAGCACTATACGCACTCTCTATTATAGTCGTGTTCTTAGTATTGGCTGCGCTGTACGAGAGTTGGTCTGTGCCATTTGCGGTTATCTTAGTGGTGCCGCTTGGGATCATTGGTGCGCTATTGGCGATGAATGGTCGGGGTCTGCCCAACGACGTATTCTTCCAAGTCGGTCTGTTAACCACTGTGGGTCTAGCGACGAAGAACGCTATCTTGATTGTAGAGTTTGCTAAAGAGTTCTATGAGAAAGGTGCAGGTCTCGTCGAAGCGACCTTACATGCGGTGCGGGTTCGTTTACGACCGATCCTCATGACCTCTCTGGCGTTTGGTTTGGGGGTTGTACCATTAGCAATTAGTACTGGTGTCGGGTCTGGTAGCCAGAACGCTATCGGTACCGGTGTGCTCGGTGGCATGATGAGTTCAACCTTCTTGGGGATCTTCTTTATTCCGATCTTCTTCGTGATAGTTGAACGTATCTTCAGTAAACGAGAGCGCAATGGTGGTAGTGATGCCGCTATCGCCAAGACGGCTGATAAAGAATCATAGTTGACGCTAACAGTATCAAAAAGCCCAGCTCTTGCTGGGCTTTTTATTGGCGCTAGAATGTTGCATTTAAAGGATATTTCGTTAAATATGTCTGTCTAAAAATAAGCCGTAAGGTCAATATCTATGCGCCCTCAATTATCGATACTTTTCCTGTTACTCCCTTTAACGCTTGGCTTGCCTGTATGGGCTGAGCAACCCGCTGCAACCCCGCAGATTGCTACTACCTACGTTAACGATGCCATCTTACCGCCAAGCATTGTGTGGCACGGGGCGAGTGAATCGTTGCTACTCGATGGCGAAGCGCCATGGGCAACCCCATTTGAAGTGGGCGGCTTTAAGGTTAGCCCAAGTTATGATGAGACGTTTGTTTGGTTAGATAAGCTGGTGGCAAGTAGTGACCTGTTGCACAAGGTGTCGCTAGGGAAGAGCCCTCAGGGGCGTGATATTTGGATGCTGATAGCATCGACAGAGGGGGCTGATACCCCTGAGGCCTTGGCTGCGACGGATAAACCCACTGTGTTAGTGCAGGCAGGGATCCACGCCGGAGAAATTGACGGTAAAGATGCCGGCATGATGTTACTACGAGACATGGTATTGGGTGATAAAGCGGCGCTACTCGATGGGGCTAATTTACTATTTGTACCGATTTTTAGTGTCGATGCCCATGAGCGCAGTGGTCAATATAATCGCGTTAATCAGCGTGGCCCGATAGAGATGGGCTGGCGTACTACGGCTAACAACCTTAATTTGAATCGTGATTATGCCAAGGCCGACGCGGTAGAGATGCAGCATATGCTGGGTGCGATAAATCGATGGCAGCCCGACCTGTATATCGATGTGCACGTTACCGATGGCATAGACTATCAATATGATGTCACCTTTGGCTATAACTTAGCTCAAGGGCTGAGCCCGTCGAGTTTTCGTTGGCTAGATACCCAATATCGACCTTATGTGGAGCAGGCGTTAATGCGCGAAGGGCATATTCCGGGTCCCTTGGTGTTTGCTATCGACAATAGTGATGTGAGTAAGGGAATGTCATTATGGAATGCCAGTCCACGTTACTCAAATGGTTATGGTGATGCTCGGCATCTACCGACGATTTTAATTGAAAATCATAGTTTAAAGCCGTTTAAGCAACGAGTGCTTGGTACTTATGTCATGTTAGCGGCCACCCTCGAATTGGTGGGCAAGCAAGCCACTTCACTGCGCATGGCCATTAAGCAAGACAGGTATCGCTATAGCGACCGCATCACCTTAACTTGGGGCGCCCAGCAACAGCAGCAAGGATGGGATTTCAAAGGGATTGATTACCGCACCGAAATCAGCCCCATCAGTGGTGAAAAGGTTGTTCGCTGGACTGGCGAGCCTAAACTTTACGAAAATTTACCCGTGATAGGTAATACTCTGGCTGACATAAAGATTAATCGCCCCTCAGCTTATTATGTTGCACCTCAGTGGCTTGATGTGATTGAGCGTCTCGCAATTCATGGGATCCGTATGACAACGCTAACAGAGCCTAAGACACTTAAGTTGACTCAATATCAATTAACTGCGCCGCAATTTGGCAGTAAAGATTATGAAGGGCGCCAGCGAGTAAGCGCGCAATTGAGCGCACATGGGGTACAAACCACACTGCCAGCGGGCACCGTCAAGATTGATACGCGGCAGCCTCTGGGGGATTTGGCGATATTGCTGTTAGAGCCTCAGTCGCCTGATTCATTATTACAATGGGGCTTTTTCAATCCAATATTTACCCGCACCGAATACATAGAGCATTACGCCGTAGAGCCACTGGCGGCGCAAATGCTTGAGGCCGACCCCAGCTTGCAGGCAGAATTTACCCAAGCGTTGCAAGACCCTGCTTTTGCCGCTGATGCCCAGGCAAGGTTACGCTGGTTTTATGTTCGAAGCCCTTATTATGATGGGCAATATCAGGTTTATCCGGTTTGGCGAGACGAGTAATGGCCGGTGTTATCATCTGTACCAACGCAGCTTAGGCTGCGTTTTTTATTGCGTATGGTTGAGGGTAACATGGGTAAATGCTCCTCAAGAGGTACGGATCTGGGATGGGTCATTGCCGATCGATTAAATGAGCCTTTTTACTAACGAATTGTGATTTAAGCAGATTTTTAGTGAATATCATTAAAATTTTTGAGCAAAAATCAACTTAAATCATTTAAAACAATAAGATAAATAATTGGCATGGAGTCTGCTTTATTTGAGGTAAGCGTTTGAGCAAACATTAATTAATAAGGATATGAGTTATGAATTTACGCCCCTTGGTTTTATGTGCCGCACTGAGTGCTTCGTTAGCTGGCTGCATCATTAACGTTAACGGTGCGGGTATGACCTCGTTTGATTATCACCGCCAGCAGCAGTTAATACTTGATGCCACACAGTTGCAACAGCTCGTAGCCGAAACTGGGGCTGGAGCACTGACTATTGAAGGAGTTGATGGGCTCCGGGAAGTGCGTATCGAGGCGGACATTTATGGTTATGATGGCGCCGAGCCAGAGCTTAGCTTAGTGCAGGAAGGTGAACACGCCAAACTGATCGCCAATTTTGACTCCTTCAGTAGGGTCTCATTCACGAGTGGCAACTCTCCTTATATTGATCTAGTGGTTAAAGTGCCTACCAATTTGAAACTCATGCTGGATGATGGCTCGGGTAATATTGAGGTTCGTGGCGTGAATGCCGAAATGATCATTACCGATGGTTCTGGCAGTATCACTATCGATGGTGCTAAAACATTAACTATCGATGATGGCTCAGGCAGTATTGTATTGCAAAATATTGACGGGGATATCAGCTTAACGGATGGCTCTGGTAGTATCGAGATCCAACGGGTGAATGGCGATGTGTCTGTGCATGATGGTTCTGGCTCGATAGTCATTAATCATGTGGCTGGTTTAGTCACTATTGATGATGGTTCTGGTGGTATTAGCGTCGACAATAGCAAAGGATTACACATTATTGAATCTGGTTCGGGCGATCTGAGTTTTGACAATATTCAGGGGCCCGTCACCATGGATTAATGGCTTCCCGGCGCGAAGGCGAAACGCTATCACCCTGTTCAGCTAGGCTGAAGAGGAAGGGGGGCTGTAAGTTCCTGATAGCACTAGCCATCGCCCATCCATACCTAGCCGCGGGCGATATTGAATAGCGACTTAGGGTTAAGGCCGTTGATATAAGTCTATTGTGTTTTTGAGGCAAAGCGCTGTATCAACAGCTGTTTAATATTGTATTGGCGTAAAAAGAGAGTTGCGGCGGTAAACAGCAGTCCCCATCTTAGTAATAACACTTGCCAGATAATATCCTTATCAAAGCTTTTTTCTAGCTCGCAGATCACCAACACTAACCATAAAAACATCAGCATTAATGCGTTATTGACCCGCTGCAACTGGGTTGGTGGACAATACGCAGCGGTATAAGCGCAGAGTAATCCGACGATCGCGCCAAGCATAATATCTTGTGGCCAGTGTGCGCCAACAATGATCCTCGATATGCCAACGATAGCGCCAAACGTGATCGCAAAGACTTTAATGGTGTGGCTTTGGTAAGCAAACCATAGGGTACCAGCAAACAGGAAGGCGCTAGCAGTATGGCCCGAGGGAAAACTATGGCTCATGCGGGTTTCACCAATAATATTAAGTGTTTCTAACACTGCAGCGGGGCGCGGCATATCAAAATATTGTTTTAATAGCGGTACGAGCAGTAATGACAACACGCTGGCAATGATCACCCGTAATATTATCTCAGGGCGTTTGATCAAGAAGCATAAGGTGATCACTCCAAGCGTCACACCATTGCCTAAGTCGGTGATGAGCAATAGGGGCCAATTGGGTAACTCTGCCGCTATTCCATTGAGTAGTCTAAACAGGGTAAGGTTTACATCGGGAAGAAGCGTGATTAAAAAAGCACAGCTTAGCACTAACATTAAGCCGAGAAAGCTGCGTTGATGCTGCTTGTATTGTTTAGGCAAGCCATCAGCCTTTGCATATGTGGTGGTGCCCATAGTCGTCTCAAATCAGCAATTATTTCCCACAATAGAACTTTGTTATGTTTAAGTAAAGCCACATGATTTTTAATAAACCTCTGTTGGTCTTTAGATCGATTACCGATGGATGTTTCAATGGGGATAATCACTAAATATCACTGATATAAAGCTAAAACTAGCTAACGATATGCGTTTTGGCCTCATTTTGTATTAATGTCAGTTTCTGCTTTTTTGTTAGCTTCTTAACTGCTATTTCACGTTTCAGTGCAGTCGAGTGACAACTTAACTGCTCATGATAAACCAATTGCAGCGGCCCCTTACCGCGCAGAAACTTAGCGGCTTTAGGGCCGCCGCCTTGATGTTCTTTAAAGCGGCGTGCGATATCGGTTGTTACGCCGGTATAGAGTTGGCCTTTATGGCACTCAACGATATATAAAAACCAAGGTTTACCCGTCGTCATCGATAGCTCTTGTTTTTCTGAGTGTGGTTAACGACAGCTTGTGCTGTTGGTTAATATAGACTCTGCGCCCAACAACCCCAATAAGAAAGCATACTCTTCAGCCGTGTCTTGATAGCGGTGATAGCGGCCACTTTTCCCACCGTGTCCAGCTTCCATATCGATATGGAACAGTAATAAGTTGTCGTCGGTCTTATATTCTCTTAATTTCGCTACCCATTTAGCGGGTTCAAAATATTGCACCTGAGAGTCATGCAGGCCAGTGGTAACCAAAAGGTGAGGGTAGGCTTGACGCGTTATTTGGTCATAGGGGGAGTAAGTGAGCATATAGTCGAAGGCGGCTTTATCGTTAGGGTTGCCCCATTCGTCATACTCATTGGTGGTGAGTGGAATCGACTCGTCCAGCATGGTCGTCACAATATCGACAAACGGCACGTGGGCGGCCACAGCGAAGTAGAGCTCGGGTGCTTGGTTAATCACGGCGCCCATCAACAGGCCCCCTGCGCTGCCCCCCGTCGCAACCACTTTATGAGGGTCGGCATATTGTTGCTGGATCAATGCTTGGGTGACATCGACAAAATCGTTAAAGCTATTTTGCTTGTTAAATAGCCGGCCTGCGTCATACCAAGGTCGGCCGAGCATTTCGCCACCGCGCACATGGGCAATGGCGTAAACCACGCCTCGGTCGAGTAGGCTTAATATGGCGCTGTCAAAATCCGCATCTATGGTGTAACCGTATGCGCCATAACCATATTGGTACAGTGGGTTGCTGCCATCTCGTTTAAATAAGCTTTTGTTGTACACCAAGGTAACGGGAATGCTCGCGCCATCTCTGGCATCGATAAAGAGGCGTTCAGCCTGATAATGCTCGCTATTAAAGCCACCTAATACGTTTTCCCTTTTGAGTAACCGCTTGGGTGAAGCTTGGGTCAAATCGTATTGGTAAATCGATTCTGGGGTGGTTGGGCTAGCATAATAGAGCCTAAGCTGGTGGCTATCTTGGCGAGGATTAACATCAAAACCCACCACATAAGCGGGATCATCGAAGTCGATTTGATAGCTAGGTAGCTGATCCGGATAGACGGTGATCTGGCTTAGTCCCTGACGGCGCTGCTGCACAATAAGGTAATCTTGCAGTACCAAGAACTCCTCTATGCGGCATTGGTCATCGGCAGCAATCACCTCCTGCCAAACATGCTTATTGGCAAAATCCGCTTCGGCCACTTGCATCAGGCGAAAGTTAACCGCCTGCCAATTGGTTAAAATAAAATAGTCGCCACCCCGTTTTGCCACCGAATACTCATGGCCCGTTTCTCTGGGAAGTAGCGCTGTGAAGTGATCAAGTGCTTGATCGGCATCGAGCACCGAGACCTCGCTGGTGATCGTGCTTTCATGGTATAGCTCGATACGAGTTTCATCTAAACTTTTACCTAAGCTGAGGTAGAAGCTGTCATCTTGCTCTTCATACACGAGTGTATCGGCCGATTGTGGCTGCCCTAACCGATGACGAAATACTTGGTAGCCCAGCAGGGTTTGTGGATCTTTGGCGATGTAAAACAGGTGCAGATTATCGTTAGCCCACACTATGCTACCGTCAGTGCCTTCGAGTGTCTCTTCCAGCAGTTCGCCTTGTTCGAGGTGCTTAATGTGTATGGTGTAGATGCGCCGGCTCAGTTTGTCTTCACTAAAGGCCAATAACTGTTCGTCAGGGCTAATGGCGAAGCTGCCCAGACCATAAAACTCATGGCCGTGGGCGCGTTGGTTAACATCTAACAGCACCTCTTCGGCATCACTATTAAGCTGTGGTTTACGCAGTAAGATAGGGTATTCCCCCTCTTTATGGTAACGACTCCAATACCAATGGGAGTGCCAGTAGTAAGGAACACTCGACTCGTCTTTATCTAGCCTGCCGACCAGCTCATCGAATAAACGTGCCTGTAAAGGCGCGAAGGGCTTAAAGCATTGTTGATGGTAGTTGTTTTCGGCATTGAGATGCGCTATCACCTCTGGTGACTGACGCGTATCGTCTCTTAACCAATAATAGTTATCGATCCTCTCTACACCATGATGTATCAATGAGTGTGGCTTTTTGGCGGCGAGCGGTGGAGAAATTGAATGCATTAAAGACGACCTTTATTATCGATAACGTGGTAAACCAGTGCGAGTTTGCCTGTAAAGCTTGAGCTTAGGTGATTTAATTCAGGCTTGTCACCTTCTAGCTTGTTATTTGTTTCAAATTGGCGCACCCTATTTACGCCTAATGTGCTGATCCTAAGTGATTAAGATTAGCCCCTCCAGCAATATTTACGGTTTTACTGCTGTTATGCAGACCCAGTGTGAGCCCGTTAGCGAGTCCGTTTAACAGTGACGCTGCGCCGCTTAACAAGAGCCTGTTGAGCCGATATTCAGTGAGTAGGTGACATTAATAATTCTCAGGGCGGGGTGTAACTCCCCACCGGCGGTGATAGTTGTATATGCAACTTAAGCCCGCGAGCGCCTAATCTATCCCAAGGTTAGGGTCAGCAGATCTGGTGCCCTTATTGCGTGTAGAGATTGCATGTTAAAAGTATTCCAGAGCCGACGGTAATGAGCGCGTAAGCGCACTGAGTCCGGATGAAAGAGAATATAAGAACCACAAACAGCGTATGTCGCGCTCTAAGCTTGGGCTTAGTTCGCTAACGTGACCCTGGCTCTTATTTAACACCACCATAAGCGCAGGCTTATCGGTGTTATTTTCTATATGCCCTGATTCTGGCACAAAACCATTTTATTAGTATTACTAAGGATTTAACCATGAATCAGTCTTTACTCTCAGCCTTTGGCGATGCCAATACCCGTGTTGAAGCCGCGTTGACAGCCTTACGCGCTGGCCAAGGCGTGTTGGTGGTCGACGATGAAGATCGCGAAAATGAAGGCGATCTTATTTATGCAGCCGAGCACTTAACCAATCAACAGATGGCGCTGCTTATTCGGGAATGCAGTGGCATAGTCTGCTTATGCCTGCCAGATGAACGGGTTAAACAATTGCAGTTACCGCCCATGGTAACTGATAACTCAAGCCAGTATGGCACCGCGTTTACCGTGAGCATTGAAGCCAAAGTTGGGGTGACAACCGGTGTTTCGGCTGCCGATCGGGTCACCACCATTAAAGCGGCGATCGCCGATGGGGCAAGTGCCTGTGATCTGGCTCGCCCTGGTCATGTGTACCCGCTACGTGCTCAACCCGGTGGCGTCTTGACTCGCAGAGGGCATACCGAAGGCACCATAGATCTGATGTTGCTGGCGGGGCTGAAACCTGCGGGCGTGTTATGTGAGGTGACCAATCCTGATGGCACCATGGCGAGATTGCCTGAAATCATCGCATTTGGTGAGCTGCATCAAATGCCAGTGTTGACCATAGAAGATATCGTGATTTACCGTAAGTCGTTACTGGCTCAAGCGAGTTAATAGGCTTAATAAACAAACAAAGAGCCGATATACGGCTCTTTGTTTATCATTTACCACCAATATCGACCACTCATAAGGTCTATTTCAAATAGACACAGGCGATCCGTTAGCGGTTTATTGACCCGAGGTCATCACGCTCGCCGACTCTTCAATGGCCATTTGCGCCAAATCCTTATCGACAAAAAATAATGCCTTACCATCTTCGCCAATCAGGCGAATCTTATCGACGATTGATTTAAACAACTTCTCTTCTTCATGTTGCTCAGAGACATACCACTGCAGGAAGTTAAAAGTAGAATAGTCTTGATTAGTGAATGCAGCATGAGCAAGTGCGTTGATTTTACTGGTTATCATCTGCTCATGGGCGTAGGTGTGTTCAAAAAGGACCAGTAATGATTCAAACTCAGCCTGCGGCGCTTCAATGGCGCCAATCAGTGGCATGCCGCCCGTTTCGCTAACATAGGTAAATAGGCGGTGCATGTGCTGCATCTCTTCGTCAGCATGGGCACGCATAAATTTAGCGGCACCCTCAAAGCCCTTGTCTTCGCACCAAGCGCTCATTTGTAGGTAGAGATTTGAGGAGAAGAACTCCACATTAATTTGTGCGTTCAACTGATCAATCATCGTTTGTGCCAGCATAGTAGATCCTTGTTATGTTCATTGGATTAAGCTGGGCTATTGTGTAAAAGCAGGCGGTTAAATGCAACTAAATTTACTTAACTTAATGTTTCAAATACAAATAGTTATCATTGCGTCAGTGTTGAGCCTATCAAATATTTGTTGGATTAACGGACTCTCGGTTTAGTCATTCATCAGGGGTGCGTTATAGGCATAAGCCTTGCGATTGGCGGTGGGTGGCAGCCTTATCTTGCACTATGTCTAGTCGTAAATTGCGTAGATAGCTCTGTTAGCTTGCTGAGGATTGATTTGCTCGTACTATGACAAAAACTGCCGTGGAGATCATGGCCTTCTCTCATCAGCGTGGCATAATGGGCATCAATCTTTGCTTAAACATTTATCTTTAAGGTAACCGATGCCCATGAAATTTGATCCATGTTCTCAGCCTAGCCTTATGCACCCAGACGAAGCGATTATTAAACTACTCGATCAAGTCATGCCCCTAAGTGACTCTGAAATGGTGCAGCTTCCCCATGCCTTAGGCCGAGTATTAGCTGAAGATCTGGCATCGAGTATTGATTTGCCTCCTTTTAACAACTCGGCAATGGATGGCTATGCTTTTCGATTGCAAGATTTGAGCAACAACGACACCCTGACGCTGATCGGCCACTCTTTTGCTGGGCACCCGTTTGACGGCGAGGTCAAACCCAACACTTGCGTGCGCATTATGACTGGCGCACCATTGCCAGCGGGTTACGATACCGTACAGATGCAAGAAAAGGCGAGTGCCAACGGTGATAGTATTACCATTGAAGCGCCTGATGCGGTTGGTGAAAATGTGCGTTATCGCGGCGAAGAGCTTAATACTGGCGATAAAGTTTTACGGGCTGGTACCCAGATTGGCGCCGCCGAAATGGGCGTACTCGCCACGATAGGAGCGAGCCAAGTTCGCGTTGTGCGTCGGGTTAAAGTGGCCTTTTTCTCAACGGGTGACGAACTGCGCCCGGTTGGCAGCGAGTTGGCGCCGGGGCAGATTTATGATTCTAACCGTTACAGCATTCAAGGTTTATTGAGTCGATCCAACGTAGAGTGGGTCGATTTGGGGGTGATTGCAGATGATCCTGAGGCGATTCGTGAGGCATTTCGTACCGGAGCTGCCCAAGCGGATATGCTACTCACCTCGGGTGGCGTCTCTGTAGGCGACGCCGATTACACCAAACAAATTTTAGAAGAAGAGGGTGAAATTACCTTCTGGAAGCTCGCCATGAAACCGGGTAAGCCATTTGCTTTTGGGCGACTGGGTAAGGCGATATTCTGTGGTCTGCCAGGCAACCCTGTGTCATCTATGGTGACCTACTATAAATTGGTGTGGCCGCTGATCAATAAGATGCAAGGCTTGCCACGTGCTAAGCCGTTATTACTGCAGGCGAAATTGAGCAGCGATCTGCGTAAGTTTGCTGGTCGGGTTGAGTATCAGCGCGGTGTTTTGAGCCACAACGAACAAGGCCAAGCCGAGGTGAGCATCACAGGTGGGCAAGGCTCGGGTATGTTGACTTCGATGAGCTTGGCTAACTGCTTTGTGATTTTAGCGCGAGAGCAGGGTGACACGCCTGCGGGTAGCTTAGTGACGGTTGAACCCTTTAATTCTGTGCTCTGTTAAGTAGGTAAGCTGAGATGACATCGACACTCGATAATCACGACATTCTGTCGGACAGCGAGATCTTACGTTACAGTCGCCAAATCTCCATTAAGGCGATGGACTTTGAGGGGCAAGAGAAGCTGAAACAAGCCAAGGTATTAGTCATTGGGCTTGGCGGCTTAGGTTGCGCCGCAAGCCAATATCTTACCGTGGCGGGGGTAGGGCAATTGACCTTAGTGGACTTTGACACAGTTGAGCTGTCTAATCTGCAGCGCCAAGTGCTGCATCAAGCGGATAATATCGGCCAACCTAAGGTGGCCTCGGCGCAAGAAACCTTGAGTCAGCTTAATCCTCATGTGGCGATTACCACTATCAATGCCGTGCTCGATGACTCAGAGCTTGATGCCTTAGTCATGCAGCACGATATCGTGATGGACTGCACTGACAATATGACGGTGCGTGAGCAGTTAAATAGCCGTTGCTTTACCCATAAGGTACCACTGGTTTCGGCCGCCGCGATTCGTATGGAAGGCACTGTTACAGTATTTGATTACCAAGGGGATACGCCTTGTTATCATTGCTTTAGTCAGCTGTTTGGCGACCAGCAATTGACTTGCGTCGAGTCAGGCATCTTGGCTCCAGTTGTCGGCATGATTGGTTGTCTGCAAGCGGTAGAGGCGATTAAGGTGATTGCTCACATGGGGAAACCATTGGTTGGCCGTATCTTAATGATCGATGCGATGACCATGGAGTTTCGCGAGATGAAACTTACTAAGCAGCAAAACTGTAGCACCTGTGGTGCATAAGCGCAGTTAGCTGATACGCTAGCCCAGATGGTGGGCTAGCTGTTTTGTGTTGAAATATTAGGTTTTTTCGGCGCTTATTCTTTTAACTCTCCATGATCTCACATCGCTGTTATTTGAAATCTTTATTACTTAAAATCTCTATGATTTTTATGGCTAATTATTTTAAATGCCTGCCACCATCGAGCGCCAATGAACGTCCGGTAATGTAGTGGCTTGCCATAAGATATTCAATCGCCTTGAGCACCTCGATTTCACCTGCTTCACGTTGCAGTAGCGATTTAGCTAATGCCTGCTGTTTATATTGCTCGTCATCATGTGCATTAAAACAGATCAGCGCAGGCGCAATACTATTGACCTTTACGTGTGGGGCTAGCTTAGTCGCAAACGATAATGTCATATTTTCTAATGCAGCCTTACTGGCCGCATAGGCGATATGTTTCTTGCTGCCTTTTTGGGCGACATAATCGGTGAGGTGAATGATGTCGCTTAGGTGGTCACCTTGGGTCAGCAGCGGGGTTAACCCTAGATTGATCTGATAAGGTGCCGTCACATGTACCTGCATCATGGTGGTCATTATTTGCTCTGGCGCCATCGGGCTGTCATCGGGTAACCACAGAGAGGCGTTGTGAACAATGGCGTCAAGCTGCGGATACTTAGCCGTGATGGCATCAATGAAAGTTTGCACCTCTTCAGCTTGGGTAAAGTCACAGCAATACAGGTCAGCACCCACCTCGCTTAAAGCGTCGATGCTGGGGTAATGGCGTCGAAACGTCCCGATAACCTGATAGCCTTTGTCAATAAAGGCCTGTGCTAAGTACAAACCAATGCGCTTGCCTACGCCTGTGATTACAATGGTGGGTTGCATAAGATCCCTGTCGGTAAGTTAGCCAAGAAATTCGGCTCTAGTATGATGATTCGACTTAAAGCAGCCACCTAATGCGGTGGTTTGTGTCGAGGATTGGCTGTCCATAATGCCGCGTGATTTGACGCAATAGTGAGTCGCTGAAATCGATACCGCTACATCGTCGGTATTGAGTAGGGTTTGCAGTGCCACTAATATCTGTTGAGTCAGCCGCTCTTGCACCTGAGGCCGTTGAGCAAAAAAGCGTACGATACGATTAATTTTCGACAAACCTATGATCGATGACTTAGGGATGTAAGCCACTTTGGCCGTGCCATCTATGGTAATAAAGTGATGTTCACAGGTGCTGGTTAGGCTGATGTCGCTGACTTTGACCATCTCATCGACACCCATTTTATTGTCAATTTGAGCAATCGCGGGGAAGTTGTCGTAATCGATGCCGGCAAAGATCTCATTAACGTACATTTTGGCAATACGATGAGGGGTTTCGCACAGGCTGTCATCATTGAGGTCTAGCCCTAAAGTGTCGACCACTTCGGTCATTAATCCTTTAATTCGCTCATACTTCTGTTGCGAAGACAGGGGGTTATCACGCAATGGCGTTTCTAAGCCTTGGGCGATTAACGCTTGTCTCACTAGCTGTGCAGCTGGATTCATAACTAATACTCCGCGGTAAAACGGTTAATGATGACTATCTGTCATCTAAGTGGCTTTCTAGCGATAACGAGACTGAGTCGGCAAATCGCAGGGCGTGGGGTTTGTCTACTGTCACTTGGCAGTAACGCACCCAGGGATGCTCACAACTAATGGTGAGTATGTCGGACACTAATTTTTCCAGTAATAAAAAGCGACCTTCCTCAACGTGCTGGATCACTTTTTTGGTGATCACCTTATAGTTGAGTGCGTCACTGACATCATCTGTCTGGGCTGAAAGCGCAGCTGGGTAGTGAATCTCAATATTGATCACCACATCTTGCTGTTTCTCACGCTCATCGGGGTTAAAACCGATAAAGGTGCGTAACCTAAGATTGGTTATTTTGATTTTGGCATGGCTAATTTTGGCGTTGGTAATGGTCATGATATTTCCTCATCATTTGCAGACAGTACGTTGGTCGTGAACAGTTAGATCATTTGCTAAAGTAAAGCAGATAGGAATTTAGATGGTGCTGTGAAGTGGACTTTTAATCAAGTTCGGCTTGATAAACCTCGTGTTTATTCAACTCTAGTTGTAGGCAATGGAAAACATGAGTCACCCAATTGGGTTATGAATTCGCTGAAGCTTAGGTTTGTAGGTAAATACCCCTTCAGCGAAAGATAGATAACCCTTAGGTTACCTATCTCACTTTTTTGACTGTATTTATTTTTTTCGTCGGGTTTTATTAGTTAATGGCCAGTTGTTACTTAAGAGGCGGTCCAGAGCATTTGCCCGCATTGGCTTAGATCATATCCGCCTAATTGCGCTGCAAGTTGTCGGGTCTGGGTGCTGCTAAGCATATCGAATAAGGCTTGCAGTTGGCGACGAAAGTAGATGCCTTGTGGCATAACAAAATCAAATGATTCGGTAACAAGAGGCACAAAGCTCAAACCACTTTCCATCGCAACCGATTGGCAACCAAAGCCAATATCGGCCTCGTTACGGGCAATAAATCCAGCCAATTCCCGCTCGCTATAGGCGGTGACGGCAGTATTAAGCTGTTTAATACTTGCCCCTTGTTTCATAAGCCAGTGCTCTAAATGTTGTTGGCTACCGGCTCCCGCTTGGCGGCCAACCCAGCGCCAGGGCAGGCTAACAACTTTGTCTTCTTCTTGGCATCTATGGTGCATTTCGGCACGCATCATTAATCCTTGCTGGCGGGTATAACCGTGTACCATGACCCATTGTTGGTGGTTGGGGTAGCCCTTGAGCAGTGCGGGGTGGCGAATATTGCGCTCTTCGACATTGCCCCAGTGCAGGGTGCATACATCGGCATAGCCTCGTGATAGCAGATCTAGCCCCATGCGTGAGCCAGTAGCGCTATAGCTGACTAAGTCACTCTTACCGATACGCGACATTAAACGTGCCACTAGCATAGATAGTAGTGGGTCATCACTGCCAGTAATGTGCATTCTATCTGACAGCATACCGCTGTGACACGAGTCCATTACCCAGCGATCGATGAGTATTTTGGGAAATAGCCATTTGCCTGTGACTTTGGTTGCAGGCAATATCCTATCGTTTGCCATGGCGTAGACCTTTTTTTCATTGAGGTCTAAGTATTCAGCCACCTGTTTGGCACTCATGTAGATGAGTTCACTCGGCTCGGTCATCAATATTCCTTTAAATCTATCTATATAGTTAGCTGATATTGCGTTTAGGTGGCGTAGCATCAAACTCAATGTTCTCGGCGCCATTATAAACTAGAAAATGGCGTCCTTTGGCGCGGGCGATCATAGTGATGCCTAGCTTTTGCGCTAGCTCAAGCCCCATCTGGGTTGCCCCACTGCGAGACAGCAATACCGGTATGCCCATCTTGGCTACTTTTATCACCATTTCTGAGGTGAGCCTCCCTGTGGTATAAAACAGCTTGTCGCCGCCTAACTCTTGTTTGAGCCACATTTCGCCAGCCAAAGTATCGACCGCATTATGGCGGCCTACATCTTCGACAAAACCGCTGATTTGATCACCCTGACAAAGTCCGCAACCATGCACTGCACCGGCATTTTTATAGGTTTCATTGTAAGCGCCGATATTGTTTAACAGGCTGTACAGCATGCTCTGCTTTAACTGGGGGATCGGTAGCTTAATATCGTCCAAACCATCCATAAAACCACCATAAACAGTACCTTGACCACAGCCTGTGGTGACGGTTTTTTCTGCGAGCTTTTCATCAAGATGCTCTGTGGTCTCTTGCGTTAGCACCGCGGCAGAGCTGACATCCCAATCGACAATGACCGATTCGAGTTGCGTGACATCAGAAATAAACCCTTGGTTTTTAAGATATCCCAGTGCCAAAGTTTCAGGGCGAGCACCCAGTGTCATCAATGTCACAATGGGACGCCAGTTAAGGTAAACCGTCAATGGGCGTTCACACGCAATAAATTTATCAAGGATCTCGCCTTGCTCATTGGTCGCTTTTACGGCAATGGTTAGCGGCACATCGGCCTGGGTTTTTAAGAAAGTTAGCTGTTTATTCTTAGTCATAAAGATCATCTTGTCGCAATAGGCTGCCAGCAGCATAGCAATAATCATTCCGATACTAATATTTTATGTTGTAATGCGTGATCGAGTTAAATGCTTACGGCTCAAACGCCCTTTTATGTCCCGCTTAAAATGTCATTTAGGACAAATTGTCCTACCCTTGAAAGGGAATTGATGATCTAGCTCAAACTATATTACCAATTGCGCTGGCATGTATATTGCTTGTTAATCATATACCGCAACCCATAGCTTGGCTTGCCAAATTAGGCTCAAGCTCTCTAATCAACGGAGTTGGAATGCAACGTACCGAAAGTCAATGGCCCATGTATGTTTCGCTGAAAAAGGTCGAGAAACAAGTTGGGCGCTGGATAGCTGAATCTTGGGAATTAGATCAGGTCGTTCCTGCCACGCAACCGTCGCCAGAGGGAGCTAAATTGGTGGGGTTAGAACTGCACAAGGATGAACGTGGCAGTTACCGTATCAATTTAGATATGGATAATGCCATGTTATTTATTGTATGCGATGAGCTAGAAGATGGCACTTGGGTGCCGACCCATATTTCGGCCGATCAAAATGTCGCAGCAGGTTGCCTTGAGGGGGATACACCAGTATTGAGCATGCTGATGCCCGATGCAGTCGCGTGTTGGATTGAAGCGTATATCACCCGCCATGGCGAGGTAGAAATTTGTGCCCATCGACGTAAACACGTGGATCGTCGTAATAATGAGGGGCCAAGTAGTAACCATAACCGAGGACAGGTTTCATAATGAGCGATAAACCGAGCGGATTGTTAGCGCGATGGAGCCTTCGTCGTCAGCAAGTGCAGCAAGAAGAGGAAGCCGAGCAAATGGCTCAGCTGTCCTCTGAGCAAGCGACAGCGACTATTGAGCCAGCAAGCGAGACATCACCTGTTGAGTCAAGTGATGAAAATAAAATCTTAATGGCAGCAGACCTGCCAGATCCTGAGTCGATTGAGGTTGGTGGTAGCTTTGCCAGTTTTATGGCCGATAATGTTGATCCCAATGCAAAGGCCGCCGCGTTACGCGCCTTGTGGAAGCAACCACATTACAGTGAGATAGATGGTCTGCTCGAATACGCTCTCGATTATACCAATCAGCCTAAACTGTCGCCGGAAGTATCGGCTGAGCTTGCTAAGAAAGTCTTCCGTCACCTTACTCAAGATGATGAGCAACAAGAACCATCTAACGAGTCACTCGAAGCAAAAGAGATGATAGCTTCGAATACCCCGCAGGATGCGAATTTACCCGGCGTAAGCCCAGCGGACATTTTGGACGAAGAGTTAGCCGATTTGTCCCAAAATGAACCAGAATCACAAGGTGCACCTAAACCACCCGTTGCTTGAGGTTAGTTTAGAGTGTTTTTAAATCCATAATTTTGGTACGTGAATTGCTGCTGATGAGGCATATAAAACAACGGGTTAATTTCTCGTTGATAATGAGGTGAAGCTGGCGCCAATAAAGCGCACGCCAATTAGAGCACATATAGCCACCTCGTAGACGGCAGCAGCCAAAACTGTTCAGGAACGCAATGTGAGCATGCATTTAAACGGTAACGAAAACCTGACTGACCTCAAACAGGTCCGTCAGCAAGTATTGGGACAGACGCAAATACTGCAAAACTTGATCCCGCCGACAGTCAGCTACACCACTGAGGGCAATGTGCTTATCATCGGCCCAGAAGATTTGGCTCGCCTAGCGGCGGACAAATTGTCTAACATGGGTCAGCGCGCGATCCTCGCCAATGAATCCATTACTAGCCAAGATGAAGAGCATCTTGAAAAAGTGATGGCCGCGGCGGAAGATGTTGAAAGCTATTACAATAAGCTTATTGAAATAAAAGGTTTCTTGGGGCAGTTTCAAGTTAAGGTTGAACATGAGACTGGTACAGCCGACCTGAGTTTAGTGGCGATTCGTAAGGCCCATTTCGACCTGATTCTCGATCTCAGTCACTCGCCCTGTATTAATTTAGAGATGTTGCCGCCTGGCTACTTCTATGTCGGTCAAGATGAGGCCAAGTTGGCCGATGCTATATCCCAGTTGCCTAATTTAATTGGTGAGTTCGATAAGCCTCGCTATGTCAAAGTCAACAGCGACATTTGTGCTCACAACCGTAATGGTATCGATGGCTGTAATCGTTGCCTTAACTTTTGCCCCGCAGATGCTATTGCCAGTGTAGATAAGAAGATTGAAATCGATCCTTATCTCTGTCACGGCGCAGGCAGTTGTACCAACGCGTGCCCGACTGGTGCGATTAGCTATGATTTGCCCACGCCACAGGCGCTGCATTCTTACCTGCATAAGTTAGTCACGCGTTTTCGTGAGCAGGCACAAGTTGCACCCGTTATTTTGTTCCATGACGCCGCCAATGGCGCCAGCTTAATTAACGACGATCTACCCGGCGCCGTCATTCCGGTAGAGCTAGAAGAGATCACCGTTGCTAGCATGGATCACTGGATGTCATCACTGGCTTGGGGCGCACGCCAGGTGATAGTGCTTAATACCGATGCCACAGCACCCACCTTGACACAGATGCTAAATGGCGAACAACAGTTAGCCAATGAGATATTTGATGAGATGGGTCAGCCGCAGCGAGTGAGCGTGGTCAATCAGCATCAGTTATCTGAATTAGCCTCTTTGGTTGAGACTAGTGCCAGTTGGCCTGTAATTGTCCCTGGTGAATTTAGCCCAACCACTAAGCGCGCCACCTTATATGCGGCAATCGATCATCTCAATAGCCAAGCGGCTTCTATCGACACCACATTAAGTAAAGGCAATATTCCGTTCGGTAAAGTCAGCGTCAATACCGATAGCTGTACCCTATGCCTGTCGTGTGTGTCGACCTGTCCGACCCAAGCGTTAACCGATGGCGGTGATTTGCCGGCGCTGCACTTTGTTGAGCAAGATTGTGTGCAGTGTGGGTTATGTGAGTCAGCCTGTCCCGAGAATGTGATTAGCCTGACCGCCCAAATGAATTTTGATGCGACTGCTCGTCAGCAGCGCCAAACACTGAAAGAGGAAGCGCCGTTCGAGTGTATTCGTTGCGGTACCCCTTTCGCCACCCAATCCATGGTGCAACGGATGCTGGATGTAGTCGGGGGCCATAGCGCCTTTAGTGCCAACACAGAACGCTTGAAGATGTGTGGTGACTGCCGGGTAAAAGATATGTTTGAAGATATTCTTCAAGATCCTGAAAAGCAACTGCGATAAGAGTGTAGCTATGACCGAATTAGTAAGAGAAGTATCAGAAAACGATCAGCTAAGAGCCGATATTTATCAGCTGTTAGCCGCACTATTACGTTGCCAGCCAAGTGCCGAACTATTGCAGTTTCTTGCCCGTCTTGAAATCGATGCCAGCGAAGATGATAGCGATATCACTAAGGCTTGGTTAGCCGTAAAACTGGCTGCGGGTCAGTTCACTACAGAACAGCTCGAAGAGGAATATTTTAATATTTTCTTGGGGGTGGGCAGTGGTGAAATCTTGCCTTACGGTAGTTGGTTTATGACGGGCTCTTTGATGGATAAGCCTTTGGCGTTACTGCGCCAAGATTTGGTGCAACTCGGATTTGAGCGTACCGATGAGGTGAAAGAGCCTGAAGATCACGTCGCTGCCTTGTGTGAAGTGATGGGAACCTTAATTTTAGAGGCGCCGGGTTATCGTCAATTGGCTTTCTATCAACGCCATATCGGTAGCTGGATCGACCGCTTTTGTGATCATTTAGCTCGCGCGCCCAGTGCGGCGTTTTATGCCACAGTGGCACAGCTGGCTAAATCTTTCTTTGCCATTGAAGCCAATGAGTTCGAGCAATTGAGCTTAAACATTCCGGTGAACTGCCCAGGCAGCGATGCGGAAAAGATCCAACCCACCAGCAATGAACTCGTTTCATAAGCTGGCTGACTTATTATGCCTGCGTCATCAGCTGCAGGCAGAGTGATATCTGAGGGGAAAGCCCTCAATAACAATCGAGTCGCTGCGCCAGCGTTCATTTAGATCGGCAATGCGACTCATCTTAAGTTAACAAAGGAGACACTATGAAGAAGCAAGCTTCCGATATGGGTCGTCGTCAACTGCTAAAAGCCTTGGCTGTAGGTAGTGCAGCCGGTGCAGTCGCTACCATTAGCGGTCAAGCTGTAGCGGCTACGCCTGTAGAGACTAAAGAGTCTGCAAGCGGTGATGGCTATCATGAGACAGATCATATTCGTAGTTATTACGCCTCGTTACGTTCTAAATAAATCGCTACTTAGGTAGTGAACCGACGCGTAACGACGCAATAATTCAATAACATTAGGAGAGTGTGTGATGCGATTAACACGCAAAACAGACCAAGTTGATGCTAGTAAAAAGCCGGCTCTAGGTCTAAACCGTCGCCAATTCCTCCAGACAGCAGGTCTTGCTACTGGTGGTATTGCTGCGGCTTCAATGCTGGGCGCAGGTATGATGCGCAAAGCAGAAGCGAAAGAAGTGCCTCACGATGCACCTACAGAAGTAAAACGTACCATCTGTTCTCACTGTTCAGTGGGTTGTGGGATTTACGCTGAAGTGCAAAACGGGGTGTGGACAGGGCAAGAGCCTGCATTCGACCATCCATTTAACGCTGGTGGCCATTGTGCTAAAGGGGCATCGCTGCGTGAACATGGTCACGGTGAGAAGCGTCTAAAGTACCCAATGAAGCTCGAAGGCGGCAAGTGGAAGCGCCTTTCTTGGGAGCAAGCGATCGAGGAAGTTGGTCAAAAGGCATTGGATATTCGTAAAGAATCGGGTCCCGACTCAATATTCTTCATGGGTAGTGCTAAGTTCTCTAACGAGCAAGCGTATTTATACCGTAAATTCGCCGCGATGTGGGGCACCAATAATATCGACCACTCAGCGCGTATTTGTCACTCTACCACTGTAGCCGGTGTTGCTAACACTTGGGGCTATGGTGCGCAAACCAACTCTTTCAACGATATCCGTAACGCTAAAGTGATGATGTTCATTGGGTCTAACCCCACCGAAGCCCATCCTGTAGCAATGCAACACATCTTAGAAGGTAAAGAGCGCGGCGCTAAAATCGTCGTGGTTGACCCTCGTTTCACCCGTACAGCAGCTAAGTCTGACGAGTACGTGCATATTCGCCCTGGCACAGATATCCCATATATCTATGGTCTGTTGTGGCATATTTTTGAAAACAAGTGGGAAGATCAAAGCTTTATCGACCAACGTGTTTACGGTATGGAACGTATTCGCGAAGCGGCCGCTAAGTGGACACCTGCTGAAGTGGAAAGCGTGGCCGGTGTACCTGAAGCACAGATGTATCGTGTTGCTAAGCTGTTGGCTACCACTAAGCCTGGCACCGTCGTTTGGTGTATGGGGGGCACTCAGCATCACATTGGTAATGCCAATACCCGTGCCTACTGTATCCTGCAGCTAGCCCTAGGTAATATGGGTGTGTCTGGCGGTGGTACTAACATCTTCCGTGGTCACGATAACGTACAGGGTGCAACGGACTTTGGTCTGCTGTTCGATAATTTACCCGGTTACTATGGTCTGAAGACTGGCGCCTGGAAGCACTGGTGCAATGTTTGGGACTTGGATTATGATTGGGTGAAGAGTCGTTTTGACCAAGAGCAACATCTTGGGCAAGATCCAATGACATCGACAGGTATTCCGTGTTCACGTTGGCATGATGGCGTACTCGAAGATAAGACTAAGATCGCACAGAAAGATAATATTCGTATGTCATTCTTCTGGGGTCAGTCTGTTAATACCGAAACTCGTGGTCGTGAAGTGCGTGAAGCATTGAACAAGATGGACACGGTCGTGGTAGTGGATCCATTCCCAACCATGGCTGGTGTGATGCATACCCGTAAAGACGGTGTCTATTTGCTGCCAGCCTCGACGCAGTTTGAGACCTATGGTTCAGTGTCAGCCTCTAACCGCTCGCTACAATGGCGCTCACAGGTTATTGAGCCGCTATTTGAGTCTAAGCCAGATCACGTGATCATGTACAAGCTGGCGAAGAAGTGGGGCATAGAGCAAGAGTTGTGTAAGCATATCCAAGTCAATGGCGATGAGCCGCTGATTGAAGATATCGTTCGCGAATATAACAAAGGTATGTGGACTATCGGTTACACAGGTCAAAGCCCTGAGCGTTTGAAGATGCACCAAGAAAACTGGGGCACCTTCGATATTAAATCGCTTGAAGCTCCAGGTGGCCCAGCTAAGGGTGAAACCTATGGTCTGCCTTGGCCATGTTGGGGTACGCCAGAGATGAAACACCCTGGCACGCAAATCTTGTACCGCACCGATCGTGAAGTGAAAGACGGTGGCGGTAACTTCCGTGCCCGTTACGGGGTTGAACACGAAGGTAACAACATCTTGGCTGAAGGTTCTTTCTCTAAAGGCTCTGAAATCAAAGATGGTTATCCAGAATTTACCGACAAGATGCTTAAGCAACTTGGCTGGTGGGATGATCTCACCGCCGAAGAGAAAGTGGCCGCAGAAGGTAAAAACTGGAAGACAGATATCTCAGGTGGTATTCAACGAGTGGCGATTAAACATGGTTGTATCCCTTACGGTAACGCTAAAGCGCGTTGTATCGTGTGGAACTTCCCTGATGATATCCCAGTACATCGTGAACCACTGTATACCCCTCGTCGTGACTTG
The DNA here is from genome assembly GCF_003605125.1 of Shewanella algidipiscicola. Lineage (GTDB taxonomy): Bacteria > Pseudomonadota > Gammaproteobacteria > Enterobacterales > Shewanellaceae > Shewanella > Shewanella algidipiscicola. The sequence goes on from NZ_QPQT01000011.1 coordinate 100,088, forward strand.
GTTGCTAAGTATCCTACTTATGATGACCGTATGGTTGCGCGACTACCTACTCTGTATAAATCCATTCAGGATCAAGATTTTGCCAAAGACTTCCCATTGGCATTAACCTCTGGCCGCTTGGTTGAGTATGAAGGTGGTGGTGAAGAGACCCGTTCAAATCCATGGCTAGCTGAACTGCAACAAGAGATGTTCATCGAAATTAGCCCAGGTGATGCGGCGGATCGTGGTCTTCGTGATGGTGACGAAGTATGGGTTCACAGTCCAGAAGGCGCCAAAATTAAAGTTCAGGCAATGGTGACTCCCCGGGTGATTAATGGTGAATGTTTCATGCCATATCATTTCGCAGGTATCTTTGAAGGTGAAAGCTTAGAGAAGAATTACCCAGAGGGAACAATCCCTTACGTTATTGGCGAATCGGCCAATACGATATTGACCTACGGCTATGACGTTGTGACCCAGATGCAAGAGACTAAGTCTAGCTTGTGTCAGATCACTAAAGCCTAACTGAACTTGATGAGGAGATAGCCATTATGGCAGTCATGAAATTTCTATGTGACACCAAACGCTGCATCGAGTGTAACGGTTGCGTCACAGCATGTAAGAACGAAAACGATTCCGCACTCGAGTGGGGAATTCAACGTCGCCGCGTCGTGACGATTAACGATGGTCAGCCAGGCGAAGCATCGATCTCAGTGGCATGTATGCACTGTACCGACGCCCCTTGTATGGCAGTTTGCCCTGCTGATTGTTTCTATCGCACCGAAGACGGCATTGTATTGCATAACAAAGATACCTGTATCGGTTGTGGTTACTGTTTCTATGCCTGTCCTTTCGGCGCGCCACAGTTCCCTAAGCAGGGCGCTTTTGGTAGCCGCGGCAAGATGGATAAGTGTACTTTCTGTGCCGGTGGCCCAGAAGAGACCTTCTCTGAAGCCGAGCGTCAGAAGTACGGTGCTAACCGTATCGCTGAAGGTAAGTTGCCTATGTGTGCGGAGCTTTGTTCGACTAAAGCACTGCTCGCAGGTGATGCTGAAATGGTATCGAACATTTACCGTGAGCGCATGGCTGCGCGAGGTAATCCTAATGTGATTTGGGGTTACAACCCTCAAACAGCTGAGTTCAACTAAGCAGAGCAAGGGTTAGCGCATCAGCGCTATCCCTTAAGAAAGGAGTGACAATGTTAAACAAACTGTTAAACAAATCACTGCGTAGTCTGTTTGCTCTGTTAGTGCTCATCACGGGATTGGGTGTGGGGGCGACGATGCTCTCTATGCCTGCTCACGCGACTGATCAGCAATCGAGTCAGCAACAGGCTAATGCAAAAACCAGTGATGCGGACCTATGGCGAGCGGTAAAATCCGGTGATTCGGGTTATACCACAGCTAAAGGCGTAGAAACTGGAGTGCTGATTAACGTTGCCGGTAATGATGGTAAAGAGGTAAGAAATAAATACCTTACGCCGATTATGGCCATCGCGGTTGTCGGTGTTTTTGGTGCATTTTTACTGTTTTACTTGGTAAATGGTGCATCTAAATTAAGCCATGGCTTTTCCGGCAAAATGGTATTGCGCTGGACAAAAGCCGACTTGTGGCTGCACTGGGCGATGGCGATACCTTGCCTTACACTGATCTTTACTGGTTTAAATATCATGCTGGGTAAGTATGCCTTGCAACCTTATGTCGGCGCCGATGTGTGGGCTGCATTAATCTACGGTAGCAAGACTATCCATGATTATGCGGGGCCTGTATTCATCATCGCTTGGGCGCTATGCGTCGTGAAATGGATGCCAATGCAGACATTTAAGATGTATGACCTTAAATGGTTCTTAGTGGTTGGTGGCTACATCAACTTTGGTCCATTTAAAGGTAAGCACCCTGACAGTGGTTTTGCTAACGCTGGTGAGAAAATGTGGTTTTGGACACTGACCTTCTTTGGTTTATTTATCAGTGTATCCGGTATCATGTTGGTTTTACCTGGCTTAGATCTGCCACGTGAAGCGTCAATGGCGGCTCTGCTTATTCATGGCATCAGTGCCATTATCTTGATCGCTTTCACCATAATACATATATGGATGGCGACGGTATTGAGCGAAGGCGGTATGGAGTCGATGAAGTCAGGTTACTGTGATGAGAACTGGGCGATTCAGCACCATAATCTTTGGTTTGATGAGATCAAAGAAAACGGCACTTTGCAGTATAAAGAGTAAGTTTATTACGTAAACTTAACTTAAATAAAACACCTCGTAGGGTAACCTGCGGGGTGTTTTTTTATGGTTTGAGTTTAGGTCAAATATTCTCATCACTGTAATATCAATTCACTCTTGCCATGAATGAATAGCATAGCCTTTCGCTAAATATTCCTATTAAAAAATTTCTCTTCACCGTCTGAAAATTTTAAATCATCGCTTAATTATGGGTCGTATCATTGCGGCTTAATTTAGCGATCGTTAGGTGCAAACTAATGAATATTAATACCTGATACTTGTATTAGGGATGATGTATTGAGGCAGTGAGTTCTCTTTGTTTTTTGTATAAAAAATAAACTTGTTAATGTGTCATTCATGCGAACGATAAGTACCCGATATCTGCAGCTTTAAGCAATTAGCTAATATGTTGAATAACATTGTGTTTACATGTGTGTATGGGTGAATCATTGCTTGGTGGTGAACATCTAATACGAATATTTAAATATATATGATTGGCTTAACACTTTAGCTATTTACTCTATTTTTGCACGATTCTTACCCCGTTTAGATCAATATTTTCAGTATCAAATCCACCTATATTGCAGGGGCAATTAATCGGATGTTTTAAATAAATATACAAGATTTACCAAATAAGCACCTAGGCGCAACATTTGTTTAACGTGTGTTTTATCGCTTGATTGGAATGAAGCATCCCAACTATTTGAATCGTCCTAATACTAGGAGCAAAAATGAAAAAGCAACAGCCCGATCTTAATCGAAGATCACTGCTGAAAGCACTCTCCATTGGTGGTACGGCCGGGGTGGCCATTGCCGCAAGCGGTATCAGTGTTGCCCATGCAGCGGAAACTAAGCCCAGTGTAAAACACACCGATAGCTACCATGAAACTGCGCATATCCGCAGCTACTACAACAGCTTGCGTAGCTAATTAGGAGAATTTAAGCGATGAAGTTAACTCGCAAATCAAATGAGGCGCCTACCGTTGCTAAGCCAACTCTAGGGATCAGTCGTCGTCAATTTATGAAGCACGCAGGTATCACTACCGGCGGTATCGCAGCAGCATCTCTTCTTGGTACCGGCATGATGCGTCGCGCCGAAGCCAAAGATATTCCGCATGATGCACCGATCGAAATCAAGCGTACAGTATGTAGTGCCTGTGCGGTAGGTTGTGGTCTTTATGCTGAAGTACAAAATGGCGTTTGGACAGGGCAAGAGCCAGCATTCGACCATCCATTTAACGCCGGGGGGCACTGTGCTAAAGGTGCTGCATTGCGTGAACATGGTCACGGTGAGAAGCGTCTTAAGTACCCAATGAAGTTGGTTGATGGTAAGTGGAAAAAATTATCTTGGGATCAGGCCTTTAATGAGCTTGGTGATAAGATGTTGGATATCCGTAAAGAGTCGGGTCCTGACTCACTTTACTTTATGGGTAGTGCTAAATTTTCTAACGAAGGCTGCTACATGTACCGTAAATTCGCGGCGATGTGGGGCACCAACAATGTCGACCATTCGGCGCGTATTTGTCACTCTACCACGGTAGCGGGTGTTGCTAACACTTGGGGCTACGGTGCGCAAACTAACTCGTTTAACGATATTCAGAACGCTAACGCGATCTTTTTTATTGGTGCTAACCCCGCTGAAGCACATCCAGTGGCTATGCAGCATATCCTTATCGCTAAAGAGAAAAACAACGCTAAAATTATCGTTGTCGACCCACGCTTCTCTCGTACGGCAGCGCATTCTGACTTACATTGTGCGCTTCGCCCCGGTACCGATATCCCATTTATCTACGGTATGCTTTGGCATATCTTCGAAAACGGTTGGGAAGATAAAACCTTTATCGAGCAGCGTGTATTCGAAATGGATACCATCCGTGAAGAGATAAAGAAATTCCCACCGAAAGAAGTGACTCACATCACGGGTGTCAGTGAAGAAGAGGTTTACCAAGCGGCTAAATTAATGGCCGAAAACCGTCCTGGCACTGTCATCTGGTGTATGGGTGGAACTCAACACCACGTCGGTAACGCCAATACCCGTGCTTACTGTATCCTGCAGCTGGCCTTAGGCAACATGGGTGTGTCTGGTGGTGGTACTAACATTTTCCGTGGTCACGATAACGTACAGGGTGCGACTGACTTAGGTCTGTTATTCGATACGCTACCGGGTTACTACGGTCTTAAGACTGGTTCTTGGAAGCATTGGTCAAATGTATGGGAACTGGATTACGAGTGGGTTAAAGGTCGTTTCGACCAAAATGAATATCTTGGTCGTATCCCAATGAATACACCAGGTATTCCTTGTTCTCGTTGGCACGATGGCGTATTAGAAACGCCTGAGAAGCTGGCGCAGAAAGATCGTGTTCGTATGGCGTTCTTCTGGGGACAATCGGTTAACACCGAGACTCGTCAAAGCGAAGTACGTGATGCACTCGATAAGATGGATACTGTGGTTGTCGTCGATCCATTCCCAACGATGGCGGGTGTTATGCACCGTCGTAAGAATGGTGTTTATCTGTTACCTGCTGCCACTCAGTTTGAAACTGAAGGTTCAGTGTCTAACTCGGGTCGTAGCCAGCAGTGGCGTGAAAAGGTCATCGAGCCATTATTCGAGTCTAAGACCGACCTTGAGATTATGTATCGTCTATCGCAAAAGCTTGGTTTCGACAAAGAGTACACCAAGCGCATCGCTAAAGATGCTAACGACATGCTAGTGATTGAAGACGTTACACGTGAAATTAACCGCGGTATGTGGACCATTGGTATGTCTGGCCAAAGCCCAGAGCGTTTGAAGTTACATACTCAAAACTGGGGAAGCTTCAGCAACAAGACGCTTGAAGCAGAAGGTGGTCCAGCGAAAGGTGAAACTTATGGTCTACCTTGGCCATGTTGGGGGACGCCAGAGCAGAAACACCCTGGTACTCAAATCCTATATAACACACACAAACATGTGCTTGAGGGCGGCGGTAACTTCCGTGCGCGCTACGGTGTTGAATACCAAGGTAAGAACCTATTGGCCGAAGGCAGCTTCTCTAAAGGTGCTGAGATCCAAGACGGTTATCCAGAGTTCAGCGCAGATATGCTCAAGCAACTTGGCTGGTGGGACGACCTTACTGCAGAAGAGAAAACCTCTGCCGAGGGTAAAAATTGGAAGACCGACCTTTCTGGCGGTATCCAGCGTGTGGCAATGAAACACGGTTGTATTCCGTTTGGTAATGCTAAAGCGCGTTGTATTGTATGGACCTTCCCTGATCAAGTACCGGTTCATCGTGAGCCACTGTATACGCCACGTCGTGATCTTGTGTCTAAGTACCCAACTTATGACGATATGCAAGTGCACCGTCTACCTACGCTGTACAAGTCAATCCAAGAGAAAGACAGTTCAGCCAAGTACCCACTAGGGTTGACCTCGGGTCGTCTAGTTGAGTACGAAGGTGGTGGTGAAGAGTCACGCTCTAACCCATGGCTCGCAGAGCTTCAACAAGAGATGTTTGTTGAAATTAACCCAAGCGATGCTGCCGATCGCGGTATTCGTAACGGTGACACAGTATGGCTAGAGGGGGCTGAAGGCGGCCGCATTAAGATTCAGGCCATGGTAACCCCACGGGTTAAACCTGGTGTGACTTGGATGCCTTACCACTTTGCGGGTGTGATGCATGGCGAAAGCCTCGAGAACAACTATCCAGAAGGTACAGTGCCTTATGTGATTGGTGAGTCAGCGAACACGGCATTAACTTACGGTTATGACCCTGTGACGCAGATGCAAGAGACGAAAGCTTCGCTTTGTCAGATCACTAAAGCCTAAGTACCGGGAGAATTGCCAATATGGCTACAATGAAATTTTTATGTGATACCAAGCGCTGCATTGAATGTAACGGCTGTGTCACTGCATGTAAAAACGAAAACGACTCTGCTCTCGAGTGGGGTATCCAGCGTCGCCGCGTCGTCACCATCAATGATGGTGTTCGAGGCGAAGCGTCTATCTCTGTGGCATGTATGCATTGTACCGATGCGCCTTGCCAAGCAGTTTGTCCTACAAACTGTTTCTACAAGACTGAAGATGGCCTAACGCTACACAACAAAGATACCTGTATCGGTTGTGGTTACTGCCTATACGCTTGCCCATTTGGCGCACCTCAGTTCCCTAAACAGGGGGCATTTGGTAGCCGCGGTAAAATGGACAAATGTACTTTCTGTGCCGGTGGTCCTGAAGAGAACCATTCTGATGCAGAACGTCAGAAGTACGGTGCAAACCGTATTGCCGAAGGCAAATTGCCTATGTGTGCAGAGTTGTGTGCGACTAAGTCGTTACTTGCTGGTGATGCTGAGGTTATCTCAAACATCTTCCGCGAGCGTGTTGCATATCGTGGTTCCAAAAATGCAATTTGGGGTTAACCCTCTGCTTGCATTATGCCACTATTATTCCGCACCGTGCTGTCGAGCCGGTGCGGACGATAAGGATGTAATATGAACAACTGGTTCAAACAAATTAGCCTAGTGTTAGCCCTTGTCGTGGGGACAATGTTTAGTGCATTGTCGTTTGCCCAAGACGCTGCGGTGGCTAACCCTCAGGCAACAGAAGGGCAGATCTGGGCGCAGTTACAAGCGGGCGCTACCGGTGAAACCACTTCACATGGTCAATTCCATAATCAACCTATCAATACCTATGATTTGCGCGTCCTCGAGCTACGTAGTGACTGGTTAGCACCAGCACTAATGGCAGCGCTGTTTGGCATGATCATCATCTTTGTACTGTTTATTAAGGTGAATGGTATCTCCAAGTTACATGGCGGCTTCTCTGGTAAGTTAGTGTACCGCTGGTCTAAGTTCGATGTATCGATTCACTGGCTGGGCGCCATTCCTTGCTTGCTGTTAATCCTCACCGGATTAACCCTGTTGGCTGGACGTTTCTTCTTCCAACCTTATTTGGGGGAAGGCTTCTGGGCGGCATTGATCTACGGCGCTAAGCAAGTGCATGACGTCATGGCGATTCCGTTCATGATAGGTTGGGCCTTGATGACCGTATTATGGGCCAAGAATCAGCTACCTAAAATGTACGACTTAAAGTGGATGTTGGTCGTGGGTGGCTACATCAACTTCGGTCCATTCAAAGGCAAGCACCCAGATGCGGGCTTTGCTAACGCCGGTGAGAAGTTATGGTTCTGGGCATTTGCAATATTTGGTCTCGTGATCTCGGCATCAGGTATGTTGTTGCTATTCCCGAACTTGTTCGAGCCTAGCCGTACCCTAAGCCTGATAGCTTTGATATTGCACTCAGTTAGCGCCATCATTATCACCGCGTTCTCTATCGTACATATCTTTATGGCGACCGTGATGTCTGAAGGTGGTATGGAGTGTATGGTGTCGGGTTACTGTGATGAAAACTGGGCGACTCAGCACCACAACCTTTGGTTCGATGAGATCAAAGCCGACGGTACGCTTAAGTATAAAAAATAGGCTGTAGTCTTAGGTGATAGTGCTGAGGCATTAGCCGCTATAATCGATTTGATAAAACACCTCGTTGGGTTACTAACGAGGTGTTTTTTTATGCCTGTTTGAACTGTGCCTACCCCACATGGCGTGACGGATATAAAGGTACTCGACGGTCTGCACCAAACAAGAGCAAGGCTGAGCTTAAATAGCCTCGGCGCCGCCAGAGTGAATACCTCAGATATTATTAACTGAAAAACTCTCTCAATTAATTGATTGGCTAGCGGACAGTGAAGTCATCGGTTTTGATCTAAGCTCAACATAGCGTGAGTTGAGAAGAGAGATACGATGAAATATAAAACGGTGCGAGACAGTATGGGGGAGGTTAAGGTGCCATTTGATGCTTTATATGGCGCGCAAACGGCGCGAGCCTTGGTTAACTTCCCCATCAGTGGCGACCCTATGCCCGAGGCCTTTATACGCGCCTTATTACTGGCCAAGCGCGCGGCAGCAGAGGCCAATGGCCAGCTAGCATTACTCGATAGCGTGACGGTAACTGCCATTGTCAGTGCGGTACAACAGCTGCTGGACGATCCCCAATTGATGCAACATTTTCCCGTTGATAGGTTTCAAACCGGGTCGGGCACCAGTAGCAATATGAACGCTAACGAGGTTATTGCTAGTTTGGCCAGTCAGCGCCTAGGTCGTGAGGTGAGTGCCAACGACGAGATCAATTTAGGCCAAAGCAGTAACGATATTATCCCTAGCAGTATTCATATCAGTGCCATGCTGGCGCTTGAGCAGCAACTATTGCCCGCGCTGAGCCATCTGCAACAGATTATCAGCCAAAAAGCACTGACCTTAACCGAGCAAGTTAAAACTGGCCGTACTCATTTGATGGACGCTATGCCGGTGCGTTTTAGTCAAGTGCTTGATGGCTGGGCCAGTCAAATTGAGCAATGCCAGCAGATGCTCATCGCGCTGCAGCCGTCATTATTGGCGCTTGCCCAAGGCGGCACTGCGGTCGGCACTGGGGTCAATACCCACCGCGATTTTGCGAGTAGCTTCTGCGATAAACTCGGTGGGATCACCGGCGTTGGATTTCGCCCAGCCGATAATCTCTTTAGTCGCATGGGCAGCCACGACACTGCGGTGGCGCTATCGGGGCAACTGAAGACGTGCGCGGTGGCAATGATGAAGATAGCTAACGATCTGCGTTGGATGAACTCTGGGCCCCTGGCCGGTCTTGGTGAGATTGCTTTATTAGCCTTGCAGCCTGGGTCGTCCATCATGCCGGGAAAAGTCAATCCGGTGATCCCCGAGGCGGCTTGTATGGTGGCCGCACAGGTGATTGGTAATGATGCGGCCATCACCATTGGTGGCCAGTCGGGTAATTTTGAACTCAATGTGATGCAACCACTAATAGCGGTTAACCTTTTACATAGCATAGAGTTGCTTAGCAACACGAGCCATTTGCTGGCCGATAAGGCGATTGTCAGCTTTAGCGTGAATCAGGCCAATATAGCGGGGTCACTAGGGCGTAACCCCATTCTGGTAACAGCGTTAACACCTGTGATTGGCTACCTTAAAGCGGCCGAGATAGCTAAACAAGCCTATGAGCAGCAACGCGAAATCCTTGAGGTGGCCGTAGAGCAGACCGACCTAAGCCGTGATGAACTTAGACGCTTACTTAACCCTAAGCGGCTGACTAATGGTGGTTTAGGTGAATAAAAATAGGTCTTATTTCTGGAGTTAAATCTTGTTTTTGAAGCGTTTATACAATGAGATGTGCTGGTCAGATGTCTGCAGGCCTTATGTTTGCTGGAATATTGTCGATATTTAATACGGTAAGGGTAGTGCAGTACAATGTATCAACTCATAACTAAATCTAATGGATAAGGCTTTGTTATCGATAGTGAAACAGCGGCTATGCTTACTTCATGGGTAGTGAAATGTGCAGCAATGAGAGGGCATTTCCCCTTGGCTTAGTTTGCTAAGTGATGGTTTTCTTGTTGGTTATCGCCTTGATTGCCCACCTATTACGTTAGAGGTTTATGTTTATTATGATCCAGCACATCAAAACCAGTATTCTTACCGCACTACCCACTGCAATAACCAGCCTATTACTTATTGTTATTGGGCTATTTTCTTACAGCACCTTTCTTGATCTAGAAGATGGAAATCGGCGTTTAGTGAATAATACTCAACTTGCAGAAGGTTTCACCAATGTGCGTGAAGCCTTTTTTCTATTGCGTCTTGCCACCGCGACTCAGAATGCCGCAGAGGTTATTAATAGCCAAAATAAGACGCGCCAGTTAATTGCCGAGTTAAGCAAATATGATATGGCTTTTTTAGGCCAAGCGAACAAGCAGAAGGAGCAACTTCTGTCAGCGGTTGAGCGCTATATTCGCTTATATAATGAAGAGCTAGCACTGGCTGAGCGTACTGGCACTGAGCCGGTTTTTACCCGTGAGCGTCGTGCGTTAGGCCCTGAAATTAGTGATATTATTCGCAGTTTGGTATCGGCTATTACCGCGCGTAATCATGACTTAGGTAAGCTGGCCGATGATGAAATTAAACAGGCTGAAATCACCATTCTTAGCCTCATTTTACTGACCATTGCCATATCGTTAATCACGGCCTTAGTGATGAGTAATAAGCTAGTTGCCATTATTAATCAGATTAAATCTGTGGTCGAGCGGTTAGCCCAAGGTGACTTAACCCATAAAACCAATATCAAAGGGAATAATGAACTGTGTTCATTAGCTGGGGATCTGGACTGTGTGATAGATAATTTGCGCCATATGATTACCGATATTTCTCAAGCATCAGATCATATGTCACAGCAAATTGGTCAACTTAACGAGCAGTCGACCAGTAATAGTCAGGCACTACAAACTCATGCGATTGAAACCGATCAGGTCGTCACGGCAATGACGGAGATGAGCGCCACCGCACAAAATGTGGCAGGCGATGCGGCCTCGGCGGCGCAATTTACTCAACAAGCTAATGCTCAGGCGGATAAATCGAAACAAGCTGTAGAGCAAGCTACCAGCAGAGTTGTGGCCTTGGTTGGTGAAGTTGATAAGGCGGCAACGACTATTGGCGAAATGAATGAAAATACTCGTCAAATTGCCTCAGTGCTTAATGTGATTGGAGAAATTGCCGAGCAGACAAATTTGCTGGCATTAAATGCCGCCATTGAGGCGGCGCGGGCTGGCGAACAGGGGCGCGGTTTTGCTGTGGTCGCTGATGAAGTGCGGGCACTTGCGGCGCGTACTCAAGCGAGTACTTCTGAGATCAATACCATGTTAGAGCGCCTGCGTAGTGGGGCGGAGCAGGCGGTGGCGGCGATGGATCAAACTAAGCGCAGCTGCCAAGATGCGGCCGATAATACCGGACTGGTAACCGACAATCTCGATGGGCTTGTGGCTCATGTATTTGATATTAATGGTCTTAGTAATCAGATTGCCACAGCGGCCGAGGAGCAAAGTGCAGTATCGGAAGAGATTAACCGTAATTTAAGTACCATTCGTGAAATGGTCGATGAGCTTAATCATAGTGCCAATGCTACTTTAGCCAGCGCCACATCGCTGGCGGCGACCAAAGAGCAGTTAAGTGCAGTGGTCGCCAACTTTAAGTTGTAATCGGTTAGCTGGCGTCACTTAGATTGATAGACAAATAAAAACCGCCATTAAGGCGGTTTTTATTATCTAACCCGTTACCACGCTTTGATGGTGCAGGGTAGTTTTAATCGCTTACCAGGCCATCTGCAAAATTTCGCGACTGATATCTAAATCAAGATCGCCTGATTCAGACAGTGCAGTCATACCATGTGCTTTGAGTGCCTCGATAACTAACTCGATTTGATCTTGGCTAACATCATGATCGCGCAGGCGGGTTTTTAATCCCACCTGCTGGAAGAACGCCTCGGTTTTCGCTATGGCCTGTTCGATACGGCTATCGTCATCACCCTCAGTGATATCCCAAACGCGCTCGGCATATTGCAGCAGTTTCGCGTGCTTTTGGGTTTTACGGATACGCCATACTGACGGTAGGATCACGGCCAATGTTTGGGCGTGATCGATATTAAACAGTGCCGTTAATTCATGGCCAATCATGTGTGTGGTCCAGTCAAACGGTACCCCGACTCCAATCATGCCGTTAAGGGCAGAGGTGGCGCTCCACATCAGGTTGGCACGTGCTTGATAGTTCTCAGGCTCAGCAACTGTGATAGGGCCTATTTCAATCAGGGTGCGCATAATGCCTTCGGCCATGCGATCTTGCACGCGGGCATCTACCGGGTAGGTGGCATATTGTTCAATCACGTGTACAAAGGCGTCAACCACGCCATTAGCGACCTGAATTTTTGGCAAGCTAAAGGTGAGTGTGGGGTCCAGCATTGAGAAGGTCGGGTAGATGCTCGGATGGTTAACTGGAAACTTACCACCTTGATAGCTGACAACGCCAAAAGCATTCATCTCTGAGCCTGTGGCTGGCAAGGTGGCGATGGTTGCCAGTGGTAACACATCTTTAGCATCGACAGGAACAGGGCTAAAGCCGTGGAACAGTAAGCTGCTGCTATCACCTTCAAACTTAGTCGCCAGAGCAATAAATTTAGTGCCATCCATTACCGAACCGCCACCAACAGCGAGCAGGAAATCGATCGATTCTTTACGCGCCAATTCAGCCGCCTTGACTAACGTTTCAAATTTGGGGTTGGCTTCAATACCACCAAATTCAAACACGGTGCGCGACCCGAGTGCCGCCATTACCTTGTCTAGGGTGCCAAAACGTTTCACGCTGCCGCCGCCATAAGTGACTAATACACGGGCGTCAGCTGGGATTAATTTATCCAGTTCGGCGATTCTGTCTTTACCAAAAACAATGTGGGTCGGATTGCGATAATCAAAATTGAGCATGGTTAAATACCTTTTCATCAAGCTGTAACGTCTAGGGGTAATGTTAGGCTTCTTGGTGTAAACATAAATACCCATTGCTAGTCAATTTGTGCCTATTCCTATCTAATTTAATGGGTATTGATCTTAATTGGGTCAATTTGATGCTTTTTCCTATCTTGATGATAAAATCATCGCCAATAACAATAGAGGCGAATGATGACAAATATTGCAAGTTTGATGATGGCATTAGCACCGCAGGAGGGCTTTAACGACACCGCGATCGCTGGGATTAAGGTGTTTCGAAGTTCCGCCTATGGTTCGCGCGGCCCTATGTGCTATTCCCAAGGTATCTTAATTGTAGGCCAAGGTAAGAAGCGGGTGTATTTGGACAATCAGGTCTTCGATTATGATCCGCACAACTCCTTGGTGATGACTGTGCCTATGCCGCTAGAGTGTGAAACTTTTGCGTCGGTTGCTGAGCCGGTATTAGTGTTAATTGTAGATATTGATTTGCCACAATTGACCCAACTGGTTCGTCTGATGGACGAGTATCATCAGGTGCCAGGCGATCTCAATGAGACTCGCCAACCCGGCTACTTTGTTGCCGCTAACAGCGATGATATGACCTGCTGTATCGAGCGGCTATTACAGGCGATGCAGTCTCCCTTAGAGGCGCAAGTATTAGGGCGTCCTATAGTGCAAGAACTACTTTATCGGTTGCTGGCGCTAGATAATGCCGCGCCTTTGTATGCCTTGGCGCTGAGCCATACCCGTTTGTCGCGTATCGATAAGGCGCTGAGTTTTTTGCATCGTCATTATAGTGATAGCGTTGAGGTAGAGCAGTTAGCCAGCTTGGTGAATATGAGTCCTTCGGCGTTTCATCGCTGTTTTAAAGAGGTGACAGCCTCATCGCCTATCCAGTATTTAAAAAAAATTCGCCTCAATAAGGCGCGTGAATTATTGCAGTTACAACAGCTTAAGGTGAAAGAGGTCGCGCAGGCGGTAGGGTATGAAAGTCCGGCGCAGTTTAGCCGCGAATTCAAGCGTTATTTTAATCAAAGCCCAGGAGCGAGTGGCAAGGCGGTGTTGTAAGGCTTCATTTTCGTCACCGCTTTAACCATGGCTTGTCGTGTGATAGATCATTTGTTGCTAAAGTATGACATGCTTAACAATTATGCAGTTAATCTCGTGCTAGGTGTTGTAACTTATAGCCAGTTCACGTTTTATATATAGCGAAACTGATACTTTTGTGTTCCGCAAAAACGGGTATCTCTTTTTAAGTCTCTATTTATTCATTGGCTTTGCAATCCAAGGTCTGTTTCAGTTAGGAATGTTTATGTCTTCAATTGTTCAAGCGGTGTCAGGTGATATGAGTAAGCCGTATCAAGCGAATATTACTGTGCCCAACTGGATGCTCAGCTCTATGGAACGAGTGATGCAGTACTATGTTGATAAAAATTTGCGACTCGATACCCAGTCAGCGTCTATGATGCCTGCGCCTATCGAGGGCAAAAAGTACATGTTGTATGCGCATATTCCTTTCTGCCATACCTTGTGTTCTTACTGCACTTTTCACCGATTTTTATTTAAAGAGGATAAGGCGCGCGCCTATTTTGTCTCGTTACGCAAAGAGATGGATATGGTAAAAGCATTGGGTTATGACTTTGAATCTATGTATATCGGTGGTGGCACGACCACGGTATTAGAGGATGAGTTAGCGCGTACGATTGAGCATGCTAAGACGCTGTTTCCTAGTATTAAAGAGGTGTCGTGCGAGTCTGATCCACAGCATTTAGACAGTCCTGGCTTTAAACAGTTAAAAGGCTTAGTCGATCGTATGTCGATTGGGGTGCAGAGCTTTAATGATGATATCTTAGCGATGACAGATCGCTTAGATAAGTTCGGCTCGGGCCAAGAGACCTTTGACAAGATCATGGCAGCCAAAGAGTTGTTCCCTATTATCAATGTCGATTTGATCTTTGGTTTTCGTGGTCAAACCGATGAGGTGATCCAACACGACTTGGATATGGCCTCGCGCCTCGATCCGCGTCAAATTACCACCTATCCTTTGATGATCACCCACCAAACGCGTAAGAGCGTTAAAGGTAAACTAGCGGCTCCTCAGGGAGACATGGCCCGTCAATATCGTCAAATCCTCAATAGCCTCAATGGCCAATACAACCAGTTATCGGCATGGGCATTTGGTAAGGCTAATGATGAAGGTTTTGATGAATACGTTATCGATTATGATGAGTATTTGGGGGTGGGATCGGGTTCGTTCAGTTTCCTAAACGATACCCTCTATGTAAATACCTTCTCGTTACGTAAGTATCAAGAGGATATCGCCGCCGGACGTATGGGCGTTGAGCAGCAGAAGAACTACAGCAAGAAAGATGTGATGCAGTATCGTTTCTTATTGGGCATGTTCTCTGGGCGCTTATCGCGTAAGTATTTCCGTGAGACATTCGGGGTCAATTTGGATTGGGCGCTGTTTAAAGAGATGGCTTCGATGAAGGCCATTGGCGCGATTAAGAATGATCCAACCGATCCTGATAACTTGATCGTCACAGATAACGGCAAGATGATGGGCTTGTTAATGATGAAAGAGTTCTACTCTGGCATGGATAACGTCCGTGCTCAGTTGCGTAAGCCGCTTAAGGCCTGCGACATGTAATGGGTTAATCCTCTTGAAATGATAACTAAAAAAGGTTGAACTAGGTTCAGCCTTTTTTGTCTTTAGGAGCCAGCGTTGCGCGAGTTTGAGCAGCAATTTTCACAGTTTATTCAATTACAGCATGCTAGCGATGCGGCGCATGATCTACAGCATGTATTGCGGGTGGTTAAATCGGCTAAGCAATTGTGCCGAGATGAAGCGGCCATCGCCGATGTTGTCGTGCCTGCGGCTTGGTTGCATGATTGTGTGTCGCTGGCGAAAGATCACCCACAGCGTGACCAAGCCTCACGTTTGGCGGCCGACAAAGCTATCGAGTTTTTAGCTCAGATAAGTTATCCGCCAAGGCATTTTAGTGCGATTCACCATGCTATTGTCGCCCACAGCTTTAGTGCCAAAGTGACGCCTCACACTATAGAGGCGCAAATTGTACAAGATGCCGACAGGCTAGATGCGCTTGGTGCGATAGGTATCGTTCGCTGTATTCAGGTTGGCAACAGTTTACAGCGCACCTTATATAGTCTCGATGATCCATTTTGCCAACAGCGTCTCCCAGATGATACGCAATTTACCCTAGATCATTGCTATCAAAAGCTATTGGGTTTAAGTGACACCATGTGTACAGCAGGGGGTCGCCTAGAAGCGCACAAACGTAGCGAGGTTATGCGGGCTTTTTTACAGCAGCTTGCTGGCGAAATAGAGCCTCAGCTGTAGCACGTTCTCTTAGTTTCTCATTGTCCAGTACCAAGCTAGATTATGACAAAGTTGAGCTATTTTAGCCCGCTTGGTATAAAGAGAAGTTGCCGCAAGGCGCATGGTTCATAGCTTGTGCCTAGTGCGTGTTCGCAGCGTTAATTTTAGGGGGTGTGATCATTGTATTATCACACCATCGTCCATTTTGCCGGAGTCCCCATGGCCAATATCTTGCTGGTTGCCAACTTAAATTGTGACCGTATCTTAAAGCTCAATAAGCCGCTAAAGATGGGGGGGCGCTTCCACTATCAAGATGGTGGTGAACGTCTCGGTGGTGGCGGTGCGAATACCGGTATTGGCCTAGTCTGGGCGGGTCACAATGTCGCGCTGGTGAGCCAAGTTGGCCGTGATAAAGTGGGTGATTGGCTATTAGCGCAGGTAAGCACCTTAGGGATCGACTGCCGGCTGATGCAGCGTCATGATGGTAATACTCCTGAAATGCTCTTAGTGATGACTCCCGATGGTGAGCGCACCATTATTCGTCCGCAGCGGCCGTTGTTCGAGTTAGCGGCTCCACCTAAGTGGTCTAACTGGGATGCGCTTTATATTAATTCGTCGGCCGAAGGTGCGGTGAGTTGGGCTAAGACTGCATTAAATCACTGCTGGGTGATAGCGCAGCTGGCTAAAGATAATCGCCCTCGGCCTTGTCATGTGTTAATTGCCTCTAAGGCCGACATGCAAGGGCGAAGTGCATTGTCGCCTTGGCAATACGGTTTGACCATAGCGGGTGCCAGCTTACAAGCCTTTGTGGTGACCGATGGTGAGTCGGGGGCAATGGTATATCAAGCCGATAGTGAGCAGCAGGTGGCGGCGCAGCCTGCCGAGGTGGTTGATACTACTGGGGCTGGCGATGCTTATGCTGCTGGATTAATTCATGGCTTAGTGCTGGGTTACCCAGTGTTAGTTGCCATGGAGGAGGCCGCGCGCTGGGCGGCATTTGCGGTGTCGACTCACAGTTCTATTCCAGGGCCGCAGCTACAGCAATATTTAGAGGCATCGGTGGGCGATAAACTTTGAGGTTGGCACATGGTTTTAGCTTGTAGGCCGTCTCGTTTGACTTTGAATCAATCCGCCGATATTTATTTAACACTGTCATCTTAGTGTCATCATTGCCGCTTATAGTGGCTTCATGGTCATAGCGTAGCGCTGATCAAAAAGTATGACTTCTATTGAGTAGCGTGTTTCTGTTCTCTTGCCCTTATCCTAGGGCATTTTTTTTGTCTGTTATTTATCCCTATTGACGAACTGTTTTGTGGCAACAGCATGATTTAAAAGTTGTAACATTTTGATCTTGTTACGATGTCAATCAGTTGATGACATAAAAATCTCTATGGGTGCTGCTAGCAATCAAGCCATTTTGTGTTAACTTATCTCGAGTTAAAAATGCTATTGATAACATAAAATCCATATATGAATCGCACCATGACCAGCCGAGCTGGGGCTTCACTTCTTTTGGGGTAACGCATGATTGAAAAAATATCAGGCTTGTATGCTGGCGATAAGGCGGGCTTAGTTGCAGCGGTTAACAGCATGATCGATGCAAAGCAGCCATGCCAGCAGTTGCTGGTGGGCACCTTAGCGGTCGAGGGGGATAGTCAGGCCGATCTTAAGCATCATGGCGGATTAGATCGCGTGCTACATCACTTTCCGCGCGAACATTATAGCCAATACCGGCGCTGGGATATGATGACTGGTTTCAAAGATGCACCGGCAATGGGCGAAAATATCAGTACGGTCGGCCTCGACGAAACACAGGTCAATATTGGTGATATCTTTGCCATTGGTGAGGTAAGAGTGCAGGTGACTCAGGGGCGTTCACCTTGTTTTAAACTCAATCATCAATTTGGTCATCCTGAATTTGCCTTAGCGATGCAAACCAGCGGTTTGTGCGGTTGGTTTTACCGCATTTTAACCCCAGGAACCTTGTATTTAAGCGATGGGATCCGCTTGATTGAACGTTGCAGCAATATCAGTGTACGTGAGTCTATGGCGATCTATTTTGCTAATCAATTTGATGCGACTGCTTACGAGCGCCTTGCCCATTGTCCGGGATTAGCACAGGCATGGGTGGTCAATTTACAGCGTCGTTTAGCGAGCCAAAAGATTGAGCCTTGGCAGATGCGTCTGTTTGGCCCAGATGCAACGCATTCAGATTTAAGTGCTTAATAATTAAGATTTATATCTACAATAAATGATGTATTACCAAGGAGAGAGTCGTGACAGAATATGAGGAATTGTCTAGAGATGATAAAAATATGGCGGTAGCGGTGCACCTTGCCAGCTTCTCAGGTTATCTCATTCCGTTGGGGTCGATATTAGGCCCGCTGATTGTGTGGCTGATGAAGCGCGACGAGATTGCGTTTGTCGACCAATGTGGCCGTAACTGTTTAAATTTTAAGATCAGCATCGTGGTCTATGCGCTGATCTGCATGATATTGATGTTTATCGGTATCGGCTTTTTCTTGTTTGGCATACTGGCGATTTTCGATATTGTGGTTACCATCATTGCGGCGATGAAGGCCAGTGAAGGGATCTGCTATCGCTATCCGATGGCGATCTCCTTTTTTAAGTCGTAGGTGTTTTATCAGCAGTTATACTTGTTGTTGACCTACATCTAGATCGTATAAAAAAGCCCGCTGAATGCGGGCTTGTGCGTTTTCTAACCCAAGGTTTTACACCTTAAAACCCGCGACTAAAGCGTCTAAACGTAAGGCCAGCTGATTAAGCGATTGGCTGGCTTGTGCCACGGCATTGGACGTTTCGGTTGTACGCTGGGTGATCTCGCTGATCTCGGTGACATTGCGATTAATGTCCTCTACCACGGTCGATTGCTCTTCAGTTGCTGCAGCCACTTGGATATTCATGTCGCTGATGGCACCAATCTGTTGGCTTATCTCGACTAATGAATGGCGCGCCTTATCAACGGCCTGTACCCCTTGCTCGCTGCGACTTTTGCTTTGCTGCATCGCAGCGACAGCTCGGGCTGCTTCGGCTTGCAAGTTATCAATCATTTTTTGTACTTCATCGGTCGATACTGCGGTGCGAGAGGCGAGATTACGTACCTCTTCAGCAACCACGGCAAAGCCGCGGCCCGCTTCACCGGCCCGCGCCGCTTCAATAGCCGCGTTTAATGCCAATAAATTGGTTTGGTCAGACACGGCGCGGATCACATCTAAAATGCTGCCGATAG
This sequence comes from Shewanella algidipiscicola, assembly GCF_003605125.1. Lineage (GTDB taxonomy): Bacteria > Pseudomonadota > Gammaproteobacteria > Enterobacterales > Shewanellaceae > Shewanella > Shewanella algidipiscicola. Next base: position 119,233 of record NZ_QPQT01000011.1, read on the forward strand.
ACGTAGTATGAGTGGCAAGTGATTCGATAACATCGCCCACTTGTTCAACATCTTGCGACAGGGCGTTGATGGTATCGCGTGCATGGCCGACAACATCTTGGCCCGATTTAGACTCTCGATCGGCCTCTTTTGCGCTGTCTGCCGCTTGTGCCGCATTGCCAGCAATTTCATGTACTGTAGCGCCCATTTCATTAATGGCGGCAACCACCATCATGGTTTGATCTTTCTGCAGCAGGCTGTCATCTAAAGTTTGCTGGGCTTGTTCGGCCACCTCTTTCGCCGCGTGGCTCAGCTGTACGCTGGTGTCGGTAACTTCGATAATAGAGCGTTGAATTTTTTCGATAAAGCTATTAAAGCCTTGCGCTAGTTGGGCCAGTTCATCATTGCCATCGACGGGCAGACGTTGGCGTAAATCGCCTTCGCCTTGGCCAATATCTTGGAGCATGTTAGCGACTTTGGCGATAGGTTGGCTGACAGAGGCTGCGACAACTACGGCCAAACCAATGAAGGCGGCGGCGATCAGTACGGTCCAGATTAAAATTTGGTAGGCGGACTCTTCTAATAAGGCAAACACTTCACTTTCGGGCACTTGAGCTATGACATACCAATCCATCGAGGCTAAATAACTGCTGGCAACGAGTACTGACTCACCGTCAAATTCGGTTCTGATCAGCTTAAATTCACTTTTTGACAATAAGGATTGAGTATCACTTTGCGGATAGAGCGAGGCGATATTAGCACTGCCAATATGGCTGGTATCTTGGTGCAACTGTACCTGACCTTTAGCATCAACAAGGTAGACAAATCCGCTCTGCTCTATGGTGAATGAGCCGAGTAGGCGCACCATATCGTCAAGGGATTTCCCCAGCCCCACTAAACCTCTGTCGTTGGGTTGCTGGTAGTTGATAAACAGTTTTACCTCGCCATTGGCCTCGGTAAACACATTGAGCATGCGCTCTTGACGACTGTCTCTATAGTCGAAGAACCAGCCATCTTGTTCTGGGCTTAGGACACGTAAAAAACCGTCTTGGGTATAATAGGCTCCGGTTTCGCGGTCAGCATAAGAGGTCTGAGCCAGGTGGTACTGCTGCTGCATACTCTTGAGCTGCTCGATGACAATTGCTTCGCTTTCAGCAGGACGTCCGGCGACCAGCCACTGTTTCAACATTTTGCTACTGGCGAGTTGTTCGGCGGCCTCCATTAAGATGGCGATATCCATTTCGATTTTATTGCGGATCGCAAACAGGGTATTAGGCAGTTCAGAGGTCAGCATGCGCTGCTCGACCACATCTTTGGCACTGCGTTGACTGAGCACACCGACGAGGGCGGTCGATAACAACACAGCCAAGGCGACAGTCAGTAAGATTTTTTGTTTAATGGTTAGCATATTAAGCTTCATAGCAGTCACTCACATCTACAATTGTTAAATAGCGGTTAGCCAATTTGGTGAGACAATCTAAGACAGAACATGAGCCATTAAGCATGTTCAAGTTCAGATAGCCTGTGGGGTAGGATGGTGTCAAATATGCGCTTTAAGTAACGCTTGTCGGTATAGTGAGCAATTATGGTTGTATATGAGCACAAGCGCAAGCAAAAAAAACACGCCCATATGGGCGTGTTTCTAGTTAAAACTGAGCTGGTTACATATTAGGGTAGTTGGGGCCTCCGCCGCCTTCTGGCGTAACCCAGGTGATGTTTTGGCTAGGATCTTTAATGTCGCAGGTTTTACAATGGATGCAGTTTTGGGCATTGATCATAAATTTCTTTTCGCCCGCTTCTTCGACGATTTCATACACCCCGGCTGGGCAGTAACGCTGGGCGGGTTCATCAAATTTAACTAGGTTAACCTGCAGCGGAATACTTTCGTCTGTTAAACGCAGGTGACAGAGTTGATCTTCTTCATGATAAGTGTTTGATAAATACACCGAAGAGAGCTTATCGAAGCTGAGCTTACCGTCAGGCTTTGGGTAATCAATTTTATTGTAGGTGCCCACCTCGGCCATTTGAGCGTGATCAGGGTGCTCATCGCGCAGCGTAATAGGAAACTTGCCGCCAAACCAGTTTTGGTCAATATAGTTAAATGCGCCGCCGAGATAAGCGCCAAATTTATGCATTGCAGGGCCAAAATTACGTGAAGTGTAGAGCTCCTCTTGCAGCCAGCTTTGCTCAAATTTTTCTTGGTAACAGTCGAGATCTTTCCCACCTTCTACCCCGGCATGTAATGCATGACAGATGGTTTCGGCAGCAATCATGCCGCTCTTCATTGCTGTGTGGGTGCCTTTTATCTTGGCAAAGTTAAGCGTGCCGGCATCACAGCCGATGATCAGCCCGCCTGGAAAGCTCATTTTGGGCAGTGAATTTAGCCCACCCTTGGTGATGGCGCGCGCGCCATAGCTGATACGTTCACCATTTTGCAGATATTGGCTGATCACTGGGTGGGTCTTATAACGCTGAAACTCATCAAAGGGACTGAGATGTGGATTTTGATAGTTAAGGTCGATAATTAACCCCACCGCCACTTGATTATCTTCTAAGTGATATAGGAAACCGCCACCCGATGCCCCATCATTGAGCGGCCAACCGCCAGTATGGACCACTTTACCTTGCTGGTGCTGCTCGGCAGGAACTTTCCAGATCTCTTTAAACCCGAGGCCATAGTGCTGTGGCGTCTTGCCATTGTCTAGGTGGTATTTTTCTATCAGTTGTTTACCTAAATGACCACGGCAACCTTCACTAAAGACGGTGTATTTGGCATGCAGTTCCATACCCGGTTCATAGCTGTCTTTAGGTTGGCCATCGGCACCAATGCCCATGTCGCCAATGATGATGCCTTTGACGCTGTTGTCGTCATTAAACAGCAGTTCGCTGGCGGGGAAGCCGGGGAAAATCTCAACACCAAGTGCTTCGGCACGTTCTGCCAACCAGCGGGCAAGGTTGCCGACGCTGATGATGTAGTTACCCTCATTGTGCATCGTCTTGGGGATTAAGGCGTTGGGCATGGCACGTGAAGCGGACTCAGAACCCAACATAAAGAGTTCATCGTGAGTGACGGCAGTATGAAGGGGGGCGCCAGTTGTTTTCCAATCGCTAAATAACTCACCCAGCACCTTAGGTTCAAATACGGCGCCAGATAAAATATGTGCGCCGACTTCCGAGCCTTTTTCTACCACGCAGACAGATAGTTCTTGGCCACTGTCTTGAGATATCTGCATCAGTCGGCACGCTGTAGCAAGGCCTGCAGGCCCGGCCCCAACAATCACAACATCAAACTCCATCGATTCGCGTTCCATCACTTCACCTCTTTTGTTGCTTATCCCCCGATTGAAACGGGTGTTTTATTCTTTGCCACACCTTACCTTAAATTTGTTAGATGGCACAGAGTTTAAGCGGTCAAGATAGACTAATTGATAGCGATTCTCTACGTGAGCGCTGTCACAGAATGTTAACGGTGACTTGGGGGCTAAGCAAAAATGTGGCGTGAAAGGTGTTAACTGGTAAGCAATTCGGCCTATAATTAGTAAACGACGGTTCTCCGAGCTTTCTGTCCTACGTCTATGATACGGATAGTGAGCCGTGGCAATAGTGCCACCGGGGTGAGAAGAGAAATTGACTCACCTCCCCTTACTTGGAAAGGTGATCATGTCTCAGCTACAAGACAATTTTGGTCGAAGATTTCACTATTTACGGATGTCAGTCACTGACGTTTGTAATTTCAAATGCACTTACTGCCTTCCTGATGGCTACCGTCCCGATGGTAAGCCTAAGTTTTTAGATCTTAATGAGATTGAAAATCTAGTCGGCGCTTTCGGCGAAGTGGGTACGCAAAAAATTCGTATTACGGGTGGCGAGCCCACACTGCGTAAAGACTTTAGCGACATTATTCGTATTGTGGCCGATAACGACAATATCTCTACTATTGCCACGACGACCAATGGTTATCGCTTAGAAAAGCACGCTAAGGAGTGGTTTGATGCAGGATTAAGACGCATCAACGTCTCTATCGACAGCTTAGACCCGCGCATGTTTTATCAGATCACCGGCGAAAACAAGTTCGATGAGGTGATGCGTGGCGTCGATGCAGCATTATCGGCCGGCTTCGAGCGAGTAAAAATTAATGCAGTTCTGCTTAAAGGGCTGAACGACAAAGATTTACCGCGCTTTTTGCACTGGATTAAAAATACGCCTATCGACCTGCGGTTTATCGAATTGATGGAAACTGGGTTAGGACGTGACTATTTTCAGGCACATCACCTTGCCGGTGCCGACATCAAAACCCAGCTAATACAAGACGGCTGGCATTTAGATCGTTCGGCAGTCGATGATGGGCCAGCACAAAACTTCAGCCATGACGATTTTAAAGGCCGTATTGGTTTGATCATGCCTTATGAGAAAAACTTCTGTGCTAACTGTAATCGTCTGCGGGTATCGGCTAAAGGTAAGTTGCACTTATGCCTATTTACCGAACACGGCGTCGACCTTAGAGACTTGCTACAACAACGTGAGCAGCGCAGCGAGCTTATTGAGCGGCTGCATGGTCAACTGCAGACCAAAAAGCAAACTCATTTTCTTCATGATGGCATCACTGGCGTTACCCAACATTTAGCATCCATTGGCGGTTAATTGGCTTCTATGACCTAACGCAATAACATGGTGTTAGGGCATAGGTATACTCGGCTGCCAGTCAGATGCTTTGGGTAAGGCTGGTTATCGAATCCATTATTGAGTGAAGGGGCGTTATGGGCCATTGTACTACTTCGAAATTCATACCATTAAATATTGCGATCTTAACCCTGTCTGATACTCGCGATTTGAGCCGCGATACGTCGGGCCAGTTTTTAGCCGACGCGGTTGTCGATGCCGGTCATCGCTTGTTGGATCGTCAGTTGTGTAAAGATGATAAATACCAGATCCGGGCGCAGCTATCGCAATGGATAGCGGCCGATGATATACAAGTTATCATCACCACAGGAGGCACTGGCTTTACCGAACGCGACAATACCCCCGAAGCGGTACGCCCACTGTTTGACCGTGATATTGATGGTTTTGGTGAGTTATTTCGCCACATCACTTATAACGAGCTGGGTACGTCGACGGTGCAGTCGCGTGCCTTAGGTGGTTTTGCTAATAAGACGGCAATTTTTTGTTTACCCGGCTCAACTGGGGCCTGCCGCACTGGCTGGAATCAGATTATTAAACAGCAACTTGACGCCACACATAGGCCTTGTAACTTTGTAATGCATCTCAAAAAGGTAGCGACAGATGAGTAATCAATTCACCCATATTAATGCCGACGGTAACGCCCATATGGTCGATGTGACTGAAAAGGCGGTTACCGAGCGCGAAGCCCGCGCCGAAGCCTTTATCGAGATGGCGCCCGCGACCCTCGAGATGATCATGAGTGGCAGTCACCATAAAGGTGACGTATTTGCCACAGCCCGCATTGCCGGTATTCAAGCGGCAAAGAAAACCTCTGACTTAATTCCCCTGTGTCACCCATTGATGCTGACTAAGGTCGAGGTTGAGCTGGAGGCACAGCCCGAATTTAATCGTGTGCGTATTACTAGCCTTTGTAAATTATCGGGCAAGACAGGCGTTGAGATGGAAGCCCTTACCGCGGCTTCGGTGGCGGCGTTAACGATTTACGATATGTGTAAAGCGGTGCAAAAAGATATGCTGATTTCGCAGACACGTCTCTTAGAGAAGCGTGGCGGCAAATCGGGTCACTTCAAGGTATAACGGCTACAAGCGTTTAAGGTATCGATAAATGATAAATGTACTTTTTTTTGCTCAAGTTCGTGAGCTATTGGGTGAAGGTTCGATAAAGGTTGAGGCATCCGATGCAACGTGTACCGCCGAAGGATTACGGGCGCAGCTGGCGGCTAAAGATGACAAATGGGCTAAAGTGATGGCGTCAGATAAATTATTGGTGGCCGTCAATCAAACCATTAGCAGCTGGGATACCCCAGTTGAAGATGGCGATGAAGTGGCCTTCTTTCCTCCTGTGACGGGAGGCTAATATGACAGCGATGTTCGATCGGGTACTGGTGCAGACTGACGATTTTAGCGTGCCACAGGAGTATGCCCGTATTGCCGATGATAACAGCGACGGCGCTGTGGTGACGTTTGTGGGTAAAGTGCGTGATTTCAATGACGGCAGTGTCGTTACCGATCTCACCTTAGAGCATTATCCCGGCATGACAGAGGCCGTACTGCAACAAATCACGGCACAGGCACGTGAGCGCTGGCCGCTCAACAAGGTGACCATTATTCACCGTGTGGGAACCATGGCGCTTGGCGAGCAGATAGTGTTTATTGGTGTCACCAGTGCGCACCGCAAAGCCGCGTTTGCCGCCTGCGAGTTCTTAATCGACTTTTTAAAGACCAAGGCGCCATTTTGGAAACTAGAGGCGGGCGATCAGGGGAAAAACTGGGTCGAAGCCAAAGATGCCGATGAACAAGCGGCGCAGATGTGGCAACAAAAATAGCCCAGATTTAGGGCGTATTCTAAATTGGCGTTTTGCTAGCCTTGGGGAGAGAGGTGTGAAGAGCTTTATTCGCGCAGTGGCGATATTCATCATGTGTGTCGGCGCATCGCCAAGCTGGGCAAGTGATGCCCCCGCCATTGCGGCAGCGGCTAACATTAAGTTTGCACTCGATAAAATTGCCGCTAATTTTACCCAAGATACGGGGCAGCGGGTGCGTATCTCTTATGGTTCTTCGGGTAATTTAGTGGCGCAGATCCGCCATGGTGCGCCATTTGAACTGTTTTTATCTGCCGATGATAAATATATTTATCAGTTGCATAAGCTTGGCGTCACCACTAGCGATGGCGAGCTATATGCCATTGGGCGTTTAGCCTTAGCAGCACCTAAAACCTCTGCGTTAGCATTAGATCCTCAGCTAGAGGGGTTAAAAACCATGCTGCAACAAGGTCAGCTGCAACGGTTTGCCATTGCCAATCCCGATCATGCGCCCTATGGTGAGCGAGCCCGGGAATACCTTGAGCATCTTGGCATGTGGCAGCACATCCAATCTCACCTTATATTTGGTGAAAATGTCTCCCAAGCGGCTCAATTTGCCTTGAGTGGCTCCACCGATGGCGGCATTGTGGCGTTATCTTTGGCGATGGCGCCCCAATTTCAAGCGGTTGGCCATTATGTGGCGCTGCCCAGTGATTGGCATACGCCGCTCAATCAACGCATGGTATTGACTGAGAAAGCGGGCGATACCGCCAAACTCTTTTATGATTACCTGCAGCAGGCAAAGTCGCGTGCTGTATTTACCGAGTTTGGTTTTGGTTTGCCTGAACTCACATCTCCGGGAGCGTAATAGATGGATTGGCAGGCGTTAGGTTTATCGATCAAATTAAGCTCTGTCACTGTGTTGATTCTGATCCCTTTCGCTATCTGGGTGGGGCGCTTGTTAGCCTATCATCAATTTCGCGGCAAATCTTGGGTCGAAGCCTTGATCATGGTGCCTTTGGTGTTACCGCCTACCGTTATCGGCTATTACCTGTTGGTGGGACTTGGCAGTCAGTCTTGGTTAGGCCAGTTGCTACAAAATGTGCTTGGGCAGCAGTTAGTATTCCACTTTTCAGGGCTGGTGGTCGCCTCGGTGTTAGTCAATATTCCGTTTGCTATTCAGCCCATTCAACGTGCCTTTGAGGCAGTACCCGAAGAGGTGCGTGACGCTGCAGCGTGTTGTGGTATGAGTCCGTTTAAAGCGTTAACCAAAATTGAGCTGCCCCTCGTATGGCCTGGTGTGCTGACCGCCTTAGTACTCTGTTTTTCGCATGTATTGGGTGAATTTGGGGTGGTATTGATGATGGGCGGCAACATTGCCGGTGAAACTAAGACCATCGCCATCTCGATTTATGACAGCGTACAAGCCTTCGATTTTGCCAGTGCAGGGCAGATGTCGTTGGTATTACTGCTGTTTGCGGTTACGGCGCTGGCGCTGACCACCAGTCTGTCACGCCGCTTAGGAGGCTTAAGTGTCTCAAGACGTCGCTGATCTGTATTGCAGGGTTAATCAAACCCAAGAGATAGTGCTCGATGCCGAGTTTACCTGCCGTGCTGGAGAAGTGTTGGCGGTAGTGGGGCCATCGGGAGGCGGTAAGTCGACGCTACTGCGGATGATCGCCGGATTAGCCAAGCCTCAAGCGGGTGAGATCCGCTACGGTGAGCGTCAGTGGTTTAATAGCCAGCAGGGCGATTACCTTACCCCACAGCAGCGTCATTTAGGCTATGTGCCGCAACACTTTGGCTTGTTTCCCAATATGACGGCGCTCGAAAATGTGGTGGCTGCGCTCGATCATATCCCCAAGGCCGAGCGAGTTGAGCGGGCCAAAGATTGGTTAGAGCGAGTCAATTTACACGGTCTACCGGACCGACTCCCGGCTAATTTGTCGGGCGGTCAACGTCAACGGGTTGCTTTAGCGCGAGCGTTGGCGCGTCAGCCTTCGGTATTGCTGCTTGATGAGCCTTTTTCTGCGGTCGATCGTGAAACCCGCGAGCGCCTGTATCTTGAGTTAGCGAGGCTTAAAGAGCAGTTATCGATTCCGGTGATTATGGTCACTCATGATCTCAATGAAGCCCTGTTGCTCGCCGATAGCATGATTTTAATCAGCCAAGGCGTGTTGTTACAACAAGGCGCTCCCAGAGACGTACTCACCCGGCCACGTAATGAAGCGGTGGCAAAGCAGATGGGACTGCGCAATGTGTTTGATGCTGAGGTGGTGGCGCAAGAAGAAGCGCGGCAGATCACTTGGTTGAAGTTTGGTGAGCACCTCATCGCCAGCAGTTATTTTGACAGCCTAGATATTGGCTCCACGGTGCGCTGGGTGATCCCCAATCAAGGCATTCGGTTTAACTCCATTGCTAAGGGGCGTCTGTGTCGGAGCTTTAACAAGTTGATTATCACAGTGGAGTCGACCTTGGCAATGGGTGAAACCATGCGCATCGTTGCCAGTATCAAGGGGGTAAAACATAGCCTCAATGCCGAGGTGCCGTTACATTTGGCGCAAAAGCTGGCCCTAGCCCCTGGGGTTGAGACTGAGGTGGCACTGAAATCAGAGCTTATCCATATCTTAGAAACCAGCGTTGCAGACTAGATGAACTCCGTAGATTGTATGATCAATGATTAATCTCTTTTCCATCTCTTTTCCATCATAGTGACTCTACAATAGCGCTTATTATGATCGGTGCGGTAGAGGAGCATAAAAGATGGCTAAAAAACTGACGGGTTCATTAATATTAGCTTGTGTACTGACTTTACCTAGCGTGGTGGCTTATAGCTATGCCAGCTCATCTGTGGCGCAGACGGCAGCAGAAGCGGCTAAGGCTAAGCCCGATACTCCCGTTGCGCTCACTGGACACTTGGTAAAGAGCCTAGGGGAGGAAAAATACCTGTTTAAAGACCACAGCGGTGAGGTCGAAGTCGAAATCGACAATGCCTTATGGCGTGATATTGAGGTGTTGACTAACACCACAGTCACCCTAAAAGGTGAGGTGGATGATGAATGGCAAGGGGTTGAGATTGAAATTGATGCAATCGATCTCCTAGCAGATTAACACTAGCCCGCAGCTTGTTGCTGGGGTTAAGATACCGATATTAAACATTTTATGGAGGAGTTATGGCTCGTTGGTTAATCAGTTTAGTGCTGTTATCTAGTGTCAGTGTTGCTGGGGTTGCCAACGCGAACTCGACAGTACTGGAGTTACTATCAGATAGCCAGAGTCTGACGCCGCAGCAGCTGATTGCGCAAGCGGAAAAAAGTTACCCTGGCGTGATTTCAGAATTTGATATCGATGTGATTAATGGTGAGCTGATCTATGAAGTGAGTATGATCGACACCCAAGCCGATACCGTCACAGAATTTGAATTTTGGGCTAAAGATGGCAAGCTTATTAGGCAGAAAGTGGCAACCTTAGAGGCCGACGATCGTGACGAACTGAAAGCAGTGCGCATGATGCAAGAGATGGATCTGGGTTTTTCACAGTTGCTTAAAACAGCCATGGGCGATAGCACGGCGCATATTGTCGAAGCGCAACTCGATCATGACTTGGGGATCAGTTACCTTGAGCTCAAATTAATTGATCAACATGGCAAACGTCGCTTGGCGTTTGATATTGAAAACCAGCGGCCTTTGCCCCTACTAAAGTGGGATTAATTGAATGAAAATATTGCTCGTAGAAGATGATGCCACCACAATTGATTATGTGGTGAAAGGCTTTACCGAACAGGGGCACAATATTGAAACCGCAAGCGATGGCCATCAAGGTCTGCTGCTTGCCACGAGTATGCAATACGATCTGATTATCTTAGACCGTATGTTGCCCCAGCTTGACGGACTCAAGGTATTAGCCGCGCTACGAGCAACGGGTAATCAAACCCCAGTGCTTATCTTATCGGCCCTTAGCCACGTGGATGAGCGAGTTAAGGGGCTTAGAGCCGGCGGCGATGATTACATGACTAAGCCCTTTGCCTTTTCTGAGCTGTTAGTGCGTGCAGAAAAACTGATGCAGCGAGGTAACTCTACCCCTGCGCACACCGAATTAGCCGTCGGCAATTTGGTGATGGAACTACTAACGCGTAAAGTGACCTTAGCTGGCCATGAGATCCTGTTGCAACCAAAAGAATTCCAACTACTTAAGTACTTGATGGAACATCCTAATCAGGTGATCAGTCGTACCTTACTGTTTGAAGCAGTATGGGACTATCACTTCGATCCGCGCACCAATGTGATTGATGTGCATATTGCTAAGCTGCGTCGCAAGTTTGAAGAGCTTGGTTTTGGTGAATTAATCGAAACCGTTCGAGGGGCTGGTTATCGCCTACGTCAAGGGCATTAAGCCTTACCAGAGTAGTGCCTGGCGGATCACTATCATCTTTTCAGGTTTAGTGACCCTGATCATCGGCACCTTGCTATTTGGTATGTATCGCCAGCTGATTAACGAGCAAGATCTGCAAACCAATCAGCATTTAGCGGCAGAAAAACAGCGCTATCAACAGATGGCGCTGACGCTCGATAGACGCAGTTTTGCGACTCAAATCCGTACCGCCGATCCTAAAACCGCCTTAGTGGTGTGGCGTAGCTCGCTCGATCTTGTCGGGGCCTTGAGCCTTATGCCTGACGATATGCCTATTTTGCCTGAAACCCGAGAGTTTCCTATTTTGGCGGGTGGCGCAGACAAGCTGCATATTTTAACCGGTGGCTTAGTTATCACCCGTTATGGCCCAGTGTTAATTGCCACGCGAACCGACCAGCTAGCGACCCTCATCGAGCGATTTGTGAACGCGGCGATCACCGCTCTGATGTTGACCATTGTATTAACCTTAGCCCTAGGTTACTTGTTTTCTAAGGCGATTCTCCGCCGCTTAGTGCAGTACAATCGCTTAAGCCGGCGCATTGAAAAAGGGGAGTATTCGACACGGTTACCCGTGAGTTGGCGCCAAGATGAATTCGACATGCTGGCGGGTAAGTTTAATGGCGTGCTCGACACGCTAGAAAACAACCTTAACGCGGTGCGAGGGGCTACCGATAATATCGCGCACGATTTACGCACTCCTTTGTCGCATCTGCGCATGGGGATAGAACAACTGCCGAATAAGTCGGCCGATGAGCTCGGCGAAGCCTGCGCAATTTTAACTGAAGAGCTGGACGATTGTTTAGCTACCTTTGATGCTATGTTGTCGTTAACTCGTATCGAAGAAGGGCAGCAAATTCTCGAGTTACAGCCTCTAAGTCTACAAGCCATGTGTAGTGATTTATATGAGATGGCGGATGCAATGGCGGAGCTTAACGAGCAAACATTGTCGCTGCAGACCGCTGACGATTATACGGTGATGGGTGATAAATACCTGTTGTTCCAAGCTTTATTTAATCTGGTCGATAATGCGATTAAGTATGCAGGCCAAGGCGCCAGCGTGCAGATAGTACAGCGTGGCAATCAAGTTCAAATTATCGATAATGGCCCAGGTATTCCGCCAGAGGCGACCGAAAAGGTGTTTGATCGCTTAGTACGGCTTGATCCAAGTCGTCACCATAAAGGCACCGGGTTAGGGTTATCGCTAGTGAAAGCCATTCTGCAGCGTCATAATGCGCGTATTACTCTTAGCGACAATCAACCTGGGTTGATTGTCACCATTGAATTCTCCTAATCTACATAGGTCAATATGTATCAAATCATTGCCGATGAAGTCGATTTTTTAGTGATCGACAAGTCGCCCAAGGTGCATTTTCACAGTCAAGATGGTAGCGCCGGCGTGATGGCGCAGATTGAGCTAGATTTAGCGATTAAGCTCTATTCTGTGCATCGGCTCGACACCATGACCTCAGGGCTATTGTTGTTTGCTAAAAGTAGCCAAGCTGCGGCCCGTTTTACGGCGATGTTTACCGCGCACCAAATTCAGAAATATTACCTCGCGCTGGCGAAGGGGAAACCTAAGAAGAAGCAGGGCAGTATTGTTGGCGATATGGCAAAGTCGCGCCGTAGCATGTATAAATTACTACGTAGCATTGAAAATCCGGCGGTGACGCAGTTTTTTTCGCAGTCGGTTGACGAAGGTCTGCGGCTCTATTTGCTGAAACCATTAAGTGGTAAGACGCACCAGTTACGCGTAGCGTTGGCCAGTATCGGTGTGCCTATTTTAGGGGATGAGCTTTATGGTGGCGCGACCGCGGATCGGGGTTACTTACACGCCTATGGTTTACATTTTGAGTGGTCAGGAAACATGTATTCTTACTTAGTAGCGCCGACATCGGGTGAATGGTTTGGCCATGAGGCCATTAAGCGTCAGTTACACACATGGGCTGAGCCTGAGTTGTTAGCTTGGCCAAAGCAAAAATGATGACAAAAGGAAGAGGCTAAAATGGATACAAATAAATTATTACTGGTGATTATTGCCATCTTATTGCCCCCAGTTGCCGTATTTTTAAAAAGTGGCGTTGGCCAAGATCTGTTGATCAATGTGATCCTATGTTTGCTATTTTTTATCCCCGGAATGCTGCATGCACTCTGGGTAGTGACTAAATGATAAGCAGATGATGAAAACAAAAGCACAGTTAAGGCTGTGCTTTTTTGTGGGTGATTTTCAGGATAGTTTTTTTCGTTACTGCCTGATTTTAAATTACTTAACCTTGAAGGTGACTTGCGATTTTGAGTTAGATCACATAATTTTATGGGGTAAAATTTGGCGCAAAAATGTACTGACGCAGCGGTGCGAGCTCACAAATGAGCTTTTTTGGGGTATACTCGCCGTCATGAATAGAAAGAAAAAAATCAATCAAACCCTGAAAGCTAAGGCCAAGAAAGCCAATGCTAAGCTGCACCACACGGGGAAGCCTAAGTATATTTCGAAGGCTGAACGTGAGCGTTTAGCGGTTGAGATTGAACATTCATCCGAAAATGCGTCTTAGCACTAAGCGCATAAATTTACCCAATTTCATTTTCCAGTCACTGAGATAATCATCCATTTATAGAAATCGCTCGGATGCGTTGCAGAGTTACTCTGTTGGCGTATTTGTATAGCGCGTGGCGGTTACCGATTATGCTTAATCAATCGTTAACTCACCAAATGGGATTGTTTTAACCGCGGACTTATTTTGTTATGAGTTTAGCGCACAAGGTGAGGCCGCGATAGACGCTGTAGTATCGGTCGTTGCGGACGGTTTTGCCGAAATAGGAGTGTTATGAATACTGTTTATTCTGTTGGAGAGCTCGAGTCTTTTTTGGTGGCTATTTTAGTCCTCTTTCTCGGTCACTCAGTTAATCGTCATGTATCTGTATTTAAAAAATATAATATCCCAGAACCGATTGTGGGTGGTTTAATCATCGCAGCGGTTATCGCCATACTGCATTTTAATCAGATCTCGTTAGAGTTTACGCTGTCGATGCAGAACACCTTGATGATGATGTTTTTTGCCACAGTAGGATTAGCGGCAAGTTATAAGTTATTGATGAAAGGCGGCACTAAGGTTTTTCTCTTTTTAGGTATCGCCTCTTTATATATCGTGATTCAAAATGCGGTGGGGGTTGGTATGGCTACCGCGTTAGGGCTAGAACCTCTAATGGGGTTGATTGCAGGGTCAATAACTCTGTCGGGTGGCCACGGTACGGGTGCCGCTTGGGCGCAAACGTTCTCTGAAAACTACGGCATCAATACCCTTGAGTTTGCGATGGCGGCAGCCACGTTTGGCCTCGTAATGGGCGGTATTATTGGTGGCCCTGTTGCACAGCGACTCATCAATAAGCATGGCCTAGTATCCTCTTATGGTGTGGGTGGCAACCATCATAAAGATCACCCAGATTTAGTGACCTATGATCAGTTAGAAGAAGACCGAGTTACCGCTAAGAGTATTCTTGAGGTGCTGTTTATTTTGCTGCTATGTGTGGGCGGAGCAAAATGGTTTAGCTCGTTGGTGAGTATGTTCGAACTCAACTGGTTACGAATGCCTGACTTTGTTTATGCATTGTTTTTTGGCGTGATGATCACCAATATCACTGAGTTATCGCGTGGCTATAAAATTAATAGCGAAAGCGTAGATGTGATTGGTACCGTGTCTTTATCGCTGTTTTTGGCGATGGCATTGATGAACTTAAAGCTGTGGGAAATTTTTGACCTCGCGGTGCCGCTATTGATTATTTTACTGATTCAAACGGTAGTGTTAGCGCTATTTGCCTACTTTGTTACCTTTAAACTGATGGGCAGTAATTATGATGCCGCAGTAATGGCGGGTGGTCACTGTGGTTTTGGTATGGGGGCGACGCCAACCGCAGTGATGAATATGGGGGCATTAGTCTCGAGAACAGGGCCTTCGCCACAAGCCTTTATGGTGGTGCCCATTGTTGGTGCTTTCTTTATCGATATCGTCAATGTAGTGATTTTAAAAGGCTATTTGAGCTTTATCATGTAAACATTAGCATGGCGCGCCATGTTGCTCGCTTTGCTTAAACGACTTAACGACAAACGGCACTTACTCAAGTAAGTGCCGTTTGTCGTTAAGCAGTAAGTAGGTGGCTTCAGTGCAGCGCCGGAATGAAGTAGAGGCTGTTACTGTAGACCTTTTGCGCGTCGAGCCAGCTATTTCTAAACAGTAGGTTATCGGTTAGCGCCACTATGGCTCCCTGACCATGGCGTTCAACTCGGATGGCAGGGGTTTGGCTGAAGCTGCGCTGATATTCTGTTGCCAGATAGCCATCCAATAGCGGTTCATCAGCATAACTTGCGGCGGTGGTAAAAGAGCTTGAACCGGCGAGTAATCCCAGTGGCTTATTTTTGAGTATCGGCAGAATGTTGCCTTGTAGGCCGAAATTGATCGGGTGAGAGGTATCGAGATCCAGTGCCAATATGGCTCCGCCAATCGCCTTGCGTGCCCTTAGTGTCGCTTGCTCGTCAAAGCGCATGCCGTCAGTGGCAAATAACTGTTCAAATGCCCGTGGATTTCTCACATCACTCTTTAATAAGTTGCCTTTGCTTAGCCAGCTTAAGGCGCCCTTTTGCGCCACGATCACTCCGCCATTATTAACAAACTGTCCCAGTTTACGGGCGAGCTTTTCAGCGACATTTTGATAGCTGCCATCGGCAAGAAACAGATGGGTGTATCGGTTAAGAGGCAGACTAGGCAAGCGAGACACATCCACTTGAGTGAGCGGCGCCGCCAAATGTTGATCCATAAAATACCCTAGCTCACCCACTTCTGACGCCGAGGTACCATAACCTGTGATCACCACTGCTTTGATTGGCGCAATAGGGTGAAAATCGGGACTGCCTAAATCGATACCTGATAACGCGCGGCTACTGGTAACTGTGGCCATGGTGAGACGATGGTGAGTGGCGAGCGAAATAAGCAGTTCTCTTAATGGTGCGCTAGCCATGGTTTGACGACCTAAGGGGATTTGCAATGTGCCAGCGGTAAAATCGCTCGCACCTGCTGAGGTCATGATGCTGAATGGTTTGGCGGCAAATTTTACTTTAACCCCATGACTAAGGAGCTGCTGTAGTACGGTCGCCGCATGATGTTGTCGCCAATCAATGAGCACGGCTACGCTGTCAGCAGCAATGCTTAGTGGCGCGTCAAGCGGGCGTTGGCTGCTGAGTGTATCCACATCTAGGCTGACATCACGGGCCAGTTGTAAATTATAGGCGTAGGTGAAGTTCCAACTGGAGACATCATAAAAGGTGGCATCGTCGAATTCGGTACGTTGATCAAATAGTGCCAGTAGTAAGCTTTTTTGAGGCTGATTAATTGGGATAAATAGGCTATCGCGCGGCGCGTAATAATGGCGTCCTTGGCGCAGACCTTCTCGCAGGTAAAAAAATAGGATCTGATGCTGCTGTAACACCTGGGCTAAGTCATCGCGTCGGCCCGGATCTTGACTCGTACTGATCAATAAGCCGCTTTCGCGCCCCGAAGGCTGATGCTTATCCTTGCGTTGATAAAAGCGTGTTTGAAACAGCTGTAACTCTTGTTTAAGTGCTAACGCCCCTTTAAGACTGGAAAACGACGTCGCCACTTGGTTTGCAATTGCCTGCTCAAAAACCAGCATACCATTGTCAGATTCCTGTTGCTGCCCACGTACACTGGCCTGCTCAAACAGCATCCCGACAGAGCCATTGATATCAGGGTAGGTTGAACCTTTACCATAGTAAAAGTCATCAAACATTTGTTGGCTAAAATAGGGTTGCTGCCGTGTATCGAGCGCCTTAGCATGGTAGGCGGCTAGTTGATGGGTCAGTCGTTGGTTTTCTTCTGGGGTCAGCGGATGAGTGCGTTTAGGCACTCCAGGTTGAAAGAAGTAACTTTGGTTGTGGCCCATTTCATGAAAGTCGCCAACATAGTGAGGGTGCCAGCGATGAAACAGGGCGATGCGTGCGCGCGTTTCCGGATGGCGCAAGAACAGCCAGTCACGATTAAGGTCGGCAAAATAATGATTTGAACGCCCACTAGGCCAATTTTGTTGATGTTCATTATGGTTGCCATCACTGTTATTTACTTTACCTGTGTAGTTATTGGCCCAAGTAGAAAAGCGGTCTAAACCGTCAGGGTTTTGGGTTGGGGTGATGAGTACCACAGCGTTATCGAGCAAGTCGATAACCCAAGGTTCTTGGCTGCTACTGAGTTGATGGCTCACTGTTAATGCGGCATGCGCACCACTGGCTTCATCACCATGAATACTATAGGCCAACCAGATGACCAAGGGGCCCGTTTGTGGCTGGCCGCTTTTAACTTGCGCGCGTTGAGCCATGATCTGTTTAAGATTGGCTTGATTTGCGGCTGAGGTAATCACCGCCGTGAGTTGTGAGCGAGCTTCATGGCTGCTGCCAGTCGATTCTAGGCTTACTCGAGGGCTTTGACGTGCCAACTGTTTGAGGTAGAAGTTTATTTGGTCGTGTCGTAGATGCCAGCTGCCTAGTGGATACCCTAAAAACTGGCTCGGTGATTCGATGGCCGAGGTTGTTGCTATAGCCGATGTGGCGGTAGTCACATTTTGATTAATCGATGCTGCTTGAGCAATGAGTGGCGTAAAAAACAGCAGCAGTAGGCAGAGTCGCAGCATCATTAGAGTCTTTATTATTGTATATAAAGGTTAAATTAACAGCTCGATGAAATCGTTACCATAGCCAGTCGTCACTTTATACGACACTTTTTAGACAAAAAATTACTGTCTAATCGCCATAGGGGCTACAAAGCTGTTAGGAGTCGGAGTATCATAGTGGTAATTCTTACTAAAACACTCGGGTTTAACCTGACGGAGCATGTCTTAATGATCACCATTTCCGATGCAGCTCAGGCACATTTTGTAAAGCTACTCGCTGATCAGCCTGAAGGAACTCATATTCGCGTATTTGTTATCAGCCCTGGTACTCCATCGGCAGAGTGCGGCGTGTCTTATTGCCCACCCGATGCCGTTGAAGCCGATGATATCGAGCTAGAGTTTAATGGTTTTCATGCCATGGTTGATGAAAAGAGCGCTCCTTTTCTGGAAGATGCCTCAATTGATTTCGTCACCGACCAACTCGGTTCGCAACTGACGCTCAAAGCGCCTAATGCCAAGATGCGTAAAGTCGATAATGATGCGCCATTGAAAGAGCGTATCGAGTACGTGATTCAATCTGAAATCAATCCACAGCTGGCCAGCCATGGTGGTAATATCATGCTGGTCGAAATCGATGCCGCAGGCGTTGCAGTACTCCAATTTGGTGGTGGATGTAACGGTTGTTCTATGGTTGATGTGACCCTGAAGGATGGTATCGAGAAGCAACTGCTTGATATGTTCCCTGGCGAATTGACTGGTGTACGAGATGTGACAGAACATCAGCATGGCGACCATTCATACCAGTAACCTTGATTGGGTGAGTTCTGCTTACTGCAGGATGACGTTTATTACGGGATGACTTAGGTCATCCCGTTTTATTTTGTCGCCAATGGTGCATCGTATGTGGTGGCTTGTATTAGGCCTGCATCAATCTGGTTTTTAAACGGTAGTGATAATGCCATGCGAGAGTGACACTTCTAGCAAGCATAAACACACTCATCGCGGCCCATAAGGCATGATTACCACTGGCTTGCAGTAGCCACCATGTGGGAAAAAACACGCCAAAGGTCGACAATATCATGCTATTACGCATGGTGGCACCTTCGGCTGCGCCAATATAAACACCATCAAACAGGTAAGAGCCGAACGCCAAAAGCGGCATGAATATCACCCAGATCAGGTACTCTTGCGCCACTTGCTGCACCGCATCAATACTGGTGAGGAGGGTAATAAATTGTCCGCCTAATGTGGCAAAGCATAATACAAATAACAGGGCAGCGATGGTTGACCAAAGGGTGGCTAATGTCACTGAATCTGACATTCGCTGTGGATTGTGTTCGCCAAAGGCCCGCCCCACTTCAGCCTCGGCGTAGTAGGCGATACCATCTAAGGCATAGGAAATTAGCAATAATAGGTTGAGCAGTACCGCATTGGCAGCGACGGTATTATCGCCTAAGCTGGCGCCTTCGAAGGTCATAAAGGCGAATGTGAGTTGTAAGCAGAGGCTACGAATAAAGATATCGCGATTGAGTCCCAAAAGTTTGTGGTAGCTGCGAAGTGATAATTGGCGACATAAAGTGAGTAGGTGAAAGCCACCCTGTTTGGCAATCACTCGGGATACCATGGTCGCCGCTACCGCAAAGCCCGTGATATCGGCAAATACCGATGCCCATGCCGCACCCTGTACGCCCCAATCGAATGCGATAACAAATAACAGATCCAATAAAATATTGGTACAATTGGCCGCGATCAGTTGCCACATGGCGGCTTTGGGTTGCTGCCTTCCGAGGAGCCACCCCAGCATGGCTAAGTTCATCAGCGCAAAGGGAGTCGACCAGATCCGTATGTGAAAGTAAGCCTGGCTGTAATAGAGTACCTCGGCGCTGGCATCAGATAGTGATAGTGCCAAGGTCATAATCGGCGACTGAAATAAGATGGCCGCAGTCCCGAGTAATAGGGCTAAACTGGCCGATTGCAACAACAGTCGATATTGCGCTTGCGTGTCGCCAGCTCCGAAGGCCTGCGCTACCAAACCTGTGGTCGACATGCGCAGAAATCCCAATACCCATAAGAGCAAAGTAATAAGGGTTGAGCCAACAGCAACACCCCCTAAATAATAAGCGTTACTCAGATGTCCCACCACGGCCGTATCGACTAAGCCTAGTAAGGGCACGGTAATGTTTGACAGAATCATGGGCAACGCAAGTGCAAGCAAATGCCTGTTTTTCTGTTTATCTAACAGTAAATTAACTAGGGACATAGATTCTCAGAGGTTACTTAATATGTTAAAGCGCGTTTTAGTTACGCTGATATGCTGCTTGAGCTTTTCGGCTCAGGCAGTGGTGATTTTACAGTATCATCATGTGTCAGAAGATACACCTAGAGTCACCAGTGTGACGCCATTAGAGTTTCGTCAACAGATGGCCTACCTGAGTGATAATGGCTTTACCGTTATCCCTCTGTCAGAGGTGGTCGATGGACTCAAAGCCGATAAAGCCTTTGCCGATAAAACGGTGGCGATCACTTTCGATGATGGCTATCAAAACATTGCCGATAATGCCCATCCAATTTTAAAAGAATATGGTTTTCCTTACACCATCTTTATCGCTGTCGAGCCAATAGAGCAGCAATATCGCGATGTGATGAATTGGATGACCTTGAAGCAGTTAGCCGCTGATGGCGTCGAGTTGGCGAACCACAGTTGGGGGCATGAGCATCTGATCCGTCGTCTCGACGGTGAAACCGAATCCGATTGGTTGACGCGGATTGAAACTAATCTGTTGGCAACCGAAGCGCAAATAGTGGCGAAAACGGGTCAGAGTTTGAAGATGTTGGCTTACCCTTATGGCGAATATAACGCGGCGATAGAAGCATTGCTTAGCAAGCTAGGCTTTGTCGGATTTGGGCAACAATCGGGGGCCGCAGGCCATTATTCTAGCTTAACGGCGTTGCCTCGCTTCCCGGTGGCGGGCGCCTATGCGGATCTGTCTAGCTTAAAAGTGAAGTTGTACAGTTTAAACATGCCGGTATTGGCATTGTCTCCGGCGAATACCGAGCTAGCGCTAGGTGATTGGCGTCCAGAGATGAAGGTTAAGTTAGACATGAGTGATATCTACCCTCATCAGTTGATGTGCTTTATACAAGGACAGGGAGCCGCTAAGCCACTGTGGGTAAGTGAAGATGAGTTTGTTGTGCGCGCAGGACTCGACCTGCCGCCAGGTCGATCACGCTACAACTGCACTGCGCCCAGTAAGCAAAGTGGGCGTTACTATTGGTTCTCCCAAGCTTGGGTGCGACCTAAAAACGACGGTACTTGGGTTAAAGAGTAGCGGGCGTTAGCTTAAAGCGTTATCCATGCGGGCGATGCAGCTTGCTGTTTACAGCGTGTCATTGGCGGTGAGTTGCTGCAGATCGGCGACCAAGTTTTGGGTTGAGATCTGCGGCAGGCTGCTGAGTTGTGTCAGCTTAGGTTTAACCGTCGCGTAGCGTTCACCTTGTGGTGAGATGAGTGTCATCGAGGCGCTATGATCTACCTGATAATTCTCCCCCTCGCCAACCATGGCATAAACAAATCCAAGCTCGCGAGTCAGCGGCAGTAGCTGCGCGTGTGGCGCGGTGACCGCTATAAAATCAGAATTAAAAAAATTCACATAATCTAATAACTTATCTGGTGTATCACGGCTCGGGTCTACAGATAAAAAGATCACTTGTAAATCCAGCTCAGGCGGTAAGCTCTGCACTGCGGCGGCCAGTTTTGCCATCGTAGTAGGGCACACATCGGGGCATGAGGTATAGCCGACAAACACCAGGCTCCATTTATGTAATAAGTGTTGGTTGGTAAATGCTTGCCCATGTTGGTCAACTAAGTTGAACTGTGATAAAGGCCGTTTAGTGGGATATAAATAGCTGGTGGTTAAGCTTAATGGCGGCGTCGCTGTTTGGTTAAGTGTATAAGCGGTTATCGCCCCCAATGTTGCACACACCAGTAGTATGCCCAGCAGCACAATTTTTTTCACAGGCGTTAACTCCATAAATAGTGGTCGACTAACAAAATTAAAAATAAGGCCATGAGATGGTAAATGGAAAATCGAAACACTTGCATTGCTAATTCCGGCTTATCGCGATATTTGAGCTGCCACGCCTTGTAGATAAAGCCACAGCTAAGCAGTGTCGAACCGATTAAGTAGAGCGGGCCGCACATACCAACCAGCACAGGATAAAGGCAGGCAAGCGCCAATAATATGGTATAGAGCAAGATACAGGTTTTAGTAAACTCAACGCCGTGAGTCACCGGCAGCATGGGCACATCCACCTTGGCATATTCGGTTTTACGGTGGATAGCTAATGCCCAAAAGTGGGGCGGGGTCCAGGCAAAAATGATGATCACCAATAACAGGGCATTAGCATGAAATTCGCCGGTGATGGCGGTCCAACCTAATAGTGGTGGCATGGCGCCTGCGAGCCCGCCTACGACAATATTTTGTGGTGTAGCGCGCTTTAGGTAGGCGGTGTAGATCACCGCGTAGCCAACGAGACTGGCAAATGTTAACCAAGCGGTGAGTGGATTCACCAAGGCATACAAAAGGATAAAGCCCAGCAAGGCCATAGTGGTAGCAAATATCATCGCTTTAACGATAGAGATACGGCCTTTAGGCAGTGGGCGATTGTAGGTGCGCGCCATGAGACCATCTATACGGCGATCAATAAGATGATTATAGGCCGCAGCCGCCCCAGCCATCATGCCGATACCCACAAGGCCAGCAACCAAAGGTTGCAGAGGGACAGCCCCTGGCACGGCTAAGCACATACCCACCAATACCGTAAGTAACATTAACGCCACCACTTTAGGCTTGGTCATCTCTAAATAGGCGCGCCATTGAATATGGCTGGCTGCTGGGTTGCTGAGGGTTATCGGTTTTGTCATCGCTGCCTCGCTTATGCTTTACGCCACAGGGTGTAATTAATAAAGATCATGGTCAGCAGCAATAAAGCTGCCCCCGCGTTGTGAGCCACGGCAATGCCGAGCGGCAGATGCAGCACGACATTGGCGATTCCCAGCCCCACTTGTATTATCAACAAGGTGATAAGCACCCAAGCGCTGCGCGTAATCATGGCCGAACGTGCCTGTATCAATAGCCGATAGGCGAGCCAGAGAAGCAGTGTGGCGGTGATAATCGCGCCCATCCGGTGCGTGACATGTATGGTCATGCGTGATGCGTAATCGAGCACCCCAAATTCGTAGCTGCCTTCTGTTTGGTAGAACAAGTTGAACGCTTGCAGGGGTTGTAGATTATTGAGCCAGTCGCCCTCGCAGATGGGTAACGCAGTACAGGCGAGGGCGGCGTAATTAGATGAGGTCCAGCCGCCAAGCATGATTTGCAGCACTAACACGACAAGGCAGAGTAGCGCGAAGGGCGCGAGCTTTCTCACTTGAGGATCTCCCCCTACAATGCGCAACGGTGTGGTGCGTAAATACAAGATCCATAACAGCGACAGTAAGCTAAAGCCGCCAATGAGGTGTGACATCACCACTATAGGCATCAGCTGCATGGTGACAGTCCACATGCCTAGTGCCGCCTGAAATAGGATCAGTAGTGCGATAACGCTGGGCAGTTTTTTAGGGGCATCTTGAATTTTAAAACTGATATACAAGATATACAGCACCAGCAGCCCAAGGGCACCAGCAATATAGCGGTGTATCATCTCTAGCCAGGCTTTTTGGGTATCGACCGTATGCTCGGGGAAGGCTTGCTGCACTTGGCTTAGTTCATGGCTTTGTGTGGGCACTTTTAGCATGCCGTAGCAACCGGGCCAGTCTGGGCAACCAAGCCCAGCATCAGACAAGCGGGTATAGGCGCCCATTAAGATGACACATAAGGTAAATACTAATGTGAGTTTTAGCAGTGGCGTCATCTGCATTAGCCTATCCTCGATAATTTAAGCATCTTGCGTAAATCTGCCACCATGGCCTTACCCAGTAATACTTGCTGATCTTTAGTGTCCACCTGCTGATAACGCATCACCATAGCCCCAAGGGGGTCGACAATGATCAGCTGTTGCTGCGCCAGTAGTGCGCTAACGTCACGACTGGCCTTGGCGGTAGCAAAGTCAAACCCCTCAAGAGCGGAGCGATCGCTATTTTCTTGCAGCAAAATAATGGGGGTGACTCTTAATTGGTCACGCCCTAGGGCAATATGACTTTGGTGTAAAATATACAGACGGTTGAGGCAAGGGCTATCACAGTGTGCCGGTAACAAGTAGATCATCTGCCATGATTTGGGATGAGGGTTACTCATGTCGAGCTGGCTATATGTGGTATCAGGCATCAGCAGTTCGCCCTTGTTGGTCGCTCCACCGTGATACAGGTTCATGCTGAGCACCAACTTAGCCGCCACCACAGGTAGCACAAATACCAGTAGCAGTATCAATAATGGTTTAGTGCTTTTACGTTTGGGGGAGTTCATCTTAGCTCCTCTTGTTGATCACTTTGTGGCTGACATGGACTCAGCGCAGAAAAAGGCCAACTTCCCGAGACGGCTAGGAAGTGATTACAGGGTACGGTATCGATAATCGCTGTATTTATGTTCTAACCTACAAGGTCTTGTGATGTTAAGCAACTGCTCAATATCACCTGGTTTCGTTATTTATTTTTACGCTAACTTATTGTTTTTATTTTTCTTATCCATACATACCCCATGAGTAAGGCGAAGGCGGCCGCCATTGCAAACCACTGTAATGCATAGCCGTGATGCTTGTGAGCACTCAAGGGGATGGGCTGCCAAGGGTGTGCCAGTTCAGTTGGTAGCCTAGAGGTGGGCTGCAAGACCACAGGGGCCAAGCGGCGCTGTAACTGCTGCTGCAGTGCGGTAATATTGAGGTTTTGAATTCGCATAGGATCACCAGACTCAGCAAATAGTTGCTCGCTCATCGGGTTGAGAGATTTTTGATATAGCCTACCGCTTAAGGAAACTGAGCTCGTGATTGGCTGCACTTGAGGTAAGGCGCGCCGATCTATGCCGCCAGGGACAAAACCTAACTCAACCAGTAATGCCGTTTCATGAGGAGCGACTTGCATCACTTGCAGCACCAAATACCCCACAGTGCCGTTATAGACTTGGTTGTCGAGCATAATAATGGGGGAAGCGGTTGGGCTGACGTCGACCTGTAAACGGTAACCGGTTAAGGCCGTGTCTGTTGTCATAGCCAGCAGTTGAGGATATGACAGCGGCGCCGATGCTTGGCGAGCGGTTAATTGCTGCTGCCATGCGGCTTTTTCATCGGCACGGCTGAGTTGCCAAAACCCGAGCTTGACCAAGATGCTAAACACCAGCACAGTAATACAAACAACCAAGGCCGTTGTCCATGACAACCCACGTTTAGGAGCCTGCATGAGTGCAATATTGCTATTTAAAGTGGCATTAGTATTACTGCTTTTTTTCATCATTTTTAATCTTGGGCGTGCGTTGTTTATCTTAGTGAAAGGGGAAAGTAAGATCCCCATGAGCCAATATTTAGGCCGCCGGGTATTGTTTTCGCTATTGGTGATCCTACTGCTGCTACTAGCACTAGGGTTGGGGCTAATTACTCCCAACCCTAGGCCTTATTAGCTACAGCACATACACAAAAATAAATAAGCATAGCCAGACCACATCGACAAAATGCCAATACCAACTGCCCGCCTGAAAAGCAAAGTGTTTATCTGGGGTGAAGTGACCTTTTAACACTCTACAAAACAACACCAATAAGAAGATGGTGCCTAAGGTCACGTGCATGCCGTGGAAACCGGTGAGCAAGAAAAAGGTGTTGCCATAAACGCCAGAGGAGAGGGTCAACCCCATCTCCTGATAAGCATGAGCATATTCTTCAACCTGTAACAGTAAGAAGGCCAACCCGAGTAAGATGGTCAGCCCCAACCACAGGGTGAGGGCGGTGCGTTTCCCCTTTTCGAGACTAACATGGGCAAAGTGTAAGGTGACCGATGATGTGAGTAATATGATGGTGTTGTACAGTGGTAAGCCCGTCCAGCCCATTGCTTGGGTTTTGGTGCCATCTGGCGTGGTGACCAAGGGCCACATCGCTTCAAAGGTAGGCCACAACACTTCGTGTGTCATGGCGTTATTGGAGGCTCCGCCTAGCCATGGCACGGCTATCATACGGGCATAGAGTAGCGCGCCAAAAAAAGCGGCAAAAAACATCACCTCCGAAAAAATAAACCAGCTCATCCCTTGACGAAACGATCTGTCCATCTGTTTCGAATAGAGTCCAGCCATCGATTCGTCAATCACGGTTCTGAACCAGCCAAAAATCATATACACAATCACTGCAATCCCGGCAGTCAGAATATAACCGCCGCTCGATTGCTCGCTATTGAGCTGCTGTATATAAGTGCCTGCTCCAAAGGCGATTAAAAATAGCCCGATGGCGCCTATTATGGGCCAGGCACTTTGCGCTGGCACATAATAGTGTTCGTGTTTAGTGGTCATTTTGCCGCTCCTTGCTCAACAGCGCCGACATAACCCTTGTCGGTAATGTTGTAGAGAGTATAGGAAAGTGTCAGCGTCGATATCGTGTCTGGTAGATCGGGATCGACATAGAAAATTAGCGGTAATGCAGCACTACTTTGCGCCGCTAACAGCTGCTGATTAAAGCAGAAACACTCGGTTTTATTAAAGTAGGCTGCCCCCTGCCCAGGTGAAACCGAGGGAATGGCTTGGCCTACGGTGGTCGCGAGCGCTAGGCTCTTAGCGTTAAAGTTGGTGCGTACAAGCTCACCAGGGTGAACCTGCATACGTTTGACTTCGGGCGTAAATTCCCATGGCATATCCTGTTGTATGTTAGCCATAAATTCGACGGTTATCACTCGCGACGTATCTATGGTCATTGGCTTGTAAGTCGACGCTGTCGATTGTGTTTTACCGTTAATCCCCAATTGTTCACACAGCACGTCGTATAACGGCACCAAGGCAAATCCAAAGCCAAACATGCCTATGGCACCAGTCATTAGCCAGATGATCAGCTTGCGGTTCGATGTTGCCGAGGGCCGGGACATATTATTTCACCTCAGGTGGAGTCGAGAATGAGTGATAAGGAGCCGGGCTTGGCAGAGTCCATTCCAGCCCCTCGGCACCATCCCAAGGTTTAGCTGGTGCTTTTTCACCGCCCTTGATGCACTTAATCACCAAGGCGAGAAAGATAAACTGCGATAGCCCGAAAGCGAAGCCGCCAATAGAGACAATTTGGTTAACATCAGCAAATTGAATTGCATAATCAGGAATTCGACGCGGCATTCCCGCGAGTCCTAAAAAGTGCATAGGGAAAAACAACACGTTAACTGAGATAACCGAACACCAAAAATGCAGTTTACCCAACTTCTCGTCATACATATGCCCGGTCCATTTAGGTAGCCAATAATAGGCGGCCGCCATAATGGAGAAGATGGCCCCTGTGACCAATACATAATGGAAGTGAGCCACCACGAAATAGGTATCGTGATACTGGAAATCCACCGGAGTAATGGCCAGCATCAACCCCGAAAATCCGCCTATGGTGAACAGTATGATAAAGGCGATGGCAAACAACATAGGCGTTTCAAAACTGAGTGATCCGCGCCACATGGTGGCGACCCAATTAAAGACCTTAACCCCAGTTGGTACCGCGATGAGCATAGTACAATACATAAAAAACAGTTCAGCAAATACTGGCATACCTGTGGTAAACATATGGTGTGCCCAAACCAAGAAGGACAAAATCGCAATACTGGCAGTGGCATAAACCATAGAGGAGTAACCAAAGAGACGTTTGCGACTAAAGGCGGGCACAATAGCCGATATGATCCCAAATGAAGGTAAGATCATAATGTAGACCTCGGGGTGGCCGAAGAACCAGAAAATATGCTGAAACATCACAGGATCGCCGCCACCTGCTGCATCAAAGAAGCTGGTGCCAAAATATTTATCCGTCAGCACCATAGTGACCACCCCTGCAAGTACAGGCATGACGGCGATCAACAAGAAAGCGGTGATTAACCAGGTCCACACAAATAGCGGTAATTTCATCCAACTCATGCCGGGGGCGCGCATATTCACAATCGTCACCACCACGTTGATGGCTCCCATGATGGAGCTGATCCCCATAATATGGATAGAAAATACAAACAGTGCCGTGCTATCAGGGCTATAAGTGGTGGATAACGGAGCATAGAATGTCCAACCAAAGTTGGGGCCACCACCTTCCATAAAGAGTGAGCTTAATAATATGGTAAAGGCGAAGGGTAAAATCCAAAAGCTCCAGTTATTCATCCGTGGTAGCGCCATATCAGGTGCGCCAATCATCATGGGTATTAGCCAGTTTGCAAGCCCTGTAAAGGCGGGCATGACGGCACCAAACACCATGATCAAGCCATGTACAGTGGTCATTTGATTAAAAAAGTTGGGCTCGACTAATTGCAGACCCGGTTGAAACAACTCGGCCCGGATCACCATGGCCATGGCACCGCCAGTAAGAAACATAATAAAGCTGAACCACAGGTATAAGGTGCCGATATCTTTATGATTAGTGGTAAATAGCCAACGTTTTATGCCGGTTGGGTGAGCTTCGTGGTGTTCGTTAGACTCTTCAATATGAGCGGCATCCATATTGGCTTCGCGGGTTGTTGTATTCATCATGCCTCCCTATTGACCATGTTGACTAACGTCAGCGGCTTGGACGGTATCACCGACATCATTGCCCCAAGCGTTACGCTCATATGTCACCACAGCCGCTATCTCCTGTGGTGTTAGCTGTCCAGCGAAGGCTTGCATTGCAGTGCCCGCCTTTCCATTAACCACAATATCGATATGTGCAGTGACTGGGCCGGTGGCAATGGCGCTGGCTTTTAATCCGGGGAACACCCCAGGAAGTCCCATGCCATTTGGCTGGTGGCAGGCGGCGCAGCGTGCCATGTATATCTGCTCACCTTGGGTCATCAGTTCATCCATCGATAAGGTTTGCGATAACGAGGCTTCGGTTGCGGCGGCGGCGATTGTGGCTTGGTTTTTTTGCTCTTCGATCCAGATATCAAAATCGGCTTCAGACAACACTTCAACCACTATGGGCATAAAGCCGTGATCCTTACCGCACAGTTCTGCACATTGGCCGCGGTACGTGCCGGGTTTATCCACGCGGGTCCAGGCTTCATTGATGAAACCGGGGTTAGCATCTTTTTTTACCGCAAAGGCCGGCACCCACCAAGAATGGATCACATCATCTGAGGTCATCAAGAAACGCACTTTTTTATTAATGGGAAGCACTAGGGGTTTGTCGACTTCTAATAGATAGTTTTCGCCCTTCGTTTCACTGCCTTCAATTTGTGCTCTAGGGGTAGCAAGCAAGCTGTAGTATTCGATATCGTGATCAAAGTAACTGTAATGCCATTTCCACTGTGAACCCGTTACCTTGATGGTGATATCTGCATCGCTAGGATCTTCCATGGCGATAAGGGTTTTCGTGGCAGGGATAGCCATCAGAATCAAGATAACAAAAGGCACGATAGTCCAAGCTATTTCGACTTTAGTGCTTTCATGGAAATTGGCTGCCACCGCGCCTTTTGAGCGACGATGGTTAATGATGGAGTAGATCATTGCTCCAAACACTATGATGCCGATGGCGCAACAGATATAGAGAATGGTCATATGGAGGCCAAAAACTTTGCCACTGATCTCTGTTACCCCTGGTGTCATATTAAGGGGCATATCGGCTGCGAATATGGGCGGGGCTAGTAATAACCCCAGCAAGCTATACCACAGATGCTTCACTAGACTTCTCCTCTGTCAATTGCGAAGGCAACTACAAAGAAAAGTCACACAGTATGTCTCGGCTCCATGCAAACTTTTCAGTTCCCAAAAAAGCAACGATGACTTCATAGTGCGCTGGTGGTATTGATGTTGTTATTGCTGGTGGTCACCACACTTGCACTTACGGCTGACTATATCAGGCGAATTTCAACTTAATTGGACTTTGCTAGAGATGTTCACTCGCAGGCCAATGAAGCCGACTACTAAATTGTTCGGATATAACAAATAATCGTTGATATCTATTACTAACTTAATCGCTGTTTAAATATTGATCAAGATCACTTTTTTTTATTTTGTTAAAAAAAAACAGCGACAAAAAAGCCCCTCGCGGGGCTTAAGTATGGAAAGTTTGAGCTGTAATGCTAGTGCAGTGAGCCAAATAATGATGTTTGGCGGCAGCCTTGATCTTGCTCTGCTAGGATTGTTACTGGTAGGTGACGATTAGCTTCTTCAATCACAACGCCTAAAGCCTGAGTGCTTTTGGCGACCAATTGTAAGCGGCGACAATCACGTGCATCGAGTGCTTGGGTCCAACTGATCACCGCACTGGATGTACCACTTGTAAGCGCTTTTTCCATCGCCCATAGTGCTTCTACTTCATCTTTGGTGTGCACTAATAAGATTCTATCCATACGAACACCGGCATCGGCGAGCATCTGCTTATAACCAATATTTGGTGGGCTAATCAGAACTACCCACTGGCCTTGTTGGCTTAATCTTGCTAATTGCGGCGTAAGTGCTTGCAACTCATGCTTACCTTGGGTGCGACTCGATAATGTCGCGATGGTGCTGTGCTGAGTAGGCTTATGTTGCGTGTTTATATCGACCCAAAGGCCGGGATGTCGTGGGGCATTACCCATTAGATTATTCATTGCCAATCTCCGTTACGGATAACACCTACGGCAAGCCCTTCGATGCTAAGGCTTTGGCTGGATAGGTCGACCACTATCGGTGAATATTCTTCATTCTCGGCGTGAAGATATACAGTATTACCTTTCTTTTCAAAACGCTTTACTGTGACATCATCTTCGACCCTAGCCACGACGATCTGGCCATTACTAGCTTGCTCTACTTTATGTACCGCGAGCAGATCACCTTCGAGAATACCTATATTTTTCATGCTATCGCCGCGGACTCTTAAGAGAAAATCGGCGCTTGGGCGAAACATCGCTGGATCAACTTTATAGTGTTGCTCAACATGTTCTTGGGCCAAAATGGGTTCACCGGCAGCGACTTGTCCAATCAGTGGTAAACCAAGATCTTCGCTGTCATCTTCTTGAGTTAGCTTTATGCCTCTAGAGGTCCCTGGCATTATTTCGATGCAGCCTTTTTTGGCTAAGGCTTTTAAATGCTCTTCGGCCGCATTGGCGCTTTTAAAGCCTAGGCGACGAGCAATTTCAGCCCGGGTAGGCGGCATGCCTGTATCGGCAATATTGCGTTTAATTAATTCTAATATTTCGGCTTGTCTAGGGGTTAATGGTCTCATTGCAGATCCTGTCTTTCCATACAGTAACTGTCAGTATATACAGTATTTAAAGTAGCGCAAGGATTAAGCATATTTTTGTCGGCAATGTGGTGGAATTTGTTTGAAACTGAAAGCAAAATCGCAGGTTTATTTTCATTGAAACCTGATATTTTTATTTAAATCAATGTTATGAGATGGATTTTACGGAATAAATTTATTGAGTGATGCGATTGTCTCTTATCTGTTGAGATGATTTCTGTGTCAAGTTAGGGCGGCGAAACAACGTTAGCAGGTAATAGGATTCAGTTGCACTATGTGCCTGCAGTTACCGTTATCTTATATCGTTAAGCGTAGGGCTATTATGGCTTGCTGGCGATAAGGTCATCTAACAGGTGGTGGTAATCATGGATTGCGGGAAAGTGGGTAAATATTTTATGGGGCTTTTTGCTATCGGGATTGCTTATGCCAAGTAAATACCCAACTCCTGCTTGTTTGGCGGCATGCAAGATAGCTTCGCTATCATCGATAAATAAACACCGACTGGGTTGTAATTGATATTGCTTAAATAAGCTGGACCAAAATTGAGGATGCTCTTTTGCAAAACCCGTTTCATGGCTGGAGAGCATATGGTCTAACCCTTGCGCGAGCTCTGTGTGTTCTAGTTTGAGTGCTAGGCTATGAGGGTGGGCATTGGTCACTAATATTCTGGTTTTATGCTTTTTAGCCAATGTATGCAGAAATGGCATGCTGTCTTGGCGTAACTGTATCCTGTCGGCCAATGTGCGTTGCAACATTACAATATCCAGTTGCAGTTGTTGCTGCCAGTAGTCGAGGCAATACCAATCCAAGGTGCCAACCACTTGGTCGTAGGCCTGTTCCACTAAGACATTGGCTTCATTTAGAGAGATGTTTCTGTTGTGACTTAAGGTTTGCGGCACTAGTTTGAGCCAAAAATGGCTATCGAAGTGCAAGTCTAGTAGCGTGCCATCCATATCAAGCAGTACGGTATCAATTTTATCCCAAGGAAACATAAGGTCAGTAAAAAAATTCTATCGTGAGAGTTGTGGATTAAACCCATCATAGTAAGATTGAACTGTGATGCAAACCTCATTTTATCAGGGACATTCATGTCGGACCAAAAGCCACAGATATTACATACACAAGTTGTTGCTCAGAGTCGGTTATTTCAAATTGAGCAAGTGCACCTGAAATTTTCTAATCAGGTCGAGCGCCAGTATGAGCGTATGAAAGGCAGTAATCGTGGCGCCGTAATGGTGGTTCCTGTATTGGGGGAGCAACTACTGCTGGGCAGAGAGTACGCTGCAGGAACCCACAGCTATGAACTGGGCTTTCCCAAAGGGTTAGTTGATCTGGGGGAGACTCCTGAGCAGGCCGCTAATCGTGAACTGCAAGAGGAGATAGGCTTTGGGGCTAAAAAATTAACCCATTTGATGGAGTTAAGTCTGGCGCCCAGCTATTTTGTCAGCAAGATGCAGATCTATATTGCAGAAGATCTGTATGAAAGTCGCCTTGAAGGCGATGAACCTGAGCCAATAGAGGTCGTTTCTTGGCCGCTTGCACAGTGGTCAGGGCTATTGGCATTGGAAGATTTTTCAGAATCGAGAAGTGTTAGTGCCTTGTTTTTAGCTCAGAAGCATTTAAAACTAAAATAGTTATTTAATTCGGATATATGCATTACCTGTCTAGGTTGTTGGAGTTGTGATGAAGCCAGAAGAGTGTGTGGAACAGGTGATCGCCATCGCCGTTGAAGCGGGCATGGCCATCAAAGATATTTATCTTGAAGGTAGCTTTGATAAAGAAATTAAGGCGGATAATACCCCTGTGACGTCTGCCGATCTTGCTGCGCACCAAATTATCACTGCAGCGCTGACTCAGCTGACTCCCGATATTCCTGTGCTATCTGAAGAAGATGCCGACATCCCGTTATCCGAACGCGTCGATTGGCCCAGGTATTGGTTGGTCGATCCGTTAGATGGTACCGGAGAGTTTATTGCCGGCAGTGGCGACTTTTCGGTGATCATTGCGCTAGTTGAGCATAATCGCCCTATTATGGGGATTGTTTATGTGCCCATGACAGAGGTGATTTATTATGCCATCGCAGGACTAGGGGCTTATAAGCGCTCAAATAAAGGCGAACAGCGTATTGCCAGTCGTCAATTGACACTCGATGATTCGCACTCATTGCGCTTGGCGGTCAGTCGTCGCCAAGATCCGCAATCGGTATTAAAGCTACTAAACCAGCCTAAGCATTGTGAGTTAGTGGTGCTCGGCGGGGCAGCGCTTAAAAGTTGCTTGGTCGCAGAAGGGCGTGCCGATTGTTATGTACGCATTGGCCCTACTGGCGAGTGGGATACCGGCGCGGCACAAATTATTGTCGAAGAGGCGGGCGGGCAGATCATGGATCTTGAACTGCAACCGCTAAGTTATAATGAACGTGAATCGCTCGAAAATCCTAATTTTATCGTTGTCGGTTCGACCCATTTACCTTGGGATGAGTTGTTAGTCAGTGAATAATTCGGTTGATATTACCCTGCGTGCGGCGCAAAAGGGCGAGCTGGCCGGCGTTTATCGGCTTGAACAGCGTGTGTTTGGCGCGCATTGTTATCCGGACTTCTTTTTTCGTCAGAGTTTCGATTGTTGGCCAAATGGTTTGCGTGTTGCAATAGATCAAAATAATCATCTTCTTGGCTATATTCTAATGGTGCAAAGTGAGCAGCCGCATATAGGATGGATATTATCTGTCGCCGTGGATACACTCGCTCAAGGCCGAGGTATCGGCAAACGTTTGATAAACGATGCGCTTAATCACTTGGCGCCGTCAGTCACTCAGGTGATGCTCACTGTTGATCCAGCTAATCCAGCGCGCCATTTATACCTCGCATTGGGGTTTGTTGAGCTACAAACGGAAGCTGACTATTTTGGTCCGGATACATCGCGGGTGGTGATGTGTCTGATGCGCTAAGCCTTATCTATTTAGCACGGCTAAAGAGTGGCAATGACTTATATGAAACCTTCATTGTCATCTATTCATTGTCATCTAGATGGTTAGGCTAACTAAGCTTGAGGCAAGCTGGAGCACATATGCTGTTAACAAAACGTTTTTTGCCCTATTTTGTCACCCAATGTTTAGGCGCATTAAACGATAATATTTATAAAAACGTTTTACTCTTGATGGTGGCTTATAGTCAGATCAATGAGTTGCCAATCAGCATTAATTTATTTGTCAATTTGGCCGCGGGCCTGTTTATTTTCCCCTTCTTTCTTTTTTCTGCTCATGCTGGGATGATCGCCGATAATATGGACAAGGCGAAGCTTATCCGCAGGCTGAAACAACTCGAAGTGGTTATCATGTCGTGCGCTGCGATGGCTATTTTGTCTCAAAGCTACATGGTGATGTTACTGCTGTTATTTTTAACCGGCTGTCAGTCGGCCTATTTCGGGCCAGTAAAATATTCACTGCTACCGCAAGTGTTGACCGATGAAGAATTAGTTAAGGGCAATGCTTGGGTCGAAATAGGCACATTTTTAGCTATTTTAAGTGGCACATTGAGCGCCGGGCTGTTGATGGCGAGTACGCATGGAATTGTCGCCAGTGCCTTGATTGTCTTTGTACTTTCCCTGTGTGGATATCTGGCCAGTTGTGCCATTCCGGCTTTACCTTTACAGCATGACGTGACCCAGATCCGTTTTGCCCCTTTATCTGGCACGTGGCGCGCCATTACCCAGGTGAGAAAGACGCCAAGCATCTGGATGGCGATCATCGCCATTAGCTGGTTTTGGTTTCTCGGCGCAACTTATCTAACGCAATTTGCTTATTTTGCTAAGTTACATTTGTCCTCTGATACCAGCGTAGTGTCGCTTCTATTAGCACTATTTTCGGTGGGTATCGCGGTGGGCTCCTTTTTATGTGAACGCTTATCCTATGGTCATGTTGAATTAGGTGTCGTGGCTTTAGGCATGGCGGGGTTGACCCTGTTTGGCCTCGATTTGGTCTGGGCTATTCCACCTGCACCGTTAGATCCCTTGTGGGTTTATAGTGTGGGAGACTTTATCGCCACAACGGCGCATTATCGACTGATGTTTGACTTGTTGATGGTCGGGGTCAGTGGGGGCTTGTTTATCGTCCCGTTGTACGCTTTTATCCAGTCGCGTGCTGCACCGGGTAAATGTGCACAGGCGATTGCCGCAAATAATATTGTTAATGCGCTGTTTATGGTGTGCTCGGCGTTATTGGCCATGTTACTACTGGCGGGCTTAGGCTGGAGTATCCCTGAGTTATTTACCTTGCTAGCGGTACTTAATTTGGTAGTCGCTGCCTATATTTATGGACAAGCGCCTGAGTTTCGTTGGCGCCTTGTCAGTTATTTATTTCGTCATGTGCGTTACCGCATCAGTGTTGAAGGGCGTGAAAAACTGCCCAAGCAGGGGGCGGTGTTACTGGTGTGTCCCCATACTAGTCAGTTCGATGCTTTGTGCGTGATGGGGGTATCGAGTCGTCTGGTGCGCTTTGTTATGCCACCCTCTATCATAGCGAACTCAGTTAAGCCGGCAGGAGTGATCCCTTTGGCTATGGGTGAGATAAACGGCGCAAGCAATAATGAAGCATTAACCATGATTGAGCAGGCGTTAGCCAATGGCGAGTTATTGTGCTTATTAAGCGATTATTTAACCGCGAGTGATACCATGCCTGAGAGTTATCGGGCTCAATTTAACGCCTTGATCGCAAGTGTTGTGACGCAACATTCAGTGAAGATTATCCCACTTGCAATGAAAGGATTAACAGAGCCGAGTAAGAGTCAAGCAAACACGTTCCAACCGCGGGGGCTTTGGCCAAGGGGGTCGCTGATTGTCGGTGATGCGATGGCGGTTCCTCAGGTGAGCGCCGCATCACTGCAACAGCACATCACCCGCTTGATGACAGACCCATTATAAAATCAAGACTCGGGCTTAAAACTGAACACTGAGTTATCTGCATTTTGGAGTTTAGCTTTGAGATGAAATAACCTTAAATAGCTAAGCTATCTCGGATTATTCCATCGTTTTACTCGAATTCAGGTGAGTGATTCAGTCACACTTAATGGCGGTCATGTCATTAAGTGATGTTATTGGGGCGTGTATTGAGCGAGCCACTGATGCACTGCTTGATGATCACCTTTAAAAATAACCCGATCGGCTTTTTTATCAATCTGATATTGGTACATAGGATCGTAGTATTTACTCAGCAGCACGTTTATCCACTCGAGATGAGCTGCTGTTGTGCCCTGATTTTGTTGTGCATGTAAGGCATGAGTCACCATCGCCTGCAGTTCATCATGTTGTTTACCGCCAAGGCGTTTTTTTATGCCACTGATGCTTTGCGACAAATAATTGGCAAAAGCGATAAAGCCGGCCTCTTCGCCGAGGCGATCAAGATAACCTTGGTGCATTTTATGGACATATTCGTCGAGCAATCGGTTTAATCTGGCAGTTTGGCTTTCTTCTAATACCACCAATTTTGCTACTTGCATGCCTTTATAAAAGGCTTGTGGTAGCGCCGAGCGACCAATGAGGTAGCTCTCATCTTCGAGCAGTAAGAATTTGGCATCGCTGGCTTGGTGTTTTAGCAGTGCCACGGCGAGGTTATTTTCGAAGTTGATCTGTGATGGTTGCGGCTCGTGGTAGCGGCCAAAGCTTGAGCCGCGATGATGGGCAATGCCTTCTAAATCGACGCCTTCTGGGCGCTGTAATAAGAAGTCTGTTTTACCACTGCCGGTGATGCCGCTGAGGATCAGCATGGGTTTTACCCTAGGGGCTTGATCTATGGTGTCTATCAAAAACTGACGCATCGCCTTATACCCACCTTCGATATAGGGGACAGATAGCCCAGCCTCCTTAAGCCATTGTTGCGTCAGTTGTGAACGCAGTCCACCGCGGAAACAATATAGGTAAGCATTAGAGTGACGCGCAAAATATTCGTGCCATGCATCGATCCTTTGCTGTTTGATGTCATCATTAACGAGTGTGTGACCTAAGGCGATCGCGGCGGCTTGGCCGTGTTGCTTATAACATGTGCCCACCTGTTTGCGCTCATCATTTTGCATTAATGGCAAGTTAGTACTGGCCGGAAACGCCCCTTTATCGAACTCGATGGGCGCGCGAACATCCATTATGGGGTGGTCGTTAATAAACAGCTGGGCATATTGGTTTTTAGAAACCATAAGTGGTGGCATTAGCACAGTTCCACGAGTTGCTTCGTTGCAGGCTTAGTCACCAAATGACCAATGCTTATTGGCGCAATATCATTAGCTTTTAGTAGGCTAATTAAAGCCGCTTCATGGCTTGCTGAAACGGCAATCAATAATCCGCCACTGGTTTGTGGATCGCACAATAGTGCTTTTTGTTCTTCATTGACCAGGGGTAAATGTTCGCCATAGCTGTCGTAGTTTCTGTGGGTACCACCGGGAATGCAGCCCATTTGCAGGTAGTCTTTTGCTTTGGGTAACAAGGGCAGGGCGTCGATATCAATCTTAGCTGCCACATCAGCACCTAAGCACATCTCAATGAGGTGGCCCGCTAAGCCGAAACCTGTCACATCTGTCATGGCACTCACGCCGGCAATTTTTGCGATAGCTGGGCCGATTTTATTGAGTTGGCACATGGCGTCTGGAGCGATATTGCTATCCTCATCGGCTAGCTTTTTTTGCTTCTGAGCCGTGGTCAAAATACCTATTCCCAGTGGTTTAGTGAGATACAGTTTATCACCGACCTTAGCGGTATTGTTCTGTTTGAGTTCGGTTAACGGAATTTGCCCTGTAACGGCTAGACCAAAGATAGGTTCTGGCGCATCGATACTGTGGCCACCTGCCAGCATGATACCTGCATCCGCGCACGCTTGGCGCCCACCATCGACAACTTGTTGGGCGATCTCTGCGGGTAAAGTATTCACTGGCCAGCCCAATATAGCGATAGCCATCATCGGTGTACCCCCCATAGCATAAATA
This sequence comes from Shewanella algidipiscicola, assembly GCF_003605125.1. Lineage (GTDB taxonomy): Bacteria > Pseudomonadota > Gammaproteobacteria > Enterobacterales > Shewanellaceae > Shewanella > Shewanella algidipiscicola. Next base: position 157,070 of record NZ_QPQT01000011.1, read on the forward strand.
TCGCTAATCGCGTTGGTGGCGGCAATGCGACCGAAGGTAAAAGGGTCATCCACGATTGGCATAAAAAAGTCTGTGGTGCTGATAATGCCCGTTTCATCATTGAGTTTATAGACGGCGGCATCATCGCGGGTGCTGTTACCAACGAGAATATTAGGGTCATCGAAGTGAGGTAATTGCGATGCCAGAATTGTCCCTAAGACTTTGGGTGAGATTTTACAGCCACAACCCGCGCCATGACTGTATTCGGTAAGTTTGATTTTAGTGTCTGACATAAGCTCGAACTCTCTCTAAATGAATGGGTTAGCCGCCCATCATAGTCTCATCTATTTTGCACTTCAATCGGTGGTGATACAGATGTGCGTGATGCACGTTAAGGGAGGTGAATTTAAGTAGAAATCTAAATAAAACGGACCACTGCGATGAGTGGTCCGGTGGGGTGAGCGGCTAATTTAGGCGTAATTTGCGGTGAGTAATTTCCAATTACGTTTGCGCATCAATAGGTCTTGTTTAAGTTGTTCGACTCTGAGCATTAACTGGTTGTGGGTCAGTTTTTGCCGTTTGGCGTCGAGTAACTCTTTGTGCGCTTGGTAATAGTCGCTAATGTGGGTTTTAAGCAATTCATATTCATCATGCAGTTTCTCGAGTATCTCTTCACCATTAGCCAGATGTTCAACCTTATTGCGGGTGCGTGTTAACTGCATCTGTAATTTAGCCCTCTCGATCCGCTCTTGTGGGGTGACTCGCAATTGGGTGGCCAAACCTGTCCATGCCATCATATTGATAAGCCACTTAGTGGGATCGTATTGCCACCAATGTATGCCATTGCGATAGTCGTTTTCAAAAATATGGTGGAAGTTATGGTATCCCTCACCATAGGTAAACACAGCCAAAATGCCATTGTCTCGCGCGGTATTCTTATCTGTGTATGGCTGTTTGCCCCAGATATGTGCCAGCGAGTTGATGAAAAAGGTGCAGTGATGCACCACTACTAACCTCAGTAACCCTGCCATGAGTAACATGGCCCATATATCACCATTGAGCCAACCCAGTAACGCTGGCAAGCCAATGTTCATGATTAGCATCAGTGATAAATAGTGTTTGTGCTGCCACATCACAATTTTATCATTTTGCAGATCTCGCACGTTTTTATAATCGTGGTAACGCTGAGCTTGATACTCGCGCAACATCCACCCAATATGGCTATACCAGAAACCCATGTTCGCCGAATAGGGATCTTTATCGTTATCATCGACATGCTTGTGATGAATGCGATGATCTGATGACCAATGCAATGCACTGTTTTGTAATGCGAGTGCGCCGCCTAATGCAAATAGCAGGCGCATTGACCAGTGTGATTTATAGGTTCTATGAGACCAAAGTCTATGATAACCGGCGGTAATTGACAATCCGCTTGCAAAGGCAAGGGCGACAAAGGCCACCCATTCAGCAATGCCGTAACCGTAAGTGATACCGTACCAGGGGACGAGTATAGCAGCACCTAAAAAGGTAATGGCAAACAGCAGTATGTTAGTCCATATCAGGGGAGGTTTTTTCATTATAATATCCAACAGCTAAATTGAGCGTACATCTGTGCGCCAATTTAGCGTGCTTGATAGGTGAGGTCAAGATAGGCTGCGTTTTTATGTTAAAGAATGTATTATTAGCTGATTCTATTTATCTAGTGGATTCATCATGATGGGGATCAGGGCACAGCAGAAAGAAAAAACGCGTCGGGCGTTAGTTGATGCTGCATTTAATCAGTTAAGCGCAGAACGTAGTTTTTCTAGCCTGAGTTTGCGAGAGGTGGCCCGCGAAGCCAATATTGCACCAACCTCATTTTATCGTCATTTTAAAGATATGAATGAACTGGGTTTGACCATGGTCGACGAAGGCGGCCTAACATTGCGTCAGATGATGCGTAAGGGGCGTCAACGCGCAGAAGCCGGAGGTAGCGTGATCCGTATCTCGGTCGAGACCTTTATGGAGGTACTCGAGTCTAACCCAAACGTGTTCCGTATTTTATTGCATGAACGTTCTGGCACATCGGCACCGTTTCGTGCCGCAGTTGCACGTGAGATTGAACATTTTATCTCAGAGTTGGCGCATTATACCGAAGCCACAGCAAGGCGTTCGCCCGAATTAGCGCGTGCCCAAGCAGAGGCATTGGTCACCTTGGTGTTTAATGCAGGAGCTGCCGCGTTAGATATGAAACGCGTCGATCGTAAGATATTAGCCGACAGGTTGGTTATCCAGTTGCGGATGGTGGCGAAAGGGGCGGAGTGTTTACAGCAAAAAATGGAAAATCGCTGATTCTGCATAAGATTTTAGCGAGGCTCGATACGCAAAAGGGCCTAATGGCCCTTTTGGGATCTTAATACTTAGTTCTTAATATTTTAGTGTGAGCTGAACAATTTGGTGTCTAGCGCTTTTCTAATAACACGCCAGACTCCATGTGATCTGTATATGGGAACTGATCAAATAGTGCAAAGCGGGTGATTTTGTGGGTGCTATTTAGCACCTTGAGGTTATCTATAAGCGTATTTGGATTACATGAAATATAGATGATCCGCTGATAACCTTGCACCATGGTTAAAGTATTGTCATCGAGACCGGCCCGAGGTGGGTCAACAAATATGGTGTTACAGTGATAGCTATCTAAATCTACCCCTTCGAGACGTCTATAACTGCGTTTCTTGGCTAATGCGTCGGTGAAGTCTTCGGCCGACATGCGAATGATCTGCACATTCTCGATATTATTGGCTTCAATATTATATTGCGCAGAGTCGACCGAAGGTTTAGCTAATTCGGTAGCGAGCACGCGATTGAAGTTCTGTGCCAACGCAATAGAGAAGTTACCGTTACCACAATAGAGCTCTAAAAGATCGCCACTGCTCTCTTTGGTGCTATCGATAGCCCACTCCAGCATCTTGATAGACACTTGTCCGTTAGGTTGAGTAAAGCTATTTTCCACCTGCTTATAAATCAAAGTCTGCCCATTAACGGGTAATGACTCAATTACATAATCTCGATCTAGCGTCAGCTTTTGTTTGCGGGCACGACCAATAATATTGACATTAAATTGCTTACCTAGACGTTGCTTGAGGGCTTGTGCTTCATCTTGCCATTGTTGGTCAAGTTGTTTGTGGTACAGCAATGAGACTAAAATTTCACCGCTTAGGGTAGACAAAAAGTCGACCTGAAATAGCTTATGGCGTAATACTGGGTTAGGGCGAAGCTCGGCCATTAACGCTGGCATCATCTGATTGATCAGCACGCTGGCGGGTAAGAACTGCTCACAGCGCACTTTTTGGTTAAGTACCTTGTCAAACATATAGTAGTAGAGATCTTCACCCTCATGCCAGACGCGAAATTCGGCACGCATGCGATAGTGTTCGGGTGTCGACGCGAATATTTGCAATGATGGGGTGTCAAAGTCAGCAAAAAGTTGCGCTAATTTTTCACGTTTAGCATCGAGTTGCTTATCGTATTGGTTAGGATCCATTGCTTCTAAATTCATTTTAAAACACCGTTACTATCATTGGGGCGCAAATAGTATACTACCCAGCCTTGATGTCCAATATCTGGCTTTTGATTTATCCCTCGCTATGGGAAAATACTATGTTTATCTCATTTTGAGTTTACCCATGGGGAATTGAGTTTGTCGGCAAATATTTTAGTATTCGATTCAGGTGTGGGTGGGCTTTCTATACTCACCGAAATTAAGCAGACATTGCCTAATGAAAACTATTACTACTTATTCGATAACGCCAGATTGCCTTATGGCGAGCTAGAAGAGGATGTATTAATTGATGGCGCTGTGCAGCTTATTACTCAAGCGGTAGGTAGAGTCACAGCCGATATTGTTGTTGTGGCTTGCAATACTGCCAGCACCTTAATATTACCAGTATTGCGCGCTCGGTTGGCTATTCCGGTTGTGGGGGTGGTACCTGCGATTAAACCTGCTGCTACCACGAGTCTTAATAAACGCATCGGATTACTCGCCACACCTGGAACCGTTAACCGCACTTATACACGCACGTTGATCCAAAAGTTTGCCGCTGATTGCGAAGTGACATGTTTCGGATCATCAGAACTGGTACTCTTAGCCGAAGCTAAGATGGCGCAAGAGCCTATCGATCATGCGCTGCTCACCCAAGTATTATCACCTATAAAGCAATCAGGCATAGATACATTGGTCTTAGGCTGCACGCACTTTCCTATCTTAAAAGCGGAGTTACAACATTACCTTGGTGAAGGGGTTCGGTTATTAGATTCTGCCAAAGCGATAGCTGCCAGAGTTAAAACCTTACTCAATGGTGATACTACAGAAGGAAAAAGAGGAGAAAGCCATGCTTTCTTTACGACACAAGAGATATCTAAAGGATTAAAAACAACACTAGTGGAATATGGCTTCTCATCTATTGGTCAGTTAAGGCCATAGAATCTGACATAAGACCACTAATGTTATTTGCTCATACTATAATAAGTATGCTTTTTACATGTATAGGTATAAGAAGAGTACTTACTAGTTCTAGTTAGCTTCCTGAGTAGATTCTGGCTTGTCAGCATCTTGTGACTTTGCTTCACGCACTTTAAGTGTACGCTCCTGAAAATCAAACTCGTTTAACTTAACCATGGCTTTCTTAGCACCCGCTTCTGACATTTCGATAAATCCAAAACCTTTACGGCGTCCCGTTTTACGATCGCGAACTAAACGTACTGAGTTTACTGGGCCGTATTTACCAAATAACACCTTTACTTCGCCTTCATGGACACGATATGGCAAGTTGCCAACATACAGTGTCATCGTTGGGCCTTTATACTGTTCATCAGTATCGGTATCTGACTTAGGTGATTGAAGGGTAAAAATAACGCTTGCGATAATAGCACCAGTGAAAAACGCGATTGCAGAATAGAAGTCTGGCGCGAACTGAGATATTGCCAATGCGCCAACAAGGGCGACGATCAAAACAATAAGAAATGGCTTTTGCATATATTTGTTCTCTGAAGAATTGATAATTAACTGTTAACAGCTCGTATATGGTAATGAATTATTGGCAATTACACTAGTATATTGACGAAAAAACGAACTTAATTAACGATTAATATAACTGAGTCGTTTGCCCCATCGGTGTAAAACCACACAAAGTGATACAAAAAGCACCATAACGGCGAAAAGATCGTCGAGCGATCGCCGATCGCTTAAAAAGCCCTTGCGCCCCCAAGATAACTCCCTATAATGCGCAACCACTGACACGGCGAAGCTCGCAGAGATGAGTCGTAAAGCACTAAGTAACCTGGTTAAACACCTAGCTTACAGGGTGGTCAGGCACTGAAAAGTGCCGCATCGAAAAGTTTTCAAAAACTGCTTGACGCGAACCAAGGATTGCGTAGAATACGCAGCCCTAGCCACTTGGAACTACCGAGATGTGCTAACGCTCTTTAACAATTTATCAAGTAATCTGTGTG
>NZ_QPQT01000012.1 GCF_003605125.1 Shewanella algidipiscicola
GCCTTCAAGCTACCATAAATAAGGCGTTTCTTCCATCGCGTTTGGCTCTATCTATGCCTTCGGCTAGACTGAAATATCACTTCTTGTTTGCTAAAAATCGTCTACCGCAGGTCAAGAACGCCCAATTAAGTAGTGAGCAACGCTGCCACCCACCTAAACCATTGTGCCGTAAACACTTAAACCGATTCAAACCGAAAGTGCCAAGCGTTGCGAATCTGCTTGAATTGCTTGTTATGTCACGAAACTATATTGGTCACATAGCCATCCATATACCCGCGCCCTCTGCAAATAGTTCAACCGTACCTGCCGGACCGGAACACCTAAATTTATGAACACGACCATGATCATTTTTATAGTTAACATAAACGATTGAATCGTTACTTCCGGTGTACTTCAGCCTATTTCTATCGTAAAGAGTGATACTGTGAATTTTATCGATACAAGAACCCGAAGAGACAACACCTTTCGGAATAGTTGTCTTTGACACGCTCGATTCAGAGTTACTTTCTTTATTGGCCAATAAAAAAAGCAACACGATGAATGCACCAGCCCATATAAGCTTGCTTTGTGCTTTTGGGGTTCCCTTACTCTCGTTACTAAGATTTTTATTTGACAACTTTTACTCCTCCGTAAGTGACATAACATTTTATTAGTGCGCATGCGCGTTTACCTCGTTGGACCAGTGAAAACGCGCACAGTTAACTATCTGTATGTAATGAACTTATCAGCATTCTGCCGCTTTTCATATAAGTAATCCATCAGGAAAAACGCGCATGCGCGTTTCCCAAACCTATTATCTAACCAATAGGTTTTATAATCACATGATTTTAATCATATTTATTTATATTGGAATGTGGAAACGCGCACGAAGTTGGGATAAAAATCGTCATGATTTCAATATGACTGTATGCCTGTCCAGCTTTTAAGCATTGCAACATTTGAGTGAAATGGATGAAAATTTCTAGGCGAGAAAGTCTGCTTGTAACTACTCCGCAAACTAGGTGCTAACTCACTTTGGGGCAAAACTGAGTTAGCTTTCTACTCGCCACTCACACCAAATGCAGTCAAATCGAAGAGAGAAAATAACCTAGTGTAGATGCAGCTGCGGACGTTGATGGCAGGGATGCCATCGTCGAGCCTCCAAGGATGGATTCACGGCGTGGAGCAGAAGTATCTACACATAAGCCTGCTGCAAGCAATTAACTACTTTGAAGATAAGATTTCAAACACACTTTCCAAAAAGATTTAGCCGAACGCTACTATCGCTAATCCCAAAAATGCCAAGCCTTCATTCCAAGGCCAGCACACTTTGGGGCAAAAACACGTTAGCTTTTAACTCTGAATTCACACCAAATGAAGCTAAATCGAAGAGGCGTTAGAGGTCGGTGTAAGCGCGGTTTTGGCCCTTGGCGGCATGGCCAAAAATGTTCCTTACATTTTTTGGCATTCCCTCCATCCATGGAGGTCAGATGCCGCCGTGGAGCGTATAGGGATGGCGCACAACGATATCCCTATCTAAAAGCCAGTTCGGCAATCCCTGTCTCTCGTTCATGAGCACGAAGCTATGCTTCACTCACCGAGCCAAAAGAGCGCTTACACATAAAGCCTGCGGCAGGCAATTAACAACCATGAAGGTGACCTTCAAACACACCTCACCAATACTCACTCAGCCCAACGCTAAAACCCCAAACCTAGTGTAGACCTGCGACATAAATTAGCAGTCTACTCGGCGTCATGATCCCAAATATTGGGAATTACCTTGCTGGTATACCCAGAAATAAATGGCTTTTTCTGCCCAGTATGAAGGTCATACACATGGCGTTTTAGCGCACCGATGTTGGCGCCGTAGACGTGAATGCTGATCGACACACTATCCTTAAGGGCATTAGAAACCTTGTGAATATCGCCAATGCGCGGTGATACGAGATCAACGCCGCCCGTGGGCAAGTGATGTGAACCAATTGCACGCAAGCGAGCGGTTGCAGGGTCTAGTTCAAACTCCTCACAGCGCTCGGCGCCGCGCATAACCCCAACCATGCCCCATACGGTATGATCATGCACTGGGGTCGTCTGCCCCGGCGCCCATACAAAACTCACCACAGAAAAACGCTCCCGCGGATCGCAATAAAGTAAATACTGTTGATACCTGTCCACACTCGGCTGGGCAAACGCTTCGGGCAACCAATCATCATGACGGATAAGTGCTGACAGTAGGTTTTTTCCATCAGCCAAAATACGCACCTCATCATTGCCGGCGTGTTCGATTAAATGGCTAAATGACTGAATAAAATCCCGTAATCTGGCATTGCTTTCCATTACGCCCCCCCTAATAAACATGCTCATCAATTAAGCTATCTGGCTGTTCATTGTTGAACTATAACGCTTAAAAACAATAGATAACTCTATATAACTATGGATATGGCCATAGCCGGGTCAGCTAAATGAAAAAGGAACCCGAGAGTTCCTTTTGTACTAAATCTATATTTAGTCGATCAATGCTGAAATTAAAAATGTACTACACCGGCTTTTTTTCATCTTTATTTGGGTCGATAAGCACTTGAGTAAAGCTAGTGGTTACCCACCTAGCGTCCTTATATACCTGCACATACGTCGTTAACACATTTTCACGCTTTTGAGTGATAGTACGACTACCGCCCTCTTGGGCAACGTCCGGCACTTGATTAATGTTCTTGGTGCGTATTGCGCAATTAGTAGAAGTTAACTCCAGAGTAAGTGCTTGGTTTACATCAAAATCAGGGTCAATCTGTAGAATGCTGTCGGTTTGCAAGGTTAATGCATCATCATAGGTTACTTTAAAGACAGTCTTACACTGAGTGCTAGTGTTCGCAAATACTGACGAACTGACTAGCAGAGTGAGCAGCGCAGCGATATATTTTTTGTTCATTTACAGTCCTTTGCTTGTTGCATTTATGATTCAACATGGTTACATAATCGTTTTTTTACAAAATAAATCAACCATACAGATTACGATCCTTAATAAAATCAGCTATAAGAACTAGCGCTGAATGGTTGAAGTTATCTGCTTTAGTCGCAAATAAAGCTCCATTCATCCTAATGGATACTCTTCTATAGAGGGCTTTCCATACGTAAACAGGCGCTCCTCATCGCTACCGACTCGCCCAACCAACTGAGTGAAGGACTGAATGAAGCCGCGTAATCTGGCACTGTTTGTCATCACCAATATCCTCCTGCGGGCACGTAAACCGGTGTTGCCCTTGTCAAGCTTAATGGTAAAAATGTATCACCATGTATCATTTCTCCAATTAATCACTGGAGTTGATTCACTCAGTTACATAGAATCGACACCTCCAGTAAAAATACAGTAATTGACAGAATGAAGTATCAACACATTTTATTGGCGTTAAGTGCGCTCGTACTCACCCAGTGCACCTCACTCGATAGCAAACAGTGTCAGCACGCCGATTGGTTTTCTCTTGGACATCAAGACGGTAACAATGGAGGCTATGCCAATAAAATCAATGACTATGCCGAGGATTGTGCCGAATTTGGCATCAGGGTCGATCACGCACAGTGGCGTGAAGGCTACCTCACAGGCCTACAAAATTACTGTCAGCCCGAAAATGGCTACCTCGTTGGCTTAGCCGGAGAAGGCTATGCGGGTGTCTGCTCCAGCAACGCTTTTGTTGAACAATACAATGCCGGTTACCAGCAGCACCAGCTCAACCAACGAGCCGATAATATCCGCATGCGCTTACAGCATATCGATTATGAGATCCGCGATTTGGATCAGAAGTTGACAGCCAGTATCGATAAAGCCGCGACTCTAGAAAAGAAAAAACAACTGCTGAATGAAAAAGACCGGTTAGTCAACGAGCTTAGATACCTTCACAATGGGCATGATGTCATTTTCAAATGGCAACTCTAACAATCACTCCTTTTGTTAAATAACCCATTTCCATTCGCAGCTACTTGGGCTTTCAATTCTGAGCGCATTGGCTTACTAGGTAGCTCACTGTTAAGTTAAGTCAATGCAACAACAAAGACGGGCCTGAAGGCGCTCGATCCGCGCAGTATAGTGCCGTCATATATCACAACACCGCCCACCGTAACCCACCATGCGTCGATAAAGTTGCTGTGTCGGCTATCACATCGGTGGCTTTATGCCGGGTGAGTGACAGGCTTTTACAATGAAGCTGTAACCATAAGGCATACTATTATCTAAAGCAATTTCAACCACTTCATAATCATTAAGCTCTACGACTTTACTGTTTTCAGATTTTTCACAACGTGAGTAACTATTGGCTTCAAAGTTATAGGCAAAAAGGGCAATCAAACGCTTGCTGCGCTCGAAGTAGCCTTTGGTATCGATAAAAGAAAACACGGCATTAGCAATTTCGGTATCGCCTTCATCCCCACCATCCCCCCTAACCGATGGCTGTCCATCGAGTGCTTTAGGCTCTGTATGCTGCTCTATCTGCTCGGATAATTGCTCAATGACTTGCTCTTGTTGTTCTTTAGGCTTGACCGATAATGGCTGGCTTTGCGAAAAGCTGCTCGAAATATCATCGACAATGTCGGTCGCCGCCTTACCGTCCACAAACGCAAAAATATTGATCATCACGACACTGGAAAGCACAAAGCGTAATAAGGCCGTTAACAAGGGAGAATAACTTTGCGTAATGAACTTGATGCGGTCAGATCCAAAAGGCTTAATCAACAATAGAAAGATAATATACAAAGGCAAAAATAATTGCAGGGCCAGCAAGGTGACAAGGGTGATTCCGAGCGCCCATGGCGGTAAATAAATTAAGGTGGCAAAGTTATGGGTATAATTTAATTGGTTTGCCGAAACCATGGTGACTTCATTGACAATGCCGCTGGCGCTGGCAAGTACAAAATTGGCGACGGTTGCGTAGAAGATTAATATCAGTGCTTTACCAGCAAGTGAATGCCAAAGTTGATTAAACTTAGGCCAAAATTCGACGGTTAAGGCAACGATGGTTAACGCCGTACAGAGCCAGCCCGATTGCAGCACAAGCAGACTGGTTAAGGCTAATAAATACAGCTTCTGTGCCGTACTTAAATTAAACCAAATAGCCTGACCTCGTTTAACAATGCCTCTAATACGCTCTTGCCAGCTCATTTGTTGTTGCTTGAGCTGTCTATTGGCACGCCATTTGGCTATTTTTATGTACCTTTGCACATGCATCCTTACGCATTAAGCCGCTTTCAATTAATTAATGGGAGTCATCATGCCAATAGGTAAAGCGCATATTTGGCAATCTCTTCATCTGTATCGAGATCAATCGCATCGACCATTACAAAACAATAACATAAAAGGCTTTGTGTTTGCGTTCAAGCGACAAGAGGGAGTTTACCCCTAAAAAATCCCCATCCTTTCATTCAAACGCCACTCGACTACATTCAACTATCTGTTGATAGAGCCAACGCAAAGCGGGATCATTCATACTCTGACGCTGCCAAACCAGACTGTAGGCGACCTTGCCATAATCGAATGGTAGCGCTTTAGTGACTAACCCTTTGGCCTGTAAAGCGGTATTGGCCCAATGGCGCGAGCAGGTAAACAGCAGTTCACTGTGATGACACATTAACGCCGCACTGCCAAAGTCGGGCACCACTACAGGAGTCGCCCGCTGGCGTGACTGCTGAGCTAACTGCATCTCAAAGAAGGGAATGTTTAAGTCGGCATCGCTTATTCCCACATGACTAAAATCTAAGTAATCGGCCATGGTAATGGTCTCTTGATGAGCCAATGGATGCGCCGGACTCATTAAACATACCATCTGATCATCAATTAAGGTTTCCCACACCAAGTCCTGCTGGGTGATAGGCGGCTGGCTGCGATCATGGGGCAAGATGATGAAATCCAATGTTCCCTGCACTAAACCGTCGAAGCCTATTCCCTCCTTGGCACAGATGGTTAAGCGAATGTTGGGCGCCATCTTCAGCACCTGGGCAGTTAACTTTGCCGCTAACAGTTCAAAGGTGCTTTCACGCATGGCCAATGAGAAACTGCCCTCATACAGGGCAGGATTAAACGCCTCTTGGCTGACCATCTGGTTCATATCATTAATGATTTGATGCACACTCGGCCCAAGTCGACGGGCAACAGGCGTGGCAACCAACTTATTACCATTACGGTAAAACAACTCGTCATCTAAGCTATTGCGCAGTTGGCTTAGGGTCTTACTCACCGTTGACGGGCTAAGGCACAGCCGCCGAGCGCTGTCAGTCACACTCAAGGTGTCCAGCATCACGTGCAACGTGATTAAGTGTTTCATGCTAATACGTGAAAGTTTAGCCAGCTCCATATCTATCTCATCAATTAATAACCGCCTAAGGCAATATAACCCTAAATGCCGACCATGTTGATGGCGATGACGAGATTCACGATCCCACTCACAGTGACGTTTTCCACCATCGACTTTTACCGTATAATCGCCGCTCATCAATCCAAAGGTAGGCCTGCATGTTCCATATCGCCCTTTATGAACCCGAAATCGCCCCTAACACAGGCAACATCATTCGCTTATGTGCTAATAATGGCTGCCAACTGCACTTAATTGAGCCACTTGGATTTGATTTAGAAGAGAAAAAGCTGCGCCGCGCGGGTTTAGACTACAGCGACTTAACCCGGGTGACTCGCCACAAAGACTTTGCCCATTTTCTCGAGGCGATGGCAGGTAAGCGCATAATGGCGTGCACCACAAAAGGCAGCCGCCCACACAGCGAACTGAGTTTTGAGAAAGATGACGTGTTGTTATTTGGCCCTGAGACCCGCGGCTTACCGATGGAGATCATCGAATCCATACCGACCACACAACGCCTAAAAATCCCCATGACAGGTAGCAGTCGCAGCTTAAATCTGTCTAATGCGGTAGCGATCATCAGCTATGAAGCCTGGCGTCAAATTGGCTACGAAGGCGCGCTTTAACTCTTGAGCGCCTATAAGCAGCGCTAATCGCCAATCATAAAAAAGCCCCTGTAATTTAAGGTTACTGGGGCTGGTTATTTAACAGCAAGGTCTGCACTGCTAGGATGTAGACTTACTGGGCAAATCCAACGGCATCAATTTCAACCTGCTTAACCTCGCCATATTGCGCCGCAACATCGGCAATCTTGCTGGCATTACCAATTAACACATATTGCAGCTTATCCTGCGGAAAGTAACGACTGATTAAGCGCTGGCTTTCGGCAATGGTCAGGCCATCGACCTTGGCTTGAAACTCGTTGATATAACTGTCGTCGAAACCGTACAAATACATGTCGGACAACAGAGCAGCCAATTGACCACTGGTCTCAAATTTAGGCGGAAACTGCCCTTTAACATAGGCTTTGGCCGAGTCTAAGGTGGCCTGATCTATCCCTTTCTGCCACAATCTCGCGTAGGTCTTTAAGGCCAAATCGATGGCATCTTTGGTGGTTTCACTCTTGGTAAAGGTGCTAATTTTAAACACCCCGCCCTGAGAATAAGCGGTAAAACCTGAGCGAGCACCATAGGTTAGGCCGGCATTAACCCTTAATTCATCATTTAACCATGAGGTAAAGCGACCGCCCAATATGGTATTCACCACTTGTAAGCCAACCAAATCAGGATTATCCCGCGTGACCCCTTTGCCACCTATCAAGAAGGTAGTTTCAATGGCATCGCCCTTATTCACCAGCAAGACGTTACTCTGGTCTAACGCCGGCTGTCCTTGGGCTAAAACGGGCATTTGAATCGCTTCACCATTTTGCCAATCGCTAAACAAGCTGGCTAGCTTGGCTTTCATAACTGCTGGGGAAAAGTCTCCCACCACAGTGATGGCGGCGTTGCGTGGTTGGTAATAGCTTTTATGAAACGCTCGGAGCTGAGAGATAGTAAGCTGCTCCAGCGAGGTACGCGTCCCAGAAGTGGGATTACCATAAGGGTGCTGGCCAAATATTAACTTATCGAAATAGCGACCAATCACATTGCGAGGGCTCTCTTTCGCTTGCGCTAACGCAGCCATTTCACGCTGACGCAACTTATCAAACTCCTCGGCAGAAAAATCAGGCATCACCAATAGGTCTCGCACCAATGGCAACATCTTATCGCTATCTTTCGCCATAAAGTCGGCGCCAATATAGGTGCCCTCTTTGCCTGCGCTGGCCCCAATTGACGCCCCGAGGAAATCGACCATCTGTTCGATGTCGGCTTTTGACTGACCATTAGCGCCAAGCAGTAAAGACTGCGCCGTCATCAGCGCCACACCAGAAGTTGTATCGTTAACTGCGCCTGCACGCACCACGGCATTAACGGTAATTAAGGGAACCTCCGTCTGCGGCATTAAATAAACAGTTAAGCCATTATCGAGTTGATAACGCTCATAAGCGGGCATCTTAAAGCTGGCACTGTCAGACACAGGCGCTTGAGTCGTCGCACAACCAGACAAGCCTAGCGTGGTCGCCAGCAGCGCAGTCAGCGCTAAGGTCGACAACTTGGCTGGCATTTGGCTCATAAATTGCTTCATTGGTCACTCTCCTCTGTGGCCGCCAATACGGCAACGGTGCGGTTGGCACGACGTAAATAGGTTTGCGCTACACGTTGAATATCATCAGGGGTGACCTTGTTGTAGGACTCGGGCGCGTTAAATAACTGAGCATAATTGCCAAAATAAAGCTCATAGGTACCTAAGGTATTGGCTTTACCATTGATGGTTTCCATCGAGCGATAGAAGTCCATCAATTTGATATTTTTAACCTTGTCTAATTCGTGCTGGCTGACGCCTTCACGCGCAACGCGGTTAATTTCGCTTATCATGCTTTTTTCTAGTTCGGTAGCGGTGATCCCTGGATTTGCCACCCCCATGACGTAAAACAAGTTAGGGTCAAAACTCATCGGCATATAGGTTTCGACTTCTATCGCCACCTGCTGCTCAACCAAGCCTTGATAGAGGCGCGAGCTATTGCCTGAGGTCAAAATAGAGGACAAGAGATCCAGCGCATAGTAATCGGCGTGGGTCGTGGCGGGCACATGATACCCCAGCATCACGTTAGGCGTACTGACCGAGGCCTTGTGCACATAGACGCGGCGCTCACCTTTTTGCAGCGGCTCCACGGTTTTCACTTCGCGCGGCGGCGCTTGGGCTGGAATTGGCGCAAAGTACTTATTGGCTAAGGCTTTCACTTCATTGAGCTTCACATCACCCGCAATCACCACCACCGCATTATTAGGTGCATAGTAGGTCTTATGGTATTGCACTAAATCGTCTAGGGTCCAGGCGGCGATATCCGATTCATGGCCTATCACAGACCAACTGTAAGGGTGGGCTCTAAACGCGACGCCCTTAAGCTCTTCTTGTATGGTGCGCCAGTTGGAGTTTTCTAGCCCTGTGGTGCGCTCGGAGGTCACCACGCCGCGCTCACTTTCTACCATTTCGGCATTAATATCCAGATGCGCAATGCGATCGGCTTCGAGGTCAAAAATGGTCTCTAGCGCGCTGGCAGGAAACCAGTCGGTATACACAGTGACGTTTTCTGTGGTGTAAGCATTATTGGCTCCCCCCGCGGCTTCCATGGTTCTATCAAACATCTTAGGACCATATTTTTTTGAGCCGTTAAACATCATATGTTCGAAAAAGTGAGAAATTCCGGTAATGCCGGGGACTTCATTACGCGAGCCGACTTTCCAAAATAGGTACATGTTGGCATTGGGGATAGAAGCATCTTCCAACACCATGATCTTCATGCCGTTATCGAGTGTAAAGCTTTGTATATCATCGACTTGTGTCGCCTGTGCGGCCGCAGCAGTACATAACACTGCTATCGACACCCCCAGCGCGATAATTGTTCGCATCATCAGTGGTTCCCTCGTTGCGCAACTAAAACATCCAAATTTTACCAATCCCTCAATAGACTAAGGTATCGGCACCGAACTGACTATTAGCGGTGAAACGCCGATTAAGATCAAGTGCATAGGGAATAAACTGCACAACTTAATTGTAACTTATTGCTTTTTTGCTACTCTAATTAGCCAGAACTACTGCTTTTACCGCACGTAACATGGAGTTTAATCGTGTCACCTACCGCAGATGTTAACTTTGCCTACCTCAATCGCCTGAGCTGTAACACTGAGGTGCAGTTGCAACTATTAACACCGATACAACAGATAAGATTGCGCACTCGCTTGATTGGTATCGATCCCCATAATGGAGTGATCTTAGCGCTTGGGTATGACAAACAGTGGCAAGCGGCGAAGTTACTCATCACCCAAGGACAAAATGTGGTGGTGCGTATTATCAACAGCGAAGACCCTGAGGCCAATATTTTGGCCTTTAGAAGCCAAATAAAGGCAGTGCTAAGCAGCTCAGGACGATGGTTAGTGGTTAAATACCCAAATCAATTGCAAAGCGTTACCTTGCGCCAACATGCTCGCATTCCCATCTTTGTGGAAGCATCGCTACATAATCCAAGTCAAGATAGCTACGATGCTCTCCCCATTTCTAGCGGTTTTTTACAGGATATTTCAGTTAAAGGCGGTGGCTATATTGGTATAGGAGTCAATTCCTTAACTTTAGAACAGCGCTGTTACCTGCAAGTAAAGACCAAGCAAGAACAGCCGTTACAGGCTGTACCTATTATCATTAAAAATATTCAAACTCCTAGCGATGACAGTGCCGAATATCAATATGGTTTTACCATCGAGGATAACGATGCAAAGGTGAAATCATTTTTACAACAAGTCATATTAAGCCACCTTTTTCAAGAGCCTAGCTCTTAGCTAGTACCATTTTGGTAAAAAAAACCACATCGTTGTCAATCACCTCTAACTGCCACTGCAACTGCCGAGCAATCCACTCAAAGGTGGCAATGCTGTAAAAACGGATATGGGTCAAATCGTTCTTATAGTGCCAGCGGGCAAACTCCTCGGCGCCCAAGACTCGTTTAGTCATGATAGCCAGTACCCCATTAGGTTTGAGTAAGGCGTCTAATTGCTGCAGCAATGCCGCACTGTCGGCGACATGCTCAATCACCTCGGTCATGGTAATAAAGTCATATTGGCGCGCTAACAGCTCAGGATGATTAAAGTAATACAGGTCATAATTTGCCATAGTGATACCTGCATCGTCAGCCATCACACTGATGGTTGGCCCTGGGCCACAACCAAAATCCAACCCTTGCATTGTAGGTGTCAGCCGCGGCAATAGCGGGCTCCAAGTACGGCTTAAAAAACGGCGATAGCCCAAATCGTCACTATTATTTTGATGATTATCGTAAAACGCTTTCTCGTCGGCGGCGCTGAGCAGGTACTGGTCTGGCACAGTGACCAGCTGGCACACAGCGCAGATAACATAGGCGCGTTGCTTATCTTGATGAAATTCAGTTAAAGATGGGCTCTTACATAAAGGACAACAACTCACGGTATTTCCTATTTCAATGATCCACGTTAAGGGCCGCATACTCGGTATGCTCATTCGCCCTAAGGTTGCGGGATTTTACGCGTTTTTGCCGCCGCTTCGGCCGCTTCACGTAAATATTTTTGTTCGCGGGTTTCGCGCTGATTAAATTCGGCTTGCGCCTTAGCCCTTTGTTCTGCTTGCCATTCGCCTGCTTCTTGACGCTGCAATACTTCTTGCTGGCGCTGCTCTGTCTCGCTCGCCGCTTGGCGCGCCTTGGCTAACTGCTCTTGCTCAGTCTGCCGCGATAGCGCCTCGGCCGTTGCGGTTTTGTCACTCAAGCTAAGATCCTCCTTGGCCATTACGGCGCCGCTGCACAGCAAACAACAGCTGATCAATATCGATGTCATGCGATGTTGTGTACGAAGCATCATTTTTCCTCAAATCCTATGTGTGATAAACGATGAATATCAATGCGATAAATTGCCAAGCGCAGCCTAAAAACGATAGTCACTCGCTTAATATCAGCTCCCTTGTAGCCAAGAATAAACCGCTGACTTAACGTGTCGATATTACATGCTGCTTGCCCGGGATGGTAGCGGCTTATTATTGGAATAGAGTCTGTTACCCGCTGGCGCCCTTAACGCGAGCCATGGCAACTTGTCGGTTTTATTGATCGGATTGCTCAAACCCAGTAAGCGCTCAACGCCGCCACTCGTTTGGTAAAGGTCGTTAGATAAATAAGCCTAGGGGAAAATTAAGAGAGGGGAGGAAAATAAGCCTAGAGCGCAAGATAATGGTAAGTCATATGGTGCTGAAAACCCGGTTTGGGCTTGTCACGTCGCCAGAAACCGGTAGCCGAGTCAGTCACTGCCTCCCTGCATGGACAGTGACTGACACAGCGACCAAACCACTTGCACACAAGTGATGGCATCATTAAACAGCAGTTCCAGCCCGATTATCGTGACCCAGTACTAAATTGTTAGTGCGGCCACGGCGATAGATCACACATTTTTAGGTCAATTAGTCATTTTGACCATAACGTGCCCTAACTGCCACAGGCATGGCATTGAGGCGTTGCTCAACTAATGCCGCCAAGGCATCATTAAGAGGTGATACATCGGCATTAGGCGACACCGCCTTTATAGCCAGTGCAGCCGCCTCTAAGGTCGACAAGCTGTCGTCACGCTTAGCTTTTCTAATCGTGTAATGGGAAGGGGCATCAAGCTCCAGATGCAGCGCTGGGTATTGCTGTAACCAAGGGTTGAGCTGCAATAGTTTATACGCCTTACGCCAGGTACCATCGAGCAGTAACAGCACCGCATCGGATGCCACTCTCTGCTGAGTAATGCTTTGGCTATGCTCTGAGGGATAGAGTAAATATATCGGTTTATCCACACTGTCGAGATAGGCCTTGAGCGATGCAAAATCACTTGGTGTTTCTCCCACCTCGACACGCAGCGAATCCAACACGGCTTTCATTAACTTGACGCTATTTTTAGCATGTTTAACTTCGCCGGGATCTTGCAGCACAATGAGTTCAAGCGACGTCGACATGGGCCTAATATGGGCGCACAGGCAGGCATTTAACGGGTATTGGCATTGTTCACACAGGACTCGACTCACAACAGGCTCTATTTCGATAATCACACTGACGTTAAGTTTACCAAACCACGCCCCTCAGCGCGCCTATATTGAACCGTTAGTGGATACCCCTTGGGAGAATATTGATAAAAAAAAGCCTGCGCTTAAGGTCACTCCACGCAGGCAAAAGGGTTAGGTTGTCATTATCCGCGAGGGGCTATCTGCCAGCGGCAGCCTTTGGCATCAAAGGCATAGACATAAATAAATTAATGAGCATGTTGCTCTTGGTGGCAGTTGTCGAACCGGCTCATCGTCATCATGGTCAACAATACGATAGCCAATCCTCCCGTCACCACTATCACAGCATAGGGCGCCGTTAAATCAGTTTGCTGAATGAGACCGGCAATGAGCGAGGCACCACTCATCTGAATAAACCCCAGCATCGCCGCGGCAGTACCGGCACGCTCACCAAAAGCCGACAGCGCCATACTCGTCGCAGGGCCAAGCAATAAAGCAAAACCAATACACAAGATCATCATGGGCAACATAAAGCCAAACGCCGCAGGCAAGCCCGTCTGTGGTCCCCATAACTGCATCGCCAACTCCAACACTGCAGCTGCCAATAAAGCCAGTAACGCTAGGATAACGGTGGGGCGATTACCTAAACGGCTAATCACCATTGGAGCGGCAAAACAGGCAATAATATTGACCACGGCATTGAGAGCAAACAAACCACTAAAAGTCAGCTCTGACACACCCAAACGCTCGATAAGCCATACCGGAGAGTATGATACATAACACAAAATAGCGGCCATACCAGCCATACAGGCGACGGCATAAAATAGGAAGTGAGGCTCACGCAATATCGGCTTGTAGCGAGCCCAGCGATACAGTGGCCCAGTGGTTACCGTACTGGCCGGGCGAGTTTCAGGCAGGCGATAACCCACAATCACCATCATCAACAAACCATACAAGGCCATAAAGATAAAGGTTGAACGCCAGCCAAACTGCAATGCCAGTAATCCGCCTAGGGTCGGAGCTAAGGCAGGGATCACGCAAATAACACCATTGATATAGCTATAATAACGCGCCCCTTCTTTAGGGGTAAAACTATCGCGGATCGCACTAAAGACCACAATAGAGGTTGAACAGGCGGCTAAGCCTTGCAGCACACGAGCCAGTTGCAACCAATGGAACTCCATCGCCACCACAGCCATAAAGCTACTGACGATATAGAGCAAAATACCGCCCATAGCAACTGGGCGACGGCCGTAACGGTCTGCTAATGGACCTATCAGGATCTGCCCGACCCCCATGGCAAATAAAAACAGCACTAAGGTCGATTGCACCTGACTAGCCGATACGGCAAATTCTGCCGCCATGGTTGGCATCGAAGGCAGATAGATGTCGATGGCCAGTGGGCTGAGCACCACCATCATCATTAAAATAGGTAACAAATTACGACGCATGAGGTTTCTTTAATCTCTGTAAGTTAATCGGAAGTGTGCTAGACGGGCATTTTAAATCAGTGCTGTTATGAATAGAAATGGTATAATTTCAAAAGCTAATTTCCTTTAAGGAATATCTAATGAATCTCGACAATTTGGCTCGTATCGATCTTAACTTACTGGTGATACTGCAAGTCTTACTCGAAGAACGCAGCGTGACTCGCGCTGCCATTCGGTTACACGTCAGCCAATCGGCATTGAGTAAGAGCTTAAACCGCCTGCGAGACACCTTGGACGATCCGCTATTTATTCGTACCGCACACGGCTTAAGACCCACCGCCCATGCCATGCACCTTGGGCAACAACTGCCCACCATGTTGCAGGGGCTTTATCAGTTGACTCAGCCGCCCAATTTCGAGCCTGCTAGCAGTAACCGCCAATTTTCTTTTGCCATGGTGGAAAGCGCCTACGAAACCCTGATCCCCTACTTTATTGGTCCGTTACTTTATAATGCACCTAACTTGCGCCTAGACTCTTACCTCTGGCTAGAAAAGTCACTGCCTGCATTACAGCAAGGACAGATAGACTTTGGCATCACTGGCCGCGACCTCAGCCCGCAATCGGATCTGATTATCGAGCGCCTACCCGAAGGCATTGCCCACCAAACCCTATTTAAGGATCATCAGGTCTGCCTCGTACGGCATGGGCACCCGATCCTCGCACTCGTCAACAGTGATGCATGGAGCCTAGCCGTCTACTTAGAGATGTCTCATGTACAGGTGCGTTGCGAGGGCAATGAGTGGTGGGCACTCGACTATTTTTTGGCTAATCTGGGCCACCGCCGTCACTTAAGCACAACGGTGCCAGACTTTTATGGTGCCGCCAGTGTTTGCGCCCATAGCGATCTTATTTTTACCCTGCCCTCTAGCTTTGCTAGCCACGCACAGAAACTCTACCCCTTAGTGGAATTACCCTTGCCTCTGGAATTTTCGCCTTTAGCCTACGTCTTACTCTGGCATGAACGTAATAATGAGGATCCTGGACACAAATGGATACGAGAAACCATTTGCAAAAGCGTAGCGCAGGCCTTTAATCAAGCCGATGCAAATGATTCAGCACACATTAAGCCTAATGAGCTTATCATCTGATATTGCAGAGTCTGCCGAGACACTCGCTGCCAGCTCGCACTAAGATTAAGCTAATTTAACGTGATCTCTGCCGCCTAAATAGGCAGAATCAAGCCTAAGCAAATTCAGGAGAAACTATGATTTATCATCAATTTCAGCAAAATCCTTTGCAACATAGGTTCACTGGCACCAAAGGGTGGTTGGCATTTGCTATCGGTTTAGTTGTGATGACATTGGTCTTGCTAGCGCTGCCCTTTATCATCTTAACCGCGGCGGTGAGTTTGGTTGTGTTAAGCGTTTTTGGGCGTTTATTTTTAAAGCGCCAACTGGCTAAGTTTCGCCAATATTCGCCAGCGCAAGATGAGATGCCTCATCAAGCTCAGCGCCGCCATACCCAAGCGGAATACTTTGAACAACAGGCGCCGTTTTCCGCTAAGCGCGCCCCTCGCCAAGGCCGAACCTTCGACCATGATCCTAATGAGTAAGTCTGTACTAGCTGAGGCCATTGGCCTCAGCTAGATGGCATAGATGCACTCAATCAGTATTTAATAGCACCAAAACTTACCTGCAAACTCACCTCTAAGCTCAAGCTATCCAAGCCAATTTATGCCCCAGCAGCCCATTAGCCTAAACGTGTTAAATCGGCTCAGATAATAGCTCTTTAGCCCGCTCTAGCGCCGAGACCTCGGCCTGATTATCAGTGACCGCCAGCACATTGTCGATTTGCGCCACCAATGAGCGCCATAACGGTGCGATAACCGCCAGCTCTTGTTCATTTGCACGGGCGCGCGCCATGTTAAGCAGTGCCGCCGAGCCGACCACATCAATACGCCCCAAAATGCCATCGGCTAAGGCGATACTCAGTTCAATCATCGCCGGAACACTGTGGCCATATTTAACCACTTGACGCAGATAACGTTCGGCCACGCTATAGTCATCACCGAGGGCATTGTCGCTATTAAGCATCTGCTGGGCTCGATTCAACATGGCGTCGAGCTGGCCTTGCTCTGCCGCTTCGGCCATCCAATGCTGACTGGCTAATGCGTCGGGCTCACACCCCTCACCTCGGGCTAACATTAAGGCTAAATGATACTGCGCATGGGGAAACCCAGCGTTAGCAGCTGTCGAAATGTAATGATAGGCTTGGCTATAGTCGCCTTGCTGATAATAGAGCACCCCAAGATTGGCCATCGCTTCAGAATGCTCTAATGCCGCAGCCGCCTGCAGATAGTGCAAGGCATCACTATGGCTGACCTCAATATGCTCGCCTCCCACCAAATAGAAATACCCCAATAAGGCCATGGCATTGGCGACACCCGCTTTAGCTGCACCGATGATCGCAGTTTCACCAGCGCTGACATCTGGCTCGCCGTTATAACCGTGCAACAGGCTAACCCCATATTCATATAAGGCGTCAATATGATGAGGCGCTGCCTGTGCAAACCAATAGGCTGCTTGCTTAAAGCTGTCTGCGCTGCGCAGGTGCTGCGCCTTAGGCTCGTCATCTTGCTCTTCTAGGGCTTGCTCTTGCTCACGCTGCATCAGGGCACGGGTTTTTAACGACATCCCCACCAAGTACTGAGCCTGATGGTCGTTTTCCATGATCGCCCGATAACATAAGTCGCGACCGGCAATCGAATCGAACGGTTCAAACTGATACTCAGGTGCTGGCCGTTGGTGTATCAAGGGAAACAGCTCAACCACTAACCTGAGTAAGCGTTCAATTGCCCGCTGCGCCAACTCTTGCAGCGCCTCGGCGGTTAAATGGTATTTTTCCGGATGAGCCCCTCGATTACCATCACCGCGCAGCCGATGCAGGCTTCGAGTGATACGCACATTGATCACTCGATGGCGATTCAGGGTCTCAATATGATCGTAAAGGTTAGGGCTATCAAAAATAATCTGCTGCGACTGGGCTAACTGATCCGTCAATTTATGAGTAAAACTGCGGATATGCAGCAAGGCTTGGGTAGGCACATCACGTACGTAACTCTTGGCGATACGATAATCTTCGCCAAGCACTTGAGAAAATTCGCTCACGAGTTCGATATCGGTCAGCACGGCATACACTCCGTAAAACTTACAAAAAAGGGCCTATTAGGCCCTTATATAAACATTCGCTACACCTGCTCATCGATGCTAGGGCGCGACACCATGTATAAGCGAAACAGCGCAACGTTAACAAATAACCCAAAAAACGCCACGCTTACCTCGACAATCAGCATCAGCGGAAAGCCAACAGCTGAGGCGAGTTGCGACAAGGTGCCACCCAGCAGAGATAATGGAATATAAAGCATTAATACCAGTAACGTTTTAAAGGCGATAGCAGAGCTAAACTTGAAACTGCCTTTAATCGCTTCGAGCGGTGTTAATCGCTCGACCACCACCATGAAGTTAACATAGGCGAGTCGAGCAAACACATAGATGCTCAGGGTCAAGCCTATCAGCCACAAGGGGCCAAAGGCGGCAAACAACATCACTGGAGCTAAAATCAGTAACCCAGACATCACACCCGCCAGCAATAACCCAGGCACAAAATTTAAACTGGTTTTTAAAATCAAGGCATTAGATGGTTCATGGCCATTGGATCTCACTTCCATAAACAGGGTTAACGATGCAATCAACACCGAAAAGACCAATAGCAACACCATCATAGCGACCATATGAGATGCACCAAACTGAGGGTTCTCTAAATCGGCACTGTTGATCTCCATTCCCAGCCATAATTGAATACTCACCTGAATAAACAAAATGGGGACGGTTAAAATAGCTAACTGACTAATATGATTGCGAAAGAAGTTATATGCTTCGGTCAAAATCGCTGATAATGACATAGGTCGTTCCAATAGATAATGATAAACCAACTAATAAGTCGCACAGGATACCGAAATTTCCTATCTAATGCACAGCAGATGTCTAAAAATAACGACGAAATCTTGCCCGACTTAAGCTAATATTAGCGCCACATTAAATTGATTCACCATAGGATGGTAAGTGATGAAGTCACTCAAGATGGTTCCACTACTGCTCAGTACTCTCGCTTTCAACGGCGCAGCTCACGCGGGCTGGCTCGATAATTTAAGTAACAAGACTGAACCCCAAGTAACGGCGCCGCAGACCCAAAATAACGATCTGGTTAGCACTGTCATGTCACAGCTCGGGCTCAACCAAAACCAAGCAGAAGGCGGACTCGGCAGCCTACTCTCCTTGGCACAATCTACTCTAGGTGACGAGAGTTTTGCACCGATTGCAGCGGCGATTCCGGGAGCGGATATGTTACTTGGCGCCGCGCCTCAAGCCGATAACGGCTCGGGCATGTCGGGCTTATTATCACAGGCTGGCGATCTGGGAGCATCGTTGCAGGGTGGCGCACAGGTTTATGATGCCTTTGAAAAGTTAGGCATTTCTAAACAGCTGGCCATGCCGATGGTGGATATTGTTAAAAGTTATTTAGACACCAATGCCGGTGCAGGTACCAGCGATCTGCTGCTGCAAGGGCTCGGTGCAATCCTGTAGTCACAGCTTCCACGCCCAAGCCTAGCTTTGTTATTATGGTGAACTCTTCACTATTATCGGGTTCTAACCGATATCGAGGCAGTAAAAGAGAATCATGATGATAGCAAAGCTAAAACAGTTGCTCGCTTCTGAGCGCCAAGCGATATCACCACAAGAAAAAGCCAAGCATCTTAACCTTGCAGCGGTCAGTTTACTGCTGGAGGTGGTTTATGCCGACGAAACCCTGAGTGATGAAGAGCTGCATCTGTTACCCAGCCTGCTCACCACCACGCTGTCGTTAGCGCCAGGCGAGGTTGATGAGCTGATTGCAACGGCGCAGGCAAATCATAAAGATGCCACCTCATTGTATGAATTCACCACAGAGATTAACCAGCAGTTCAGCTTAGCGGAAAAGCAGCAGCTGATCTTAGCCATGTGGAAGCTGGCCTATGCCGATGGTCACCTGTGCCGTTATGAAGATCAGATAGTGCGCCGCACTGCAGACTTGCTACATCTTAAACACAGTGAGCTTATCCAGATGCGCAATGCGGCAATAAACCAACTGCCATAACGCACAGGCACCAATGGCAGCGCGGGCAATCATTGTCCTTTGCTTGGCATAGGTGCCTTAGGCTCAACGTAAATGAGTCAACATAAATAGTGGCGTTTCGACTGCCCTGCGTCGTTAACAAGCGTATTTTTATGGCACTATGACTTATTTAAGCTGAGGGCTAACTTGCGTGCCTGATGGCTTTTTTGCCACCACAATAAAGGCGCCACCAACAATACTAAGCCTGTGGCATACCACATGTTATTGCCTAGCGCCTGCATCATCAGCAAACAAAACAATATCCCCATCAGAGCCAGTGGCAGGTAACGTTTACTCAGCAGTTTGACCGCCGCCATCATAGAAACCAGATAAATAATCACAAATACGCCGTTGGTCCAGGCAATCAGGTGTTCCAGCTCTTGCCCCGAAAGATAGGTCAGTACAATCACTAGCGCCATGGTCAACAATACCGCTATCAGTGCGCGCACTGGCACTCTGTGGCTATTTAACTGCATAAAATAACGTGGTAACACCCCTTCACAGCTAAAGCTCCAGATCAACCTAGACACACTGGCGGTATACACATTAACGGTCGATAACCCACCGGCAATACCTAGTATACCAATCACTTGTGCGCCATAGCCTCCCAGTAATTGATCAAATGCTGCCACCATAGCTAGGCCATCAGTGGGCGGCGCAAACAGTAACAACGCCGTACACGCCACATAGACCAAGCCAACCAAGACGGTACCGATAATCATCGCCGCCATCATATCTTGCTTAGGATCTTTAAAGTCATTGGCGAGATGCGTCATGGCTTCGATACCCAAAAAACTCCAAAACGCGATACCGGCGGCCGCCATCACCAGGCTCATATCGCCGCCCGCTTGATGGGCCGCCAACTCAAATTCGCCAAGGTGGCTGCCACCGGCGCCAAACATCACCACCACCACGGTCACAATGGCCAGCGTTAGTGCAAACTGCAACTTAGCCGAGACCTGGATCCCCCTAAGGTTCAAGACCAAAAGCAACAAGAGTAACCCCAGCTCAGTGAACACTTGCTGCCAGCCAGACAGGGCCACCAACTCATTAACAAACTGAAATGTCATTAACACCGCCGCCGGTGCCCCTAAAGGGATCACCAACAAAAAAATCAAACCTATGGTGCGCCCTGCAGTGCGGCCAAAGGCCTTTTCAATAAAGTAAGCCGGCCCCGCCGCATGAGGAAAGATGCCGGCTAATCGGCCAAAGACCAGTGATACCGGAATAATGGCTAAGGTCAGTAATATCCACGCAAGTATGGCGCCCGTGCCCGCGGTATCAATCGTCATCTGCGGTAAAATAAATACCCCGGTACCCAGCAAAGTGGTGGCCATTAAACCTGCTCCCTGCCAACGCCCTATGCTGCCTTGAATATGAGTCATCTTGTTATCTGTAAAGGTGGTTAATGCCCATTAGTATAGACT
Organism: Shewanella algidipiscicola; assembly: GCF_003605125.1. GTDB lineage: Bacteria > Pseudomonadota > Gammaproteobacteria > Enterobacterales > Shewanellaceae > Shewanella > Shewanella algidipiscicola. Next base: position 21,031 of record NZ_QPQT01000012.1, read on the forward strand.
TGTGTGACGCAACAAACTGTCATAGCATTGCGTCGATGTTCCTATGGCGACCGCCATTTTGACGTCATTTTACCTTTTTACCGACAAATCGTCGCCGCCGCATGAGAGACACTCGATGGATAAATTTGATAAAGCAATCATCAGCGCATTACGCCAAGATGCACGCCAGAGCGTGTCACATATTGCCGACAAAGTCAGCCTGTCGCGCAGTGCCGTATCTGAACGTATCAAAAAGCTGGAGCAAAGCGGTATTATTCGCGGTTATCAAGTCTTACTCAGTGAGTCGCAAAAAGAGGGGGTATCGGCTTATTTTGAGATCCAGCATCAATGCCGTAAGAGTGCCGATGTGGTGCATGTGTTTCAGTCGATACCCGAAGTAGTCACATGCCGTGGGATCACTGGCGACATGGATCTGCTAGTGTATGTGCAGGCCAGTTCGATGAAACGCTTACATGAAATTCGCGAACATATCGATGCCCAAAGCAACATCATTAAAATTAAAACTCACGTGGTGATGAGTGAATGGATAGACAACCGCGCCCAGTAACTATATCGAGTCGTCCCACTAGCCAATAGCCCTGTGGCGTGTGACTAATGGGACTGACAAGCCTTATCAGTGATGGCAGCGCATACAACTGTCTGTCACTGGCGTGGAGGCGTGCACCTTATGGCAATCACTGCACATCATCAAATAGGAATGTGACTGATGATAAGGGCCATCAAGGGTATCGACACTGCCGTGACACTCAATACAAGCGCGGTTTTCAACCTCATTGTTAATCGATGGTTCGCCATTTTCATGGCACGTTTCACAATCGCCATTGAGCATATGAGTATCGACCACCGATTGCGCCTGCACCATTAAAGTGAGGCACAGCAGTAGCGCTCCTAATCCCAATTTGTACATCGCAACCTCCGACGGCTAAGCCACCGTCATCTGGCCGGTGTAAAGAATGAAGTTGCGCAACAACAATACGCCCGTCAAACTACACATGGCCGTGACCGCCACATAAGAAAACTTACGCTTAGCCGAGGCTTTCATGAAGAGGTTAAAGGCCAGCGGCAGACTCAAGCCTACAAACACAATACCGCCCCAGAATACCCAGCCCCAGAAGCCTTCACCTATCGCCCTAAAGGCGGCTATCTTGCTGGCACCACCACTCAATATCAATCCGACAAAGAAGGTAAAAATTAACACCATTTCCACCAAAATAATCGGGATCTCAATATTGTGGATAAAGTGCACTTCTTTGCCATCTGGACTGCCCTTCATCAGCACGCCACCAAGCAGGGTGCCTGCCGCACCAGAGGAGAGGCCAGAGAACAGAAACAGTAAGGGCAATACCGGATTATTAAGCATGGGATAGGTGGTTAACGCCGACAGCAAGAAGCCGGTATAGGCACCCAAGGCCACCGCCGAAATCGCCAAGATACCAGTAATACTAGCTTCGGCACTCACCAGCCACTTTAATAAGCGTTGCACACGTGGCCAGCGCTGCTCACAAAACGCGAGCAACGGCTTTTTAAACACACATGCTAACCAGGCAAATAACATCGCTTGGTAAAACATCAACACCGCCACCCCAACCGACATCACAGAGGTAGGGTTGTAAAACACCAATATCTTCCAAAAATCAAACGGTTTGGTAAGATCGATCACCAAAATGCCCAAGCCGGCAAACACACTCAATGGCGCGATAATACATGCCGCTTGCACGAAAGGAGATCGATAAGCATCATCGCCTAAGCGGAACTGTTTTAGCAAAATCGCAAAAAACACCGCGCCGGCAGACACTCCAGCTAAAAACAGGTAGATCGCAATCGGCCAATGCCACACAAGGCCGTCAAAATGGAATGGACTCATAACCTTACCTCGCCGTCTTGTGAGCCAATACGAAATAACTTAGGACGTGTCCCAAGCTCGGTCTTAGTGCGATAGTTGGGCGTATGCTTTAGCACCTGCACTACTTGTGAATCGGGATCTTGCAGATCGCCAAAAGTCAGCGCTTGGGTTGGACAGGCACTGACACAAGCCGGTAACTTGCCCTCTTTTAAGCGCGTCTCCTTACAAAAATCACACTTGTCGGCCGCCTTAGTAACTGGGTTGATAAAACGCACTTGATAGGGGCAAGCTGCGATACAGTATTGGCAGCCAACACATTTCCACGCATCGACACTGACAATGCCCGTCGCCTCATCTTTGTACGCGGCACCTGTGGGGCAAACCTTAACGCAAGGGGTATCTTCACAGTGCTGGCAAGAGTGGCGGGTAAATCTAAAATATTGCTCCGGGTACTCACCATAGGGGCCTTTACGCTCAATGCGCAGCCGGGTTACCCCTTCGGGCACATTGTTAACCTCGCGGCATGCCACGCTGCAAGCATCGCAGCCGATGCATTTGGTTTCGTCATGGATCAGGGCATATTTTTTAGTAGTTTGTTGCGCCTCCCCTAACGGGCCCTGCGCCACAGTGTAACCAGAAGCCCCCACCACTAAGGCGCAAGCGGATTTCAAAAACAAACGTCTAGAGTTTTTCATCATCACTCTCCTTAGGGGTAATACCATGACACTTGCCACATAAGGCGCTGCGCTCCTCAGTCGCCAAGGTCATCATAGGATCCGAATCGCTGTGCAACTGATGGCAGTTGGCACATCCCACCTTGTTTGAATGCACGGCATGGGTCCAATCGGCTTGATAAAGAACATCGTGCTCATGGCACTGCGAGCAACTGTCCACCTGAGCGGTCACTTTTGTGTTCGAATCGGCACTAAAACCGACGATCAATGATGGCTGGCGAGGATGCTTACCCTTTTCGCCATGACAACTTTGGCAGGTTAACGCTAACGCATCATTACCGTGCACTCCTGCCATTAAACCGTTACGTTTATGGCACTTAACACATTTATCTTGATTGATTTGCAAACGATTCACTTCGGCTTTCACAGGCATAATATTCAGCAACAAGAGAGCTGATATCGACACCGCGCAAAACGCTATTTTGCTGAATAGGGACATAATGAGTCCTCACGAGATGAGAGTGATAATTGAATTAACAACTGAAAAATAGGTGCTGAAGCCGTCGCCCCAGCACGCTAGACACTATGCCGCCATCGATAATGAGCGGGTTAAGAGAGCTTCATCACAAGGCACATCGGTATCTAGATGAAGCACTTTAATGCCCACTTGGGCTAGCGAGTGTTCAATAAACGCATTTTTCTCAGGAGAGTTATGCTCAGGATCGGTAATAACCAACTTCACCGCTGACGATTCTGGATCCACTAATACATAATCTAAATGACAGGCTCTTAAATATTCATGCGCCTGCTCATCCTTATTATTATCAATATCCAAAATACTGTCTAAACAGGTACCATAAAGCACACTGTATTTACTTTTAAATGCGCTACTCAATTTAGATAAAAAGACTTGAGCCTTGGCACTCACGGTACTTCCTTTAAACTTAAATACTTTCCCCTCGGATTTCTCATCAGATTTAAAAAATTTAATACAGGTCATTGCAAATGTCACGATTACAAATGGAACAACCACAAATAAAACAAAGTAAATAAAGGCATAACTAAAAACTACTGAAGCATTCATAATTACCTCCAACATTCTAACAATTATTATTTTTTAACGCATGGCCATTATTTATAAACAAGAAAATCTAAACCTTGATTTAGATCACACAAGAAAAACTAACAATACTTATTTCAAGCAATTACAATCACCATCATAAAATCCTATTTTAAAATATAGAAACAAGAAAATCAGAAAATATATAAGCTAAATATAAGATATAGATAACCGGATAATGCAACATGCATAAAACTGATGTGAAATAGTATAAAAAGATTAATGAATACCTAAGATATAAATAAAAACAATTAAAAATACCAAGAAATTAAATATAAGAATAACTTAGTTTCATAATATGCATAACCCATTAAGTGACATAACAATCATTTAGCAAAAATAGTTAATAGATTTAGACAAATGACAAATAAACTTCCTTATGATGTTGGAAGGAACACTTACGTTTAAGGGGTATATCAAATGAGAGATATAATATTCAGCGACCTGGATCTACTGTGTCTAAATATTTTTGTACACCTATATGAAAATCAATCAGCGACCTTTGTATCTCAAAAGCTCAACATACCAGCCCCAAAAATAAGTCGCAGTTTAAAGCATGCACGCGAAATATTTGGCAATGAGCTTTTTATTAGAAAAAGATATGGATTAATCCCAAACGAATACGCCAGCAAAATCTATCCTGTCGCAAAAGAAATTGTAGAGTGCTCCAAAGCCTTACAGTCGTTTAAAAATGAAAGTGTAGAATGCAATAACTTACATTTTAATATTGCCATTCCTACACCGCTATACCGTAACTTATCTAAAGGGATCCTAAATAATATTAGAGATGCTGGTAAGCAAATATCGGTTTCATCGAAATCTTGGACCCCAAAAACACTGGATGAGATTAGCAAAGGCAAAGTAGATATCGGCTTGTGTTACAGCAAAAATAACACTGAACTCCATGCTGTAAGTAATATCTGTACCATAGCTTTATCGCCATTAAATAGACTGTTGCTTATCGCTAACGAGCATCATGATATTTACCATCAAGAGATCACCTTGGAAACGATTGCCAAGCACCCTTTTGCCAACCCAAATATCGGTGGAATCAAAAATGCGGTTTCGCCTTTTCAAGAATATTGCAATATTACCGGACTAACACTGCACAGCGACGTTGAAGCCAAAAATATCAACTTTTTGTTCGATTACCTCAGAAATAGCCAAGCGTTAACACTGTTACCATTTAACGAGAAATCAGAGATCACTGAAAATATTGATGGCTTACATTCATGCGAATTATCTCAATTTGAAACCAACCGAATTTATAGCCGGATAGCGCCACCTATGCTGACACTGGTTTACAACAGCTGCGACAATGGTCAACCACTACAATGGATGATCAACAGCATTATCGACAGCTACCATCAATCCAGTAGCCAAGCACTGCCTTCGATAGCCGAGCTTAGCCTTGCTCAGTCTCCAGCAGCTGTTGGTGGCAGTTCTGATGGAGTTTAGTCACTTTATCTTGCAAATTGGCCAACAGATGAGAAGTGAATAACTTATCGTTGCCATGATGAAATTGCAGGTAATAGTGGTAAGGCACAAACCGATTTGAATCACGACATTCACGATTAAAAAATTCAGACACATCAATCATGGCAAGCTCAGGACGCTGGCGAACAAACTGCGGCGCAAGCGCCGAGGCAATCCAACAAATATCATCGCAATGAACCACATGATCCAGTGCCACATTAAGACTCGATGTTTTTAAGCTAACCGCCAGATTAACTCCTAACTTTTGTGCAAGATCCTCGAGCCAATGGCGTTTACCGCCAATCAATGAATAATTGATAAACACAAAGCGGTGGCTAAATAACATAGGAAGCGACAAGGTTTCACTAAAAATAGGATGATGCTTTTTGGCAATAATATAGCGATATTTGACCTCGCCTAAATCGACACTTTCAATCGATTGATGCAGATCCACATTAATCCCCACGCCATAATCAATTTTGCCTTGGGCGATAAGACTAGGCGTATTGTCGCTCCACTGTTGCATATTAATCGTGACATTACGCCCTAATAACTGACACACCTCTTGCACCGCTTCGGTTAATAAGCCAGCTTGATGCTCTTGCGCAGCGATAGTCAATTCACTCTGTTGGGGTTGCCTGTGATGTATGACAATACTCATCTCATCATAGGCTGCTACTATCGCCTTAGCTAAGGGATAAAGCTTTTCGGCCATGGCATTAGGCTGTAAACCATATTGTTGGCGTACAAATAGTTCATCCTTTACCCATTCGCGCAGACAACTCAAGGCACGACTCACCTTAGGTTGAGTGGTATTGAGTTGCTCTGCGACCACAGAGCCATTTTGATATTCAAATAAACCGATTAATACCCTCAGCGTAAAATAGTCTAGTTTAGAAAGTTCCTTTTTATTCACTATGTTAACCCTAGCCATCATTTCCGTATTGAGCCAGATTAGCATAGTAATACCTAGCGAACTTTTGACCATATCAAACATTGCAGGATTAACAGTATGAAAACACGATTGTGGGGGGCAGCTCATAAAACAAGCGCACAACTGATGATTAAATCACCAGTAACGCTGCAAAAAAGACACATGCAAAACAATTTAATCTCAATACCAACAAAATGTATCAATAAAAATGTCACCCTCATGACCATAATAAACTAAGCCAACCTTGCTCAAAATGTGATATCGCGAGCTAAGCCTTACTCCTAATCCTTAAATCGCGTTACACTAACCTCAATCGAAACCTTAAAAACTTCATCGTGATCAATGGATAAAACAGCCGAGCTCAACTTATTGTGGGGATCGATACTCCTCGAAGAATTAGCACGCCTAGGTGTGCAACATGTTTGCATGGCGCCGGGGTCTCGCTCTACGCCGCTCACCTTAGCTGCGGCAAAGCAGACTAAACTGAAGCAGCATCTGCATTTCGATGAACGCGGGTTAGCCTTTATGGCGCTGGGGTTAGCCAAGGCTAGTCGCGCTCCTGTGGCCATCATTACCACTTCGGGCACGGCTGTGGCTAATCTTTATCCCGCCATCGTTGAGGCCTGGCTCACCCATGTGCCACTCATCGTATTATCGGGCGATAGACCACCCGAATTACTTGACTGCGGCGCGAACCAAGCCATTGTTCAACCCGCTATTTTTGGTCATTACGCTCAGCAGGTAAACCTGCCCACGCCAGATCTACAGATCCGCCCTGAGGCGCTGCTAACCACTATTGATAACGCCATTGCCAACCAGACTCAACCGGTACATATCAATTGCATGTACCGCGAGCCACTTTACCCTGGCACCATGAGCGCCGATTTTACTCACTATCTGAGTACGCTGGGTAATTGGCAACATACTTCGCAGCCCTTTAGCCAATACGCTAAGGCGCAGCTGCACAGCACGCCCAGTAGCGATGCCTTAGCGCGCTTTGTCCATGGTAAAGGCGTCATTGTGGTGGGCACCTTAGCGCCCCATGAGCAGCCCGAATTAATTATCGAGCTGGCGCACAAGTTGGGCTGGCCGATCCTCACCGATGCCCAATCTCAACTGAGACAACATGGCGCAGCCATAGGCAATATCGACCAACTGCTGCTGCAACCTAAGGCTAAATCGCTGTTACAACAGGCTGAAAAAGTACTGATGTTTGGCGGGCGCCTACTGTCAAAACGCTTAATTAACTACTTGGCCGAACAGAAATGGAAGAGCTATTGGCAAGTACTGCCCCATCAGCAGCGGTTAGATCCCAGCCATACGCCAAAACAGATTTGGCTCTGCCCAGTTAACGTCTTTAGCCAATTGGCTTGGCCACGCTCGTCACAGGCCAACTGGGCGGTGCAATTAATCGAATTAAATCAACGCTTGGATAGCCTATTCGCGCAGCAGATAGATCAAGGGGAATTTGGCGAAGCTCAGGTGGTACGCGCCATTGCGATGCAAACCGATAAGCAACTGTTTATTGGTAATAGTTTGCCGGTGCGCTTGTACGATATGTTTGCCCCTACCACGGCCACCATGGCAAGTATTTACACTAACCGCGGCGCATCGGGTATCGACGGTTTATTAGCGACCGCCTGCGGCATTGCGGCCCATAAAAAACAACCGACCACCTTAATTATTGGCGACTTATCGCAACTGCACGATTTAAATTCATTCGCCATTGCCGCTAATCATAACGGCCCACTGGTGATCGTGATCCTCAATAATGATGGCGGCAATATCTTTAATTTATTGCCAGTGCCCGACGAAAAGCTGCGCAGCGAATATTACCGCCTGGCCCATGGCTTAGAGTTTGGTTACGCCGCGGCCATGTTTGGCTTAGCCTACAACCAAGTTGACGACATCAACGCCTTTAATGAGGTCTATCAAGAGGCGATTAACCATCAGGGCACTTCGGTGATTGAGGTCAACGTGGCTCAAGATCAAGCCAGCTCACAGATAGCGCAGATCGCTGCATGGATAAAGCAAAGCTAATGCTCGCCTCGCGCTGTTATGGCCAGCCCACGAATCCCTGTTTGGTATTACTGCATGGGCTGTTGGGCGATAAACAGGACTGGCAAGACTTGATGCCGCGTCTGAGCCAGCATTTTTACTGTGTCTGTATCGATCTGCCTAGCCATGGCGATAGCCCGAGCCTAGCGCTGCCTTCGCCGGGCTTTATGCAGGTTGCCAGCCTGATCCGCCGTACACTCACAGCGCTCAATATCGAGACCTTTCACTTGCTAGGTTACTCCCTTGGTGGGCGCATCGCCCTGCATCTGGCGCAGCTCATGGCGCAGCAGATCTTAAGTGTCAACTTGGAGTCGTGCCACCCCGGGCTGACCAGCCAGGCGCTACGCGAGCAGCGCTTGCACTGTGATAAACAGTGGCATGAGCGCATGCTACAGATGTCGCTAAGCGAGTTTCTTAACTTGTGGTACCGCCAAGCCGTCTTTAGCGATCTTAGTGATAGCGAGCGCGCGCAGCTCATCCAACGTCGCAGCCGCAATAAGTTGGCCGCGCTGCAACAGATTTACCTGCCGACCTCACTCGGCTTACAGCAAGATCTGTCCTGCTTACCCCATCAACTTGGCGTGCCTTGGCATTATTATGTCGGTGGCCAAGATGATAAATTTTCGGCATTAGCCACTGCATGGCAACAACGCGCACCCCTGTACCTACATCGCTTTGAGCATGGCGGCCACAATATTCACCTAAGTTGCTGTGAGGCCTTTTGCACCACCTTAATTGAGCAACTCACCACGCCAGATACCTAGGCAGCCCAGTGAGATGGCACCGCACTTGAAATCGGGCCAATAGCACAATAAGCTGAGCACGCATTTATTTGCCAATAAAGCGCCTTTGCCCCCAAAAGGATCGTACATGAGACTGTTAACCCTTAACCTGTATCGCTACCATATTCCACTCGAAACCCTATTACCTGTGGGTAATCAACGTATCGATAGCCGCGAAGGCCTAGTGTTACAGGCCAGCACAGCGCTGGGCTGCGAGGCTATTGAAATTGCGCCGCTGTCGGGTGTCGATATCGACGGCCAACCCTTAACGGGCTTTAGCCAAGAGCGACTCGAGCAGGTGATTGACGCGCTCGTTGCCGCCATGCCATCGCTACCGGGGCAACCGCTTGATGCCCTGCTTGACCTTGCCGAGCACACGACCATGGCCTCACTCGCCTATGGCTTAAGCCTGTTACATGCCAAGTTGTCGGGGCAACTCCCTAGCCTGTTGGCGCAACGAGCTTTGCCTCGCACAGTGCCGCTTATCTACCGTCATCAAGATGAGCCCATAGCCGAGGTTGGCCAGCGAGTCGCGCAACTCGACCGTCAGGTGTATGCGGTCAAGGTGAAGGTGGGGCAAACCTCAATGATGGAGGAGATCCAATTAATTCATCAAATTTTGGCGATCAGGCCTGATCTCAAGCTGCGTCTCGATGCTAATCGCTGCTTTGAACTGCAAGATGCCATCGACTTTTTAGCTTGCCTACCCTTAGAAGCGATTGAATATATTGAAGAGCCATGCCGCGATCCCAACCACAATCCACTGTTATTCAATGCATTAGGGATCCTCTATGCCCTCGATGAGAGCCTTAACGATCCGCGTTATCAATTCACCATGCAGGCGGGCCTTAGCGCCTTAGTGATTAAGCCTATGTTGCTGGGCACCCTAAGCCGCTTACAGACGATCATCGACACCGCCCACCAGCACGGCGTGCGAGTGATCATCAGTTCGAGCTTAGAGGCGAGCTTAGGCATCAATGCACTGCGCTGCATTAGCCAAGCATGCACTCCAGATGAAGTGCCCGGGCTAGACACCTTGCGTGCCTTTAGCTGCGATTTACTCGAGCCCAGTGATAAGGCGCGCTGCCTCAATCTCGACGACTTAACCTTGCTTTACAGCGTATAGGAGCTCAGATGCCCCAAGTTCATTCGCCACTGCATCTTGCCGCCAAACACTATCCACAGCAGGCGGCACTCTATTATTGGGCGCAAAACCAGTATCACAGCATCAATTATCAGGCTCTCAGTCAGGCGGTTTGCGCCTGCGCACAGCAACTCACCCAACAAGGAGTAAGGCTTGGCGATCGCCTCGGCTGTATCGATAATAACTCGCTAGAACTGGTTATCTTATATTGGGCTTGTGTTGACACTGGCGTGATATTTTGCCCCTTATCACCTCGTTTCCCTGCACAGCAAATCGCCAGTTTGAGCATGCAATATGGCCTGCGCCATAGTTGGGCTCAAGCTGCCTATCAGCATCTACTGCCAAGCGCGGGATTAGTCGTGAACTTTAGCGCCCGCGCAGCCACGGCTCCTCAGCCTATCGACCATCTGCGGCCCTGCAACGTTATTCTCACCTCAGGCAGCAGTGGCCAGCCTAAGGCGGCGGTGCATTGTTTGGCCAATCATATTGCCAGCGCACAGGGCGCTCGCGAGGTGATCCCTATCGCTCAGGGTGATAACTGGTTACTCTCTTTGCCGCTATTTCATATCGGTGGACTCGCCATCGTCAATCGCTGCGCCTTGGCTGGTGCCGCCATCACGCTGCCGACAGCCGAGCTCAGCTTGGCTGAACAATTACAGCAACAGCCCCTGACTCACCTGTCACTGGTCGCCACCCAACTGGTGCGGCTGCTACAGCAAGATAAACAGGCACTACGCCACGTCAAAGCCCTGCTACTGGGAGGCGGCGCTATCGCCCCCTCGTTACTGCAACAACTGGCACCGCTAGCCATTAACGCCTACACCAGCTATGGCATGACCGAGATGGCATCGCAAATTACCACCGGGCTCGCCACCAGCAAAGGCAGTAGCGGTAAGTTATTAAATGGGCGCGAGTTAACTATTATTGATCACAAGATCTTGGTTAAGGGAGACACCCTGTTTTTAGGCTATCTAACCCATGATGGCGGTAACAATTTATGGCGCCCGCTCGATGATCAAGGCTGGTTCGATACCCAAGATTTGGGCCATTGGGATAAGGATGGCGATCTGGTGATCAGCGGCCGCGCCGACAACATGTTTGTCTGTGGCGGTGAAAATGTGCAACCCGAAGAGATTGAAGCCGCCCTTAAGCGCCACCCTGACATCATTGACGCGATTGTATTTCCGCTGCCTGACAGTGAATTTGGCTTCCTGCCAGCGGCCATTATCAAGGGCAGCATTAGCGATGTCGCCCCGCTGGATGATTTTGTGCGCCAGTATATTGCCAGCTTTAAACGCCCGCGCCGTTATTACCCTTGGCCTGATATCGCCAGCACCAGTTTAAAGGTGCCACGTAAGCAGCTTATTGAGGCGGCGCTGGCTCGGCAGGCTCGGCTTTAACGGCCCGACATTTCCGGCTCAGGCGTTTACCGTTTAGCCAGCCACCTGTACCACATTGATGTCACACTCTGCCTAAAATCTGCTTAAGCACTGCCCACCAAGGCTTGTTGCCCCACAATGCTAGGCGCATAATACGCACTATGTGATAAGGCGAATCTCGGTGGGGAGTGACTCACGATAAACGCTATTAAATTTAGCCATAAGCGGTGACACTTCCTGTGGCTTAACTGGCACCTAACTATTCACTTAACCATGCCACTTAGCGACGACACTAAAGAGACACTAAACTGACTACACTATGACACTACTACGCTCTATTGGTCAGCAGTGGACTAAGTCTACCTTGGCCCATCGCCTCAGTTTAAGTTTGCTGCAATCGATTAACGTGCAGCAACTGTTTGGTGGCGCCACCTCATTAAAAACGGTCACCCATACTCTGGCCGCATTGGTTTTTACCCAAGGCCAACCTGTGTGGTTGCCGCCGATGGAAGATGCCACAGAGCACCCCTTGCCGCCTGAGTTAGCCCTGCACTGTTTATTCGAAGCCAGCCGCTTGCTGTTTGTCAAAGAGTTAGAGCAGGGTCAACTGAGCCAAGCCGAACATCTGATCCTCGCCATCGCCAATCAGTGGAGTGTCGAGCTGCAAAAAAGTCCTGCCGAACAGGCCCACAAGCCTAGCGAGCCACGCGATGAGCCCGTTGAGCATCACCTATTAGGCGCAAGTGAGCTCAGCGATAATGGCAAGCAGCTATGCCACTTATTGCAAACTATTCACACTCAGTTAGAGCAGGCGCGCAGCCAACAGCGTCAGGTGAGCCGCAATATGGGCCGCAACCCCAGCTAAATAATAAGCCCGCTCTCTTATCGAGAGCGGGCTTATTTGTCTGACCTTATATCACGCTCGACGACGAGCGCGTTAACTCACTCGTGAGCCAAGGCGGGCGTTTTCACAGGCTTTATCGCCACAGATGCTTAACGATACCCATGCTTAACGATATAAGCGGGTCTCTTTCGGCAGTAGTTGAAAATCTTGTTGTAACTGCCCCAAGAAGTCGCTGCCAAGCAAGGCTAAGCCACGATAAAAATCTGTGGTGGCGTACTCATAAGCGAGAGCGAAACAACGCGGCGCCCACGGCAACAGGTGTTGCTGCAGTAACACTTGGGTAAAACGCACCAGTGCATCATTTTCAGGCTCTTGGCTTAGGCGACCAAAGGTTTGATCCAGCACCGCAAAAAACAGACCGATATGATCTAAAGGCTGTGGAAAATCCACCTTAACCTCTACCCCATGCGCACGATAAAACGCCATTAGCGCCATGGTCGATTTGTCGTTGAGCAACTGCTCCTCGCCCAAATAGACCGACCCTTGCGGCACGGCATTAGGCTCACCCGGACCAAAAAATAGCTGGCCATAATCCAGTTTAAGGTCAACCAGTTGTACTTCGTCACTCGGGTCTGACTGCCCAGCCACCCAGCGCTGTAAATACTCTCCGAGCAAGGCTCGCCCTTGGGTATTTTGCTGGCGCTGCGCAAATACCGGCCAGCTAGCAGCAACATCACACTCTGCTAATCCTTGCACCAATTCGGCATCGGGATAGCGAATTAAACAATGATGCAAGATGCGCGCTAACCCTTGATATGCCTCTAAATCGATTGCGGCTAAAGGCGCTTTACTGACAGACTCTACTTTTGAAGACATGATTTACCTTACAAGCTAAGCGGGCTTAAATTGCCCGCCGCTTAAATACCACTTAAAGACTAAAATGTAACACTTAAACCTCTGATGGATTTAAGATGCTACCTTCACCGCTGCCTGCTGGACGACCGTTAACATTGGCCTTGATGATCAGGTTAGGTGATGTAATTGAGGGTGATGGCAGTGGCGCAATATGCCCGTCACCTTCACCATATTTAGCGCGTAAATTCTCCATAGTATCAAAGTCTAACGCACGCAGCGGGCAAGACTCAACACACACGGGCTTACGGCCTTCGGCAATGCGCTCAAAGCAGCCATCACACTTAGTCATCACTTTACGCTCACGGTCGATCTGCGGCGCATCATATGGACAAGCCCGAGCACAGCTTTCACAACCGATACAGATATCTTGTGCAACGTGAACCAAACCGTCTTCACGGCGCTTATGCATGGCACCGGTTGGGCACGCCTTAACGCATACTGGCTCAGAGCAATGGTTACAGCCGATCGACATGTAGTAAGCAAAGACATTTTGCTCGAAACAGCCGTTGTTGCCGACAGTCCAATCGCCGCCGCCGTATTCATAAACACGACGCCAAGTGACGCCATTTAACGCAGGTAAGCTATTGTCTTGTGGATTACTGTTATTACGAATGTTATTGCTTTGACGGTCTTTGCAAGAGACGTGACAGGCTTTACAGCCAGTACATTTAGTGCTGTCTACATAAAAACCGTATTGAGTTGATTCAGTCATAATTCACTACTCTCTTAAATCTTTTTAATGGCAACACGGATGGTGTGCTGTGGGTTACCTTTAGCAACAGGGCTTGGCTGATAGCGAGTCAGCGAGTTAATTGCGCCGCCTTCGTCTAGCGTATGGCCTGTGCTACCGACAGTGTTACCTGGGCTATACCAAGCGCCTTGACCCAGAGCAAATACCCCTGGTGCCACACGTGGAGTCACGCGCACCTTCACGGCAATCGAACCACGCTGGTTGTACATCTCAATCTTGTCGCCCGAGCTTAAGCCGTGCAGAGCAGCGTCCATGGGGTTAACCCATACCGCATCCTCTACCGCTTCGCGCAGCCAAGGCACGTTGTGATAGCTTGAGTGTGTCCGCCCCTTAGTATGGTAACCCGCTAACTGGATTGGATAATCCACCTTAGTGTCTTCATCTTCATAACCATCCCAGGTTACTGTGTACTGCGGGATAGGCGTGATGGTGTCACCTTTGATGCCACTCGGATTTTGCGCACTGTTCTCTTGAGTCCAGTTAGCCGCGCGCCATGCCAGCTCGGCAGAGTAGATCTCAATTTTGCCACTTGGCGTAGTTAGCGCTTGACCATCCTTAATGTAACTTTGCATAGCCACGTGGTTGTCGTTCATGTTTTTACGGAAGAAGCCAATCGCTTGGGCCTCTTTGTAAGTGGCTGGAAATGCTGGAACCACACCTAAGTTTCTGCTGCTATCTTTGGTTTTTTGATACAGCTCTTCAAGCCACTGGGCTTCCGTTTTACCCTCGGTAAACTCGGCTTCACAGCCCATATACTTGGCAATTAACGCTGCCGCTTCATACATAGACTTACAATCCCACATAGGATCGATAGCCGACTTCATGGCGGTGATATAACCCAAGGCACCTGATGCATAAGAGTCGTTCACCAGATCGTTTGACTCTAACCAGCTGGTATCAGGCAGGATGATGTCGGCAAATTTAGCGCCCGGCGTCATCCAACAATCACAGCTAACAATCAGCTCAACCCCGTTTTCTTCATCACGTAAGATGTCGGCGGTATTATTGATCTCGGCGTGCTGGTTCAGTAGCGAGCTGTCTGAAGCAGAGATGATCACCTTGATGTTAGTGCCAAGCGGAGTATCCAAGTCGTCGGTACCACGAATACCGTGGGTCCGCGCCGTCATGGTTTTGCCGTTGTGAATCGCCTCGCTCCACGTAAAGAAGGAGATGCTTTCTTTCACAGGATTTGAGCCCGCAGGAATGCCCGCGCGGTACATACCGCTCATGTATGGCAACTCACCGTTAGAGGCCCCCAAGTTACCCAATTTGCCGGTTAATACCGATAGCATGTAAAGCGCGCGCATGCTCTGCTCACCGTTAGCTTGACGGTTAACCCCAGCGCCAACCACGATATAGGGGCGCTGCGATGCCATTAAGTCATCGGCAATTTGCTTGATTTGCGCTTCGGGAATACCGGTGATCTTTTCTGCCCACTCAGGCGTTTTCAACGGTTCGCCAGCATAAATGCCTGCACTTAAGATGTAGTCACGGTAGTTGTCGTCAGGGTTCATCACCTGAGCGTACTCTTGCTCTTTTTTATCGCTACTGGCGGCAAATATCGCTTGTTGCGCCGCAATCGAAGCGGCGTCATAACCGACGGTAAACTGATTGATAAAGTCGAGTGAATTCGCATCGACCCAACCTGTGCTTATCATCTGGTATGCAATCGCTTCGGCCAGTGCAGCATCGGTACCGGGGCGAATGGGTAACCACTTCGACTCTTTGCCTAGCATGGAGTCGGTATAACGCGGGTCAATCATCACCACTTTTAGGCCGTTCGATTTTTGCAGGGCTTTTAAGTAATCGTAACCCTCGCCCGAACCAGACTGACGGATTTCGCTTGGGTTGTAGGCGATACCTAATAGGAAGTCACTGTTTGACAAGGTCACAGTGGAAGACCCACTGGTGCTGCCGGTACCAAAAGTGTGCTTCGCAGCTTCCATCTGCTGCGCCCAAGAGTAGTTACCATAGGCATTTAGGCAGCCACCGTTTAAGTTGAATAAACGGTTAAAACAGGCATTGGAGGCAAAACCATAGTAAGCCCCCGAACCGTAACTACGGAAAATGGCTTTGTTACCATGCTCGGCAATCACCGAGGTTAATTTGGTACCAATCGTCTTGGCAGCTTCATCCCAGGTGATAGGCACAAATTTACCTTCACCACGCTTGCCCACACGCTTCATTGGGGTTTTTAAACGGTCAACCGCATAGGTACGTTGACGCAGTGAACGGCCACGTGCACAGGCGCGTACTTGATAGATGTCGTCACCATCAGTAATGTCATGATCGGTTTCAACGCGGGTGATCACACCATCGCGACTGAAAACTTTAACAGGGCAGTTTGAACCACAGTTAACCAAGCATGAAGACCAAGTGATTTGCTCATCACCTACAGGTGGCGTTGGTGGGACCACATTGGCATCATCAGAGCTGGAATTACAGCCAGTAACGGTTGCTGCGCAGCCCAGTGCAGCGCTCATTTTTAAGAAACTTCTACGTTCCATAATCTTGTTTTCCTCAAACTTATTTAATAACTGAATCAACTCACTTCAACTTGTAGCTGAAGGTCAACATCAGTTGATGGGCGTTATAGTTGTGGTTCAGGTCACCCAAGGTGATTAAACCTGCAATGCTATCGGGGGTGACCGAAGCGCTGTCGGTATCGAAATAACGTTCGTACTGGTAAGCCAGCTTTAATGCCATTTGTGGCGATAACAGGTATTGCCCATATAAGCTCACACTGTGGTTATAGGAGTAATACGCACCATAGTTGTCGCTGCTATAGCCATTGACGCCTGTGTTGCTGTCAGAGTTAGCAAATAGGTAATCGACACCTAAGGTTAATCTGTCTTGCATCAAACCTGAGTAGGTCGCACCTAGACCCAAGTTGATGAATTCATCCTGAATTTCGGCTTGCCAGACAGAGGCTTGATCGCCACTTTGGTCTGAATCAATCCACTGCTGGCCAGCAAAGGCGTACACGGCGAGCGGTTGAGTGACTTGAGCATGCACATTAACGTCATAACCATAATCTTGTGCTTGAGTCAGGCCGATGTCGGTCGCGTTGTAATCATCATTGGCATAGTAAGTACTTGCATCGAAGGTGAGCCAGGTGAGCGGTGTGTAACTGGCTCTGGCGTTGACTTCACTGCGCTGACGGTCGGCAAGATGATACTTGCGCATCAGCGACTCACTCTCTTCGCTGGTCAATTCATTGGCTTGATAATCGCTGCCGCCGCGATCGCTATAGCTCACACCAAAATCAAGGATCAGCTTGTCGATAGCGCGAATGTTTAACTTGCTCCACAACTCGTTATCACGGGTCTCTTCGCGTTCTCCGTAGCTGCGCTCAACCTGTTTATAGTTGTAACCCGCTTGCAGGCGATAGCCGCTAGCAATGCGATAACTGGCATCGGTTTTCAGCGTTTGGCGATCGATATCCATAGGGGTATTTTGCTTAAACGCCCCCGATACTGGGTTGTATTCATACTGGGCAAAATCAAATACCGATGAACGATTATCACGCTTGCTGTAATCGTAACTGGCGCCCAAACGTAAGCGATTATTCAATCGGGTGGTCGCAGCCAAGTGAGTATTGAGGGTATCGACTTGGCCATCCCAGTTTTGGATGGGGTTGCCACTCATCTGCACTAAATCTTGATCTTGGATCATACGACCCGTCACCACACGGCCACTAAAGACACTCGATGCCAAGCGGTACTGGCCCGATAACGCCACTTGGTGGGCTTGGTTATCTGGGGTGGCGCTATACACATCGGGGGCATAAGGCAAACTAAGGTCGCCAAGATTATTGCCGTAACGTGAACCGTGATAGCTCAGCTCTGACAACCAGTTACTGCCATCAAGCACCACGCCAGCACTGAATTTATCTGTGGTTTCATCGACGGCGTTCGCAAAATTGATAGGACTTGGGCTGGTTAAACTAGCGCTGCGATGCCCGGTTTTCTCTTCATGGTTATAGCGGGCATAACTGCTTAGCCCTAATCCCAATACAGAGGCAAAGTCATACTCAAAGCCGATGCCGCTGCGCTGTCTTTGCAGCTCAAGATCCAGTATTCGAGTCTGCTCGCTTGGGGTCAGCATGCCGTTGTTTTGCCAAAGATTGGTGGCTGCATTGCTGCCATGATTGGTGGTGATCGTTTGATAATCTAGGTCAAATTTATATTGCCCAGGCTTGCCCGCTTGCATCTGGATAAAGCCGTTATCCATACCGAGCTGGTGCGCCTGTACATTGGCGCGGTACCCACTGCCTTGATAGGCCACATCACTGTTAACACCAGCGACAGCGCCATCGGTATCGGTGCCAAGCTGGTTGATGGCATGGTTGTCATCGGCATCGATAGCACCCACGCTCACGCCAACGCTACCACTGTGACCTTGAGGCTCGACGCAACGTTTACACTGATAACTGGCTTGGTTGATGGCGCTGGTATTGGCATGTTGAATACCAAAATCAGCCGCCAAGGCGCTAGTGCCCGAGCAAAGCAAAGCCAGAGTGATCAGGTTTAATGAAAAAGGGTTAATTGAACGCATAATACTCACTCCAAAGCTTAACGGGCAAAGTTGCTGCCAGCAGGATGGTTAGAACCATGGATCTTGCTGTGACAGTTGAGGCAACTTTTACCAGCACTAAATGCATCTAGACCTGCCTGAGAGCTAACGCGACTGGCATGACCATCGTCGGCGTGACATTGCTGGCACAACTGAGGGGCTCGAGACTTAAGTAAGTTTTCGTTGACACTGCCATGGGGCGAATGACAGCTTGAGCAGTCCTCCATCACTGGCGCATGTTCCCATAGGAATGGGCCGCGTTTATCAGCATGACACTCGGCACAAGTTTCATTCAGGCTTGGCTTGATTAATGCGCTTTCAGTCATTGAGCCATGGGGGCTGTGACAGTCAATACAGGTCATCTGATCCCATTTCATTGGGTGTGATGAACGCTTATGCATATCGGCTTTGGCGCGGGTATGGCACGAAGTACAGGTATCGTTGACCGTGAGACGATCTAATGCTGGGTCTTTAGCACCGTGGACATTATGACAGTCACTGCACGCGACCTCTTCAAGGTTATGGGTACTGTTATGCCATGCCATCTGCTTAGGATCGTTATGACAGCCCTGACACACACTGTTTTGGCTAGCTGCAGACAACTTGCTATCGGGACCAAAGCCAATCATCGGCTCTTTGCCGCCACGATTATGTGTACCTATGGGGCCATGGCATGCTTCACATTGCAAACCAGCCATAGGCGACTTGCTGTTGCTCATGTTGCCATGAACACCATCAAAGATAGCCATCACTTTGGTGTTCTTTTTATGACACATCAGACAGGAGTCAGCCCCTTTAGTGGAGTACTTCCCGGCAGAAAATTTATCTACCAACCTTGCTTCAAGCTGTTCACTCGATAAATTATCCCAAGGAGTAGCCTGGACACTCGATACCAGACCCAATATTGAAATAACCCCAACAGTGAATGCGGTGATTATTTTTTTCATATTTATATAACCCTACCCTAAATTAACCATCAGCTAATTTTTATGGCGCTATCGTTATTGCAAAGAGAGCTAATATAGTTAAAGCCAAGTGGTAAATGTAAATTGTTAAAAATTACAATTTAAAAATGCTGATAAACTCTAAAAAAGGTTAGTTGTGTGATCCAAAACACCGAGTAATCGAGAATAAATCTTATTAGCAATCAAGGATAAGTAAGAGATAAATCACTTATAAAACATGTCCATATTGAAAATGGCATAGAGATGTGAAAATTATTTTGATACTGAATGGTTAGTCTTAAGTTACGAATATTAAGATGCACTATATATGTGTGTTTGATCTAGGTCTAACTTTGAAAATAATCTCTATTACAATTGAACTATTTTAAATCGATATCGAACATTTAATGACACCATTAAAATAGAAATAATCACTACTATCCTCATTAAATAAAGCGGATGCCATATTATCAACACATGACCTTCAGCTAATTTAAATGAGATAGCACCTAGAAACTTAACCCTATAAGTAATTGACACCTAAATAATGAATAACTAAACAAACAACGTTAATCAATAAAGTCAGCTAGTACTTTACATCAATGGGCTCTTGATTGATGGGTGGTAGTGAGCAGATCTCAGATGTAAAGTGAAGATAGCCAAGACGTCTCCTCGCAAACATGACCTCGAGTCATGTGATGGGCATCAGACCGTTACTCACCTTAGGCTCAACATTGAGGCATAAAAAAACCTGCCAAATGGCAGGTTTTTTATATTGGATACAGCTTACATTTCCATGCGCGCTTTAAGCTTGTTCATGGCGTTTTTCTCAAGTTGTCTGATACGCTCTGCAGACACTTGATAGGTCGCTGCAAGCTCTTGTAACGTGGTTTTTTGGTCGTCTAACCAACGAGCCTGTAAAATGTGCTGGCTACGCTCATCAAGGGTTTTGATGGCCGCCAACAGGCGTGTTTGGTTATCGGCTTCTAAATTATCATTCTCAACCTGTGAGGCTAAATCTGAAGAGTGATCTTCAAGATAATGCACAGGTGAATAATCTTGCTCGTCGTCGTTATCACTTGCAAGATCGAATGCTGGGTCTTGTGCCGCCATACGTGATTCCATTTCGGTCACATCGGCTTTAGATACCCCCAGATTTTCGGCGACCATAGTCACCTCTTCATCACTAAACCAACCAAGACGCTTTTTAGCTTTACGTAGATTGAAGAACAATTTACGTTGTGCCTTTGTGGTTGCGACCTTAACGATACGCCAATTTTTAAGCACATATTCATGGATTTCAGCTTTAATCCAATGCACTGCAAACGAGACAAGACGCACACCCACATCAGGGTCAAAGCGCTTAACCGCTTTCATCAAACCAATGTTACCCTCTTGAATTAAGTCTGCTTGTGGCAAACCATATCCAGAGTAACCTTTGGCCACATGAATAACGAAACGAAGATGAGACATAATCAATTGCTTTGCCGCTTGAAGGTCACCCGTCTCTTGCAGACGCTTGGCTAACTCATACTCCTCCTGTGGCTCTAACATGCTAATGTTATGCGCAGACTGAATATAAGCCTCTAAGCTGCCGCTGCTTTGCGGAACCATTAGTGACATTGATTGCGTTTGACTTGTCATTAACGCTCTCCTACTTCTTATCTTGCAAAAATTTAACGCTATAAATGCTTTTATGACGCTTGAATACCTATTGCAGGTTGCCGCCTCTGGATAGCTCTAATGAAATGTAAGCTGTGACGCAGAGGCAAGCTGACGAACTATTCACTATCTGACAGTATATGTCAATACCACCGCTTAACGTGGGCTAATTTCACCCGAAACTATAGACAGTTCAAGTGAAATTTAGTTCATAAAACGCTTGTTATGCGCCGATAAATCTTAAGTCGGTTCGATAGCGCGCAGATGCTGTCTTACCGACAGATAGGAACCTAACCAGCCTAGGAAAGACGCCAATAATACCAGTTGGCCTAACTCGGTAAGCGTCAGCGATTGCATCGTTAATGTACTGCCATACAGCCCGAGTAAATCGGCCAGTGCACCATCGAGATACCACACCAACAGATTGATAATGATCCACGCTAAGATGCCACCGATAACACCAAACCAGATGCCTGTGTATAAAAAGGGCCGCTGGATAAAGCTCTCTGTGGCACCGACTAATTTCATCACTTCGATTTCGGTGCGGCGATTCATAATGGCCAAACGTATGGTATTGCCAATGACTAACACCACCGCTAAGACTAATAATAGTGCAATAGCCAATACCGTGCGCTCAAGCAATCTCACGACCGCTTGTAAGCGTTCTAGCCACTCAATATCGAGCCGCCCAAAACTCACCTCAGGCTCTAACTCCAGCTTTTTTAATAAGGCGCGTGCACCATTGGGGCTGGCATGCTTGATATCTGGGGTTACCGTTACCACAGCTGGCAGCGGATTATCATCAAGATAAGCTATCGCCTCACCAAAACCAGATAGCCGCTGAAACTCCTCCAGTGCTTGATCGCGATTAATATAGTTGACCGCACTGACTTCAGGATAGGCACCTATACGAGTGATTAAGCTTTGAATAGAGCGCTCGCTACGTCCCTCATCGATAAAGAGTGAGATCTCGGCGGCGCTGTTCCACGATTGGGTAATGGTCTCGGCATTTTTAACCAGCACTTGTAACGCCGCGGGTAAGCTTAAACTCACCCCCAGTACCGCCATAGTCATTAACGACGAGAGGGGATTACGCCACAATTCACCCATGCTGCCCATGGCGTGCTGAATGTGACGGATAAAAAACATCACGATGCGCCCCGTAAAGGGAAGTTTGCTGCGGACTAATTGAGGTTGCTTATCCATATTTGATTGTCCGTTTATCCGTGAAAGACTTGAGACGGCGCCAGCTCATCACCGCCAATCACTCGCCCCTGTTTCAGGGTTAAAGTACGGTACTTCATGCGGGCAATAAGACCAAGGTCGTGGGTCGCGATTAACACTGTGGTCCCCGAATCATTAAAGGTTTCGAACAGACGCAAAATATCCATCGATAACTTAGGGTCTAAATTACCAGTAGGCTCATCGGCTAATAACAAGGGCGGCTTATTAACAATCGCACGGGCAATCCCCACACGTTGCTGCTCCCCTCCCGACAGCATAATAGGATAGTGACGCTCTTTGCCGTAAAGGCCCACCATATCTAAGGCTGCCAATACCCGCTTTTTAATTTCATGCAGGGCAAAGCCTTCAATCACCAGCGGCAAGGCGATGTTGTCAAACACACTGCGATCCATCAACAAGTGATGATTTTGAAAGATCATGCCGATATCACGACGCAAGTAAGGCACATCTTTAGGCCTAACTTTGGCGATATCGTGGCCATTAATGGCCACTCTACCGCCATTGGCGCGCTCGATCACACTGATCAACTTGAGCAAAGTGCTTTTACCGGCACCCGAGTGTCCGGTTAAAAACGCCATTTCTCCACGCTTTAAATGAAAACTCACATCGGTGAGTGCCTTTTGTCCACCTGGATAAATTTTGCTAACTTGCTCAAATCGAATCATAGTTACCCAATTATTGATGCCGCCCATCATTGACGGCGATACGTTATCTTATACCAAGCCAATCAACGCGTAATTTATTAATGCAACATTTTGCAGACATAAATCACTTTCGCTTAGAGGCGCGGTGGCGGTTATGATGACTCTTCGCTTTCTTGGCTAAACAGGGCATCGACAAAATCTTTAGCATCGAACGTACGTAAATCGTCGATCTGTTCACCCACACCAATGTGACGGATAGGAATACCAAATTTGTCGGCAATAGCGAAAATAACACCACCTTTTGCTGTGCCATCTAGCTTACTAATGGTAATACCCGTGACACCAACGGCTTCTTTAAACAACTGAGCCTGACTGATCGCATTTTGGCCCGTGCTAGCATCTAGGGTCAGCATCACCTCATGAGGTGCTGATTCATC
This sequence comes from Shewanella algidipiscicola, assembly GCF_003605125.1. GTDB lineage: Bacteria > Pseudomonadota > Gammaproteobacteria > Enterobacterales > Shewanellaceae > Shewanella > Shewanella algidipiscicola. The sequence goes on from NZ_QPQT01000012.1 coordinate 44,458, forward strand.
TAATTTTTTCATCACCCGCACGACTTTTTTCAGCTCATCCATCAGGTGGGCTTTATTTTGCAGTCGACCTGCGGTATCGGCAATCAACACGTCGACATTACGGGCGCGAGCCGCCTGTAAGGCATCAAACAATACCGAGGCACTATCGGCCCCTGTGTGCTGGGCGATCACCGGAATATTATTACGTTGGCCCCACACTTGCAGTTGCTCAACGGCGGCGGCGCGGAAGGTATCGCCAGCGGCTAGCATTACCGATTTGCCCTGTTTCTGATATTGTTTTGCCAACTTACCAATAGTGGTGGTTTTACCCACACCATTAACGCCAACCATTAAAATAACAAACGGGCCATCGGGGTTTTCTGGCACTAAAGGTACGCTCACAGGTTCGAGCGTTTTCTGCATCTCTTCGCGCATCAACTCATACAGGGCTTCGCCATCTTTAAGTTGCTTACGGCTCGCTTGCTCGGTGAGGCTAGAGATTAAGCGCGTAGTGGTTTCTACTCCGACATCGGCAATCAATAGCTGCTCTTCAAGCTCTTCAAACAACTCGTCATCGATCTTTTTGCCTTTGAACAGGCCGACAAACCCACTACCGATATTTTCACTGGTGCGCTTCAAACCACGCTTAAGGCGGGCAAAAAAGCCCTCTTTAGTCGGTTTTTGTTGCGGCTCAGGCTGTTGCTCAGAGGCATTATTGGCAAGTTCTGCCTGCTCCGCTGCAATACGCTCGGCTTCGATACGGTCAAGTTCAGCCTGCTCCGCTGCAATACGCGCAGCTTCGATACGAGCAAGTTCAGCCTGCTCCGCTGCAATACGCTCGGCTTCGATACGCTCAAGTTCTGCCTGCTCCGCTGCAATACGCGCAGCTTCGATACGGTCAAGTTCTGCCTGCTCCGCTGCAATACGCTCGGCTTCGATACGGTCAAGTTCTGCCTGCTCTGCGGCAAGGCGCTCGGCTTGGATACGGTCAAGTTCAGCCTGCTCCGCGGCAAGGCGATCGGCCTCTACGCGAGCAAGTTCTGCTTGCTCCGCTGCAATACGCTCGGCTTGGATACGGTCAAGTTCAGCCTGCTCCGCTGCAAGGCGCTCGGCTTCGATACGCTCAAGTTCTGCCTGCTCCGCTGCAATACGCTCGGCTTCGATACGGTCAAGTTCGGCCTGCTCCGCTGCAATACGCGCAGCTTCGATACGGTCAAGTTCTGCTTGCTCTACTGCAAGGCGCTCGGCCTCTATGCGCGCAAGTTCTGCCTGCTCCGCTGCAATACGCGCAGCTTCGATACGGTCAAGTTCTGCTTGCTCCGCTGCAAGGCGCTCGGCTTCGATACGGTCAAGTTCAGCCTGCTCTGCTGCAAAGCGCTCGGCCTCTATGCGAGCAAGTTCTGCCTGCTCTGCTGCAAGACGCTCAAGCTCAGCCTGCTCCGCTTCGGGCGCTGTCGTCTCTGTTTCAACTTGAGATGTTACTTCTGCTTCGGGTGCCGCGACATCCTCTTTCGATTTGTCTTTACGGAACCAAGAAAAAAAACCTTTTTTTGCCATGGGTAATACCAGTACTCAACTAACTGCTTTAAAATTCGGTATGAAGTCGTTTTGTGCTCGTTATTATAACCAGATAGCGAGTCCAAATACGCAGCAAAGTGCGGCATTTTTAGCTAATGTCGGCGGCTTTTCACCATTTTTAACTGCTTTGCGTTAAAATGGCGACTTCAATTTAGCGTCACAGTCTATCACTTTCTCCGGTGAGGCCAAATCATCGCTAAAGGTATCCGTAAATTGACAGGTATAAGATGGCTAAAAATAAACCCTTAAGTGGGCAAGTACGCATTATTGCAGGCCAATGGCGCTCACGACGTTTACCCATTCATGATCTTGAGGGATTGCGCCCCACGACAGACAGGGTACGAGAAACCTTATTTAACTGGTTATCGGGCGATATTGCTGGCGCTCGGGTACTCGACTGCTTTGGTGGTAGCGGCGCACTGTGCTTAGAGTCGCTATCGCGTTACGCCGCCTTTGCTAAAGTGTTTGAACTGCAAACGAGTGCCGCCAAACAATTACAGCAAAATTTGCTGACCCTTAAATGTGATTGCGCCGAAGTCGTGCAGGGCGATACGCTGGCGCTACTACAGCAAACGCCAAGCCAGGGGTTTGATATTATTTTTATCGATCCGCCATTTCGCAAAGGGTTAGCGCAGCAGGCGATTGCGCTGCTCAGTGAGCACCAATGGCTGAATAATAATGCGCAAATTTATGTCGAAACCGAAAGCGAGTTAAGCTCACTCACTGTGCCTAGCGACTGGGTGCAGCTGAAAGAAAAAAAAGCCGGACAAGTGATCTACCGTCTGTACCAGTATCAGCCTGAGATGGACGACGCATAATGAAAATCTTGATCTTAGTGGGTAAAGCCATCACTTTATGCGCCTGGTTACTGATGCTGTATAACCTGTTTATTCCCATCGGTGACGACATAAGTCAACTACTGTCACTGCTGTTACTGCTGACTGTGGTGATGCACTGTGTGCAGTTACTGATTTTTCATCGCCTGTTTAACCCCTTACTGTCGCTGGGCAAAGCCGACTATGGCGCCGTGTTACTGTTTGGCGTGTTTAGCCTATTAGACTATCGTCAACGCGTGCTGGCCAACATGGTTAATCCTTAAGGCTGACCCATTAACGATCAAAAAAAGCACCCAAAGGTGCTTTTTTATTGAGCCATGAGCACTAGATCCCTGGGATGCGCCCTTGGAAGCTAATCGGATAATAACCTTGGCTGTCACGCTTACCTAAGAAACTTAGCGCCTGCTTGAGATCTTCAGGTTGTGCGGGCGTCTCTTTTATCTTGGCGCTAAGTGCAATCAACTTATTGTCTTTAAGTAACGCATTCCCTGTAAGCCCAAGCGCATTCATGGTCTCATCGGTGGCTAATTGAATATTGCCATCGACACAGCTTAGGCCCAGCTCAATATTGCCTAGCGGATATTTGCCAAACTGGTTATTCACCTGCAACTGCTGCACAAACAACTTGCCGTTAAGCTGCTCACACCAAGGTAAGCCTTGCTCCAGCTGCTGCACGATTACACTAAAGTGACCATCCACTTCGGCTCGAAACGGTAGACGCGTCTTGCCAATAAGAAAAGCGCTTGGCGCTTCAAAACGCAGCCCTTGGGCATTGATCCCAGACATAGACAGAGACACTTGGCCTTTACCGTTAACCGCCGTCGCCCGGCTGCCAATGGCAAAATCGATATTGGCCCTGCCCGACAACAGCCCCCACGGGCTCAATTGCCATTGCACCGACTCGAGTTGGCGCTGTTGCAACGCCACTAAATTGGCCTTGCCCGACCAAATGGTGCCCGACACCCCACTGACACTGATCCCTTGGGGCAACGGCGCCAGCTGCAAGGCCACACTGGCCGGAAACAGCGCCAGCATAAAGCCACAATATAAGACCACACCTATGATTACCTTTTTCACTACACTCACTACAACACCTTAAAACCTTGTTTACTGGGATAATTGGATGCGGCGCACTTTAACCAGACCTGGCGTATCCGCTTGGGCCAAATCGATGCTGTCCAGTGATAACCCTTGCTGTTGTACCAGATCGCTCAAATAGCTTAGCAAGCTGTTAAATGGCACTTCGTCCATCCACACCTGGATTTTTTGCCCTTGTGGTTGCATCCGCGTGATTGCCAAGCCGTAACGTTTGGCGGTCTGAGTCACTGTGGCACTTAAACTACTCGAATAAGCTTTCTTACCGCCAGCATTCTGTAGTGCCACTATCTTATTGGCAGTCTGTTTTACATAAGTTAACGTGGCTTGCTGAGCTTGTAATGCCCGCTCGGCATCCTGCTCAGCCTCACTTATTGGCGTCCAAACTCCCCAATAAAGCACGCCTAGCATCAAGACCACACCACAGGTGGCAACCAACTGCTGCTCACGTAAAATTAACCCGTTCCACCACGTTTTAAGGTTCTCCATCTTACTTACTCCTTAGGGTTAACGTGCTGGTGACTTCATCTTCACCGCTGTTCATCGCACCAGAGTCGACCTTAAATTGCTTGGCTACTAGGGTTTTAAACTCTTCAATTTGCGCATAACTCTTGGCGGATATTTGCATGCGTAACTCATTGCGACCACTGTCGAAACGCAAGCTAGTGGGCTTTAATTGCGGCACTTTTGCAAATGCCGCCGATAGACCATCGAGCATAGTAAAGAAGGCGGTGCCATCTCCCGAACCTTGTAGGCTACGTAATTTACTGTCCATCTGCGAGCGAATATTAACCACCCGCGAGCTGCCGACCACTTGGTTGAATATCGCGCTACTTTGCGCTTGTAACTGCTCACGCTCGACGTTCATCTGATGAATGGAGAGCCCTTTATTCACTAAGGCCAACACTAAGGCGATGACGATCACTATGGCACTATTACGCCACAGCAACAGGTGTTTACCGTACTCGCGTTTAGGGGTGTAACTGCCTGACAGTAAATTGAGCGGCGCATGTAAAATACCTTTAGCAAGCACTAGCATCGGCAGATCCAGCGGTTGAGGCTGTACCTGGGCGCCATCGATACTCAGCTCACTATAGCCAGCCACAGTGAGCGGGCTGCTCGCCGTGGTTTCGCCAGCAGCTTTGGCAACAAATTGAGGCAGCGTGGCATTAAACCAAGTGGCATCCAGACAGGCACCATGACCAGCGCCGGTACGCAGCAGATAATCGGAACCAAATTGCATGGCCGCCCACTGACACTCTTGCAGCGGCAAGGCTAAACAATCGGGCACAATTTGGCGCGCTTTAATACCCGCCTCGCTTAACCAAGATAACCAATTTTGCATCTGCTCATGGGCAACAACCGCAACACTGAGGGACTCGCCATCACGCGGGCCGGTGACAAAATGCAGTTTATCGACATTTTCGGCCAAGTTTTCTTCTAGCATAAAGGGCAAGGCTTTAATCGCCTGGCGCTGGCCTTTCTCTGGTAAGCGCACCGAGGTGAGCGTGATCGCCGAAGCGGGCACTAAGATATCGACCGGACGGTTACCCGCTCGTTCAGTTAGGGTCGACAAGGCATGGGCGTCGGGCAAGTCACCCGAGGCGATGATCTCTTGCTCTTGCTCGGACCATACCAGCCAATTACAGCGCTGCTCTTGGCTTCTTCCTAAGCGGATAAATAATCGTTCACTCAATGTCTTTCTCCACAAGTTTCATTAAGTTGCGCAAAAAATAAACTTGTATTATCTCAATCGCATTCATTATGGGTATTAGGTTAGTTGACCGCCGAGGGCTTACGCCCCTGCAAGGCTATTATTGTTGACCACCATATTGGCGCGTCAACACAGCTAACTGATTATTTCCGGCCACTTGCAACACGCTTTCCATACGAAAAGTCGCACTGTCGACTTTGGCGCCAGCTTGCAGTAAAAAATACTGACTCTTTAGGCTAAAACTGGACGCTAAGTTCTCTTCACCGCGCAAGCTAGTAATTGAGCTGTTCGCCCAAAAGTCTTCGATACTGTCATAGCCATCACTTGGGCGCTGATTAATAATACTTTCGGCCTCACCAACGCTAATTTTATTGTCGAACATGCCCGCTAATAACGCCGCATGCTCCAGCTCAATGGTATTAACATTCAATACCTGTCTATCGTAACCCGGGATAGCACACACATAGGGTGCCAGCTTAAGGTACACCTCTTGACTCACCCCTATGACCGCGCGTAGTTCGCTGCGATGACTCATCAAGGTATTCGCAGCGCGGTAAGGCACGGTGCGCGCTTCATAATCGGCATCTTCGGCGCCAAATGGACTGGCGACGCTATCCTCGTCAATATAATCTTTCACCGTATGCGCCAAGCGCTCGGCGGCAAAATCATCCATGCCTAAGGCTACTAATAATCCTTTAAACTGCTGGGCGGGCAATGGCAATTTGGGTTGACCATTCTCAACTTCTTTAGTCTGCATCGATAACGCATTGACGTTAAAACAGGCCTGCATATCGCTAATACGCCCGGCGATCTCTCCTTGCTCCACTGGCAATACCACATCTGCTTGCGCCCAATACTGCTGCCTGTGGATCTTGCCTTCGTCGGCATCGTCTAAATCTTGTTTTAGCACCTTTTTGGCTAACTCTTCGGCCGAAAGTGCGTACCAATAAGCCTGATCATATTGGGCTAAATTTATGGTACGCCGCACCATTATCTGGCTACGGCCATTAATATTGGTGGCGATAATGGCGATCATCGCCACAATCAACAACACCACGATCAGGGCAACTCCGCGCTGTTTTTGCGCCAGTCTATTCACCCTTACAGCCCTCGATTCGGATCGTTATTATTATCATTTTCATCGGCATTATTGTCGTTATCGTTGGCGCCGTTATCGTTACCCTTATTACTGTCGTTATCGTCAGCATCATTACTATTGCTGAGCTGCGCGCCTAGCGGCAGTAAAAACTTACGCTGTATTTTACCCAGCCCCTCCACTTCAACTTCCATGGCGATGGCCTTGGGCAGAGACGTGGCATCAATTTTTCGCTGCCAACTGTCTCCGACAAAGAAGGAGTATTCCACCGATAACACCTTGTCCATCACTAAAGTTTTAATGGGCTCTGCGCCAAATTCAGGCTCTGGATAGGGGAAATACCAGCGCTCTAGTTGATTGTCTTGTACCACATAAGCCACCGACTGTAGGCTACCTCTGGGTAACAGGCCATCTGGGTTGAGCCAACCGATGCGATAAAACACTATCGCTTCTGACTCTGAGTCAAATAAGTCGCTGCCAGTTTGTATCACAGTGCTACCCCGTCCGCCTTCGAGCAACCTTGGGGTGCGTGCCACTATCTGGCCAAAATCACGCTCGAGAGCGCCAAATCCTTGCTGTAAGGATTTCAACTTAGTGGCAAACTCCTCGGTGGCAATATCATTTTTCATCACGGTATTAAGCACAGAGTTAGCCGCCAAGCCCAACATGGCAAAAATGCCTATGGCTACCAGCATCTCTAACAGGGTAAAACCCTGAGTGAATTTATGATGCTTTAAGGACATAACTGCTCACCTGGGCGATGGTGCGAGTGTAGCGCTCATCGTCACTGACACTGATGCGGATCAGTCGAAAGTTATCATCGGTGGTTTTAACCACCTCTTTGCGCCAATACCAGGTCTTGTCGGCCAGTTCGACTTGGCCCTCTTTTTTGCCTAAATCGGTGGCGCCGGCCACTAGTCTGGCGTCGACCATCTGGTTGCTCGCGACCCACTGCGCCAGAGTACGTTCTTCTAAAATGGGCATGTTGGCGATCTGCTCGCCTAGGCTCTTGGTGATCGACACCGCAGCAACGGCAAACACCGCCAAGGCCACAATCACCTCTAGCAATGTCATCCCTTGCTGATTAATTCTCATGCTTGTACCCAGCAGTGCGCGTTAAATGACAAGATAGCAATATTGAGCGCAAAGTGGGGCAATCAATTATCGAGTTCATTGTTTCTTCCCAAGCTTAATCGCCCTAATGCATCGCCCACAACCACAGTTTCTAACTCATTTCCCATGGCATCTTTACTGATAAACGCCAACTCGAAGGCGCTCATTTCACCACTGGGGAACAGCATCACCTGCGGCTCTGGATGCTTTTTTTTATCCTCGGCGGAAGGCTCAATAAGCGGCTCATCGAACCATGAGTCCTGCTCTTCATCTTCTTGAGACAGGGGTAAACCATCGAGTATCAGGTCAAGCTGTATCCCCTGTTGCATCTCGCGCGCCGCCAGCAAGCGGTCTTGCTGTAGCGGATGCCACTTACCCTCGTCATAAACCACAAACTCATAACGGTCTTTTTCGATAACGATACCGATAAAATGACCACTAAGCACCGTTTCATCGAGCACTAACTCGGTTGACGCCATAAATTGCCGCGCCACTCGATCGAGCGCCTGCTGCTGGTCGGTGCCGCCCATGGTTAAGGTCACTGCGGAGGCCGCGAGCCCCATCAGTAACACCACCAGCAACACTTCCATCAGGGTGAACCCGCGTTGGCGCAAGAGGCTCATCACTCTTCGCTCGGCTTATTGGAAATCTTGTAGATTCCAGCTACCGACATCATCTTCGGTCCCTGGTTGTCCATCTGGGCCGGCACTGAAGATATCGATTTTGCCTTGTTCACCCGGGCTCAATAACAGGTATTCATTGCGCCATGGATCTTGTGGCAAACGCTTAACATAACCCCCTTCACGGTAATTGCGTGGCTCTGGCGAAATGGTTGGCTTTTGGATTAAGGCTTCTAATCCCTGCTCTGTTGTGGGGTAGATGCTGTTATCCAAACGGTACATATCCAGTGCATTTTCCAGCGCCACAATATCCGAAACCGCTTTTTGCAGATCGGCCTTATCTTTGTTACCCATTAAGTTAGGTACCACCATAGAGGCAAGGATCCCCAAAATTACGATAACCACCATCACTTCGAGTAGGGTAAAGCCTTTGTGCTTGTTTCTTACTTGCATTAATAGATCCTCTATAAAAAATGCCTAACAGTAAAAGGTTAGGCTGTCGCGCTAGGGAGATGCTTGGGGCATCAACCACTAATCATGTTGTTAAGTTCTAATATCGGTTGCAAAATCGCCAGCACGATAAACAGCACCACGGCTGCCATGCTGACCACCAATAAGGGTTCAAATACCCCCAAGGCAATATTCACGTTCGACTCGAATTCACGGTCTTGGTTATCGGCAGCGCGTTCGAGCATCTGTTCGAGCTGGCCACTTTTTTCGCCAGAGGTGATCATATAGAGCATCATAGGCGGAAAAAGTTTAGTGTTAGTCAGCGCCGTGCCTAAACTAGTGCCTTCGCGCACCCGAGCGGTGGCCTCTTCTACTTCGGCTCTAACCCTAACGTTCATCAACACTTCACTGGCGATGCGCATCGCATCGAGCAGAGGTACAGAGCTGGCCGTTAAAATGCTTAAAGTACGTGCAAATCGCGCCGTATTGAGCCCCTTGCTGACACGGCCGATCACCGGCATTTTCAGCAGGGCACTATCGAAGGCCATACGATTGGCCGCGCTTTTTAACAGTTGTTTGGCACCAAAGGTTAACACCACAACGACCCCGACCACTAATAAGCCATAATCACGGATAAAGTCAGATGAGGCGATCAATAATTGCGTGGTCCATGGCAACTCTTGCCCCATGTGCTCAAATTGTCCCACCACCTGAGGCACTACGGCCGCAAGCAAGATAGCAATGACACTAATGGCCACCACTGTCAGCACAAGGGGATAGATCATCGCTTGAGTCATTTTACTTTTTAGCTGCTGACGGCGCTCGGTGTAATCGGCCAAGCGGTTAAGCACCACTTCGAGGTGACCTGACTTTTCACCCGATGCCACCATGGCGCGATAAAGATCATCAAAAATATGCGGAAATTCGGCCATGGAGTCGGCCAGACTATAGCCTTCGACAACCCTTGAGCGCACCGCCATCACCATGCTGGCGAGGCGATCTTTTTCACACTGCTGACCAACGGCCTTTAACGCCTCTTCCACAGGTAAGCCGGCGGCAACTAAGGTCGCAATTTGGCGAGTGATCAGGGCTAACTCAGCGACCGAAATACCACGCTTAAAGCTAAAGCCTTGGCCCTTGGCCTTGGCTTCCTTGTCGACCACAGGGGTGATCTCCAGCGGCATTAAGCGCAGCTCGCGTAGCTGACCTCGGGCGTGACGGGCGGTATCGGCTTCGACCACCCCTTTTTGCTGTTTGCCTTGGGCATTTAACGCCTTGTACTCGTATGCTGGCATGACTTACTCCTCGCGAGTGACGCGCAGCACTTCTTCTAAGGTCGTGATGCCGCTAAGCACTTTACTCATGCCATCGTGACGGATACTGGGTATCGATTGGCGAATATATTTTTCAATCGCTAGCTCGCCACGGCCACTATGGATAAGTTCACGAATTTTATCATCCACCAACAGGAGTTCATGGATCCCCGTACGGCCTCGATAACCATTATGGCCACAAGCGGCGCAACCATTGGCACGATAGATGGTGCGTGGGTCGTCGACGCTAATACCCAGCAGTTCGCGCTCACGCTGATCGGGCACATGCTCAACCTTGCACTTAGGACACAAGGTGCGGATCAATCGCTGCGCTAACACCCCAAGCAGACTCGAAGAGACTAAGAAAGGCTCGACGCCCATATCTTGCAAACGCGTAATGGCGCCCGATGCGGTATTGGTATGCAAAGTGGAGATCACCATGTGACCAGTCAACGAGGCTTGCACGGCAATTTGAGCGGTTTCAAGGTCACGGATCTCACCTATCATCACCACATCAGGATCTTGACGCAAAATGGCGCGCAGACCGCGGGCGAAGGTCATATCCACCTTAGTATTCACCTGCGTTTGGCCTATGCCAGCGAGTTCATATTCGATGGGGTCTTCGACCGTTAAGATATTGGTATCGATGGAGTTAATTTCGGTCAAGCCGGCATACAGGGTGGTACTCTTACCCGAACCAGTCGGGCCCGTGACCAAGATAATGCCATGAGGCTTACGGATAAGCTCATCGAATTGATGCCGGATAGCATCTGTCATGCCGAGTTGTTTAAGGTCGAGGTTGCCGGCGTTTTTATCCAGCAAACGCATCACCACACGCTCACCATGGCTCGATGGCATAGTCGACACCCGCACATCCACCGCACGACCCGCAATACGCAGCGAGATACGGCCATCTTGCGGCACCCGCTTCTCGGCAATGTCTAAACGCGCCATCACCTTGATACGTGATACCAGCAGTGACGACAGCTTGCGATTGGGCTTAAGCACCTCTTTGAGTACACCATCGACGCGAAAACGCACCACCAGTTGCTTCTCGTAGGTTTCGATATGGATATCGGACGCTTCCTCTTTAATCGCTTCCGATAACAGAGCGTTGATCAGTTTAATGATCGGCGCATCATCGTCCCCTTCGAGTAGATCTTCGGTTTGCGGTAACTCTTCGGCAAGGGTAAACAGATCCATCTCGTTGCCAATATCTTCCATCAGCTGCTGCGCCTCTGATGAGTTGGCTTGATAGACCTGAGTTAACTTAGCCTCAAAAACATTAGCCGCTAACGTCGCTAGCCCTAACTCTTGGCCCGCATAACGTCGCACCTCTAACATCGCCTCAAGCGGCGTGCTCTCGGTATGGTACAGGGTTAAACGTTGATCATCGTCTTTGGCTAATAGCAGTTGAAAACGATGCGCAAACGCAAATGGCAGACGCTCGCGGCTGTTTGAGTGAAACACCTCATCGGATTCGGCCTCAGAGACCAACCCAAGCTCACTCGATACTTGGGCTAGTTCATCATGTTGAGTGGCTTGCAGATCACTCATCGTCTGCGTCTTGCTGTTTGTTATCAGAAATCTGTTTAAGCGCAGGATCAGTTTCACGCATTTGCGTTTCTAACCCTTTACGGTCTTTATAACGCTGCAGCACATCATTCACCTCTGGTGGCAGATAATCTTCTTGATTCCACTCTTCGAGCACTGGCACATCGGTATTTGGCATTAAGTTAACACCTCGCTCTTGCTGCTCAAGCTGCAAGGCGCGGAAGTAGTTATATTTACGTCCCGCAATGCCTTCCATGGTGATGCCGTCACGGATAATGGTCGGCTTAATAAATACCATCAGGTTTTTCTTTTTCTTACCGCTCGATGATGACTTAAACAGATGACCTATGATGGGGATATCCCCAAGGAAAGGCACCTTCTGTACACTCTCTTGTACTTCTTCGTTAATTAAGCCCCCTAACACCACTATTTGACCCGAATCGGCCATCACAGTGGTGGTTAAACGACGCGTGGCAAAGGTGACATCGACACCAGTTTTACCGTTGATGCCAGAGACTTCCTGCTCAATGGTCAACTTGACCGTGCTACCTTCGTTAATTTGTGGCACTACTTTAAGCTTGACCCCCACCTCTTTACGTTCAACCGTTTGGAAGGGATTACTGTTACCGTTAGTAGAGTTCTGGCTGCCCGTTAAAATCGGCACTTCATCACCGACAATAAACGACGCTTCTTGGTTATCTAAGGTGGTAATAGAGGGCGTCGCCAGTACATTAGACTTGGTGTCGCTCGATACCGCTTGGATAAGCGCGCCAAAGTCACCCATGGCGACACCCCACGCCATACCGTTAACCTTACCTAGCGCCTGCGCTAACAAGGTGATATCCCCTTTTGAGCTAGGGTTTTGCCCGATAACATCACCCGTATTAGGGTTGGTGATAAAGGTGCCCTCTTGTTCTTGCGCCTGCCAAATCCCGGCGCCAATTTCCCCTATAGTGGGGCCCAAGTTATTAAATTGAGTACCGCCGCCGGCTTCGGTTGCCCACTGAATACCAAAACCAACATCATCACCTTCGGCCACTTCAACAATAATGGCTTCCACCAATACTTGAGCACGGCGAATATCCAGCTGATTTATCACGCTCTCAATGGTGCGCATCTGGTCGGGCTCGGCGCTGAGTACCAAAGCGTTAGTGTCGGTATGGGCCATGATATTAATTTCATTGCGACGCTTGCTCCGCCCACCTTGTGGCTGCGCTCCACCATCTTGTGCGCTGGCCAGCTTTTCGGCAAAACCGGTGAGCACTTCGACTAAGTCTTCCGCCTTGGCATAACGCAGATAACGTACCTTGGTATTACCTGTGGTGGCTTGCTCGGCATCAAGTTTTTTGATGAGGCTCACTACACGCTGGCGACTCTTTTCATCACCACTGACCAGCACGGCGTTAGTACGCTCATCGGCAACCACTTTTGGGGCTTGTCCCGGCAGTTGTGACTGGTTGGCGGTCGAGCGGTAAAGAGTGTCGATAATCCGTACCATCTCGCCCGCCGAGGCATATTCGAGCGCCACCACTTGCACTTCGGTGTCGCCTTGTTTATCGACGCGGCGCACAATCTCAACCAGTTTATTGACCACTGCTGCGCGGCCCGAGATCATCAATACGTTAGAAGGGTCATAATTTACCACGTTACCGCCGCCGGCATTGTCGTTGAGCTGGCGCAGCAGGGGCGCTAGTTGCTTCGCTTCGGTGTTATACAGGGCCACAATGCGAGTGACCATCTCATCACCTAGTCCGGGTCTATCATCATCGGCAACGCGAATGGCCGAGGTTTTAGCATCTTTATCTTTAATGACTTTGATGATGTTATTGTCCATCTCAACGACGGCATAACCATAGACCTGCAACACATTAAGGAAGAATTGATAATATTGCTCATCATCGAGCAAATCGTAACTGCGAACGTTTATTTTACCGCGCACCGTTGGGTCAACTATGATGGTACGATTCAAGTTTTTACCAACAATATTGATAAACTCTTGAATATCTGTGCCTTTGAAATTAGCCGCATATTGCTCAGACCATGCGAGCGAAGGCGCCAATAACGACGCCCCCATGACAACACCCGCGATGAGATTGCGCCGAATATTCTTATTATTCATTTAATGACTTCCCCTAAACTCTTTTTATTGCGGCAAACTAAACATGATCTCAACCAGCTGACCTTCTCTTTCTATCATCAAAGAGATCTCGGTCAGTTCGGGCAACTGCGCCATCACTTCCAATGCTTGGCTCATGTCCGTCAGATCGTAACCGTTCATTGATTTAACTAAATCGTTAGCCTTCAAACCAGCTTGCTCAAATAGCGCCCTATCCTTACCCGGATTGAGACGATAGCCTTGCAGCTCACCATCGCGATTGACAGGCGAAATAGCTAAGTAATCGGTCAGTTTACTCGGATCGGCTAACAGCTCATCACGTGATTCTTGCAGTTCTTGTGCTACCGCTTGGTTGTCGCGTTGATCTACCTGACGTACACCGCGCTCACGCTTGGCTTGTTGTAGCTGTTGATTGGCTTCACTTTCAGTAGCATATTTGAGCCCATCAAGCATCAAAGTCTCGTAACGCCCACTGTTTGAAATAATAATACGGTCGGCATATACCTCTTTGAGCGAGGCCGAAGTGCCCTTAATCTTGTCACCTAAACTGTAAGTGTTCTGGCTACCCGCCGACTCGATCACCGCCAAGCCTTTTTGCTCAGATGTTGATGCCACGACGCCCGTTAACTGGATAGATAACGAGGTTTTCGGCGCATCGGTGATTTTTTCTTCGACAGGAGCCACCTTAAGCGGATTCCCCTTGGCATCAAACTGGCCAAAAAGAGATAAATTTTCTAAGTTTGATATATTAATCAGACCAGATGATTGGGCGATATTGGTCGGTGTGGGTTGCCACGCTAATGGCGGCTGTGAAACAGGCACTAATTTCCAGGTGATCTGCGCCAATAAATAGATAGCGATGACCAAACCAAGCCAAAATATGGCAGTGCTCAGCGGCCTATGTGGTATACCATTCACCCTAGCAATAACTTTGTCTAATAAATCCATATTATGCGGACCCTCAGCACAGGCCTCTGTTCTGATTATGATAATTTTATGCTCGTGACTCATGCTAACCTACACTGCAATTGGCAACAAGCCCATAACAGTCGCTAAATTAGCCTATAAAGGCTAATTATGCTAACTTTACGCACCGATAAAGGGTGTGAAGTGAGTCGCTATATTAGCTTATCATCCTGCTTAGGATGAGAGTTATTATCCAGCATGTGAACTCGCCCATCTTTTATAATAAGCCACAATCTATTGATATACCCAGATGGAGACACTATAACCATGGCATCTGAACCGCAGATTTCAGTCCGACTCGATAAATGGTTATGGGCGGCGCGATTTTATAAGACTCGAGCCATCGCCAAAGAGATGATCAATGGCGGCAAGGTACACTACAATGGGCAGCGCACCAAATCGAGTAAAATGGCCGATGTCGATGCTGTCGTCAGAATACGACAGGGATATGACGAAAAAGAGGTCGTGATAAAAAAGTTATCTGAACAACGCCAACAGGCGGTGATCGCCCAAACCTTATATGAAGAGACGCCTGAAAGCATTGCCAAGCGCCAGACCTACGCCGAAGCGAGGCGCTTAAATGTGCTTAATAATCCGGCTCCGGATACCAAGCCAGATAAAAAGCAACGTCGTCAATTAATACGCTTTAAAGCAAGCTAACTGTGAGATTGAAATGAGTAAAGATATATTAAACCGCTACCTATTTGACAACGCCGATGTGCGTGGTCAAGTCGTTCAATTAGAGAAGAGTTACCAAGAGGTATTATCTGCTCACGACTACCCAATGGCGATTCAGACGCTGCTGGGCGAGTTGATGGCGGCCACATCACTGCTCACTGCCACACTCAAACTCGATGGTGATATTAGCGTGCAAGTACAAGGTGATGGCCCTGTATCACTGGCCGTTGTTAACGGCAACAACCTTCAGCAGCTACGCGGCGTCGCACGCTGGAACGGTGAATTAGCCGCTGATGCCAATCTCGCCACCTTGATGGGCACTGGCCATATGGTTATCACGCTCACCCCTGCTAATGGCGAACGCTACCAAGGCGTTGTAGCCTTAGAACGTCCGACGCTTGCCGAATGCCTAGAGCTTTATTTTGACCAATCAGAACAGCTACCAACCGCTATCCGCTTATTTGCCAACGGTAAACAAGCGGCGGGCATTTTACTGCAAGTACTGCCGGGTGATAGTGAAAACAATCAAGATTTTGAACATCTTGAGCAACTCACTAACACAGTTAAAGCTGAAGAGTTGTTCGAACTCGAAGCCACCGAGGTATTACATCGCTTGTATCATCAAGAAGAGGTGCGCCTGTTCGATCCTATCGATGTGACTTTCCGCTGTACCTGCTCACGCGAGCGCAGCGGCCAAGCATTACGCACGATTCCTCGTGAAGAGTTAGACACCATCTTAGCTGAGCAAGGTAAAATTGAGATGGGCTGCGAGTTCTGCAACAACAACTACAGCTTCGACTCCATTGATATTGAAGCTTTGTTTAGCAATGCACTGCATTCTGACGTTCAGCAGTAAACCAACCTTACCTAACACGATTTTTAACAGGGTGCCGCAAGGCACCCTTTTTTTTGTCTATTTAGCAATGTTACTCACACATTTATTTACACATAAGCTACAATCGACCGCCTGCAACCTTAAGCAGCAACAGACTAATAACAAGCTGGCACAGATCGGCACACTCAACCTACTTAAGAAAGATGGAGACCTTACAGATGGCGGATGGATTTAAGCAAACTCATAAAAACCCTTCAACGGCGCAACTTGTTGAGTTTGCACTGGCGCGTGGCGAAGGCGTGCTCACAGCCAACGGTGCCTTGGTGGCAAAAACGGGCGAACGTACAGGACGCTCACCTAACGACCGTTTTATTGTTAAAGAAGCCAGCAGTGAACATGAGATCGATTGGGGAGCAGTGAACAAACCATTCCCGATGGATGCGTTTAACGCTCTTTGGGAACGTGTAAGCCACTATTTGTCAGATAAAGAGACCTTTGTATCTGAGCTAGAAGTGGGCGCCGACCCTGAGCATTACCAACCTATCAATGTCACCACCGAAACCGCATGGCATCAACTATTTGCCCGTAACCTATTTATCGTCCCAGAGCAGTTCAATGCCGCGAACAAACCTGTATGGCAGATCATGAATGCGCCAGGATTTGAATGCGACCCCGAACGTGATGGCATCCATTCTGATGCCACTGTCATCATCAACTTTGCCGATCGCAAAGTACTACTAGCCGGACTGAAATATGCCGGTGAAATGAAAAAATCCATGTTCTCGGTACAAAACTTCCTATTACCCGCCAAAGGCGTGCTACCTATGCACTGTTCGGCCAATGTTGGCGCCGATGGCGACACCACGCTGTTTTTTGGTTTATCCGGTACGGGTAAAACCACCTTATCGGCCGATCCCAAGCGTTTTCTCATTGGCGATGATGAACACGGCTGGGCACCTGGCGGCGTCTTTAATATCGAAGGCGGTTGTTACGCCAAATGTATCGATCTTAGTCAGAAAAATGAGCCTGTCATTTGGGATGCTATCCGTTTTGGCACCGTGCTTGAAAACGTCATGTTAGACGAGCAACGCGTTGCCGATTACAGCAATACCGAGCTAACCGAAAACAGCCGCGCCGCCTATCCATTGGAGCATATCGCCCAGCGCAAAGTAGACAACTGTGGTGCCGAGCCAGATGCAGTGGTGTTTCTTACCTGTGACGTCTCTGGGGTATTACCGCCAGTGTCTAAGCTAAGTAAAGAGCAGGCCGCTTATCACTTTTTGTCGGGCTACACCGCGAAAGTCGGTTCTACCGAAATGGGTTCAACGTCGGCGATTCAGTCAACCTTCTCAACCTGTTTTGGCGCGCCGTTCTTTCCTCGTCCTGCGGGCGTGTATGCCGAACTGCTGATGCAGCGTATCGAATCTTTTGGCAGCCAAGTTTATCTGGTCAATACAGGTTGGACTGGCGGCCCACACGGCGTGGGTAAACGTTTCGACATCCCCACCACGCGCGCCATTATTGACGCTATTGTCAGCGGTGAGCTAAAAGAGGTCGACACTCAGCATATCGATAAACTCAACCTCGATGTCCCCGTCGCAGTGTCAGGGGTCGACAGCCAACTGCTCAACCCAGTTAATACCTGGTCAGATCCGGTGGAATATAACCGTTATGCTCAGCAGTTAGCCGAAGAGTTTGCCGCCAATTTCGTTAAATACGATGTATCGGATGCAATAAAACAGGCTGGCCCTAAAGCCTAAATCATTATACTAATTCTAAAATGGCTCCTAATGGAGCCATTTTTATTCCCTTGTTATGACGATAAATGGCGGTGCTTATTCCCCCCATAACCTAAAACCGTAAACACGATAGCGCTCAAATAACTCGCAACATCATG
The DNA here is from genome assembly GCF_003605125.1 of Shewanella algidipiscicola. Lineage (GTDB taxonomy): Bacteria > Pseudomonadota > Gammaproteobacteria > Enterobacterales > Shewanellaceae > Shewanella > Shewanella algidipiscicola. The sequence goes on from NZ_QPQT01000012.1 coordinate 62,298, forward strand.
AATTTATTCAATCAAGGGCTTAAAAACTGCCCCGAATTTGAATAATCGCCAATTTAAGCACGCCAAAATTGCACTTTTCTCAATAAACATCTAACTTGAAGTCGAATTTGGCTATTTGCTCGTCAGGCTGAGTAATTTTTCACAGCTCAATGACCACACAAGTGCTAGACTCTGCTCCCGCAGTAAGGCTTAGCCTTACTCGCATCCACTCGATTCATTAATATAACGATTAAAACGAGGCCACTGTGGCAAATAAAACCAATCAATTCATGCGTAACATCGGTGTACAAGTCGTTATCGCCATGTTTGTCGGCGCGATCGTCGGCTTTTTAATGGGCGAAGACGCAAGCATTTTTGCACCGTTAGGTACCATTTTTATTCACCTCATCAAAATGTTAGTGATCCCACTAGTCCTAGTCTCCATCATTTCTGGTGCTGCAAGCCTAGGCGACAGCCCATCGGCGGGGAAAATCGGTATCGGCACATTTGGCTTCTTTATTCTCACCTCCGGTGCAGCGGTTAGCTTAGCCTTAGTGATGGGCAACCTGTTCAAACCAGGCCAAGGCATCGATTTTACCGCTCACAGTAGTGGAAAACTGATGACAGTCACCGAAGAGCATGGCGCACTGCCGGGGGTGATGGACACCTTTATCGGCATGATCCCAACCAATGTATTTGAGTCGCTAACAGGCGGCAACATCTTACAAATATTGGTCTTTAGCATCTTCTTCGGCATTGCACTGACTAAGGTCAAGGGCGATGGCGCCAAACCGATTTTGAACGTGCTTAACACCATAGTCGATGCGTTTGTGTGGATGATTAATTGCGTGATGATCATCGCTCCTATCGGGGTGTTTGGCCTGATGGCAGATTCAGTCGGCACCTTTGGTTTCGATGCCCTAGAAGTGGTGTTTAAGTTATTTGCGGTATTTGTTGTGGCTATCTTATTGTTTGGGTTTGTGTTCTTCCCTCTATTGGTGCAGCTGTTTTCTCGGGTCAGCGCCAAACAATTTATTAGCGCGATGAAAAAACCCCAAGTGATGGCATTATCTACCGCATCATCGATGGCGACTCTGCCAGTTAACATGGAAACCTGTGAGCAAGAGCTGAAGGTCTCTAAGGCGACCGCCTCTTTCGTGTTGCCTTTAGGCGCGACGATTAACATGAGTGGTAATGCCATCTATTACGGTCTAGTGGCGATGTTTTTTGCACAGATGTATGGCATCGACCTGTCGCTGACCGCCTATGCAGCGATTGTCTTCACCTCGACGCTTGGAGCGATCGGTCAAGCCGGTGTGCCGGGGCCTTCGTTCCTAGTGGTTGCAGTATTACTGGCCGCTGGTATTCCCATCGACGGCCTACCGCTACTGTTTGCCTTAGATAGGATATTCGACATGATCAGAACCTCGCTCAACATTACTGGCGATGCCGCTTGTGCATTAATCATGGACAAGTACACTCAAGATAAGACAGCGTAACCGATAAGCTGACCAGACTACACATAAGGGTGCTTGCTGTCGCAGCGCCCTTTTTCAGCGTTACCATATAGCAGCAAACTCAACCTAGCCCCACCGACAAGTGTGCCCCTTACGCCAGCAACTGGCATGACAATTATATCCCAAGCCCCCTATTGACAGCGCAAGCGTTTGAGCCGACACTCGCCGAAATAGACCCTCTGACATAAGTGAACGGTATTTTTCACGCCATGACACTTACCAGTAAGTCTCCCACAACACCTGCTTTGTACACATTTTTAGGAAGTTAAGCATGAACCTCGATGCACTGTTTTCCATTGATCCCTTTAGTTGGCGATCCATGACCTGTGCCATCATCTGCGGCGTGATTATTGGTCTTGAGCGACAGCTACGGGGTAAACCTGTAGGCATAAGAACCTCTGCGCTTATCGTCGTGGGTACCTACATCTTTATCGCGGCGTCGATGGCAATATCGACCAGCATCTCAGATCCCTCGCGTATCATAGGCCAAGTGGTCACCGGCATTGGCTTTCTTGGCGCTGGGGTGATGTTAGCCAAAGAGGGAGTCGTGGTGGGCGTCACCTCGGCAGCGGCCATTTGGGCGCTCGCCGCAATTGGGGTGTGCATCGCGGTGATCGACCCTCTCGTCGCCATCAAGCTGTCGTTAGTGGTTGTAGCCATATTGTATGGCGTCGATGTGTTAGAAGAGTACTCCTCCGCCTTTACCCGTGGGGTACACAGTAAATACCGTAAGTGGCGCCGCAGCGGTTACTAACTCACTCGAGCAGCCCCGGCGCTTCGGCTCTTGCGAGGCACCACACTTGCAGATGAATATAGTGAGCGGCAAACAGCTCGGCTATCGACTGCACCGTGGTGCCAGTGGTGACGACATCATCGATCAGGGCGATACGCTGATAATTAATCGGCTCAGTTAAAATAAAGGCGTCAGCGAGATTGCGGCGCCGCTGTTTACCGGTTAAGCCAGCTTGCGGGCGGGTATCGACCCTACGCACCAACACCTTATCGAGCATGGGGATCCCTAGTTGGCGGCTAAGGGTATCGGCAATTAACCATGCCTGATTAAAGCCACGCTGACGTAAACGATTTGGATGCAGCGGCACCGCAATCATCGCCTGAGGTAAGCGTATTAATCCCAAGCGTTGTAATTGTTTAATACGCTCAACCAAGGCCATCACTAACATATCCAGCGCCGCTAATTCGGCGCGGTATTTAATGCCCGCCACCAGCTCCCCAATCCCCTGATGATAACTGGCCGGTGCAATGACCACTAACGGCTGGCTATGCTGGCATGCACCGCAATAGCAACTTTGTAGCAATAACGCTCGGCCACAACCTAAGCACGTTGGCGTTTGGTACAAGCTTATCTCTAGGCAGCAGGCGCAGATCCCCCGATAAGGGGCAGCCACTGTCTGATGGCACATCAAACAGCGATTGGGTAAACTAGCGGCCAATAATTGCTGGCACGTGGCGATAACGCGGCGCAATAGCAGTGGGCGAAGTAACTTTGGTAATAATGAGGGCATATTGTGAGTCAGCAATCCTTGCATATTCAAACTATAGGTCAAGGTACGCCTATCGTCATGCTACATGGCTGGGGCGTTAACAACGCGGTATTTCAGCCGTTGCATCCCCTTTTTCAGAATTACTGCGTGCATTATGTCGATCTGCCAGGCTTTGGCGATAGCCACCCCTTAGTGGGTGACATCGACACTTGGGTCGATGCGATAGCCGCCCAAGTGCCCACACAAGCCATCTGGGCGGGCTGGTCACTGGGAGGGCTGATTGCCACACGAGCCGCCATACGCTATCCCGCACGGGTCATCGCCTTATTGACCATAGCTTCTTCCCCCTGTTTTATGGCGCGTGACAGTGAAGCTTGGCCGGGCATCGCCCCGCAGGTGCTGGCCCAATTTGCCTCTCAGATCGAGCAAGACTTAGGCAAGATGGTCGACCGATTTTTAGCCATTCAAGCCATGGGCAGCGCCACGGCCAAGCAAGATATCAAGCAACTACGTGACTTAGTCATGGCTAAACCTTTGCCCGATGCACTTGCCCTCAAACAGGGACTCCAGATGTTAAGCAACGTCGACTTACGCCAAGCTGTAACAACATTAGACTTGCCATGGCTAAGAGTGTGGGGGCGCTTAGATGGATTGGTGTCCCGTCGAGTGCCACCCTTAATGCCCAAGGGATCGCCCCGCGTCGAAGATCTGATCTTACCCAAGGCGGCTCATGCACCGTTTTTATCCCATCCTGCGCCTTTTGCTGATGGCGTACTGAGCTGGCTTGACAACATAATTTAACAATTACTTTAACTATTGGTAAAAACTGTTTATTATTTAGGCATTGCAGCCGGAGTCTATCTAATGTTAGTGGTCACCAACTATTCCCAAGTACCTATCGCGACGACCAACGTCGCCACCGATAGCGCGCGGGTAGAAAACCACCAACGCCCCCCCATCATCCCTGCACCTCAGCTAGCACGCAGCAATGAAGAACGCCCGTTTAACCCCCAAAATGAACGTGCTGCCGATCAGACCCATATTCAATCTAAGCTAAATGAAAAAGTGCAGCCCAAACAGCAAGGTGGCGGCGGTCAGCAACAACATGAAGGTAAACAGCAGCAACAACAAGAGCGACCCAACACTGCTACGATATCTCGGCCAGCATTATTTAAACCTGCACTTGCACGCAGCGATATTCGTAATGTGCCACTCTCACATCCTACTGCAGTAACAAAAAGCACTCATCGCCTGACGAACGAGGCGCCGGCATTTTATCAAAGTGTCTCGGCTCACATTGCCAGCTTTTATCAAACTCAAACACTCCCCCAAAGTGAACCCAGCTTGTCGACTTATATCTAGCATTCAAGCTAAATATCACCCATAAAAAACCCGCATCTTTCGGCACGGGTAAAATTTTGTTTGAGTCAAGCGCACCGAGCGATGCCCGCCGTTATTAGGGCGCTTGCACCGTCGCTGCTGGCGCAGGCGAGGTGGGTGTGATGGGTTCGTTCTGGGGCGGAGTTTGATAAAGCTGCTTTTGGTAGGCCAAACTGCCCCATAACGCCCAAGAGAGCGCAGCCTGTTTCATCTCATCACTTTGCTCATGATGGACAAGCTTTTTATTTTCAAAATCATAAATATAACCACTTGGGTCGCGATCGGGTTGCAAGATCACCACATCATCGCCACGCAAATACGCCATATTTTTATCGTATTGCATTAAGGCGCGTCCCGGCCAATTGGGGTCGGCTAAGGTGAGATCTTGGCCCAACATAGGATAACTGGCCGAAACTCCCATAAGTGACAACAAGGTCGGAGCCAGATCAATCTGGCTAACCACTCGATTATCACGCTTAGGCGCAATGCCCTCGCCCACAATCACCGCCGGAATACGAAAATGAGAGATAGGTACTAACCCCCCGCCACCCACGCGGCTTTCATGATCGGCAACCACAACAAACAGGGTGTCTTGCCAGTAACTGGATTGCTTGGCCAACTTAAAGAACTCACCAATGGCAAAGTCGGCATATTTAGCGGTATTGTTGCGCGTCTGCTTGGGTTGCTCGTACAGTTCGATGCGGCCATCGGGAAACTCAAATGGCTCGTGATTGCTCGAGCTAAATACCAAACTAAAGAACGGCTTGCCCTGTTGGTGGAACTGCTCGAACTCTTGATTGGCACTATGCATCAAATCTTCATCTGACACGCCCCATGAACCGACAAACATAGGATCGCTATAGTTTTTCTCCTCGACAATATGGCTAAAACCATTGCCTAAGAAAAAGCTTTTCATATTATCGAAGTGGCTCTCGCCGCCATAAATAAATTGTGTCTCATAGCCATGATATTTCAAGAGATCCGCGATGGTAAAAAAGTCAGTTTGACTCTTACTCAGCTTAACCACTGCACGGGCTGGTGTTGGCGTAAAGCCGGTAGTCACAGCCTCAATACCGCGCACCGAACGCGTTCCGGTGGCATAGAGCCTATCAAAGGCCCAACCCTCTTGAGCTAAGGCATCGATATTGGGAGTTAAGGGTAATCCACCTAAATAGCCCACAAAGCGAGCCCCTAGGCTTTCTTGTAAGATGATCACTAGATTCTTAGGCTTACCTTGGTAACTGGCTTGGTTATACGTCACGCTAGGCAAGGTATCAGAGCTAAAGGCACTGAGGGGCCGGCCACTTTCACGACGAATCGTATCGATAATGGTTTGCTCGTCGAGTTTACCGTAACTTGCTGAGGCCTTGGCCTCATTAGACATTTGATCGATAGCAAATACCAGCGAATAGGCGGAGTTAATCACTAAGGAATTAACTAATGGGTCATCGGTAAAAGCCACCATAGCGGGGTTAAGTGGACGGTGCCCTAAGGTCGAACGCGCACCTAATAGGGTGATTACAATAACCAGTACTGCCAATACCGGACGCCAAAACCAACGTGGATATTGCACATTACGTAATAAGCGACCACTCAGTTTCCAGCCTCCCCACAAACTGACACTGCTCACTAACAGGCCTAAGAAAATTTCGCCTTTGCGGCTCGTCCACAGCATAGACAACACTTCTTTAGGGTAGATAAGGTATTCAACGAAGAGTCGGTTGGGGCGCACGCCATACTCTTCAAGAAAAGAGGGGGTAGAAAGCTCAAGAAAAATCAGCAACCACAACCCTAAGGTCAACCAGACTCGTAACAGGGGTTTCCAGCAACGGCCAACAAAATGATCGCCACTCAACAACGCCGTGCCTAAGGCCGCCACGCCCCACAACCAACACAAGGTGGCAATATCGACTCGCAATCCCTGAATGAGCAGGTGTGACCAACCCTCAACGGCGGCGACCCGTTCGGCCTGCCACAGCCCCAAACCAATGCGGCTTAACGTGGTAATGATTAAGGCGATCAATCCAAAATAGAGGATGGCGCGAAACGGCCCAGCAGTTGTCGATCTGTTACTCATAGCGTTCCCAAACAAAATGTCATTAATATCGATGCCCTTCTAACGGAACACTTATCATCGGCCCAAAGCCGACAAGGCAACTTTTTGACATAAAAGTAACAAATAGGTTCAGCAAATGTTTCGCCAATGTTTTGATGATTAACAAGCATAAAAAAACCGAGGCGTTTAAGCCTCGGTTTTTATGATGAAAGTTTGATGAAAATTACTTTTTCAATTTAGCAAAAGCATCGGCAAACGCATTGCCCATTGCCGCATTCGCTGGAGCTTGGGACGATTTATGCTGGCTTTTTTGCGGCGATTTACCTTGGCCGCCTTTATGGGCTTTGGTATGGCTCGGGCGTGGGCTCGGCGCTTTGTCGGCAGTTTTTTCATCGAGTCGCATGCTCAAGCTGATCCGTTTACGCTCCACATCCACGTCCATCACTTTCACTTTAACCACATCGCCAGCCTTCACCACTGTATGGGGGTCGCTGACAAACTTGTCGGTTAACGATGAAATATGCACTAGGCCATCTTGATGCACACCCACATCAACAAAGGCGCCGAAATTGGTCACATTGGTCACCACACCTTCTAAGATCATATCTGGTTTAAGATCTTTTACCTGCTCAACCCCCTCTTTAAACACCGCAGTTTTAAACTCACCACGGGGGTCGCGGCCCGGTTTTTCCAGTTCGCTCAAGATATCGTTTAACGTGGGTAACCCAAATTCAGGGGTAATAAAACGGCTAGCATCAATCTGTTTAAGCAGCTCGCTGTTACCCACTAAAGCATCAACCGCCTGTTGCTGCGCCTTAGCCATGGTCTCGACAACGCTATAGGCTTCTGGATGCACGGCGCTGGCATCGAGTGGATTATCGCCACCGACAATGCGTAAAAACCCTGCAGCCTGCTCGAAGGCTTTAGGCCCTAGGCGAGCGACTTTTAACAGCTGCTTACGGCTAGTAAATTGACCATGCTGATCGCGATACTCGACAATGTTACGCGCTAAGGTTTTGTTGAGTCCTGCCACCTGCGCCAATAACGGCATGGAGGCCATATTCAAGTCGACGCCGACGCCGTTAACACAGTCTTCAACAACCGCCTCAAGGGATTGTGACAATTGGCTCTGGCTTACATCGTGCTGATATTGACCGACACCAATCGATTTTGGTTCGATTTTAACCAGCTCAGCCAAAGGATCTTGTAGGCGACGGGCGATAGACACCGCACCACGGATCGACACATCCAGCTCTGGAAACTCTTCGGCGGCTAATTCAGAAGCCGAATAAACAGAGGCGCCCGCTTCACTGACCATTACTTTGGTCAAGGTTGGCATATCGGCTTTCACAGTGGCGATCAGCTCGGCGGCCAGTTTGTCGGTTTCCCGCGACGCGGTACCGTTACCGATAGCGATCAGCTCTACCTTGTGCATTTTAACTAGGTTAGACAGGGTACGAATCGACTTTTCCCACTGATTTTGCGGGGCGTGAGGAAAAATGGTCGAGTGAGCGACCAACTTACCTGTATTGTTGACGATAGCAACTTTCACCCCAGTGCGCAGACCAGGGTCTAGCCCTAATGTGCACTTAGCCCCCGCAGGCGCGGCCATCAATAAGTCGCCTAAATTACGGGCAAACACATTAATCGCTTCGGTTTCGGCCTGCTCACGCAGCTTAGCAATAAACTCCGTTTCCATCTGCAGGGCAATTTTAATTCGCCAAGTGGCAGTGACAACCTGTTTGAGCCACTGATCAACGTCGCTGTCGCCGAGTTTAAGGTTAAAGTGGTCGCTAATGATCACTTCACAGTAACTGCCTTGTTTCCCATCTGTATCTGGGTCGGCGTTCATGCTTAGGCTTAATACGCCTTCGTTACGCCCACGTAGCATAGCCAAGGCGCGGTGCGACGGAATATGAGTCAGCTTTTCACTGTGCTCGAAATAATCTCTAAACTTGGCGCCCTCTTTCTCCTTGCCCTTGACCATGCGGCTCTCAAGTTGTGCCTGCTGGGTCAATTGACGGCGCACTTTATGCAGTAATTCGGCATCTTCGGCGAAGCGTTCCATCAAGATAAAACGCGCGCCATCGAGCACGGCTTTGGCATCGCTAAAGCCGGCGTCACTATTAATATATTGGCTTGCAACGGCGTCGATATTGGCCTGACGGTCTTGCAATAGTTGATCAACCAAAGGCTCGATACCCGCTTCGATGGCAATTTGCCCTTTGGTACGACGCTTAGGCTTATATGGCAGATAGAGATCTTCTAGGCGGGTCTTGCTGTCGGCGTTATTAATGGCCGCCTGTAATGCCGGCGTCAGTTTGCCTTGGGCGTCGATGCTCGACAAAATTACCTTACGACGATCATTTAGGTCACGTAAATAGCCTAAACGCGTATATAAGGTACGCAACTGGGTATCATCTAAACCACCAGTGACCTCCTTACGGTAGCGCGCCACAAAAGGAACCGTTGCGCCGTCATCCAATAGGGTGATTGTTGCTGTCACTTGCTGCTCACGGACATTGAGTTCTTGAGCGATGGTTTGTGCAATATTTTGCATAGAATACATCGAGCCTAAATTGGTAGATTTCGTGTCGCCAAAGATACCACAGCCATCGACTAAGTTGTACGGTGTTGCCTCGACAAAAACCACCAAAGCCTGCGAAAACAGGCTTTGGCTTTACCACAAGGGTGAGTACTTAATAGCCAGTAATTTGGGTTATCACAAGTATTCGGGCGCTACTGGGTCTCAAATGGTTGGTATTGAATTTTATTGATATACCAGACTTTATCGCCTTGTGGCGTGCTGACCACCACTTCGTCATCGACCTGCTTACCAATTAGCGCCCGCGCCATTGGCGAGTCGATGGTGATATAACCCAGCTTAGTGTCGAGCTCATCTTTACCGACAATCCGATAGCGCACCACCTCTCCAGCCTCGTTTTCGAGCTCAACCCAGGCACCAAAAAAGACCTTGCCTTCTTGTTGGGGCGAATAGTCGACGATTTTAAGATCCTCCACCCGCTTCACTAGGTAGCGAACTCGACTATCTATCTGTCTTAATAGTCTTTTGTTGTAAGTGTAATCGGCGTTCTCACTACGATCACCTTGTGCGGCCGCCTCCTGCACCTTTTTGGTGATCTCGGGGCGATACTCTTTCCACAGGTATTTAAGCTCTCTATCGAGTGCTTGCCACCCTTCACGGGTGATCAACATAGCTTTCATATCATTACTGGATTTATTCTGCATTTAGCTTAATCACTCAATTTTAGTCGGGATACTACCGTCAATGGCCAGATGATACCTAGCGAGCGACAGAGAACACAAGGGGCTTACGCGGGATGCGCTGCCGCCCCTTCAATTTGGTTACAATTTCATAGCGGCGGGCAAGTTAGCAACAATCTATCTAAATATCAGCTAATTATAAGTAACTCAGTCTTAATATGCTCAAGCAGGTGTCCTGAGCAAACAAAAATCTCACTAGTCATTTAAATGGCAAAACGGCTATATTAAGCAAGCATATAAGATTAATAATTAATATCAGCGAGTTGAGTAACTGAATGAATCACTCATACTACGTCAATAAGGGATAACAGCATGGGACAAGAAACCTCTAAAATTCTCGTCGTCGATGATGATATGAGGCTTAGAGCCTTACTAGAGCGTTACCTGATGGAGCAAGGTTATCAGGTTAGAAGTGCCGCTAATGCCGAGCAGATGGACAGATTACTCGAACGGGAAAACTTCCACCTTTTAGTGCTCGATTTAATGCTACCCGGTGAAGACGGTTTATCTATCTGCCGTCGCTTGCGCCAGCAAGGTAATACCATCCCCATAGTGATGTTGACCGCCAAAGGCGACGAAGTCGACCGTATTATCGGCTTAGAGTTGGGCGCCGACGACTACCTGCCCAAGCCGTTTAACCCGCGTGAACTCTTAGCCCGTATTAAAGCGGTGATGCGCCGTCAGACCCCAGAGGTCCCCGGCGCGCCGACACAACAAGAGGAGGAGATCAACTTTGGTGAATTTACCCTTAATTTAGCCACGCGCGAAATGCATCACGGCGAAGAGGCTATATCGCTCACCAGTGGTGAATTTGCCGTGCTTAAAGTCTTGGTCAGTCACCCCAGAGAGCCTCTGTCGCGAGATAAACTGATGAACCTCGCTCGAGGCCGCGATTACTCGGCGTTAGAGCGCTCTATCGATGTGCAAGTGTCACGCCTGCGCCGCCTGATAGAAAAAGATGCCGCTAACCCACGCTATATCCAAACCGTATGGGGACTGGGCTATGTATTTGTACCCGATGGGGCCGCGCGGCGCTAAGCTATGCTCACACCAGTACAGATACGGCTCATCCAATGATATGGCTAAAACGGCTGCTGCCCCGCAGCGCATTTAGCCAAACGGTACTGCTGATTGGCTCCTTGTTGCTGGTCAATCAGCTGGTTTCTTATCTGTCGGTGGCGGTCTATTTTATTCAGCCAACTTACCAACAGATCAACCAACTCATCGCCCGCCAGGTAAAGCTGCTGTTTGTCGATGATATTGATGTGGGGCGTGAGCACTTAACCATTGTCGATGCCCTCAACGCCAAAGTTCGCGATGATGGCATGCAGATATACAATCCCAAACAAGCACGAGAGGCGGGGATCGACCGCGCCGTCTATTACAGTTTGTTGTCGTCGCAGATGTCGGAGCATTTAGGCGGTAAGGCCGAAGTGCGCATCGCCCAAGGTCAAGAATTTGAGGTGTGGATCCGCCCACCGCAAGCCCCGTCGGTATGGATAAAAGTGCCGCTAACGGGCTTTAACGAATTTGGCTTATCGCCATTAACCCTGTATTTAATTGTGATTGGCGCGCTGAGTGTCGCCGGCGGTTGGTGGTTTGCCCGCAAGCAAAACAAGCCGTTAAAGCGGCTGCAAAAAGCGGCCATTGCGGTGTCTCGTGGCGACTATCCCGGCCCCTTGCCGCCCAGCGGTTCGACCGAAATTATCGAGGTAACCAACGCCTTTAACCAGATGTCGCGCAGCATGCAGCAGCTTGAGCAAGATCGCGCCCTGTTAATGGCGGGGATCTCACACGATCTGCGCACACCACTCACCCGTATCCGTCTCGCCACCGAGATGATGGTCGAGCAAGATGAATACCTCAAAGAGGGCATAGTGCACGACATTGAAGATATGGATGCCATCATCAATCAATTTATCGCCTATATCCGCCAAGATCAGCAAAGCAACCGAGATCCGGGGCAAATTAACGCCCTGCTCGAAGATGTGGCTAATGCCGAGTCGAAACGTGATGCAGAGATAATCCTAGATCTACAGCCCTGCCCCGATGTTCCCATGCAGGCCGTGGCTATCAAGCGGGTGATTGCCAACTTAGTCGAAAACGCCTTTCGTTACGGTAATGGCTGGGTCAAAATCAGCTCCTGCGCCGAGGCTAAACGAGTCGGTTTTTGCGTAGAAGATAACGGGCCAGGAATTCCGCTTGAGCATATCCCCAAGCTATTTCAACCTTTTACCCAAGGAGATAGCGCCAGAGGTAGTGTCGGTTCGGGCTTAGGCTTGGCTATCATTAAGCGCATTATCGACCGTCATCAAGGCCAAATTTTATTAACCAACCGCGCCGAAGGCGGCCTACACGCTCAGGTATGGCTTCCGCTAGAATAAAAGCCTAAAGCTTTCGCCACCTACAGGTGAGATGCCTACAATAAACCATAGCATTCATATAGATAGTCATTGTCATTAATTTGCAACAGTCGCGTAATACTCTTGGCGAAAACCATTACTGGCGCATAATAATGAAAATATCCACTCTGTCACTCTGGGCCTCGGCGATCCTGCTCCTGCTAGCGGCACTGCTGGCAACCGTTGTGGTGTGGAGCGGTCAACAACGAACAAGCATAGAGCAACAGACTAGCCTGCTCACCGAGATGCAACAACGCTTCTTAGTTGACATTCGTCGGCAACTAGAAGGTTACTTAACAACAGGCAATACCCAGCAACTCGATAGTGCTAAACAGCAACTTAAAGCGATCTCAAGCGATATAAGTCAACTGTCGCATCCTGACGCCAATGAACTTAAATTAACCGTTGAGCAATTTATTCATGACTTAGGCAACCAATATCGTGCGGCAGGAAAACTCGCAGGTGACCCGCGTCAATTGCTCGCCTATGCTGAAACTGAGATGCTGTCCAACAATCAACATCTGGCAGAATATGCCGGCTCCGGATTATCTCACCAGCCCACACTCGCCATGCAATACCTCGAATTAACCCGAGAACTCCCAATGATGGTGTATCAATTGTCACAATTAACTGAAGGTTACCTGCTCGGTAAAGATCAGCGCCTTAAAGCGATTTTGACCACCCAGATCCACGCGCTCAGTCGGTGGCACGATAAGTTGGCGCAATTACCACTATTAGGCCTTTATCAGCCCGTCGAAGTCGATGAATTCGCCCTAGGCGATGATGAGGCCGAGCCCGAAGAGCGAGGGGAGATATTTGTTAGCGAGCTCCTATCACTGAGCCAGCGCTACGCTAAGGAGGTCAGTAATACAGATAACTTATTGATCGCCAACAGACAGGCGCAAGCCGCCATGATGGCGGCGATAACCGATATAGAGGAGCAACTGTTTACCCTTGGCGAAGCGCAACAGGTACAAAATGATCGACTCAAGCAGCAGTTGCAATGGCTACTCTATGGGGTTGTCTCAATATTGACGCTATTTGCCTTAGGTTATCTACTCCTGCAGCAGCAACGGGTGGTTAAACCCCTCAAATACTTAAATGTTGCTTTTAGGCGCCTGAGCGAGTCTAACGAACGTCAACGATTAGCAATACATAGGCGCTGCGAAACGGGTCAAATTGCTGGGCATTTTAATCAATTACTCGATCGATTCGAGATCGAAGATAGTGAGCAGCGCGCTAAATTAAGTCAGATATCCCACAGCCTCTCTCACCTAGTAGAACGGATAACGAGTGTGGCGCAAGGTAAAGATGCCACCCTCAATACCGTCCATTGCGCTCAATCGCAAACCGAACAGATGCGAACAATCGCAAGCGATGTGAGCGAGCTATCGACGACCATTGAACATAATGCTCAACAAACACACCAACAGATGCTCTCTAGCCAAGATGAGGTCAAGGCGGTGATGACCGCAGCAGATGAAACCCAGCAAGCCGTAAGTCATTGCCATCGGTCACTCGGTAGCCTAACCACCTCTGTCAATGATGTATCTACCATCATAGATGTCATTGGTAACATTGCCGAGCAAACCAACTTATTAGCCCTCAATGCCGCTATCGAAGCCGCCAGAGCGGGTGAGCAGGGGCGCGGCTTTGCCGTGGTCGCCGATGAAGTGCGCAGCTTGTCGCAGCGTACTCAGCAATCACTTCGCGAGATCTTAAACATACTGAATCAGTTAACTAGCGCCAATGCGCAGCTCGAGCAAAGTGTTCAGGGAATTAATGACGCCAGCCGTAAACAACTGCAGGGCGCACAGACGTTATGGCAGACCACTCAGTCAGTGCAGCAACATGCGCGCGAGATGACGGCAATCGCTAAACAAGGTAGCGACTATAGCAACCACCAACTGCAGCACCTAGATGCGCTATTTCAGGCAATGGATAAACTTAAACAACATGCACTGCACTCGGCAGAACAGAGTGATGTGATTGCCGCAGCGGTCGCTAAAAGTGTCGCCGACATAGAAACCAACCTAGGCATCAATAACTTAGATATATCCGATGCTGCAAGGCCGCAACCGATAGCCGCTTAAAATAGTGAATGGCTCAGAGGCACGAGTGGCGTTTAACCGCGAAAAATTAGCGGTCGAATACCCACATTATGTTGGGGCTCTATAGCAAGGGGCAGCCCTGACCACATCGACCGATGGTTCTTACAAGGCCGCAAGCACAACTTCGGCCTTACTCACCTCAAAGCTTTTAGGGGCTTCAATATTCAACAGTGTCACCACACCATGGTCGATCACCATGGCATAGCGCTGCGAGCGGATACCGCCAAACGCACCAGTATCCATGGTTAATCCCAGCGCCTGAGTAAAGCTGGCGTCACCATCGGCAAGCAACATCAACTCGGAGGCATTTTGCGCATCACCCCAAGCTTTCATCACAAACGCATCGTTCACCGCCACACAGACAATCATATCGACCCCTTTGGCCTTAAACTCATCGGCCAATACCACATAGCCTGGCAGGTGCGCCTCCGAACAGGTGGGAGTGAATGCGCCTGGCACGGCAAATAACACCACCCTTTTATTGGCAAATAACTCATTCACATCATGGGTCACCATGCCATCGCCGGTTAATTGTCCCAAGGTTGCTGCGGGTAGTGCTTGTCCTAATGCGATCATAAATCGCTCCTTAATGAATATACAAAATGACCAAGACAGCCTAAGGTAGAAAGATAATCACCTTAAACTCATGTGATAGTTGTTGAAAATGCGCCATCACTTGTGGCGTTAACCACCGACACTGCGCCTTGGCACCATAATGCGATAAGTGCGCCAGCATCCAGCTACCAACAACCTCAATAGCACTTCACACAATAGCGCAAACAGTAACCCTAAGGATAGGCCAATGGTTATCGCACGGCCATCGAGCATTATCGTATGACTAAACTGCTGCCATACTTGGGAGCGAATATCGGCTAATGGCTCAAGCATCACCTGTTGAAAACCACTGTAAGGCGTCTGATTAAAGCGTTGCAGTGCCCCTTGCAGCAGTTGATATCGCTGGTAAAGAGTCTCAATATTGTCACCACCAGCGTTAATCACAGTATCGGGATTATGTCGATAATGGTTAATTAACTGGTGAATATCGCCATCAAAAAAGCGGTCGGCATCACGCTGAAATACCGACAGACTCAACTTGGCTTCCGTCGTATGCGCCTGCAATTGCTGACCATATTGATCGACAAACGCCGGCACTTGCACACCAAGTAGTACACCGCAAACAAACAGTATTAAGCGCACATAATCCATCAAAGACTTCATCTTAACCCCTCACAATCATAGCGGTGATCGGTTCATCGAGCATTAGAGTCACGCACTAAAAAAGGATAACTTTTAGTAAGGTGGCTCAAACCAAAGCTTGACACAAATAACAAGCTAAGTGAAAGTAAGCCGATGACATATCACATCCACGTCTGCGTAGCGGTTCGCTAAGCTTGTCGGTACGTTTTAGACCAAACACAACCCTGCGACCAATAACAAGAAAAGAGCTATCGAAAACATCAAGGTACGATCCCAAACGTTATACAAGGGATACATAAACTTTAACAGGCTTTTTAGCGCCCTATTATCTAACTTCAGAAATGCACGACATGCTAATCCACAGCCCCCTAGGTGGACTCAATAGCCTTAAGATGGCATAACGTTGACTTATTAGCGCATGATTTTCTGACTTCAGTATCAACCAAGTCACCAAAAATAACGTCCAAAATAACAATGCTGGTATGGTTAACCAAGCCAATACAGCGAGAAAAATTACAACTACAAGATGGTCCACTGAACTTCCTATTTCAATTCGATTTAATGCCCATCACGCAAACATCCTACTGCAACTCGAACACTCAAAAGGCACGTTTGTACTGCCGATGCGATGTACCTTACAACCCCTGCGGCTTAATATGTTCAATAATGCTATGGTGAATACCAGCAAGAATAGCGAGTGTTTCAGCCGAGGTTAAATCGAGTTCGCGCCAACCATCAGTCCCCATAAATTCTGCTTTCTCATAGTTAATATGGGCATGCTCGCCATGCGATTTAATCGCCCCTTGCAACCTAAAAATGCCTTTAGCCGTGTGTATTCGACTGATCGAAAATTGCTTAATTTTATCCATAAAACCTAACCGCCAATGCCCAAAACTGGGGGAAATCTTTATTGGAAATACTTATGCGCCGAGTATTTAGGTTAAATAATTTAAATATGACAATAACTTAGCATCGCTAACCTTTGGGGTTCAACACTTTGCTGCTAATGAAATGCGTGGCGTTATATGGCGTAAAGTAAAGGGAGGAAGCAATCTTCATTTGCTCAATCGCTAATCGCTGGGTAAAGCCGAGCTTCGCTCATTCTACTTAAAAAATTCAGTTTCACCAACATCACAGAACCAAAAATAACCATATATATCAGCAGCATAACTATAGTTAAAGGTTAGCACGTTCAGGTGTTATCAAAAAATGCCGACTCAAGCTTAAAATCACCTTAAAAGTGATTTATTTATTTGTAACAAAATCTGTTTTGCCTGTATCGACCATTGGTTTGCTTGAGCTATCGCCTTATACTTTTGCCTTCAAATATTAAAACAACCATGTTGGAAGCAAGCGCTATGACTACTGGGACCGCTCCGGCAAGTAAAACACATTCGTTCATGACTGTGTCTCTTATCGAATTATGGGAACGCTTTGGTTATTACGGCATGCAGGCGCTGATTGTGTACTTTATGGTGCAGCGACTTGGCTTTGATGACTCTCGCGCGAACTTAGTGTGGAGTGCCTGTGCGGCGCTCATTTATGTATCACCGGCGATTGGTGGCTGGGTTGGGGATAAGATTCTCGGCACTAAACGCACTATGCTGCTGGGCGCAGGGATTCTGTCTCTGGGTTATGCGCTAATGGCAGTACCCACTGAAAATACTTGGTTTATGTTTTCAGCACTCGGCGTGATTGTAGTCGGTAACGGCCTGTTCAAACCAAATGCCGGTAACTTAGTGCGTAAGATTTATGAAGGTGATGATTCTAAAATCGACAGTGCATTTACCATCTATTATATGGCGGTAAACGTCGGTTCGACCTTCTCTATGTTACTGACACCTTGGATTAAAGATTACGTTAACGCCCAATATGGCAATGAATTTGGCTGGCATGCCGCCTTTGCCGTGTGCTGTGTCGGTATATTGGTAGGGGTAGGCAACTATGCATTAATGCGTAAGAGTTTAGTTCAATATGGCTCTGAGCCTGATACTCGCCCAGTAAACAAAAAAAGCCTTGCCATCGTATTGGCGCTAGCCGCATTGTCTGTGGTCGCTTCAGCAATTATTCTTGAATATGAAGCCGTTGCACGTGTCTTTGTGTATGCTGCAGGCATTACAGTATTGGCAATCTTCTTTCACTTGATCCGTACCAGCGAAACCAGTGAACGAGCAGGACTGATTGCAGCGCTGATCCTCACAGTGCAAACCGTGTTCTTCTTTATTTTCTATCAGCAAATGTCGACTTCATTAGCGTTGTTTGCCCTGCGTAATGTGGACTGGGATTTCCAATTCTTTGGTACCCATTTATGGACTTGGTCGCCAGCCCAGTTCCAAGCATTGAACCCATTATGGATCATGGTCTTAAGCCCTGTACTTGCGTGGAGTTATTCGTGGGCGGGTCGCAATAATAAAGACTTCTCTATCGCGGCGAAATTTGCCCTCGGGTTTGCGGTTGTGGCTATCGGCTTCTTTATTTATGGCTTTGCTGATAAATTTGCCGTTAATGGCAAAACCTCTTCATGGATCATGATTTGGGGCTATGCCTCATACTCTTTAGGTGAGCTGTTAGTCAGTGGCCTGGGCCTTGCAATGATTGCCCGCTACGTGCCAGCACGCATGGGTGGCTTTATGATGGGCGCCTATTTCGTCGCATCCGGTATTTCCCAGTACCTAGGCGGTGTGGTAGCCAACTTCGCCAGCGTACCTAAAGATTTAGTCGATCCACTGCAAACCTTACCCGTCTATACCAGTCTATTCAATAAATTAGGTATAGCAGCTGTGGGTTGTACCTTTACAGCCCTTGCGGTACTCCCCCTGATGCGCCGACTGACAGAAACGCATCATTCTCATAACGGTTCCGTAGGTAATGGTGATGACAGTGCTGCAACATCGCTGCGTGATATAAAAGCCGAACAATAAATCTTAATGACTCAACTGCTAGCCATCTAAACTAAACGGCCGATGAGTCATACTCAGCGGCCGTTTTTGTGACGCTTTTACCAATAACGACTAAGCCAAATGATAATGGCAGGTACAGGTATCCGAAATAACTATCGTTAATAGCAGACGATTAAGTATAAATTGCCCTAAATTAATCCGTGCCTGTCACTTTAAAATTCTGCCTATAAGGTGTTTTTGTAAACTATGCCGTCTTTCATGATGATTTTAATATTATCTTTTGATTCTAATAACTTAATATTATCGATAGGATCGCCATCAACCAGCAAGAGATCGGCCAATGCCTGCTCTCCAACCACGCCAAGTTTACCTTTATAGGGAGAGCGTTCACCAGACATCATCAGCAATTGCGCATTATCATGAGTGGCCATTTTGAGGATCTCAAATGGTGTATACCATTCGGTTAAACGGGTTAATTGAGCCGTCTGGGTTTGTAGGCGTTCAGCATTAAAAAAGAATGTCTGTACCCCACGCCACTTTGGCCTTATATTTTTTAGCCAGTTTAAACGCCGTTAGGGTGCCCTCTTCGACTTTAAGCTGCTTCTTACGTTGCTCTGATCCCTCGGAAAATGTTGATTTACGATCTGAGGTAAACGGTTGTAAACTCCACCAAATCCCCTCTTTAGCAATACGTTTAGCCGTCACTTCGTCTATGAGTTGTCCATGCTCAATACATCTTACGCCAGCATCGATAGCACGATTTATCGCTTTTGGCGTATAGGCATGTACCGTTACATAGGTATTCCAATTTGCGGCGGCCTCTGTGGCTGCACGAATTTCTTCTGCTGAATATTGTGTCACATCGATAGGATCATATAGCGACGACACCCCGCCCCCAGCCATCACTTTTATTTGCGAAGCCCCCAATGCCAGCTGTTCTCGAGCGTGTTTACGCACATCGGCTGGGCTATCGGCAATGGTGGTTGTACCCGTTTTAACCGCTTGAGTATGTTCTACATCGGTCGCAATGAGCTCATTGGGTAAGCGAAAATCACCAT
Organism: Shewanella algidipiscicola; assembly: GCF_003605125.1. Taxonomy (GTDB): domain Bacteria; phylum Pseudomonadota; class Gammaproteobacteria; order Enterobacterales; family Shewanellaceae; genus Shewanella; species Shewanella algidipiscicola. Next base: position 81,685 of record NZ_QPQT01000012.1, read on the forward strand.
GACCACCGGTTTGAGAAATAAATGCGCCAGACGGCCAAATACGTGGGCCAGTGGTAATGTGTTTATCGATGGCAAGCTTTAGGCCAAATACAGGCCCCCCCAGATCCCGCACGCTGGTGTAACCCCGTTGTAGCATCTCTGAGGCAGTTTTTGCGGCAGCAATATTAATAAAACCTTGATCGGCCAAGAGTAAAGTTTGCTGTGGTAATCCAGCAAGCATTAAATGAGTATGTGCATCGATTAAACCGGGCATTAATGTTTTACCTTGCCCATCGATAACGACTCCCTCTACCGATGCGTTTAGCGTTTCACTGGTGTAATTTTCGATTTTCTTTATGTGTTGATTTTCGATATAGACATTTTTTGCTGAAGACAGGTTGGCACTGCTGCCATCAAAAATATGTACGTTCTTAAAAAGATACGTTTGCGCTAAACACGCTGGCGACAACGCTAAGCTACACATTAATGTGATGAGTTTTATATCCATTTTTAAACTCCAAAGTAGCGGACTATTGGTCGCGCGCGCGTAATAACTCGACTCGTATCGAACTCAGTCGTATTTAACATCTGGAACTCATCTAACGCACAAAACACAACCAAGCATTTAGCTAGTATTGCGCATGTTCGATGGCGACTTCAACCCTAAACGCTATGGCTTGTCGTTGTATCATCAATAGGTTGCAGCAGATCAGTTTGGCCGGATTGACTTATTTGGGAAAATAACGATTTGAAGCTGGAGCCTCTGTAAGAAACTTCGGATAAAAAATCTATGCCTAACCTTTAATGCCCATTAGCCATACTAAAGCGGCCTATAAGCAAGTCGATGGTACAACCATCTCTCCTGAGACAAATACAACCAATTGATTAAAAATATTTTTTAATAATGAGTATAGGTGCCAGCGACACGACACCTATACTCATCATAATAGCACTTGAATATCGCAAGCCCTTTTTTCCAAGCCTTATGCGATTAACATGATAAAACCATCATCAGATCGCAACTTGAGCTTGATATCCCCTTTTGTTACTTAGGTTAAATCACCTATGGTTCAGCGCTGAATAAGATAGCGAATGGTGGGGCCATTCTGCTCAATTTCCAACACCTTATAACCATGATTTTTGGCATCGAGAGGGATATTGTTAATCGACTGTGGGCAGTCACTGATCACCTCTAATATCTCGCCCGACCTTAACTTAGGCATGGCTTCCAAGGTAGCTACCGCAGGATAAGGACAAGGTTCACCCACCATATCGAGTTGATAATCAGGAACATATTGGTTCATTACACCGCCTCCGCTAGCAATTGTTCATCGCGCTTTGCCTTACGAGCAAAGAAACGTTTTTCCCATAACAACATAGCGCCAAAGGAGAGCGCCAACAACACATAGGTCAGCAATAAGCCGCCCTTATCACCTAGGCTGGTCAATAAATTCACTTTATCCCAGTTGGTGGCCAATGGCTGAGCTAAATCATCCCAGTAATAAGCCAGCAAGGTCGACCCTAACACGTTACCCAAACCGACCCACCAGAAATGCACTTGGCCTTCAACCGCGCGGTACATCCAACCGGTTTCACAACCACCAGCCAGTACAATACCAAAACCAAACAGTAGACCGCCGATCACCGCATTAGGGCCGGCCCACATGATTTTTGGCGGTACCCCAAGCTGCACATAGCTGTAAATCCCGATAGCACTCACCGCCATACCTAAGATAATCGCCTTGGCCATATGGGTACGGCCGGTGATCCACATATCACGAAACGCCGAAGTAAAGCAGATCTGTGCCCGCTCGATCAACAGACCAAAGCCAACACCACAAAGCAGTGCGATACCCAGCTTAGGCGCATTAAACATAGTCAACAGCCCCCAACCCACAATCGCCACAAACACTAACATGCCGATACGGAAACGTCGTCTAGCCTGATTTTCGTCCTGCTTGATAGATGTCGCTTTATCGACTTTTTTCAGTTTGACCGGGATGCGGAACATGGGCAATAAGGTGAACCTTGCCCCAAAGTAAGAGCCTGCCGCCGTTGCCAACGCAAAAAACCACGCATGTAAAGAGAACTGCGGGATCCCCGTGAAGAAGGCCGCAAGGTTACAGCCCATCGCCAAACGGGCACCAAAGCCAGCAATAATGCCGCCAATCAGCGCCTGAGCGATACGAGTACGGCTCTGCGGCATACGCAGTTTGACGTTGTTGGCCCACAGCGCCGCCGCGATACAGCCACCAAACATACCGATAATCATCATGCCATCGATACGATCCAAGGGAGATCCCTCTAGACCTATCACCTTAAAATATCCCCACGTTTCAGGGTTTGCACCGAAAAACTGCATCAAGTGGCCCCCCCAGCGAGTAAACTCGCCGGTCACGGCCCAGAAGGTGCCGGTCAGACCAAAATAGTAGGTGGAAAGGATACCGGCAGCGATCACCGCTGGCATTGGCGCCCAGAAACGGACTAAATATTCTTGTTTAAATTGTTGCCATGTCATGTCATTACCCTAATGAACGAGACTAGAAAAAAAATAAGCGCAATGCGCTTATAACCTGAGAGCCACAGCGATCGAGCCATTGGAATCAATAGCATCAATCGCACCTGGCCTCACGCTTAAATGGCTTTTGCTAAGCGGGTACTATGCTGTCCCAACAGTCGATAGCCGTGGGTGTAGAGCGTCGCCCTGCCATTGCGACAAAAACCGATAAGCGTGATATTGCTTTTCTCTGCTAATTCCAACGCCAGTGAGGTCACGGCGGACATAGCAAACAGAATTTGGATATTGGCACTGGCGGCCTTTTGCACCATTTCGAAACTCGCTCGACTGGTGAGCAACGCTGCCACCGGGCGCTCAACATGGTGGGCACTGAATGCGCCAATTAACTTGTCTAGTGCGATATGTCTGCCTATATCTTCATAGGCAGCAATGATCTGTCCCTGATGGTTAAGCCCCATGGCCGCATGAGTGGCTCCCGTCACCTTAAAATGCTGTTGATTATCTTTAATTTGCGCGAGTGCTACCCCTAAATAATCGATGTTAAATCTGGCATCTGAGTCGACGCTAACCACAGGCTTAACAGCCTCTTCGAGCTGGGCGACACCACACAATCCACACCCTGTGCGCCCGGCCATGTTGCGTCTTTGCTGCTTAAGCTCCATGAAGCACCTTTGGTTGATCTCCACTTGGATCAACACGCCTTCGGGGGTGAATTCGAGCTCAACGCCCTTGATATCACGGACATGAGAGACGATACGTTCGGACAGCGTAAAACCGATAGCGAAGGCTTCTAAGTCTTGCGGGCTGGCTAACATAACGGTATGTGAGATGCCGTTATAGACCAGTGCAACTCTCACCTCATTGGCTAAATAGTCGGTGAGCTCGGATGCGTCTCCATCCTCTAACAGGATCACGTTTTTTTCGGTAACCACTTCATGTGAATGATATTCCATATCGCCTCGCCAAAACTATAAAACCAAATAAAAACAATTAGTTTGATGATAATTTAAGACCTATATCACAAACCCATTAACTAAATGCAAATCGCCTTGAATCATCTTGGTGCATTTTCTATTATCCCTAGGTCTTCTATTGGAAGAACGTCGTCTCCGGTGAGGCGTCCGGATTTCAAATCCGGGTAGGGCTGCCAGCAGTCCTGGGTAGGTTCGACTCCTATGTTCTTCCGCCAATTCTCATGAGAGAAAAACAGCTCTGCATCACGGATCTCCCGGCTATTACTGCGATACTTCCTGCGGGTAAAACCACTTCTGTCAAAAAATTCCAGTAGCTGAATACTCACTTTGCGACCAAGGCCTACCATCTGTTTAAACTCGGCCGTTTCTAGCTGACCCTGTTGAGCAATATGGCAACGGATCAAGCCGGCAAAATGGCAAAGCTGCTCACTGAGTAAATACCTGTCTTTCACGACCGCTGTAATAAAGCCCTGCTGTACCAGCTGGAAACACAATAATCTTAATTTGGCAGGTTCCAGCTGGAGATATTCGCCCATCTCGGTGATCCATACCGGCGCCGTTTGCTCGGCAAGCCAAGGTGCTAACGCCTGCCAACATTGCAGAGCCTCACGGTCTAGCACGACCCTATGTTCCGCTAACTGCAGCAAGGCACCACGCAAAACCATACGCCCCTCTTGGCACAGTATATCGAGCACTTTATTCGCTAATTCGGGCGGCAAAGCACTGTGACTCATGCGTTGCAGGCGATTACGTCCCAGCCCAAGTTGGTCGGGATGTTGTTGATGGAACTCGCTAAGTAAACGAATAAACTGTTGTTGTTCTCGCTGCAGTAAACTGGTGGCCACCGCAAACGAGCCTAGGCGCACTAATTCCGCCTGGGCTAGGAGCATCGCCAATCCTTCATCGGTCAATTGCCAACGCCAAGCGATTTCAGCCAGTTCTAACGCCTGTGTTTGACCGAGAAAACCCACCACATCAGCAGGATTATCCAAGCACGCCAACCGGTGTAACTTTGCCACTCGCTCAGGCGTGCGCTTCTTACGATTAGGCACTTTAAGCGCTAACACTCGCCCTGCGCCTAAAGTCTGTTTACCGCCAATGTGTCGCAGCACTATCGGATCGTCTTGGCATAGGAGCAGTGGTTTATCGAGCACCAGCTCCGCCAGATAACAGCCGTCTTCATCAGCTTCATTTAACAAAGAAATTCGGCCTAACGTATGATCGGCGCCATGATGACAATGCACATTTTGCCAATGCACTAACGGCTCACTGCCCAGATGCTCGAAGGCGCGGATCTGCACCACTGGCCGGGCGCAATGTTCGGCTTGAGGCAAGCTGCTCAACCAATCGCCGCGCTCAGGCGGCCTATGGTTATCGACGCCGGTTAAGTTAAGTGCCACACGCGTGCCAGTGACCGCAGCTTGCGCTTCTTGGCCCTGACAGTGAATGCCGCGCACCCTAAGTTTGGCTTTTTGACCTGAGCTATAAAGGTGTTCACCTACGCACACATTGCCGCTGATCACTGTCCCCGTGACGACGCAACCGGCGCCTTTAACACTAAAGGCGCGATCGAGCGTCATCCTAAAGCTGCTGGCATCTGTAGCGCGCACAGACTCTTGCTCACCTAAAGCGAGAATATGTGCCTTAAGCGTTGCTACACCACTGGATACGGCATCGACTGTTGCCGACACCTCAAAAATACCACTGGCCTCGATATGATATTCGGCTAACAGTGCCAAGCCTTCGGCGGTCAGTTGTTTTGCCCTCTGGCTATCAACCAGATCCCGCTTTGTGAGTACTAAGGTCAAACTGTGCAGGGGTAAGAGCGCCAGAATTTGCAGATGCTCGCGGGTTTGCGGCATCACACCATCGTCACAGGCGAGGACTAGGATGGCGTGGCGAGCATGACTCACGCCCACCAGCATGTTGTTGATAAATTTCTCATGGCCGGGGACATCGATAAAAGCCAGACGCGAGCCATCCTTAAGCGGCATAAACGCATAGCCCAGATCTATGGTCATGCCACGACGTTTCTCCTCTGGCAATCTGTCGGTATTCATCCCAGTCAAGGCGCGAATAAGCGTGCTTTTACCGTGATCGACATGCCCCGCTGTAACTATGATCACAACTGCATCCCTAAAGTGCTCAGCTCGGCCAGTAGCTCTGCCTCACTGTCGAGGCCACGTAAATCGAGTCTGAGTTGATCTTGACTCATGCGCCCAATCACCGGACGCGCCGCCTGCTTAAAATACTGCTCTAATAAACTTACATTGCCACCATCGAGCGCGGTAAAACACAGCGCCACCGAGGGCAAAAAGGTATCGGGCTGCGAGCCACTGCCCACTTGGGTCTGACACTCAAGCAGCGCTATCTCATAACAAGGAGAAAACAGCGGAGATAAGGCTTGTTGTAAGCGATGACCCACCTGCCATAACGACGCTTGGCTGCGGGCAAATTTGGCCAAAATGGGCAGCTCTGCATCTAAGGTTTCGGGATTAAGGTAATGGATCAGAGTCGCCTCTAACGCCGCTAAAATCAGCTTGTCACAACGCAGGGCGCGCTTAAGCGGATGACTCTGTAACTTATCGATCAGCGCCTGTTTGCCGACGATCAACCCCGACTGAGGACCGCCCAGTAATTTGTCGCCCGAAAAACTCACCAAATCGACACCATCGGCCAGCATGCCTTGGGGCGTGGGCTCTTGCTTAAGACCAAAGCGGCGCAGATCTGTGAGTGAGCCGCTGCCTAGATCTGAGATGAGTGATATGCCACGTTCACGGCATAACTGCCCAAGCTTCGCCTCCTCCACTGCCGCGGTAAAGCCACAGATATGATAATTACTGGTGTGCACCTTCATGATCGCGGCGGTATTGTCGGTGATCGCCTGCTCGTAATCTTTAAGGTGGGTACGATTGGTGCTGCCAACCTCGACTAAGGTACAGCCCGCCTGGCGCATAATGTCGGGAATACGAAACGCGCCGCCAATTTCCACCAGCTCACCGCGCGAGACTATCACCTCTTTTCCCGCGGCAACGGCAGAAAGCATCAACAACACGGCGGCGGCATTGTTATTAACAACGCAACAAGCCTCGGCGCCCGTTAAGCGTTGAATTAAACGGCTGATCGCATTATCTCTATGACCCCGTTCACCAGCGGCCAGCTCAAACTCAAGCGGTGTTGGGTAGCGCATCACTGATGTCACGGCTCGGATAGCCGCCTCCGATTGCTGCGCCCGGCCGAGATTAGTATGCAGTATGGTGCCGGTAAGGTTCCACACAGGTTTTAAACTGTGGCTGCTATCTTTTGCCAGCTGATCAACCAAGCATCCGTGCAGTTGCGCCAGCTCGCCACACCATGTGGGCAGGCGGCGCTCTGTGCCGATTAAGCTGCGCGCCGCCTTTAACTGGATATCCAGTGCGGCCTTGACCGCGGCCTTACCAAAAGACTGCTGCAGAACCATAAAACTCGGCTCCGCCAGTAAATAGTCCATCGAAGGCAAGGCGCGATACAGAGCTTGTAGCGTGTCGGGTGCTTGGGTCATCATCTTGTCATCTTGTTTATGTCATAAAAAAGCAGGAAGCAGTCGCAGCGATACGACTCCCTCCCACAATTGGTTTACGTTATTGCTCTTGCGCGGTTTCATGGGCCATCAGCAGCGGGTTGACTGTCGTCGCCCCAAAGCCCTTGGCATTGAGCTCGCTGTCTAACATCAAGGTGGCGAGGTCGTCGGCCGCGACATCCATAGATGGCGACTTTTCGACAAACAACATCTTGGTATAGCCATGGCACTCATCACAGCTTTCGATACGCACTTGAGCCTGAGCATCATCTAGCGACCAGATGGTCATCTCCTTGTCCTGACCACAGCTAGTGCAATGGGCGCGAATGTAATGCCATTCGCTCTCGCATAGGCTGCAATGCAGGTAACGCAGGCCGGCACGAGGCTCATCGACAATCACGCTCGCCACCGGATGGCAACCGCAAACGGGGCACATACTCTGCTGCTCCACTTTGGCCTGATCCATGCGCTTAATGACCATAGGCGCCCAGTGCGACCAGTAGACCCCCATCGCCGCCCAGATGAATAGACTAAAACGGGCAGGTACTTCACTCACATGCCCCTGACGCAAGGCGCGTCCCCATAACGTCAGCTGTTCGGGCGATTGCTGCATCAGCAAACGCACGACTCGGGCAATAGAGTCGTCCACCTGAGGTAAGAGTTCGCTTAACAGTTGTTGCAGCAGTCCTTGCCAGTAACTTTCGGCCTCTGAGCCCAACTGGGAAAGCGGAATGGCTTCATCTTTCCCCCAAGCGAGTAGCTGACCGAAGTCAGCTTCCCCCGCGAGTCTGGCCTGAATAACCACCAGACGACGGCACAGCTCAAAGTAATCAGCCAACGGCGAGTCCTTGGCCAATGACAGCAAACGTTGTGCCCGCCTGTGATACACAGCTTGGGGCTCTGCCGCTTTTAACGGTTTAAGTTCCAGCGGCGATTCGCTACCAGGGACCATAGGTATCTCGACGGTATGACTCATTAATGTTTCTCCACGTCCGAATGTTCATCCAACATCACTGGGTGATGCTTGCGGCACCATGCCTTAGAGACCTTGCCGTAAAGCATGCCCGTAACCGACCCTTCCACCCATGTCGCCATCCAAAAATGCACCATCACAAATATCAACATGATCAGTGCACTAATGGCGTGCAACACAATGGCCCAGCCCACCACAGTGGCTGAGAAGTAAGGCGCAAAATAGGGCTGCCACATGATCAATCCCGTCACGGTTAAGGTGATAGATGTCAGCACGAAAGCCCTAAAGAGCACTTTTTGACCTGGGTTGTAATGGCCGATAGGCGGGATTTTATCCTCGTTCTCAAACATCACATCCTTGATGGCGAGCATCCAGGCAAGATCGTGTTTTTCCCATTTGTTGTGTTTGTAGTAACGCACCAACATCAACATCAAGGGCAAACACATCATCAACCCTGCAACAGGGTGAACAAATTGCGCCAATTGCGGCGTACCCGCTATCGCTCCCATCCATTGAAAAGACGGATAGAAAAAGGAGAAGCCAGTCAGAAATGTGACTAACCCAGCCGCGACAATGAACCAATGACAGATACGGTCGAACAGCTTATGACGCACTATCATCTCTTGCTTATCATGCTTGCTCATTTGTCGTCCTCCTCTTCCTGCTTAGCCTCTTCCGCTGGCGGTTGATAACCCGGCTGATCCTCTTCCACTATGTTGCGACCGACGGTGATCTTGTGCAGACAAGCGACGGCGGCGGTGGCAAGTATGCCCATAGTGCCTAAAGGTTTAACCCAGTCCTGCCACAAGGTGAGTGACAGTGGGATCTGCGGGTTATCGGGCATGTTGTAGCTTTCGGGTTGATTGATATCGTGCAATATCATCATCATCCCCGTGCCGCCTACGCCCTCGGGGTTATAAAGCCCCGCATTGGGAAAGCCCTTTTGCTGCAGTTCTTCTACCCGCTTTTGCGAGTAGAACAACATATCCTCACGGGTGCCATAACGCAGCGCCCCTGTGGTGCAGGACTTAACACAAGCAGGCTCTAAGCCCACGGCTAAACGGTCGGAACACATGGTGCACTTGTAAGCCTTGTTGTCCTTAGGATCGATTTTAGGCACATCAAAAGGACAGGCACTGGCGCAATAACCACAGCCAATACACTTGTCCGAATCGAAGTCCACCACGCCATTGGCGTGCTGGATAATAGCCCCCGAGGTCGAACAGGCAGTTAAACAGGCTGGGTCAGCACAGTGCATACAGGCCGAGTGGGTAAATTGCCAACGCAGCTTATTGCTTTCCATCACCTCATGGAACTCCATCAGGGTCCAACATTGGCCCGATAGCGACATGGGGTTTTGGTAACTGCCTTGGAAGGAGCCCACCTCCTCGCGCAAGTCATTCCACTCTGAACATGACACTTGGCAGGCTTTACAGCCATTACACTTAGTGGCGTCAAACAGTTTGGCGACCTTCTCCGATGAATTACGCCCCTTTGCCGCCGGCGTCATCTCTGAAGTGCCGGAGCGACGGATAATGTCTTGTGAGGCCATGATCAGATCCCCTCCGCTTTAGTGATGTTAACCAGAAACGCTTTAAACTCAGGCACCTGCGTATTAGCATCCCCCACTTCCGTGGTAAGTACGTTACAGGAATAACTCTTACGAGTGAGTGCGTTATGGCTGCCGTGGCGGGGTAATCCAACCGTATGGACTAGCTGACCATTAACCTTTAGCGGTTGCAGACGCTTAGTCACCAAGGCTTTGGTTTCAATGCTGCCGCGTTTAGAGCTAACCGTGACCCAATCGCCATTGGCGATACCTTTTTCTGCCGCTAACATCTCGTCAATTTCGACGAAGGTTTCCGGCATAGAGATCGCTGCCAAACGGGCATGGGTCGACCAGAAGTTAAAGTGCTCAGTGACGCAGTAAGTCGTTGCTACATAAGGGAACTCATTATGGGAACCTAAGGTTTCCTTCACACCCGGTAACATACGTACGGCAGGATTACTGATCACCTTGTGCAGCGGGTTCACCCCAATAGGCGATTCCATCGGCTCGTAGTGCTCAGGGAACGGACCTTCGGCCAATAGCTTAAGGGCGAAGAAACGACCCACACCTTCTGGTTGCATGATGAAGGGACCGGCCGATTCTTGTGGGGTTAACTTCATATTGAAGTCGCCCGCATCGATACCGTGCCACTTACCGTCAACCCACTCGACGATGGTGCGCTTGGGATCCCAAGGTTTGCCGTTAACATCACACGAAGCGCGGTTATACAGCACTCGGCGGTTAGCTGGCCATGCGAATGCCCAGCCCGGCGTGACCCCTTTACCCGAAGCATCATGGTTGTCACGCCGCGCCATTAAGTTGCCCTCTTCGGTCCAAGAACCCGAATAGATCCAGCAGGCACAGGCAGTGCTACCATCGGCTTTAAGCTCAGAGAAGCTCCCCAGCTGACGCTGAGTCACAAGATCTCGACCATTGAGCTCGCGAGCCACTTCATCGGCATGGGGCGAATAAGGATTGTGGTAATCCCAATTAATCGCTTGTACTGGCTCAGGCAATGTACCGCCTTCTTCCTTGTACAATTCGCGCATCGCCATTAACACACCTGAGAGGATCTCGGCATCAGGCTTAGCTTCGCCCGGTGGGTTAGCGCCCTTCCAGTGCCACTGCATCCAACGTCCAGAGTTGACGATGGAACCTTCCTCCTCGGCAAAACACGTCGTCGGTAAGCGGAACACTTCTGTCATGATCTCGGCAGGATTAACCTCATTGAACCCTTCAGCGTTTTGCCAGAAGGTTGCGGTTTCCGTCGCCAAGGCATCTAGCACTACCATGTACTTAAGATTACTCAAGGCTTTGAGTACCTTATTACGATTAGGCATAGAGTTAATGGCGTTAACACCTTGGATAATGTAGCCATTCACTTCGCCGTGATAAGCCATATCTAAGTGTTTAGTAAAGTCATACTGCTTGTCCCATTTAGGCAACCAGTCATAACCAAAATCATTATCGGCTGTAGCGTTATCGCCCCAGAAACTCTTTAACTGCGACACAAAGAAGTTAGGGTAATTTTGCCAATAATTGGTTTGTCCCGGACGTAAAGCCACAGGCGTGTAATGCTCAAGATAGCTGCTAAGGCTAGTGTCTTTTTCGCTCGGTAGCTTAAGGTAACCGGGCAAGCTTTGACACAATAACCCCATATCGGTCGCGCCCTGCACGTTAGAGTGACCGCGCAATGCGTTCACGCCACCGCCCAGCACCCCAATGTTACCCAGCAGCAACTGCACCATAGCCATGGAGCGAATGTTTTGCGCCCCTTTACTATGATGGGTCCAGCCTAAGGCATACATAAAAGTAGCGGCCCTATCGTGAGTATGAGTGCTACCAATTTGCTGGCATACCATCTCATAGTCCGCAATCGGCGTACCGGTGATATTGCTTACTGTTTCAAAGTCATAACGTTCTACATGTTGCTTCATCAAGTTCCACACACAGCGTGGATGCTCGAAACTAGGATCGACTTTGGCGTAGCCTTGTTCATCTAACTCGTAGTACCAAGACTCTTTATCATAGCTATCTGTTTGTTCATCGAAACCACTGAACAGACCTTCACTAAATGAGAAGTCTTCGCGCACTATGTAACTGGCATTGGTATAAGCCTTCACATAGTCGTAGTTCACCTGTTTAGTTTCAATAAGATAGCGAATCACCCCGAGCAGGAAGGCGATATCAGTGCCCGAACGGATCGGTGCATAATGATCGGCCAAAGCGGCGCTACGGGTGAAGCGGGGATCGACCACCAAGAGTTTAGCGTTGTTATGTTGCATTGCTTCTGTAACCCAGCCGAATCCGACAGGGTGAGCCTCTGCAGCATTACCGCCCATGATAATGATCACATTAGAGTTTTTAATATCGATCCAGTGGTTGGTCATGGCACCACGTCCAAATGTCGGAGCAAGACTTGCTACCGTTGGAGAGTGTCAGTTACGCGCAATGGTATCGATTGCAACTAGGCCCAATGCCCGTGCAAATTTCTGGGTGATATAACCACCTTCGTTCGGCATCGCCGACGAGGTCATCATCCCAGTGCTAAGCCAACGGTTAACCGTCGTCCCGGCTGAATTCTTTTCAATCAAGTTAGCATCACGATCATCTTTCATCAGGCGGGCGATGCGCTTGTAAGCCTCGCTCCAGCTGATACGTGTCCATTCATTACTACCTGGTGCACGGTACTCTGGGTATTTAAGACGATTCGGACTATTAACATAATCCACTAACCCAGCACCCTTAGGACACAAGGCCCCACGGTTAACTGGATGATCAGCATCCCCTTCGATATGGAAAATACTTTGTTCGGTGTTTTTGCCGTTACTTCCTTTACTGTACATCAGCAATCCGCAACCCACTGAGCAATAGCAGCAGTTATTACGGGTTTCTTTTGCGCTAATGAGTTTGAATTCACGAACGGCCGCATAGGCCTTTTCGGACATCAATCCCAATGCAGAAATTGCTGAGGTAGCAGCGCTAGAAGCACACAGTTTAAAAAACTGGCGTCTGTTCATTGCGTCCTCTCACACTCTTGTCGTTATGAGTCTAGTGGTTACAGCGGTTAAACCTTGCAACCGACTGAGCGGGCCTCATCAAAGACCACACTTAATGTAAGATTATCCCCAAAGGGTAAATAGATGACAAATAATAACAGTAGATCTAGATCTCAAATAACCCCATACAGAACAAAAAACCACAGCATAACTAACCCAAAGCACAAACAACTGAAAAGGCAAGCCAAATAGCATAGATGCAGATTAAAAAACCAAAAAAGCACAAAAGACAATATGTCCACACCGTGTGACCCATTTTGTCGCACAAGTAATGATATGCCTTATTATAATTCAATTTAATATAACCAAATCGCATATCAATGCCGGATAAAAACACAATTCCCACCCATTTTAGATGGATAGATGTCTACAAGTATTAGCAATGTAAGAACCAGCTAAACAAGGACGCTGTCGGCGGTGTTAAACACCCGAAAAAGAACAATCTGTGTCTAAAGTAAAGGGGGAGTGCGATGTGAATTTATATCAAACATAAGATGGACTATATGACGATATAATGAAGCGACTGAACAAAATTCACATAAGAGAGTGCCGTTGATGGCGGCATCGAATATGCTTTACTCTCCATCAGCGGGCACTGTCATAGAAGAAATCAACTGCCTCTGCCCAGCAATACGCTCCAAATAAGCCTATAGCCACCTTACAACAATGTCGCTACACGCAATCCAGTATATTGCGGCCACTTCTAGCGTAGAATATCTACCCATTACGAGCTCGGCTAATCACACAGCAGCCATCCCAATGGCGAACCGGTTAATGTGGGCCGAGAAAAAGCGGGGAAACACAGCTAGCAAACTGCATCAGGAACAAATCACTCACTCGAGACATTTTGTCTATTTTATTTTTCCACGTGGTTTTATTTAGTGACTTATCATTGTTTTTTTTGACTTCAATTGCGCGTTCACCCATCAAGTCCATTGTCGCGCTAGATTGCCCACCCTATACTCTTGCTCTCAGTTACAATCCTTGTAACCCAAAATAATAAGGGATCTTGTATGCAAAGGCGCGACTTTCTTAAATCTGCGGCTGTTCTATCAACAGTTGGGGCCATAAGCCCAGTATTTGCGGCATCAAAGCACCAAGAGGTTGAGCTCGCGTCATGTGCTGACCGCCGACGCTTTAATCTGGTCAACCGCTATGATGTCGTTGCGCCTGAAGGCTCTGAAGGTGTCGTAAAGCTATGGGTGCCTCTGCCTGAAAATACACAGTTTCAACAGGTAATAAAACTCCATTTTAACGGTAATTATCACGATGCTTTTATCACCGCAGATAACAGCTATGGGGCTAAAACACTGTTTGTCACTTGGCCTGACGCCAAGGCCAAAATGAGTATGACAGTGGAAATGGTCATTGAAACCTTAGATTGGGAACCGATTAAAAATGGTGAACTTGCCCACTATAGAACCCCTAAGGAAATACATTATCCCGCGGATGTTGAGCGCTATTTATTGGCGACGAAACACATGCCAATTGATGGCATAGTGAAAGCCACTGCGGATAAAATTGTCGGCAATGAGCAAGAACCACTTAAACAAGCACGCTTGGTTTATAACTGGGTCAGTGCCAATATGTTTCGCGATAACAGCGTGATGGGCTGTGGAACTGGGGATGTTGCCACCATTCTTGAAAGCGGCAAGCTCGGCGGTAAATGTACCGATATTAACTCGGTATTTGTGGCCTTAATGCGCGCTATCGGCATACCTGCACGGGAGATGTTTGGCATACGTTTAGGCCAAGCGATTAAAATGGGACAGTATTCTAAAACGGCCTTCGGTAGTGCCGATGATAAAGGCGTTGCCAATGAAAGTGGTGGTCAGCATTGTCGAGCCATGTTTTATCTGGCCGGTTATGGTTGGTTACCTGCCGATCCCGCTGATGTAACTAAGATGCGTTTAACGGAAAATAAGGCACACACCGATGCCGCAGTACAAACGGTGAATGACTATTTATTCGGTAATTGGGAAATGAATTGGGTAGGCTTTAACTTTGGACGTGATTTTGATTTATCACCCATTGCGGAGCAAACGCCATTGAATAATTTTGGCTACCCCTACGCCGAAGTCGATGGCGATCCGGTGAACTATTACGAGCCTAAAGTGTTTGCGTATGAATACCTATCCAGCGAACAGTAAGTCTTTTTTGGCTACCATGGCCACCGCAGTCATTGCGGCGGTCGCCTCGAGCCTATGTTGCATCGGCCCTTTAGTTTACTTGGTGTTTGGTGCATCGGCGGCGAGTCTTTCTGGAATGCAGAGCTTAGGCTGGTTACAAATGCCGATGCTACTATTATCAACAGGCTTGATTCTGCTCGGCTTTTGGCGACTTTATTTTTCCAGTAAGCCCATGTGTACGGGTGTCATTAGCCGCAATAAGTTGCTATTGCTGTATTGGCTAACAATACCTATTGTGTTGGCATTTCAGTTATATCCCTTTATTTTACCTTGGCTATTTGAGGTGTTTGCATGAAGTATATTTTGTTAGTTAGCCTATTATTTTGCTCATCCACTGTATGGGCAAACAATGTGCAGGTGACGGTGGATGTAGAAGGGATGACATGCCCTTTGTGCGTGACTGTTATCAATCAGGCTCTAAGGAAAACCGAGGGCGTGATCAAGGCCAAGGCCTCATTAAAAACAGAGCAAGCAATCGTCATTGTGCCAGAAGGTTTTAATATGAAGAATTTGATCACCTCAGTAGATGCCACAGGGTATAAAGGCACCATTGGCAAAATAGAGGAGCTTACAGAATAGTAAGGTTTCTGGCTTGTTGCCGTTGCTATTGTTGCCAACAAACCTGCTAAAACGTTTAGCGCCATGAAGGTTCGCTGTTGGCACTGCAAACATTACCTGATCTAGGCAGGCCCTAACAGATGCCATTAAACGCTGACATAAAATATCGCTAGCAAAACGCATACCTACCGCTTGGAATCACCAGCTTATTTTGAACCTATCTCAAAATAAGCTACTGCTATTAACTAGCCGATAGTTGCCTAACCCAATCGTCACTATGTAGCTTTATCTTTGCGGATAACGGCTAGACCGCAAGTGAGCTGGCAAGAAAATGGCTCTCTAACATGTAAACAAACAGCCTGAATGCACTCCTTTAATACTGGGCAAGTATTCAGGCTTTTTCACCTTAAAGCATAATCGAAGCGTATTGCAGTTAGACCCTAAACTGTTGGATCAATCCTTCCAAATTAAGCGACAGCTGCCGCAGCTCCTGACTCGATTGGGATACTTGGCTGGAACCGTCAGATACGCGATTGCTCGCATCACTGATATTGGTAATATTAAAATTCAGCTCTTCAGTTACCGCTGTTTGTTGTTCGGTAGCACTGGCCACCTGAATGGCTATGTCGTTGATACTGCCAATGGCACTGTTAATCTCTTCCATGGCCGAGTGAGCTTGATTTGCCGCTGCCACACTGGTCTGCATCGTACTTTGACTCGATTGCATCGATTGAACCGCTTGGTTTGCGCGCTCTTGTAACACTGCGATGGTATCTTTAATCTCTTGTGCCGATGACTGGGTACGCTGTGCCAGTACCCGGACCTCATCGGCTACCACGGCAAAACCTCGCCCTTGCTCGCCAGCACGTGCAGCTTCAATGGCGGCGTTTAAAGCCAATAGGTTTGTCTGTTCGGTAATATTAGCGATCACATCCAAAATAACGGCTATCGCACTAGTATCTTTCTGTAATAGCTCAATAACGATACTGACCTTGTCGATCTCTTTTGCAGACTCATCTATGGCCATTAGTGTAGAGGAAACGACGTTCTGGCCCTGAATGGTTGCTTGAACCGCATTATTAGCAAACTCGGCCGTTTGATTGGTGTTACGTGAAATCTCTACGGTCGATGACTGTAACTCATTCATCGCTGTGGCAACTTGGGTGACTTCATGGCGCTGCTGTTCCATCCCCAAGGCTGAGTCTCTCGCAACATTACCGAGCGCTTCAACAGCGCCTCCCAATTGCACTGAGGAGGTTCCAATTTGAGTGATCATCTGTTGAAGTTTCATTCGAGTAGAGGTAAGAACATCAGCCAAGGCACTGTATTCGGCGCTGTTAAACTTTTCTCGCTCAATATTAACGGTTAAATTTCCAATCGAGATCTGAGTGAGCACTTCTGTTGTCGCTTGCAATGGAGCAAGAATACGACGAAGAAGAAGAATACCCGCCAAGACCATCACCAGAATAAAGATGACAGCGATAACAATGAGACAAACCTTTAAATTATCGATGGCACTGGCGCTAGACTGCTTGGCGTCATTGACTATCTCTGCTTGTTGTTGAGTGAGTGATCTGATGCCAGTTTCTATTCGGTCATAGATTTTCCAAGATGCGGTCGAAGTTAACATATTAGCCGTCTCTTTTGGATCGGCCTTACTATCCATTGTTATAAATTGATCATGCAGTAATATAAATTCGGCAATAGGCTGTTCTAATCTTGCCAGTTGTTCCTGTGTATGGACATTCGCCAGCTTCTTTAACTCGGTTAAGCTTTGCTTGAGTATGACGGCTTCACCCTCAATATATTGAATCGAATCCGAACTCATCTTAGTGCCTAATACACGTCTTAAACTGTAGCCTATTTGCTCTCTCCTTAAGGCCGAACTTGATTGGAGTAGTTGAGCAGCCACATTGCTGGCAGTATATTCTCGCTCCAATGAGTCTATCTGAGAGCGTACATTTTCTATGTTGTATCCAATCAGGGTCAGACCAATACAGAATATAAACAGCAGTACTGAAAATGTCACAATCAGGAGATGCTTGATGGAACCGTATTTTTTGTTGTCAGTATTCAAGATGATCAACCTTTAATAAGTGCTTAAATTGCAAGTAGATGTATAACGTTCTCCTGTTTAAACCATGCCATACATCTAAAAGGGGGGGGAGAGGTCGTATACCTAAATGGAGAATGAACAGAAGAGCAATATTGATGCCACAGAGGTTTTATTGCGACGTTGAAACGACAAGCGAGAACTGGATCACCTAATCGTGATATTTCGTACTTATTGACCGTTAAATGTCGAGATGAACACGACATTTCAAGGCTATACCATTAAAAAGAAATAAAGGAAGTTGTTGTGCATAAAAAGATTAGTGCCAGTAAAGGTGAATTACTACTCATACTCGAACCCTATATCGGGAACGTAATTGTCGGTGTTGAGTGTATGCCTTGTTGGTCATAAGCCCTCTTGATAGTCTTTAAGGCATACTACAAGACAAGTTACTAGGGCCTTATCTTTTGCTTTCCGCATTAGTAAATATAAGGTAAACACAGAAACACAAAGTTCGAATGAGTAATTGTTCTAAATGATAAAGGGGCAAAAGTTAGTTAGGATTCTATATCGTAAGTAATAAAAAAACCTTCCCAAGTGAAATGAAAAGAGGTTTTTACTGCCTACTCGGCAGATTGTTGCATTAACTATTATCAGTATGCTCCTAATGCCTTGCATATTAAGCACTTTTCATGGCCGCCTTGACGTAGACATCGAAGCGGTTTTTCTTGGTGGCGATAACGGTGCTGGGTTTGACGCCGTCTAAGTCCTCGGCGTAGTCGGGGCGTTTAACCACCACCCGTTTGGTGGCTAAAGCCATCGCGGGAGCAAGCAAACCGTCGGCATCGAGATCGGCGCCAACTAAAGATTGAAACACCCGCATCTCTTTTTTCACTAAGGCCGATTTTTCACGGTGGGGATACATGGGGTCAAGGTAGACAACATCCACCTGGTGCCCTAATTCTGCCAAAGTCGTTAAACTTGAACCATGCACTAAATGCATGCGTTCTTGCATCCACGGGCCAATATCGGCATCTTGATAGGCACGGCGTAAACCATCTTCGAGTAGCGCCGCGACCACAGGGTTACGTTCAATCATAGTCACACTGCAACCCAGACTTGCCAGCACAAAGGCATCACGCCCAAGACCTGCGGTACCATCGACCACACTCGGCGTCACGCCCTGTTTAAGCCCAACGGCTTTGGCGATTGATTGACCACGGCCACCACCAAACTTACGACGATGAGCAACAGCGCCAGAGACAAAATCTACCACTATCCCTTTTAACTTGGGTTCATCGCGCTTATTGAGCACGAGACAATCATGCTCAAATACCAACTCAAACAAGGAGTCCTTATCAAACACCAGCCCCCAGCGCTCACAGATGGCTTCGAGGGTCGGATAATGGCGATTGAAAAACACGCCGATACTTGGGGCTTGGTCTGATTCTGAAGTCACGATAGCTCGATGGTTAAGGAAATAGCCGCTTTATTATGCCAGAGGCATGATGCCTTATAAAAGCAAAGATACTACTGGGTAAGAAATCCATTTCTTCATCGCAATACGCCTGACGCTGATAATGTCTAAAAAAAACTAAAAAAAACTAAAAACCCTCTCAAAATCCTGAATATATGGGTAAACAACTAGCTGTTCACATTGTCGGCTTCCAGATTCAGGCACACTTTTGCCGCAGTCGCGAACCATAATCACGACGCTTATAAAGACCAAAGTGAGATGAGAGATGATGAAAACCATACGACTTAAAAAGCTAGGCTACTTAACTCTGATAAGTAGTTTATCTCTGGGCCTTGTCGCCTGTTCCGATGGCGAAGATGGCAAGCCAGGTGAAAACGGGAAACCGTCAAATAACGTCAGCACACAAGCCAATACCCTGTCGATCACTATCGACAATACCAGTGTGATCGATAACCGACTGAGCATCGACTTTTCGGCAGAAAACGAATATGCCGTGCCAGTGATAAAAATTGCGGCATTAAAAGTTTATGCTAGCCAATTACAGCCCCAAGCAGAAGGTGAACGCTCACAGTGGCAAACGCTGGCCAGCGAAAGCTGCTCTGAGACTAAAGGTTGTGACGGGATACTCGTCGATAATCTCGATGGCAGTTACCGCTATACCATGCACGCACCATTAGCCCAAGGTGAGACCAGCTTTAATGACGATTTCACCCAACGAGTTCAGCTGAATATTCTCGCGAGTGCGGCTGTCCCCGCCACCACGACAATTGTCGATTTCAACACCGACGGTTCCGACATTGAGGACAATCGCAGCATCATAGATGCGGCGAACTGCTTAAACTGTCACGATGCGATTGCAGACATTAAACATGGCGGCGATAACCTCGAAAGCTGCGCCAGTTGTCACACCAATAATAAGATGTCAGATCCGGGCAAAGTATGGCCGGTACTCGCTCATACCGCTCACATTGGCGTGACGCCACAAGCTCTAGGTAGCTGCACCGCTTGCCACAGCAAAACAGTAAGCGAGCAACAGCCACAGGCCATTAATTGGTACCAAGTCCCTACCCGTGAAACCTGCTCTAGCTGTCACGATATGAGCAGCAATGAGGTGTACAATCACGACTCGCAACTCGATAACAGCAACTGCTTAACCTGCCATGCGCCAGATCGCACCTACGAGGTGCATATGGGCAACCATGAAAAAGCGGTCACTGAAGATCAGCGCAATATTGTCAATGTCGATCTGCGCGACGCCAAATTAGTGCAGCAAGGTGGTCAACACTTTGCTGAAATTAGCTTTACCTTGCTCGACAAGCAAGGACAAGAAATCGCGATCACCGACAATAACCCAGCCAATGCCGATTGGATTAAAAACCTGCAGCTGTATGTCAATTGGGGCGCATCTGTCGATTTTACCAGCAGCCGGGGTTACACCATTTATGTTAAAAGTAACAAGAAAGACATAACCCAAGATGGTAGCGGTAATACCCCAGCAGGTGAACGTGAACGTACGCCGCTATATCGCAGCGAAGGTAATGTTTATACTTATTTAATGGGGCCTATTGTCACGCAAGACCAATTCTCGGGTGACTTGATTGATGATTCTGGCTTTATCTCTAATCGCCTTATCTACTGTTTTGATGAGCAACAAAACTTAGTGAGCTGCGATCAAGCTGGACACAGTAAAAATGCCGAGGCCAATAAACGTTGGTTCTTTAACAAAGCAGGCTTAACCGATGCGCCAGAGGCTAAGCGCCCAGCCATAGTGTCAAATAAGACCTGCGGTAGCTGTCATGGCTATGATGAGTTTAATGATAACTCTGAACTGGCCTGTCGCGGTTGTCATGCACAAGTCACCGATATCAACAAAGAGCTGGCCGATACCACTTGTTTCTCGGGTCACGATCATGACGAATTAGGCGAACACCTACGTCCGTTTAAGCCTCGTGCAATGGCCATCAAAGGTCAGCCTGCCTTCCTCAGCTCTACCGCAGATATCGTCGATCCCTGTTTGGCTTGCCACAATCCAAACACACCACCGACGCAGGCGATCCGTGAAATGCATACCAAACCTAGCGATTGGGATTATATTGAGCAGCTCACCGTTAGCCATCCTGATCACAAAGTGTGGATGCACTCGCTGCATACCAACCAACGCGTGACACAAGATCGTGCTAACGGTGTGCGCAACGTCGAATATCCTGCTGATAAAGCAAACTGTTATCGATGCCACGAAGGTGATACCTTCGGCGTTGATCGCTTAACGGCTATCGGCCGCCCACTGGCACTCGATTTAGACTACAACCCTGACTCGAGAGCCCACCCCGCAACGGATATCAGCGTCGATGCTTATACCTCACCAGTGTCTGCTACCTGTTATGCCTGCCACGCTAAACAGCCAAATAGTGACGGTGAAATGGTCATTAACAAGTCAGTGCGTGCTCATATGGAACAAAACGGCGGCCGTTTTGGGGTAAGCGCTAACGAGCTGCAGGTTGAGTCTTGCGCCGTTTGTCACTCGATAGACAACCTAAAACAGGTGCATAACTTGTAACGTTCAGCTTTCCCTGCAAGGAAATTAATGCCGCTCAACGTTACACGCTGGGCGGCATTAACCCATGAAACACTGAGCTTGATCATACTTCAAAAGTAAACATTTCCTCGTTAATCCTCACCGCCTTATACTGTGAAGGTGAGCCCCTGTAGAGAGTTTCCGTGCAATTAACCCCAGAGTTGAGACTAAACGTTGCGCAGCAACAATTATACAATCGCCATACGTTCTCCTGTATTGATCTTAGCTATGCCGAGACAGCCATACTGCAGCAATTGCTGAGCCAGCAAGGTGAGCTTGTGACCAAAGACGTGCTCATGCAGGTCGGGTGGCCAAATCGTGTGGTCGCACCGTCTTCACTACAACAATGCATTAGCATGTTGCGCAAAAAACTCGCCGATCAGCCAAACATAGAGCTCAAAACGGTTCCGCGCCATGGTTATCTGTTACAGTTACCTCACCAGCCTTCAGTCACTAAGCCTTTGGCGAGACCCTCTATCCCTATGCTATTGGCGGTGGCATTACTGTGTAGCGTGATACTGGGCTATCTGGCTTATACTCAGCAGCAACCACAACTACACGCCTATCAAGAACGGGGGTTAATCAGTACATTAAGTGGTGTTCAGGGGAGCTTTACTCTATTAACCTCGGTTGGTGACAACACCATTGACAACAATATGGCCACACAACGCTTGCATCAGCAACTGCTTGACCAGCCCAGCTCGCCGCCACCATTTAACACCTTTCATGGCTTAGCCCTGTTCAGCGCCAACCGTGACAGTATTGCAATATGCCCCAACTACCAAGAGGGTCAATGCCCAGGCAACCAACTGATCAATATTAGCGGCGATGCCGAGCGTGCCGGACACTTAGCCCTGTCAGATTTCATGAGCACTAAAATTAGAATGGAGCAAAAAACCTATAACAAATTAGCCATCCCTGAGTTGCAGCAACATCAAGGCCAACTTAAAGAACAGATGTATCATGGGGATCTCTATTTTTCGGTGCAAGATAACCGCTTGGTTCGCAGCGATATTCGCATCTCTTTAGTCGAAATATCAGCCGATCAGGGTATTTTTTATTTTGCAGCATGCATAACAGACGAAGATTGTTATTCAACACCCACTCGTTACGAGATCCGTGGTCACTTTAGTCGCAGCAGCGAAATCTGGCCGCAACGCCGCGTCGAACGTTATGACATCAGTATCAATAACACCGAGTTATCGTCACCTAATGCGCTAACAGACACAGCGCAACGCATCTACTTAGCCCTGCGTAAACAGCATCTCACTCAAAAAGCACTGACGTTTTATCGACTCTATCAAGACGACGGCACGGCGATATGGCAATTGCCATTGGCGGGAGATAACTTAGTCTGGATGCAGCGCCATACCTTGCAATTATGATCCCCCTGCGGAGTTGTATATAATGATGCTCCAATGACTCACCACCGATTAAGATCTTTCATGCTAAGTTATCGCCACGGTTACCACGCCGGAAATTATGCAGATGTGCTTAAGCACAGCCTGTTGCTGCAAACCCTTAAGTTGATGCATAAGAAAAATAAACCTATGGTGTATATCGATACCCATGCGGGTGCCGGTGGTTATGCCCTTTCGGATGAGTTTGCGCAAAAAACCGGTGAGTACTTAGCTGGTGTGGCTAAATTGTGGGACAAGGACGACCTGCCACCGCCGCTGCAAGATTACATCAACGATGTTAAGCATTTTAACGGTACTGCTGATCTTGAGTTATACCCAGGCTCACCCTCGTTTGTCGATATGAACCTACGTGAAAACGATCGTATGGTGCTACATGAACTGCATAGCGCCGACTTTCTGACCCTAGATGAGCAATTAGGCGCAGATAAAAAAATCAAGGTGATTAAGGGTGATGGTCTGCAAGGTTTGATAGCTGCTGTGCCGCCACTGGAGCGCCGCGCTGTGGTATTAATCGATCCTAGCTATGAGATGAAAAGCGATTATCAAGAGGTGGCCAAGGCGGTGATTCAGGCCCATAAACGCTTCGCTACTGGCGTGTACATGATCTGGTATCCCGTGGTAAATCGTGCACAAACCGAGTCGATGTTTGAGTTATTAAAGCAAAGTGGTATCCGTCGTCAGCTGCGTATCGAACAAGCCATTAAGGCCGACAGCGATGAGTTTGGCATGACAGCCGCCGGTCTATGGGTCATTAACCCGCCGTGGCAGCTCGATGAGCTGGCGCAAACCACACTCGATTATCTTGGCCCATTGCTAAACCAAGGTGGCGGCAGTACGCAAGTCATCTGGGAAGTGGGTGAATAATCCCTAAGCCATCATAGCGATAGAGCACACCACCGGGCGTGTTCTATCACCTTTACGCTCACGCTCTAAATACAAATTCGCATCTACCGATATCAGCTTATCGCTGAGCTACGCCCATGACTTAGAGAATCAGCGCTGCGCCCCTAGTCGATACCCCACTTAGATTATCCGACTCTTATGCAAATCGCTTATCAGAGCGTACGGTAAGCGGGTCTAGTCCTTGCTCATACCAGCCATCTTTGGTCTGTTTAATGTTATCAAAGGATTGAATATAGGGTTTGATATCCAAAATGGGGGTAGCGTCTAATAGATCCACTCCGCGCACAACAATACGGTTAGCTTCAATGCGAACAATCTCGACAATCGACAAGCCAATCGCGTTGGGACGCTTGGGTGAGCGCGTAGCAAAAATACCCCGCGGCTGATCATCTAGAAACGGAGTCACCTTAAGCTTATAACCTGCCGCTTTATGGATATGAAACACCACATAGATATGCGAAAATTCTTCGAGATCATCTAACCCCTGAACATACTCTTCATTGATGATAAGCTCGGCAATATCTTGAGATATGCCGGCACCCTGCACTGGCACATTTTCTATCTGTTTGAAGGGCGTCTTGGCATAACCTATTGGGGAATATGTGATCATAATGCTCTCTTCTCGGCTCCTGTCAGTTTAATTAGTGGGACTGCGCCAAATCGGCTGCGGTCATACTAACGCCTTTTATTTGGGCAAACAGCGACAGACCTGGCTTTATGGCTAAGTCATCACAGGCCCAACACGTCACATTAGCCCATAATGTATGCCCCGCCAGATCCAATTTAACTTGCCTGTGGTTATCCTCATCGCGCTGCTGCACCTCAATTACGCTAACGGGCACGATATTGCGAATACTGGTCTGCTGCGGCCGAATGCGACACAAGGAGATATGATTAGCATGAATTCGTACCCGAAGTTTTGCGCCGCATTGCAACGAGACGCTGTTCACCCACAGGCTCACATCATCGCTCAGGGTGACCCGAGTCATCGAGTAGTTTTGGTTGACTTCGGCAACGCTCACCTCTAACAGCGAACTTTGTTCTTGCGCCGATAACCAAGGTCGCATCTGCTCACTATTCCATACTTGTTGCAATGAGCCTTTGGCGATCACTCGCCCATTTTCCAACACCAACATATGCTCGGCCAGTTGCAAAATCTCATCTAGGCTGTGGCTAACATACACGATAGGTAAGTCTAAATTTTTCGCTAAATCGATTAAGTAAGGAATGAGTTCCCGTTTACGTGGCAGATCGAGCGAAGCCAATGGTTCATCCATCAATAACATCTTAGGCTTGGTCAGCAGCGCACGGCCAATCGCCACCCGCTGCTTTTCACCGCCCGAGAGTCCAAGGGGATAACGTTTTAACAGTGGCGCGAGCCCCAACAACTGCACCACCTTGGTAAAATGGGCCACATCTTTGTCACGGCAACCATAATTAAGATTGCCGCGCACACTGTAATGGGGAAATAAGCGCGCCTCTTGAAAAACATAGCCGATACCACGCCGCTCTGGCGGCAGATTGATACCCTGCTGCCGACTAAATAGCGTCTGATTGTTTAAGCATATCTCGCCGCTATCGGGTGTCGACAAGCCACCAAGTACATTGATTAACGAGGTTTTTCCTGCACCACTACGACCAAAGATTGCCGTAATTCCGCTCATGGGAAGCTGCGCCGCTACCGCGAGAGATAGATCGCCCAGCTGTTTATTAATATTGATAGTTAACATGTTGCCGATACTCGCCGCTGCGCTTTTTGCGTCAACCATTGAGAGATGATCAATGACAGTAACGCGATAATAATGGCGATAACACACAGCCGAGCCGCCTGACTCTCGGCGCCGGGGGTCTCGATAAATGAGTACATCGCCAGTGGAATAGTGCGAGTCTCTCCTGGAATATTAGAGACGAAGGTAATGGTTGAGCCAAACTCCCCTAGGCTGCGAGCGAAAGCCAGTACCATGCCAGAGATGATCCCCGGCGCCGTTAGAGGCAAAGTTATGGTCATAAATACCCTTAAGGGACTACTTCCTAGGGTTCTGGCGGCCTGCTCTAGCCGCACGTCGACATGCTCAAACGCCTGACGAATCGCCCGCACCATTAATGGAAAAGAGACAATGGCGGCCGCCAATGCAGCGCCGCGCCAATTGAAGCTAAAACTGATACCAAACCATTCAAAAAGACGCTCACCAATAACCCCTTTACGCCCCATAGAGATCAACAGTAGATAACCGATAACCACAGGCGGTAACACCAACGGCAGGTGAATGACGCTGTCAAACAAGGCTTTACCCGGAAACTCCACGCGCGCTAAGAGCCAAGCACAGCCAATGCCCAAGGGCAGGCTAAATAGCACTGCCACTCCAGAGACTTTGAGACTGAGTAATAGCGCGGCAGTCTCATATTCTGTCAATATCACTGTGCAACCTTGAATCCATATTGACTAAAAATGGCTTTCGCTGCAGGTGATTGTAGATAGTGATAAAAAGCGTTAGCGCCAGCGCTAGGCTGCTTATCCACCAAAGCCAATGGGTATTCTATCGGCTTATGGCTATCTGCTGGGAAGGTGCCCACTAAGGCCACGGCATCAGACTGTGATGCATCTGTCGCATACACTATGCCCAAGGGCGCTTCTGCGCGCTCAACTAGGGCTAACGCACCGCGCACGCTATTGGCACGAGCCAGCAGTGGCTCGGCTTGCGACCATAAATGTAGATAGCTTAATGCCTGCTTAGCATAGCGTCCTGCCGGTACATGATCGGGATCGCCCACCGCCAGTCTACCCCCTTGTAAGCTTTGTACGAGTGGCCACTTGGCATCGATATTAATAGGGGCTGAGTTGGCGCTGCTAGGCGCGATCAACACTAAACTGTTTTTTAGCAGAGTGACCTTAGACTCAGCATTTACCGCGTCATTATCAATAAGGTAGTCCATCCATTTTTGATTAGCTGACAGGTAAACCTGCGCAGGGGCGCCTTGGGCTATCTGGCGTGCCAGTGTCGATGACGAGGCAAAAGAAAACACTGTTTGAGTATCATTTTGCTGATCAAACTTTTGCCCCACCTCGGTCAGTGCATTCGTTAGCGAGGCGGCCGCAAACACGGTGACTTTCTCTTGGGCAACACAGGTAAAACTGGCCGCGACAACCACCATGCCGCTGGCCATCAACTTTAAACCTGACCAATACTTGTTAACGCTCATTTCAATGCTCCTAATACCAATCGATATGTAGTTAAATATACAGCGGAATCGATATATACATGGTTACATATCGAATAACAAGTAATCTACGCAAAGAGAGTGAGCTAAGTAGTCTTTTGTCGGCGAATAGGCGACAATTACCTCCTGGTTCTCTAGTGATGATACCCAATGGATTTACAAGCACAGTTAACCCTGTCTATTGCCGATAAAGCGGTAGCTAACCCTAAACGAATCAAGCTGTTAAAGCAGATCGACGTAACAGGATCTATTAGCCAAGGGGCTAAGCTAGCGGGGCTAAGCTACAAAGCCGCGTGGGACGCCGTTAATGACATGAATCATCGCCTGTCGGATGCTGTGGTCGTCAGTGAAAAAGGCGGCAAAGGGGGCGGTGGTGCTCGTTTAACCCCTTTTGGAGAACGATTAGTACAGGTTTACGCCCTAACCGAACAGATGCAGGAGATGGTGTTAGAGGCGCTACTCGATCAGCAGGTGCCAATGCAAAGCCTGCTCGATGTCATGGCGCATTTTTCATTAAAAACTAGCGCCAGAAACCAGATAAGCGCCAAGATCTGTGCTATTGAGCCTTGTGAACTCAATGACAGAATCACGCTTAAGACCTCAGCAGGCCAAACGGTCTTTGCCACTGTGACTCATAGCAGTACTTGCCGACTTGGTTTGACCATGGCTCAATCTGTATTGCTATTGTTCAAGGCACCTCTGGTTGATTTATCGACTACTTTTGTGGTGTCGAGCAGCGACAACCAACTCGAGGGTGAAGTCATCGCAATAAAAACCAATGGCAATTCTTTCGAAGTGAGCCTAGATATTGGCACACCTGAGCCGCTCTACGCTTCAATAACCCGCCAACGAGCCGATGAGATTGAACTGAGCCAAGGTCAACGGCTCTACGGCGTCTTTAAACCTGAACAAGTGATCATTGCTAGCATGAGCTAACGAGCCAAACTTAACGACTCAAGGTTAAATGAGCCTATCAAGGCACCTTATTAAAATAGAAATAAATTAAATATCAAAAACTTATATAAAATCTGGGCGACTTAAATCACTTTGATTATTGGCGACAAGCCAAAACATATGGTTAACCATTAAAAGGGTTCGCAGGGGGTGCCTTGATGATAGATTATCTGCCAGCGATCGACGGCATACTTCCACAGTGATGTGCGCAGCGAGTAACGTTTATCCAGTGCATTGATTGGTTTAAAGCTGGCGCGGTATGTCAGCTGAGCGATATCCTCACTTAGCTGACGAAACTGAATA
Organism: Shewanella algidipiscicola; assembly: GCF_003605125.1. Classification (GTDB taxonomy): domain Bacteria; phylum Pseudomonadota; class Gammaproteobacteria; order Enterobacterales; family Shewanellaceae; genus Shewanella; species Shewanella algidipiscicola. Next base: position 109,948 of record NZ_QPQT01000012.1, read on the forward strand.
TCGATCACGGTAAATTTAGGGCTGTTTTCTTCGGGCAAGCGCCGCAATATCTCTGGTTTACCAAAACCGAGTCCCGTGGCTCCTATCTCTAAAAAATCATCGTGGATCAAGCGATCGAGTGTCGATGCACTATGGCGAACTTCGGGGTTAAGTAGGGCGAATTCGAGTTCAATAATCGACTGTTTTAACATGGTTGTTACCCGAGTTGTTGATAGCGCTTAAGTAAAATTTTGACCCTTTTGACATAGGCTCGGGTTTCCGGATATGGCGGAATACCTTGATATTGGCTAACGGTCGTCGGCCCTGCATTATAGGCGGCGCAGGCAAGATCAATATCGCCATCGAATCTGGCTAACATCTGAGCCAAATAGCGCGCCCCGCCGTCGATATTTTGGTCAGGACGGTAAGGGTTATTCACACCCAGCTCTTTGGCTGTCGCTGGCATTAGCTGCATCAACCCCATGGCGCCACTGCGTGACAAGGCAAAGACATTAAAGGCTGACTCGGCATGAATTACCGCTCGAATCAAGGCCGGATCAAGCCCATGTTCGCTTGCGGCGCGCTCAATCAACTCATCGTAATCGGCACTAAACAGGGGGATTCTTTGCCAGTCTAATGTTGAGTCGCTCTGGCAGGCAAAACAGTCGTACAGCAGTACCCTAAAATCGCTACTGCTTGGGGCATGATCAGCAAACGCTACCACCCCATTATTCTGCGTGTATTGATAAACCTTAATCTTCTCCGCGGGAGTGTCGATAGTAACCGGCGCATCACTATGACTGAGGCTCCCCTGTTTCGAATAGGCCGCCTTGTAATAGGGTTTACTGGCAGTCTCCTGCGCCCATCCCCCCGCACTCGCTGTCAGTAACGATAACACGGCATAACAAGCTAAAAGTGGCAAACCCCAAGGCGCACGTTTCATTACAATCCAATATCTTGGTCGAGTTTAAGTACCTCAATCATAGCAAACAGCTGCTTCATCTCGCGGTTTATTTGACTAAACTCATGTTCAAATGTTGCCCCGTTAAATATCGAGCCTAATTCGAAGCGATTTTCATTACTCTCCAACATGATCAGTAGCTTATTTTCATAAAAAGCGCACTGTATTCTGCCCGAAAACATCGCAGCCAATTCCTGTAAGCGCTCCATAAAGCTGACCGTCAGCAGATATCTTGCCTCGATTTGATTAGAAGAGAACACATCAAACTGCTGCTCAAAACGAGGATCTTCAAGCTTAACCCGCTCAAGGTTTTTAAAGGAACTTGACAGGAAGTTAACCAAGCCTCCACGGTTTTTAACCACCACAGTATGGCCCTTAAACGCCTTATGACTGCTCAGCAATACCATGACACCGCGAAACACAGTCACAGTTTCAGTGCGTTTATCACGACGTACTTTTTTAGTGAGGGTCAGCTCATTGACGGCGATCTCGACCCCGTTATGCGTGCCCTGCACATAATCATCAAACAAGGCGTTGTCATGACCGGGCAGGAGTTTAGAGCGCTTGAGTAATGGCATACTCATTTTTTGGCTAGGGCTAAAGATAAAATCATCACCAAAATATTTAAATATTTTAGGAAAAACCTGTTGCTTTACATCACTATGGTAGCGACTTATCGGTCTATAACACCACCATGCTAGCACCACTATCGGTAGCAATAATAGCCACCAAGCCTCCAGGTTATAGTGCTGCGCCCCAAAGAAAAGTCCCACTGGTACTAATGCTGCCATTACAGCCGCGCTGATATAGAGTCGCCGCCTTAATGACGTAAGACTGACGACGCGATGACTCTCAAACTTGCGCGTTAATGGCTCGATATGTTGCTGATAATGCGCCTTAAACTGAGCGAGTTCCTCTTTGGGCGCGACTAAACGCTGGGACTGGTGCACCGATTTTATCGGCGCACCAAAAATAAAGCTAAATACGTTCATCTTTGTGATCTAATGCTAGGTCGTTATCGGAATTGATTACAAATAATCGGCGGCATCCACTGGCGCTTTCGAGGCCTCATCGGCTTCATAAAATGGCATCACTTTAACATTAGCCATAGACGCAATGATTGAGCCGGGGAAGACTTCAACCGCGGTATTTAGCTCAGACACAGCAGCATTATAGAAACGGCGAGCCGCCGAAATATGTTCTTCCACCTCGTTATACGTCTGCATAGCTTGCAGCATAGTATTGTCCGATTTGAGCTCTGGGTAGTTTTCAACATTCACCATTAATTGGCCCATCTTAGTATTAAGTTGTTCAGCCTTAGCGAGATGCTGTTTAATCGCTTGGGGATCATTGTTGTCATAACCTGCAGTCACTTGCGTGCGCAGCTCGGTCAGCTCGGTTAATAATGACTGCTCATGCTCCATAAACTTTTTAGCGATCTTGAGGATATTGGGTACTAAGTTAGCCCGTTTCTTCAATTGTACATCGATGCCCGATAATGCCTCGCGTGACGCATTGCGTTTTTTGATCAGGCTGACGTACCAAAGGTAGACAATAATGACCACTATCCCTAATGCTAACAATAAACCTTCCATTCACTCTCCCTTGCCATCGTCCTGGCATATTATGTTTTACTCATCTTTAATCAGCCTGCACTATCATCATTCCAACCAGCAGACACGGTGCAATAGCAGCAGGCATCACCTTCACCAGTCGATGTTATATTGCCAGCGATTAATCAACAGACCATACAATATCAAACTGATACTTATTTAAACCATTTGCAATCAAGCATGACTAAATACGCACTACGTTACTACCTAAACCCGAGATTATCCAGCCTACCTCCCTAATTTAACATCAAATCAACAAAAATCTTAAGTAAACCCTATCCGGATAAATATAACCTTTAATAAACAATAACTAATGTGAAGAGATATCGATGACGATCGCGATGTGAAATGGCATTGCGGGCGACACCTAAACGCCAGTTTAACGACCAGTCTCTCTCGGCTCTGTTTTTGTTGCTACCAAGCGCTGCCAATAACCTTATAGCGGTTCAGCTTAGGTACAGTATGTAGGCGCTATAGTCATTGTCATTGACCTCACTTGACCTTGTGGGTTAATCACAGCTTTTATCCCTTACCTTCCCCAATGTAAGGGATTTTTTTTTGCCCGAAATGCATCGCACCAGCACAGCAAAACTCTCACCACAAGATAAACGCCGTACATGGCGAGAGTCAGCTTTGCCGCGAGGGGCATTAAGTTCATTTGTTGCTTATTCAGCTTAGATACAGGATTAACGCGTTATGCTTTAATTCCCCCAACACCACCTCCGTTGGCAAGGGGCAATCATCACTTTTTAGCCCGCATCCCCAAAGAGCGGGCCTTTTTTTATCTATACGCCCGCACCCCATCACCTACCGATTTAAGTTTCAGTTAAAAGTCTTGCTTCATCATAGAAACATTGCGCCACCAAACATAACAAAATAACAACTTAGGGCACAAAGATGTCCATAATGAAGGAAAGTACATGAGTCTTGATCAACAAGATGACTTAGAGAGTCGTACAACGGCTACCGAACAGCCATTGCAGCAAAGCGGATTATTTGTCCGTTTTTTAAATATCGTCGAACGCCTTGGTAATTTACTCCCCCATCCCATCACTTTATTTGCTCTATTCTGCCTCGCCGTCATCGTCATTAGTGGTATTGCTGGCTATTTTGAACTCACAGTCACAGATCCCCGCCCAGAAGGTGCACCAGGACGCAGTGCCGATGGCTTGATCCATGTCGTCAGCTTAATGAATGGCGAAGGTTTGCGAATGATAGTCTCGAATCTGGTGACGAACTTTACTGGCTTTACTCCGCTGGGTACTGTATTGGTGGCCTTGCTTGGGGTGGGCATTGCAGAGCGTTCAGGGCTGCTATCGGCAGCCATGCGTTCACTGGTCATGGGGGCTTCAAAGCGCTTAGTTACCCTAACCATAGTGTTTGCCGGTATCGTGTCAAATACCGCTTCCGAGCTGGGTTATGTGGTGCTTATCCCTATGGCAGCCTTGATTTTTCACTCCTTAGGCCGTCATCCGCTGGCCGGACTTGCTGCCGCATTTGCTGGGGTATCTGGCGGTTATAGTGCCAACCTGTTGCTGGGGACGGTCGATCCCTTGTTGTCGGGCATCACTGAAGCCGCGGCGCAGATGATTGATCCTGAGTATTTAGTTGGCCCAGAGGTGAATTGGTATTTCATGTTTGTGTCGACTTTTGTGATCACCGCTTTAGGGGCATTCGTCACCGAAAAAATTGTCGAACCTAAACTGGGGAAATACGATGCTAGCGAAGCCAGTATCGACCTAGGCGCACAAAAAATGGATGGCGTCAGCGCAGTAGAAAAACGTGGTCTTAAGGCAGCAGCCATCACCACTGTGGTGCTAGGTGCCATCTTAGCCTTGACCATAGTGCCGGAAAACGGGCCACTGCGTCACCCTGAAACAGGCTTAGTGGCAGGGTCGCCTTTCCTTAAAGGGATCGTCGCCTTTATCTTTATCTGCTTTGCCATTCCGGGCTTGGTATACGGCAAGGTGGTGGGCACCATGAAGCGCGACAAAGATGTGATTGACGCCATGTCTCACAGCATGAGCACCATGGGCATGTATATTGTGCTGGTGTTTTTTGCCTCGCAATTTGTGGCCTTTTTTAAATGGACCAATCTAGGTGCTGTATTGGCGGTTACTGGGGCCGATGCCTTAAATGCCGTTGGTCTTACTGGACCGCTGGTATTTTTGCTGTTTATTATGATGTGTGGGTTTATCAACCTGATGCTGGGCAGCGCATCGGCGCAGTGGGCGGTGACCGCTCCGATTTTTGTGCCTATGTTAATGTTGGTTGGTTATGCCCCTGAAACCATTCAGGCGGCTTACCGAATAGGCGATTCGGTCACTAATCTTATTACCCCTATGATGAGCTATTTCGGGCTTATCTTGGCGGTTGCCTCCCAGTATAAGAAAAACTTAGGCATAGGCACCTTAGTCGCCACCATGTTGCCTTACTCTATCGTGTTTTTTATTGGGTGGACCTGCTTCTTCTTTATCTGGGTATTTGCCTTAGGCTTACCCGTTGGCCCAGGTGCGGCGACCTACTATACGCCTTAATGGCTCAGCCTGTAGACCAACACGCCGGAGCCCATCCGGCGTGTTGTTATCATACGCTCACAAGAGTGTTTTTATCACATCTATCACCGACAACACCCGCTGTGGTAATGCCGACTTTCGTCTGTAACACAAATAGATAGGCTCGCTCACGGGGACAGATAAAGCATGCACCTTTATTAGCTCAGGCCGCGTAAACGCGTCAACCGCATAGGCTGGCAACACGGTAAAGCCTAAGCCACGACTCACCGGCTCGAGGATCTGGCTTATCTGGTTAGAAAAGCCGCGCGTTGACAAGGGCTCACTGTATTCAAACTCAGGATAATTGGCACCTAACAACAAACTGGCATGGTGCGCGCCATCGGGATGATCGATAAACCCCAACTGGGTTAAGCTTGCCCAAGTTAACGAGGGCGACTGCACTGGCGTCACCAGTAGTAATGACTCCTGCCCCACCTTGTGACTGTGTACTTCGCTTAAGGTCGGTTGCCGTGTCATTAAGCCAATATCACTATCGAGTTGGGCAATTGCCTGCTCAACCCCTGAGTTAGAGGTAAAGCGATAATCGAGCACCAGCTGAGGATGCTGCTGCTGTAAATCGAGTAGATCGGCATACAGCTTTAACCCCATGCTACCGGGCGACGTAACCCGCACTACGCCCGCAAAGGGAGGGTCTTGGCGAACAGCCTGTTGCAGCTGCTGCAGCGCCTGCAATATGCCGCCCCCCTGTTGGTAGAGAGTTTGCCCTGCGTCGGTCAGTGAAAACTGCTTGCCCTCACGCACTAACAACTGTGTGTCCAGCTGCTCTTCTAATTTACGCACATGCTGGCTGACGCCAGATTGAGTCATGTGCAAACGCTCGGCGGTACGGGTGAAATGCCCTAATTCCACCAAGGTGCAAAAACTTCGTAGCCAGATGGGGTTTATCATCACAAAATGTAATCAATTTTTCAGATGTTGATAACCTTACATTATTTGGCGTAATTTGTAAGCTACGCCTCAATTCCACCTTGCAATAGAGCGCGCCTACACCTTGAATGTCTGATACAAAAATGCCAACCCGTAAAGGTTGGCACTTTTATCTAACACATTGATATTATGCTTTAATGCCCGAATGTCTCAATAGGGCGTCAATCTTGGGTTCGCGGCCCATAAAACGTTTAAATAAGGTCATTGGCTCTAAGCTGCCGCCCATCTCTAAGATATTTTCTAAGAAGCTACGTCCGGTTGCCGCATTGAAGATCCCCTCCTCCTCGAAACGAGAAAATGCATCGGCCGATAACACTTCGGCCCACTTGTAGCTGTAGTAACCTGCCGCATAGCCTCCCGCAAAAATATGCGCAAAACCGTGTTGAAAGCGGTTAAAGTCGGCGGTGGGTACCACGGCCACTTGGCGTCGAACCTCATCGAGTTTGGCTTGAATTTGCGCCCCCACTTGCGGGTCATACTCATGGTGCAAACGAAAATCAAACAGCGAAAACTCCAACTGACGTAACATCATCATGCCCGATTGGAAGTTTTTCGCCGCCAGCATTTTATCGAGCAGCGCCTTAGGCAGTGGCTCACCCGTTTCAAAATGACCTGAGATCTGGGCTAATGCTTCCTCTTCGTAACACCAGTTTTCCATAAATTGACTCGGTAACTCCACCGCATCCCAAGGTACTCCGTTGATCCCGGACACTCCGGCCACATCAATTTGAGTCAACATATGGTGAATACCATGGCCAAACTCGTGGAACAGGGTCGTCACTTCATCGTGGGTGAACAGCGCAGGCTTACCCGCCACAGGGGCGTTAAAGTTACACGTTAAAAAGGCCACCGGATGCTGCAAACCATTAGCAGTTTGACGTCGTACACGACAATCATTCATCCAAGCGCCGCCACGTTTACCTTCTCTGGCATACAGATCTAAGTAAAAGCTGCCCCTGTGCTGGCCTTGCGCATCGTTTATGGTGAAAAAACGCACATCGTTATGCCAAGTATCAAATTCGGTTTGCTCTTCAACGGTTAAACCAAACAAACGCGAGACGGTATAGAACAGCCCAGACAGCACGCGGTCTTCAGGAAAATAGGGGCGCAACAACTCCTGTGAGATCTCATATCTGTGGTGCTTAAGTTTTTCAGCGTAATAGGTGAGATCCCAGGGTGCGAGCTCGCTCACGCCATATTGCTGCTTAGCAAACTCTGTCAATTCGGCTAATTCGGCTTCACCTTGGGCTTTTGAGCGTGTTGCCAACTCTTCTAAGAAGTCGATCACCTGTTGTGGCGACTGCGCCATCTTGGTGGCCAGCGACTTTTCGGCATAACTCTTAAAGCCCAGCAGTTGTGCTAGCTCGTGGCGTAACGCCAGGATCTCATCCATCAGTGGGCCGTTATCAAATTCACCGGCATTAGGGCCTTGATCCGATGCCCGCGTGACAAACGCGGTATAGCACTCTTGGCGCAGTTGACGGTTATCGCTGTAAGTCATCACGGGCAGATAAGAGGGGTAATCTAAGGTAAATAACCAGCCCTGTTGCCCTTTGGCTTCTGCCATGGCTTGGGCGGCAGCAATGGCCGACTCTGGCAGGCCGGCAAGCTCGGTCTCATCGGTGATCAATTTGCTCCACGCCTGCGTCGCATCGAGCAGCTGATTAGAGAAGCGACTGGTTAGCTCAGATAAACGCTTAACCAATTTGCCATATTGTTGTTTATCATCATCGCTCAATCCTACGCCCGACAACTCAAAATCACGCAGGCTATGCTCGATACTGGTTTGCTGCGCCTGAGTCAAGCTAGCAAATTCCGGCGATTCCTTAAGTGATTTATACGCCTGATACAGGCCTTGATGCTGGCCGACATAGGTGCCGTATTCAGACAACAGCGGCAAGCAAGCATCATGGGCAGCGCGCCATTCGTCGGTGCTTAACACCGCATTCATATGCGATATTGGCGACCAAATTTGGCTGAGCTCATCATCGACTTGCTCTAGCGGCGCAACAAAATTATCCCAGGTATATGGGCCACCAGAGGCCAATACTTCATCGATTTTACGACGACACTGTTCAATCCCATGCTCGACGGCTGGCTGAATATGCTCAGGTTTAATATGCGAAAAAAGCGGTAATTCCGCTTTGCTTAGCAAAGGATTGCTCATGTTATTTCCTCTAAAAATCGACAGATATACTTCACTAGATATGGGCGATGGGCGCGTGATTCAAGCCGCGGGAGCAAAACGCATACAAAAAGGCGCACCACACTCGCCCCCTAGCAGCCGACACACATCTATATTGTGATCTCGTTTGAAAAAGCGTTAACTCACCACGCCTAAAAGCATAATTGATAAGCCGCTCTCAAATACAACTTATTATCATTTGTGTTTAGTTTTTGCGGCGTTATTATTCGCCCCATTCTCGCTCTGTTTAGGCTAATCGGTAACATGAACCGCTTGACGACTCCGTTGATCACCGCAGTCTTGATGACTATCGGCACGCCTCTGCTCGCGACAGAGATGGCCTCTTCTGGCAGCGTCGATGATTTACATATTAACAATATCATCACCCACGATCCCTCTCCCCATAACGCTATCATCGACTTAGCCTGGGACAGTCAATATATCTCCCAGGGCCGTAATAATTTAAACGAAGGGGGCATTTACTGGGCAACTGCCGCTTGGCAACAGCAAGATATCACCCTGTATAGCACAGTTGGGCGCGCCGATAGCATGGCCTATATCGAGTGGAATCTCGGTCTAGAATACGCCTTGCCTCTTGGTGATCGCTTTGATGGCTCACTAGGCTACCAGCGCATCCAAGTCTATGGTGATGAAGAGTGCGCTGATAATGAGCTGTTTGCCTCGCTCAGCTACACCCATATTGGCTGGCTCACCCCCTCTATTGCCTATACCTACTCAACCGCAGCCGCCGGTTATTTTGTTGAAGCCAGCCTTCACAGTGAGTGGGCGCTTTCACCGCAACTGACCATCACCCCTTATGTCACCCAAGGCTTTGATGTTCAATATGTGACTGAAGCACATAATGGCCGTAACCACTTACAGTTAGGCGTCGAAATCCAGTATCAACTCAGCCCACAACTGACCCTGTCGAGCCATATTAGCCACACCTTGGCCCAGCAAGATATTAAACACCAAGTTGGCCCACATAGCGGCAACTTAGATCACACCTTTGCCGGCTTACACCTCAATTGGAGCTTATAGCATTCACTTAGCGCATATTGCGCCCTAGGCTAATCTCAACTAGTTTTAAAGCTGACATAAAGGCAAGGAACGCCTTTATCAGCCATGGGGGACAAGGAATGCCTAATGTTATCCGCTGCGCCATACTCACCTTTGTGATATTCAACGCCATTGACGGCCTAGCCCAAGCAGGCGAACCATTAAAACCGCTCCAGCCCGCAACGCCACCAGCAAGCACACCTATCACCTTGCCTGCAGACAGTGCATTAGACAGCGAAGGCAACCCTATCGTGATCCCAGGCCAGCACCGCAGTGCGCTGCATTATCGCGCCCAAGATCTGCCAACCACTAAGCAACCTAAATCCCAGCGCCGTGAGACCCGTAAAAAGCCCAAAAAAGATAATCGTCGACGCACCGCGCAGAGGCAACTGGTAGCCGATGATCCTAGTTGTCGTTGGCTGCATCAACGCATGAACCAATTAAAACGTAAATTACAGTCACAATCTAAACCCGAGTTTGGCTTTCATCGAGATGAGCTTAACATCCGCAAGAGCGAATGGGATTGCATGAAATGCGGAGCCGAGGGTCCCTCTGTGAGCGACTACCAAAAGTGCCAATACAAACGCTAATCTCAGCCTATTAATACCATCAAGCCAAAGCACTTACTCACTATATGGTCTTTGCATAAAGCCAAAAACGCCACTGGTTTGCCAGACAGTTTGCCCCTACAATGACCGCAATATGCAATCGTTCGAATTTGGAGATAATGATGGCTCAACACTTTGACTATATCTGTTTAGGCGCAGGCAGTGGTGGTATCGCCTCGGCAAACCGCGCTGCTATGCGTGGCGCTAAAGTACTGTTGATAGAAGCAAAAGCCCTTGGTGGCACCTGTGTCAACGTAGGCTGTGTACCTAAAAAAGTCATGTGGTATGGCGCTCAGGTCGCCGAAGCCATGCACTTGTATGCCAAAGATTATGGCTTCGATGTGGCAGTCAATAAGTTCGATTGGAGCAAACTAGTCGAAAGCCGCGAAGCCTATATCAAACGCATCCACGGCTCATACGACCGCGGCCTTGAAAATAATGGCGTTACCTTAGTGCGCGGCTATGGCCGCTTCGTCAATAACAACACCATCGAAGTCAATGGCGAGCATTACAGTGCCGACCATATCCTTATCGCAACGGGCGGCGCACCGACCATCCCAAATATTCCGGGCGCCCAATATGGTATCGACTCTGATGGTTTCTTCGCCCTCAACGAACAACCTAAACGCGTGGCCGTAGTGGGCGCGGGTTATATTGCCGTAGAAGTGGCGGGCGTGCTGCATGCACTGGGTAGCGAGACCCATCTGTTTGTGCGTAAACACGCACCACTGCGCAACTTCGACCCTATGCTAAGCGAAGCCTTAATGGAAAGCATGGCCAGTAACGGCCCAAGCCTGCACACCCATAGTGTGCCTCAATCTGTGGTCAAAAATGCCGACAACAGCCTTACGCTCACCTTAGAAAACGGCGAGCAATATGAGGTCGACACCCTTATTTGGGCTATTGGCCGTAAACCATCGACCGATAAAATAGACCTAGAACACACTGACGTCACCCTAAACGATAAGGGCTATGTCGTGGTCGATGCACAGCAAAATACCACAGCGAAAGGCATTTACTGCGTCGGCGATATTATCGAAGGTGGCGTCGAATTAACGCCTGTGGCGGTTAAAGCGGGACGTTTGTTATCTGAGCGCCTGTTTAATGGCATGACAGAGGCGAAAATGGATTACAGCTTGATCCCAACCGTGGTCTTTAGCCATCCCGCTATCGGCACCATGGGGCTCACAGAGCCAGAAGCTATCGCCCAGTTCGGTGAAGCCAATGTCAAAGTATACACCTCAAGCTTTACCTCTATGTATACCGCCGTCACCGCTCATCGCCAAGCCTGTAAAATGAAGCTTATCTGCGCTGGCGACAATGAAAAAGTGGTAGGTATTCATGGCATAGGTTATGGCATGGATGAAATACTGCAAGGATTTGGCGTCGCCATGAAGATGGGCGCCACCAAGGCCGATTTCGACGCAGTGGTTGCCATTCACCCCACCGGCGCCGAGGAGTTTGTGACCATGCGCTGATAGCCTAAGGCTAAGCATCGATTAATCCATGGCTAGTGGTTGAAAGGTTATGCCCTCGAGGGCATAACCTTTTTTATTGCGCCGCGCTCTGGTTAGGATAAGCCGAGCACCGACACCTTCCTACAAGCCGTTAAGCTAACAAGCAAAAAAACCTTGTTGTGACGACAAAAATAATTAGCTTTGCAGCTTACGACTTTGGCCCTAATGTCGCGTCCTTATTTTTAAGCAGTAACAGCAAACAATCGAATGATAAACAAAGCAATTGCAGCAAGATTAATCCGATTGGGTGATTTATCGCTATATTTAATCAACGGCAATAATCCTGCTAATGGTTAAATGTGTTACTGTTTGGTTAACATGCCATCATTACAATACATTTTATTCTTACCTGCTGATCTAAGTAGGAATTTTTTATACCTTAGGTAGCCTAAGGTCGCTATTAAGGAAACTAGGTATGCGCATCGCAATTTTGTCTAGAAACGAAAACCTTTATTCAACTCGTCGCCTAAAAGAAGCCGGAGAAGCTCGTGGCCATGAGGTCGATATTATCGACACGCTGCATTGCTATATGGATATCACCAGCAGCAACCCGACCGTACGTTACATGGGTAAAGTATTACCTCAATATGATGCGGTGATCCCACGTATTGGCTCGTCGATCACTTTTTACGGTACTGCCGTGGTGCGTCAATTTGAGATGATGGGCACATTTTGCGTTAACGAATCGGTTGCCATCAGCCGCTCACGCGACAAACTGCGTTCATTGCAGTTACTCTCGCGTAAAGGCATTGGTCTACCCCGTACTGGATTTGCTAGCAAACCCGATAAAATCAAAGATTTGATTAAAAATGTCGGCGGCGCCCCTCTGGTAATTAAGCTGCTTGAAGGCACCCAAGGTATTGGTGTGGTATTGGCCGAAACCACTAAGGCTGCCGAAAGTGTAATTGAAGCCTTTATGGGGCTTAAAGCCAACATTTTAGTACAAGAGTTTATTAAAGAAGCGGGCGGCGCTGATATACGTTGTTTTGTGGTGGGCGATAAAGTCGTTGCCGCCATGAAACGCCAAGCGGCCGAAGGCGAGTTTCGCTCCAATCTGCATCGCGGCGGTGTAGCGCAACTGGTGAAGTTAAGTAAAGAGGAGCGCGCCACGGCACTCAATGCTGCTAAGGCCATGGGACTTAATCTGTGTGGTGTGGATATTTTGCAGTCTAATCATGGCCCTGTGGTAATGGAAGTTAACTCATCGCCTGGATTAGAAGGCATCGAACAGGCGACCGAGAAAGATGTTGCTGGACTGATTTACGCCTTTATCGAAAAAAATGCCAAACCCAATGCCAACAAAACACGTGGTAAAGGGTAATGGATAACTCAGCCTTACACATTGCCGGAGTGGATATACTCCCTGGTGAGCAGCGTCAGTTGCAACTGCCCGTCGCTAGCCTGTACACCGACACCCAAGTGTCGATGCCAGTACATGTGATGCGGGGCAAAAAACCAGGACCTAAGGTATTTATTAGTGCGGCCGTGCATGGTGATGAGCTCAATGGTATTGAGATCATCCGCCGCTTGCTGCAACTGAATATCAAACTCACTAAAGGCACGCTCATTTTAGTGCCTATGGTCAATGTGTATGGCGTGTTAAACCAGAGCCGCTATATGCCGGACAGGCGCGACCTTAACCGCAGCTTTCCGGGATCGAAAAAAGGCTCACTGGCGGGGCGAGTGGCTTACACCTTTATCAACAGCATAGTGCGCCACTGTGATTATGGTATTGACCTGCACACTGGCGCGATACATCGCTCTAACTTGCCGCAAATTAGAGCAAATTTAGACGATGGCGAAACATTAACCTTGGCGCAAGCCTTTGGTGTGCCAGTTCTGCTCAATGCCAACGTGCGTGATGGCTCCCTGCGCGAAGCGGCGGTTAATAATGGCGCGCGAGTGTTATTGTATGAGGCTGGCGAAGCCTTACGCTTTGATGAGTTATCGATTCAAACTGGGGTCAGAGGCATACTCAATGTATTGTCCTCTCTGGGCGTGATGCGTAAACGCCGCTTACGGCAGAAAATAGCCCCCTTTGTGGCCAACCGTAGCGACTGGACGCGCGCCGCCGCCAGTGGTTTTGTGTGTGAATTTGCCAAGCTAGGCGCCTATGTTGAAGAGGGCGAGGTGTTGGCTGAAATCAACAACCCTATGGGCGAATTGATCCAGCAGGTGACCTCTAATCGCGCTGGCATCGTCATAGGTAAGCAAAATATTCCCTTGGTTTTAGAGGGGGATGCTATGTTTCATATCGCCTATTTTGGCAGTGCTGCCGATGAAGTGGTGGAGCATATCGAGATCATGAATGAGCAGATCACCCCTATCGCCACGCCCGTCATATAAACGCTCATCATAGCGGGTTAACGTTATCTTGTTAGGGATAAAAAACATGAAAAAAATCATTATCGGAAATTTAGAAATCTGCCACCTGCCAGACCTAGGTATTAGCGATCTGCAGGTGCGTATCGATACGGGTGCTAAGACATCATCACTACACGTCGACAACCTAAAACGTGTTAAAGTAGGCGGCCGTCCTTATGTCGAATTCGATCTGCATCCCGATGTATATAATTTGGAGCAGACGGTACACTGTAAGGCGCCAATGCATGACTCTCGCCGGATAAAATCCTCTAATGGTGAAGTTGAGCAGCGTTGTGTTATCCAGACGACACTGCAATTGGGTGATCATCAATGGCCTATCGAGCTGACATTAAGTAATCGTCAGGATATGACCTATCTGATGCTGCTCGGCCGCGAAGGGATGGGCGATCGTGTGTTGGTTGATCCGGCGCAGAGCTTTTTACTTAACTGCTAACCGAATCAATCGTTAATATCGCGATTCAGTAATATATTAGCAGAGTCGCTTTTACCTCATGTCGGTTATCATCGCCGACATGAAATGGCCAGTGCATTGGATAAAGGCAATACCATCAATGGACTGCAGCCTGTAGTACGCCATGGCGCATCGCCGCATCTTGGCCTGTCACTAGCTTGATTACAAGGATATTCCCATGGCAATGCCTGAACATGAGCCTCTTAGCGAAGAAGAGATAAGAGACGACCTATTATCTCGGGTCATCGACATTGTCAGCCATCCTGAAGAGCAGGAATCGGCCTCACTGGCCTTTATCAGTGATTATAGTGATGCCGATTTGGCTAATCTACTCGAATCCATCACAGATCAGTACCGTGCGGTCGTGTGTCGCTATATTCCAGCCGATCGCGGCTGGGGCATCTTGCACCTGCTGCATTATGAAACCGCTCGTCATGTGCTCGATATTCTAACCGAAGCGCAGATGCAAGAGCTGCTCAAGCGCATCACAGAAATTGACGTACTCACCTTCGCCGAGATCTTACCCAGCGAAGTGGTCGAAGATTATCTCGAGCAGCAAGAATCCCTCACCATAGAGCAGATGCAACAAGCACTGAGCTATCAAGATGAGGAGGTAGGACGTTACCTCAATAATGATATTTTACGCTCGCGCCCCACGGCCCCCGTGAGAAGAGTATTAGAGCGCATCGAAAAATATCCCGAACGTGATTTTGTTGGGGTTTATGCCGTCGATGCCCAAGGCGAATACCAAGGTGCATGTACCATAGAACAGCTTCGCCACGTGGCCCCGAGTACGCCACTGGCTAATATTATTGTAGAGGTCGACCCTATCAACGACGATCAAGATATTACCAAAGCGGCTCAACATCTTAATCCCGTGACTGGCTTTGCGTGGCATCCGGTACAAAAAGAGGGCAAGATCATTGGCGCGATAGCTGTGTCCATTTTGATGCAACGCCTCAAAGAGCGTAGCTTAGAAGTGCTAGCCTCTGAAACGGCGCAAGATGAAGAAGATCTGTTTACTCCGGTTACCGTCGCCGCCAGAATGCGCGCTATCTGGTTAACAACCAACTTGTTAACCGCCTTTTTAGCCTCTTGGGTCATAGGCTTATTTGGTGATGCGCTGCAACAAGTTGTGGCTCTGGCTATATTAATGCCAGTTGTCGCCAGCATGGGCGGTATTGCTGGTAGCCAAACCTTGGCAGTGGCGCTACGTGGTATTGCACTTAACCACTTAAAACGCAGCAACTTAAAGCTACTACTCGATAAAGAACTTAAAATAGCCGCCTTCAATGGTGTGTTGCTGGGCGCGTTAATTGGGGTGGTGGTGAGCTTTTGGTTTAACTCGGTACCGCTCGGTGGCATTATTTTTGTCGCCATAGTGTTTAACAGCTTGGCTGCGGCCTCGTCGGGCACAGTGATCCCCTTTGTACTTAAGCAGATGAAGATAGATCCTGCCGTTGCGGGCTCGGTGATTTTAACCACAGTAACTGATGTGGTCGGGTTCTTTATCTTCTTAGGCTTAGGCAGCTTATTACTGTTACCTTAACCGTCGAGACTTTGCCGTGGGTGAGGCGTATTGCCCGTGGCAAAGCATCATCGACCAAGCAGAGCTTAATTAAAAAGATATTAAGTAAAATTGAATCTTAAAATAAAGCTTATTGAATTTATTAGAGCCTAAGTGCTGGTTATACTGCGATAATCACACTAGAACTCGATCACCTTGTAGATGAAATCTTTGTTTAGCCAACTCCTTGACCAGCCTTCACGGCTAATTTTTATACTGTGCGCCTTGCTTTGTTTAACTCCGGTTATCTCTTCACCTATCGCCTTAGTGCTGGGCTTTACATTAGCGAGTCTTGGCTTAGTCCCATCCCAATGGGATATCGGCGCACTGACTAAAAAGCTGCTGGCTTATTCCATCATAGGCTTGGGTTTTGGCATTGAGCTTGAAACGGCGATCAGTGTCAGTCTCGACAACCTCGGCTTAATCCTAGGTTCGATTATATTCACCTTAATCTTGGGCACCCTGCTCACTCGATTACTCAAGCTAGACCACAAGCTCGGCCATATGATTGCCGCCGGCACCGCCATCTGTGGTGGTAGCGCCATTGCCGCAGTGTCTCCGGCCATTAAAGCCGACAGCCAGCAAACCGCTCTGGCGCTAGCCACCGTATTTGTACTTAACTCGGTGGCGCTGTTTCTGTTCCCAGCCTTAGGCCACCTATTGGAGATGAGCCAATATCACTTTGGTGTATGGAGCGCTATCGCCATTCATGACACCTCCTCTGTGGTCGGTGCGGCTTCTGCCTATGGTGATGAAGCCTTAGTCACCGCTACCACCATTAAGCTGGCACGCGCCCTGTGGATAGTACCACTGGCATTAATTAGCGCCATGGTATTTGGCGGTAACAAGCGCAGGGTATCTGTGCCGCTATTTATTGTGTTTTATTGTGTTGCCATCGCTATCGCCCATTATCTCCCCCAAGGGCAGGTGGCTTATGAGGCCATCTTCATGTTGTCAAAGCGGGTACTGGTTTTGTGTCTGTTTTTGATAGGCGCAGGGATCACCCTGCGTAAGATGCGTCAAGCGGGTGCCAAGCCGATGATATTAGGTTTACTGCTTTGGGTCGCAATTGGGGTCGGTTCGTTACTGTATATCATTCACTTTAGTTGAGCCGTTGATTCGCCACACTAAGGCTAAAATAACCACCAACGCTCCAATATCAATAAGGGCGCGAGTCAGGCCACTGGTGAGCACTGAGGCCATCACGAAGACGCCACAACAGATGATGAGCAGCCACTTTTCCATCTTGCCTCCGCTGGGCGTTATGTTGAAGTGGCCATTATTTATCGGTATCTAACATTCGCCAAATATCGATTATTACTAACAAATAGCTGGATAAGCTAACCAGCCGCACTGCCGGCGATATCCAGTGGCCTTAACATAAGAGGTTACTGACGTAATCGCGCTAAGAGACGGGTTAATAGAAGGGCGTCGGGTCGACACCTAAGCTGCTGGGCGAGAGCCCACGTTCGATATGCACATCCTGTTTTAATAGATCCACCATCACCACATCTATGTAGTGTTTATGGGTGTTGGAATAGAAACACTTAAGCACGGGATGCAGGGCATCGCGGTCTTTCGCATCCCATACTATTCCCACGCGGCCATCAGACAGTTGCACCAAAGAGCCTACTGGGTAAATACCGATACAGCGAATAAACTCATACACTAATGCCTCGTCTAAATGAAACGGGGTTAAGCTGAGTAGGATCTTAAACGCCGCGGCCGGACTCATCGCCTCTTTATAGCAACGGGTGGCGGTAAGCGCATCGAAAATGTCGACAATACAGCTCATGCGGCCATGCAGGCTTATCTGCTCGCCAGCAATACCATTGGGGTAACCTTTACCATCGAGCTTTTCATGGTGCATTAAACAAACATCACGACTGATTTGTGACAAGCCTTGCGTTTCTGCCAGTATCTCTTGGGCAAATACCTGATGTAGTTTCATATGCTCAAACTCTTCAGGCGTGAGCCTTCCTGGCTTGTGAAGAATCTTGTTGTCGACCTTCACCTTGCCAATATCATGCAAGATCCCGCCCACGGCCAACTGTTTAAGCACATCGCGTTCAAGGGCCAAATACTTACCAAAGGTCACTAATAAAAAGGCCACATTGATAGAGTGTTCCAGCAAATAAGCATCTTTAGAGCGCAGCGCTGAAATACATTTAAAGGCATCGGCATCCAACATGACTGACTCAATCATGTTCTCTGCTAAATCTTCAAACGGCTCAACGGTAACCGCCTTGCCTTCAAAGGTTTCAGACAAGACTTTCTGCACCAGATCTTTCGCCTCGGCCATCAAGCGTTTAGCTTTCTCTTGCGACTGCTCACGACTGACTTTTTTAACGACAGGTGGAGAGGGGGTCTGTGTGGGTTCTACTGTATGAGGTGTTAAGCCACAGCTGGGGTCCGAACGATTGGCGTCGACCCACACATATTTGATGTTGTTTTTATTTAACTGATTGATAGCTTCTGTGCTTTTAATCTGCCCGGGATGGGCGATATTCACTAGACCTTGCCGCTCTATTGCCGTGACGTACATGCCAATAGACAAGCGCCGCACCGCAATTTTGATTATGTCCGCTTTATTGACCACTCATTCACCATTTGCACCAAGCCATACGGCGAGCTATCCAATCACTGTTCAGTCTAGTACGAATCATGCCTAACGAGGACAAATTCACAACATAAAGCTCTTAACGGCGCCATGGTATGCTGAGTTAAGTTAAATCTCCATAAGTTTTTTTGCATAATGTATTTGGTACAGCTGCCATATGAGTCACGCTGCAAATTTAGCACTACCGAGGCTTACGATCGATCCGATTAAAGCCTCATAGACTCATACAGGCCGCACGCTTAGCGCGGTGCACTCAATCGCGCCCACTAACCAACGACGGCGAGCACAGTTGACGCAAGAGCGCAGCTGATCATCGACCTGTTCATCTTCATCGTCGGCGATAAAGTGCTGGCACTGTGCCGCAATATGGCGAGTCGCTTGATAATTATCCCCCTCAACCGCTAGCTGCCAACGCCCCTGATGCAGACTAAAATACTGTGTCATAGCGGCTCCATTAATAATGCTTCAGTTGTTGTTTTAGCGCGTTGCGCCAAACACCCTCTTGCTGATACACCAACAGGCAAACTTGATGTTCGCGGTACACGGCCTTCACCTTACCTGACAGTTGCAACGGCGTTTTAAAACACAGTGGCTCACCGCTGTCGGTTAGCACACAATCGACGCCTGTTTGCTCAATGGCCTCGGCAACCGACAGTTCCACCATACCAGCCTCCAGTCCCGGGAGCTTAAATTGCCCCTTGATCCGGCCATCATTACCTTGTAACCGCAGCCCTAAGCCTGCCATGGCACCAATTACACCTTGGCCTGTGCCGCCATGCTCACTTAAGTGAATGCTCTGCGAATGCGCCAACGCATAAGCCTCGGCCTTGGTTTTCACCTCTTTCTTAGCCGCCAGGCCAAAGTCGATTAAGGCTTGATGATCGCAAGCCGCCTGAAGATCCAGCAAGGCGATACCAGGATCAGACGCTGGCGCACATTCTTGCTGTAAGTGTTTAACGGCTATCTCTAGGATCTGAGCCTGACACAGAGGCGTTCGCACTTGAAAACACATGGCACTATTGTGTGAGGTATAGGGAATATCTGGATGGACAAATAACTGATGGCGAGTCACAAACGCGCAACGGCTAGGCTGTCCTGCCGATAATTTGAAGGCAATTTCTTCGGCGATCTCTCCTGTGCCTTTAGTGCCAATATCATCGGTATCATCGATACAGACCAACCAAGACGCTAACCCCTGTTGACGTTCCATACTTACAGCTCCTCACGGTCTAACAGATCATGACTTCTCAAACGTTGCAATACTGGGGGCACCAATAACGCCGCCAGTATTGCAAAAAAACTACCAAACACTAAACTTTTACCCAGTTGCAATAACACCACCTCAAAGCTCAGTCCCACTAAAACATCCTCAATCGTCCCCTTACTGGCCCATGCAACTGTCCCTACCAAGGCTAAAATAATGCAGCGCCATCTAAGCGCCAGCACGGTCGGCAACACCAGTAGACACAGATCCATGGCGGCGGCCGGCAAGGCAAATTTAAGCACGATAAATGGCCCTCCTTTACCGACGCTCAACATCATCGCCATTAAGCCTGCCAAGACACCACACACAGTGATCGCACCTTTTTTACCGACGGCGCCATAACAGATCAGGTAAAAAAAAGTCATCAAAAACATCGAGTGTCCGGTCAAGCCTAACTTGAGTCGCAGCATCCCCTTCAAGGCCACCAAGAGCGTGGCGCAAAAACCGATAAAAAGGGCATCGTGCAGCGTGAAACCTTTATTTTGCATGTAATTTAATCTCATTAATCAGGCCAATGGGTCGGCTTATGGTGGACACCAAAGCGACGCAATTTAGCGGCTAAGGCCATCTGTTTAGACAGCTTTAGCAGTTGAATTAATAACGGGTAGAGCACGCAATAAATCAACTCGCCCCAATGTTTTGGTCGACACAAGGCTTTGGGCGTAATGTTCGCACCACGCATCACCTGCATCTGATAAGTATCTTTCACCTCCAAGCCAATTCGTGGCAGTAAACTGAAACAGGCTGCCATCACGAAGGCCCATTTATGCGGCATACACCAACTCAACACCTCGCCAATACGTTGGGGAGCGCAAGTTATAGATAACCACCAGCCGGGAATGATCGCCAGTAATATGCGTATCACCGCCAGCATTGCCTCATCTATCCGCTCGCCACCATGCAATAACAAATAAAGCGCACAGGTGATCGCCAGCTGAGTCGTAAACAGCAGGAATAATCCTTTAACACCGCCACCCAAATAACGCCCTTGGAGTAACAGCACGCCATTAAACAGTGCGATAAAGGGTAGGTATTGATTGGGTACAAAAAAAGCACAGCTCGAAAGACACAGGCTTAACAAGATACACAAGGCGCACAACTTAGGGTTTTTAACGATAAAGTGCTGTGCCGTGTGGCTGTCTGCCGACACCAAATGACGTTGCTTCTTCCCCTGCTTAACCCACACGAGAATAGGCCTCATTCTGAGTCAGTCCATCACCCGCGAAACATTGCATGCGCTTATCGCTAATGTGCCACACCTGATCGATAGGCAATAAATCCAACGGTCGATGGCTAGCCAACACTATGGCGCAGCCCTGCTCACTCAGGGTTAAAATTAACTTGGCCACCTGACAGAAAAAACCGCTATCGAGCCCTGCAAAGGGATCGTCCAACAGCAAAATTTGTGGCTGCAAACAAGCCAATGACGCAAGCGCGACTAAATGTTGCTGCCCATAAGAGAGTTGGTGAGGCGATTGAGAAGCCAGCGCCGACAAGCCTAATCTGGCGAGCATTTGCGGTGCACGTTCAAGCGGCAACCCATAACGTTTTAAACTAAATTGCATCTCTTCGATGACACTTGACTCAAATAACTGCCGGCTCGGACGTTGATGTAATAGTGCCAGTTGATGCCCATACACGCCTAACTTAGGACGCTGATTTAGAACTGAAATACCGAGATTACCCACATCGGCCTGAATACCGGCTAAACATTTAAGTAAGGTACTTTTACCTGTGCCATTATCACCCGTTAAGGCCACGATTTCACCAGGATACAAACGCAGAGCGGCACTTTGAAACAATAACGGCTGACCGCTAAAACCCACCTTAAAAGGCTCAGCATGGATAACCGGCGCCTGCATCGCAGACGCATTAAGCTTCGTCCGCCCGCCAGTAATACCAAGCAGCGCAGGCTCAAGCTCGGCATCATTCTCCTGATAAGGATGTAATTGCCCAGCATCAAGTAGCCACCTGTGGGTCACGCAACTCGAAAAGGCACGCTTATGATGCTCAACAATCACAATTGCCATACCGGACTGTTGCAGCTGCGCGAGTAAGACGGTGAGTTCCTGTACCCCTTGATTATCGAGCTGCGCCCACGGCTCATCGAGCAGCAATATATCGGGTTGCAGTACCAACTGCGCCGCAATCATCAGACGGTATCTTTGTCCTAACGACAGGGTTTCGATGGGGGTTTCTAAGCTAATAAACAGCCCGACTTTACGCAGAGCTTGGCTCACTTGGGCGTGCATATTTGTGGCGGCCACCCCTAAGTTTTCCAATGCAAATGCCACCTCGGCACCTAAGGTTTGTCGCAGCAATTGCACATTAGGATCTTGCATCACAACACCTAAGCATAGCTGCGGCGCGCAATGACGTTCGCCCGCAAAGGGGCGCTCCATAACGCCTAAGATCAGTTTTAACAGGGTCGACTTACCTGAGCCGGTATGACCATGGATCATCTGGCAATCACCTGCATTGAGAGTAAAATCAAGATCGTCAAACAGCGGCTTAGCCGCTGTTTGATAATGAAAACTGATTTGTCGCAATTGAAGTAACTGCATCAGAGCAATTTAATCTATATCTGCCAGTTGATGCCCAAGAACACCTGTCTACCCGCTTGAGGTAAGCCCTCGCTCTGGTAGTAGTGTTCATCAAGCAAGTTGCTGGCGCGCAGATACACAGATAACTTATCCCCCATGATGGGCTGAATTAAGTTGAGATCGACTAAGGTATAGTCGGCTAAGTCTTGCTCAAGCAACACTTTCTGCCCCGCAACCTTTTGTTGCTGTTGGAACACCTGCCCCATGATGTGCTCAATATTAACATTGATACGCATAGCAAAAGGCAGTTCGTAATCGGCTTGTAGTCTTAACTGGTGGCGCGGACGATACTCTAAGGTTTCTAGCCCAGGTGCCGCATCCTTATCTTCACTATCGAGGAAGCTATAAGCCAATGTCACAGCAAGCTTATCGATACTTTGGTTACGCAGCGACACATCGACGCCTGTGAACTGGTAGCGCCCCATGTTTTGGTAAACGCCATCCTTACCTTTAGCAATATAGTTCTCGGCATCGGTGTAGAAGCCCGCAATATTTAAGTCGGTGTTATAACCCAAACCTTGATCGAGACTCAGCTCAATATGCTCAGAGGTTTCCGCTTGCAACGCCTCATTACCCGAAGATAAGGAATACAGATTACGCATCGATGGGAAGCGTATTTTACGTGCAATCCCCAAATTCACCCGTGTCGCATCTAATACTTGCCAATAACCCGCCACCTGCGCCGAATAATCGGTTTCGTCGTCTTGCACGCGATCTTGCTGATGCAATGCTGCACCAACTGTTGCGCCAAGGTGATCTTGTTGATACTGATACTCGAGCGCCGCGGTGTACATCCATGAAGCATCGTCAAAAGTCTCACCCGAGCCGCCTGAGCCGTTACCACCGCCTGTACCTGAGCCGTTACCGCCGCCTGTACCTGAGCCG
>NZ_QPQT01000013.1 GCF_003605125.1 Shewanella algidipiscicola
GGAGGGATACTTTTGGTATTTGTGTCTGGAGCATTGATGCCAAAAGCCAAGGAGGGATACTTTTGGTAATTGTGTCTGGAGCATTGATGCCAATGGTCAAATGGTATTAACAGACGGCTCTAAATTGCGGGCTGATATTGATGGCCTCATGTGCAGATACCACTTCGGGCCGCCACGAGGGCATCCTCACCTGCTTAACGAACACGTCCATATTTTCGATACCCTAGGTTATATCAGCACCTAAGGCGTAGTCTCTTAACTGTATATAAACGGGGGACAATCTAATTACTGACTCAATCTAATGGGGATTACGCCAAACTCCCCCAACGTCACTGGGTGGCGAGTTGATCTTGCATCGTCTGATAGTCCATCAAATCTTCGTGGGCGGTCACCCTATGATTGGTTACATCCAGCTTTACTGTGGTCACTCCGGGGATGGCCAGCTCAATCACTTTCCCCGGTTTACCAAATAAACTGCCCGGGCCGCGGTAATGGTAGTTGCCAATCATCACCACCAAGGAGCCTGCGTTATACATGTGCTCAATATTAAAGTCATACTCTAATACACCACGGTGAGCGCGTTCGAAAAACTCTAAGATATCGCGTCTGCCTTGGTATTTTTTACTGGCAGTGCGATCGAAAAATACGCTGTCACGATTATAAAAGGTGCTCAGCGTACGGTAATCATGGTCAGTCAGCGCTTGAATATATTTAACCGCCATCTGTTGCTCAACCGGCATATCGCCAGGCTTGGCCTGAGTGATGAGTGGCATTAACACCAAGATGCTAGTTAAAAAATATTTGATCATTGTTTGGTATTCTTTAAATCAAAAGCGGGAAGTTTTAAGTGCCATTTAATCGCGGCTAAGCGAATCAATAGCGCGCTTATCATGGCAAAACCAAAGGCGGCTTTATTGGCTGCCCCTAACTGCAGTGCTACCGTGTAGCCAATTCCACCACATATGGAGGCGGTGGCATAAATTTCGGTGCGTAAAATCATCGGCACTTGGCGGCAGAGCACGTCTCGAATAATGCCGCCTCCCACGCCAGTTATCAAGCCCATGACGACGGCAATCATGCCGCTTAAGCCCAAATTAAGGGCTTTCTCGGCGCCAATCACGGTAAATCGCGCTAAGCCAAAGGCATCGGCGACGGGTAAGGTGTATTGAGGGACTTTTTTCGGTTTACGGATAAAAACTAAGGTTAACAATATGGTGGCGAGGATCACTATGATGTAATTAGGGTCGCGTATCCTAAATACCGGGGTGGTGCCTAGCAAAGCATCGCGGATACTGCCTCCGCCAATGGCGGTCACCGATGCCAGTACAATCACCCCAAAGGGATCCATGCGATGGCAGCCAGCGGCTAGCGCGCCAGAGAGGGCCAATACCGCCGTGTCGCAAAGGTCAAAAAAGTAGACCCACTCTTTCATCGAGCTGACTCTTTCATTGATCTAACTCTTTAAGGTGGAAATTGAGTGCGTCGACGGAAATACGGATCTCAATAACCGACAATACCAGCGAATACAACAGCAATAACAAGCTAGTGCCAAAGATAATCGAGCCGGTTTTATTGAATCCAATATAGATAAAAATCATACACAATACGCACAGGGCAAAGCTCAATACCCCCGCCTCTTGCATGCGACGAATGATCACTATGCGCTGGCGTAAGTTTTTTAGTTGGCCACTGTGCACAGGTTTACCTTGGCTGCTGAGATTACGGATCAGAGCTGCCAGTGAAAAAAAGCGATTAGTGTAGGCCAGCAACAACAAGGAGATGGCCGGAAACAGTAATGCAGGCGTAGTCAAAGAAACGTGTAGATGATTAAACAAGGTGATGATGCCCAACGATTAATAAGCGTGCCACAATGGCGTGATTCTAATCTATTGGCGTGTGCTGAGTCCAACATTAGTGACAACTTAAACTAATGGTTTATAACGATAGTTCGGCTTGTTTAGCCTCCAATGAGTGGCCATTTAAGTGCTGCACTCAAGCCTGTTACAGATAGCGTAGCGCGGTCCAAATAAGCGGAACTAACATTAATGACACTATCCACAGAGTATTGGTGCTACTTACTAAGCGCAGCGCGCGTGGCAACACGCTAGCATCGGGTTTGTGGGGGGGGCCGACTTTGTCGAGCGGCACTTTGACGCCGCCAAATTTAACCGGCCCACCAAGCTCTACATCGAGTACCTGAGCGGCGATATTATATGTTGACAGGTGATGATTAATCGCATAAAGGCTTCTGCGCGGAGTGAGCATCGCTTTGAGAGCTTTGGGGCCACCTTGGATTGCCAAGGTAAAGTTCCATAGCATACTGGGCACGTAATAGAGCATATAACAGAGGTAATAGGCGGGCTTACCAAAGTGGCGATAATGCGGATTGATGGCGGGCCAGCACAGTTGCAACTGTTTTAGCATGCGCGCGCCCAGCACCAAGGGAGCGCCGCCAACAATAAAAAATACCATAGTGGCGACAGTGCCATATATCGGTGTGGTCAGCAGTTTTTCGGTAATGGCTTTGCTTAAGCCCACCTCAGATAAGCCCTGGGTGTCGCGACTGAGCCAACCTTTAATTAAGGCGCGAGTTCTTGGTTTATCGGCGTGTTGTAAGGTTTGCGACGCTTCTTCTGCTACCTTATAAAACTGCTCATCAGATAAACATAAGTACAAGACTAGAAACTCAAAAAACCAAGGATAAGCAGCCAGTTGCAGTAAGAAACTGATAATAAGCCAAAAGGGAACTAACAATAACACTATCGACAGTAAGCCTGCCGTCACTTGCTGGGAAGAGGAACGCTCGGGATGATTTACCTTATCAGACAGCCGCAGCGCCAGTTGGCTATAGAGATAAAATGGCTGCATGGCTCTGGGCAAGGGGGCTAGCTTTGCCAGTAATATCGACACCAATAAAATAGCCGCCCCTAGGTAGAAGGGACTGTCTTGCATAAACTGTTGTGAATAGTGTGGCAGCATGGCGAAATCCAGTTGGATGCTAAGCGCTACATTATCTCGGCTACAGCGCCCGTCAATATAAACCCTGCGCCCTCATTAAGTCAGGCGCAGGCGTTCATGCTTACAGCTGTTGCAGCAAGGCTATGACCATTAATGCTGAGTGGTGGCCTGCTTTGACGATGTAGCTGTCAAAATCCACTGGCGAGTCATTATTGGCATTATCTGACAATGAGCGGATCACCACAAACGGCACGCCAAATTGATGACATACCTGAGCAATTGCCGCCCCTTCCATTTCACAGGCCGCCATCGTTGGGAAGTTGGCTAGCATCGTTTTGGTGCGAACCGGATCGCAGATAAAGCTATCGCCCGTACAAATTAACCCCTCAATCGCTTTCACTTCGCCTAAGCTAGCAACGGCTTTTTTAGCGGCGTTGACCAAGGTCGCATCGGGAATAAAGGCGGCTGGTTGCTGCGCCATTTGACCAATCTCATACCCAAATGCGGTGACATCCACGTCATGGTGGCGCACCTCTGATGAGATAACGATATCGCCAATGGCGAGGCTATCGACAAAGCCGCCAGCCGAACCTGTGTTAATCACATAATCGGGCGCATACTTTTCAATCAGCAAGGTGGTCGCCACGCTGGCGGTCACTTTACCTATGCCAGAGCGAGTCACCACCACCTCTTTGCCTGCCAGCTGCCCGGCAACAAATTCGATACCTGCGATGGTGTGTGACTCAGGGTTCGTCATAGAGGAAATAAGGTGAGCAACTTCTGGCTCCATGGCGCCGATAATACCAATTTTCATTGAATGACCTTTAGTGATGTATTGATGTTCATGAGGCGCTGTCATGTTTTATCTGCGCCGCGCTTAATGGGCGCTAATATAGCAAACAAGTGGTTCTGTGGCGAGATCGCTTGCCGCATGCCTTTCGTGCAGGTACTTCCTCGGCACCGCTGTAAACCCATCCTTGGGCGCTCTGCGATTTCATCCTTGAAATCGAAGGCCTCAGCCGCACCTACACCGATTTCTTAATCTCTTCGATTTAGCCGTCATTGTGTAACCACATAGCCGTCAAAAGCTAACTCGGTTTTGGACAAAAGTGTGCTTGCCTTCGAATGAAGGTGTTGGCATTTTTGGTTGGTAGCATTTAGTCGAGTTAGGTTTTATTGATTGATGGTAGCGTTAACATTCATGGCAACCAATTGCCTGCAGCATGCCTTTTGTGCAGGTACTTCCTCGGCACCGCTGTAAACCCATCCTTGGGCGCTCTGCGATTTCATCCCTGAAATCGAAGGCCTCAGCCGCACCTACACCCGAGTTCTTAATCTCTTCGATTTGACCTTACTAGTGTCACTCGGACAATCAAAAGCTAACTCTGTTTTGGACAAAAGTATCTTGGCCTTCGAATGAAGGTGTTGGCATTGTTTGGCTTGTAGCATTTAGTCGAGTTAGTTTTTATTTATTGATGGTCGCGTTAACTTACATTGTTTTGAATTGCTTGCCGCAGGCCTTTCGTGCAGGTGCTTCTGTGACACGCCGCAAGTACAATCCCTGTAGGCTCTGCCGTGACATCCATGTCACGGAAGGTCACAGCCGCACCTACACCCGAGTTCTTAATCTCTTCGATTTGACCTTACTAGCGTCACTCGGACAATCAAAAGCTAACTCGGTTTTGGACAGAAGTGAGTCGGTGATCTTGCTAAATTAGCATTTCACGGATTACCTGAGGTACAGCAAAACCTCGATCTTAGTTGTATTAGGGGCTTACCAGAAAGCCTATACTTTCAAAATCTTTGTAAGCAAAATCCCCATTATACCCGACGTCAGAAACTCTTCTCTCACCCTTAATCCGAGTTATTATTCTTAAGCCACTAGATTTCAGAACAGCAGTTAAGAATTCTTTTTCCAAGTAGAATCTTTTCCGAGAGTTAGAGTATTCGTCTAGATCTTCAACTATATACTTTGAGATTTGTTGTCCGTCTTTGAAGTAACAAAGCCGCTCACAATCAAACTTAAGTGCATGCTCTTTAACAAAACTAGAAGCTAGCATCGGCATAGAAAAACTACCACTTGAATGTTCCGAACTATATTCGATGATAAAATCTTTAAGCGAATGCTCCTTATATTTAGGAACAGTCATTGTATGTGTTCCGGATGTTCTTACAAAAGCACTTCCATCAAAGAACACGTTTGATTCAACTTCTATTTCTTCTTCACCATATTTTTCCTTGATAACTTGGGGTTCAAGGCTTTTACTCCACAAACTATAAAGCTCTCCCAAATAAACGTCAGATAATTTGGCAATTTCGGGGAACTCCAATTTGCTAGATTCTTCGCTATCAAAATCAAAGTCTTTCAACGACTCATCGAAAACTAAAAAGGAGTTTACAGAAGCATAGAAATGACGATTTAATTCCTTAGATTCCTCGACTATAAATGCATCAACCAAAATCCAATTTTCAGTTTCAAAACTTGCACAATCGCTGAGATGAACCAGATTCGGATCTTCCGAATAGTTAATCCATTCTTCTTCAGTCAATCCTTCATCACCCAAGTACATTTTTTCACTAAGAGGGAAGGTTTTTAACCTTTTACTAGGAAAGAAAGGGTCAATTCCTTCTATAAACCTTCCCCCCCAGAACTCCAACTGTCCCGAATCGAGTAGTTTTCCTGCCATTTGGTAGTACGCTATCCAAGAGTACTTTTTCCCATAGCGCTCTACTTTTGTAGCTTCGTGTCTACGGTGATAACCGCTCGAAGAAATTTGATTGTCTAAGTTGCCAAATTTGTCCTCGCTCCACCCCAAATCATATACTTTCCATAGTATCTGATTACGAATTTTCGCATAAGCCTCATGTTCATAGTCGTAATTGCTACGATTTTTAACCAAACGACCAATAGTATAGTTCTCAAAATCCATTTTAAGAGGAGATAAATGCCCGCTCATACCATCAGTTGTTTCTTCTTTCCATTCACTTCTGTGCATTTGTTCAAAAGGTTCAGTAGCTGCTTTAACTTCTGATTCACCAATATTAATTTGAGATTCCAAACTCGCACGCTTCACTAGACATGAGGCATATTCTCTAACCAATATGTTGGTTGTAGCGTACTTCGAATCATGACTGAAAAAAGCAGCTACTATGTGTTTGCTGAACGCCTCTATCTCACCTAAGTTTTCAGATTTATCCAAAGAAATACTCACTATTGAGTAACATGCTGCGATAATCCGCTCTAATATATATTCATCGTCAACCGCTAGAATAGGTTTGACTATTTCTAGGAAACTTTTAGTGTTATGCACTCCATAGTAGACTAAAGCCTCAGTTGAAACATCTCTTAGCTCAGCTACAACTGAGTTAAGGAACCAAATTGTTGTAATTAGCCTTAGTTTTTCTATTTCTGGATCTGAAAACTCTCTATTTTTCCAACACTCAGCCCTAAATCGAATGCCTTTTATCAATTCATCATGGTTTCTTCGAAAATACTCTCCCCATGAAAGATCTCTGTCCACCATAGGCGTGTCTAACAATATATCACTTAGAAACTTTGCGTTTAAAGGGTGAGATATTGCGAATCGTACGTCTCCTAAAGATTCAATGTATTTTTGTTTCAACCCTTGACTAAGTATTAAGCTTTTCAATTCGCATACTGTGTCATCACAAATGAATTTCGGTTCAATCAAATGCGACAAACTTAAAACTTCATTTTTGTAAGTTGAAGGAACTAATTGCCAAATGTGTGGCAGATTATACTGCGGTGCAATAGCGACAAGTGCATGTAGGATGTCCTCTGACAGCTCATGCTGCAAAGTCACATCTTCGAAAATTTTCTCTATAAAACCTTGTGAACTAAATATCGATACGTCTCGATTTAGACAATAGTGCTCCATTAAATAGAAAGCTATAATGTATCCACCTAGGCGATCATACGCTGGGCTTAAGCGATATTCTCCACGACGAACCAGATCTCTAAATATCAAACCTTCTTGAGATAGCAAGTTGACAATATTACTGTCCCAATCTGTCGACTGTGGATTATGCTTTCGCAAAAAGTCTCTTTCTAAAACACCTCTACCGTTTGCCTCCCACAGAGCTTCACCTAAGTAGTAGACTGCATTTTCTACCTCAGTAATTGTGTATCTGATAGACAGATTAGTCATTTCAGAGATAGTTTGTCCGATATGTGTGACTTGCTCTTTAAACAATGAGTATATGGATGATGGAAAACTTTGAACCACCACACAAGCCTTCCTTGGGCGATTCATAACTTCACAAAAGATTTTCAAGTTTAAAGGATGACTGAAGAAACTTTGCGGAGCCGCTATTGGATTAGCACTAATCTTATAATATCTAAAGTATGCACCTATAGCTTGGACAGTTACTTCGTCACTAAACCCTTTTAATAGTAACTCAAAGCAATCATTGGGGAGCGCTTGCTGCGCAAAACCTTCTCTTGATGAACTATTAGATCTGACAGCACCGACATGTTTCCGAGACTGATAACCATCTCGCAAAGTACAGACGAGAACTACATTTGGATATCGAGGTAATACAGTCTCGATGCTTGCCAATAAGTTCTTCCATTCTCTTGGGTCTTCAGCCTCATTTAATCCATCAACAACTATTGGAACTCGGCAACGATTTCTTTCTCCCGCCGAGTCTATAGCTGAAAGCAACGATTCAAACGATCTAACTCCGTTAGAGGCAAAGGACATATTTTGAACCAGAGAATCAAGCGTTCCCCCCTTACGAAGTTTTTTTCCATGAAGAAGTATTCCTGCCAGCCTGTCATCATTTTGGCTTGTAACTTCAGCAGCTAATTGTGTTTTACCTCTGCCAGCTTTACCAATAACAGCTACTAGTTGATGAGAAAACAGTTCTACAGCTTCTGACAACAGCTTTTTGATATCTTTGATGACTGCATTCGCATTGGTCAAATAAAGAGAAAGCGGTAGGTTCTGCCTTCTTGTTAACCTTAGCAACTGACTTATGTTTTTTGTCTGCTCTGAAGATTGAGCAAAGTTTGCAATTCTACCTATTTCTCTGCCTGACACTGTAGACTCAAAGACTTTACAGCTAGATATAACCTGTTTACAAAAGGCTATAAACTCTTCTAGTTCAGACGAAAGATCTACATAATCCTTATGCCTAGCTAACTCAGAAATAGTTGACAAATAACCGTCTAGTTTAACTTTCGCAGCATATATATCAGACCATGCGCTAGGTTCACCGAGGACTCTCCTTATATCTCGCTCTACGTCTGTAGATTGATGGACTTCATGAATCCAACGATTTCTAATCGGAGCCACTGAATTCGTATGCTGTTCATTTAACATATCTGGTGTTAAAGCCAGCTCTCCAAAATAACTGGCCCTTAACTCTGTTGCTGGACCTGAGAGATAAGACTCTAAATCGTTTTCATTCCAAAGATGTAATGTAAAACCATATTTTGTTTGTAAATCATAGAACCAAGTTTGGTCAGCCTTCGCTAAGGTTTTGTGTGTCCAAAGAATCCATACATTTAAATCTGGTAAGTGTTTTTTCGTTGTATCCAGCGAGTGTTCAATCTGGCTCTTTGCCCCACTAGTTAAGCCACCGTCACTCTTATATTGGAACCATTTGCATTGCCATCCAACCTTTAACCCTTTTGTTCCCAATCTTGGGTCATCACAATCAAGCTCAAGATGGAACTCCACTCCTGGTTGATTTTTTAACTCTTTTATTGGCCCATGATTTCGAAATTGTCGAATGACTATTCCTCTGCATAAGCTTTCAAAACTAAAAGCATGCGCACTAGGATGCTCTCCAGCCACATGTTCAAACTTAGCCCAATCAAGCACTATTTAATCCTCTTGTTTAACTAAATCAGGATAGTCGTGTGCTGAAAAGCATTCGACCTTCGCTCCTTTATGAATCAGTAAAGATATAAATGCATTCAGATCGTCGTCTGAAGATATGATTATCTTTGAACCTTTTCTTTCGAGGCGTTGGTCATACATAAATTGCGCTAATTGTTGGGGAGAAAAACAAAACAGATTTTGCTTGCCAAGGAACTCAAGCACGTCATCACCATATCTATCTGCATCCACGTCAAAATTCGATTCATCACTGCATAAAAAAGAACTAATCGTTGATACTAATTGCTCAAAATTTTCAGCCTTTTCTGCATCCTTGAACTCACCAACGATTACTAGATTTAAAGAGTGCTCCGCACCGTAGCCCTGCCAAATTTTCATTCGAATTCAACCCTTATAGTATTTGTTAACTGACGATAAGCATTAGTGAGAGAACCACCACCTATAGGAACGCCATTCTTGTCAAACGAACTCAGCTTGAAAACACCTGACGCGTCTATATGCGCAAAGCCTTGCAGGTCGCTCTCTTTCTGAAGGCCGATAGCAGTGACAAATTGATTTTTGTAATCAGAGCTTATAGATACCCTCATACTTTTTGTCGTTGAGCTTCGACTGTCGACAATTTCTTTTAATTTACTTAGTGTTACATCATCGATTTTTTTACCGAACCCCACTGGTACCTCTGGTAAAATCAGAAACTCATCAGCACCTAGCTCCTTGCACAGTTCCAAGGCATTTGGTAAGTCGTCAATAGTTTTACTGTTAACTACGTAATTTATCCCAAATGGGATACGCCCTTTCAATAATTCTAAATTGCTTAACAGCTGCTTAAATGGTCTCTTCCTTATAGACTCATAATTACTATAAGTTCCATCCATACTTACTCGAATAAAGTTCACATGACTTTTTAGCTGAGATATTAGTTCAGGAGTTAAACTATGACCATGCGTTGTAAAGCTAATTGCTAGCTTGGTTTCTTCTTGTCCAAACTGGCAAAGTTCAACCAAGCCTTCATGCAATGTTGGCTCACCTCCACCAAAGCCGATACCAAACACACCCATACTATCCATTTCAAGCAACCAATCTTTTACTCTACTTTTATCCAGAGTTGAACGATGCTTCGGCGCATAACAATGCGCACACCTCAAGTCACAGTCATTAGTAAGTGCGATAGAAACCTGCCTAGGACTAGGAGTCCAATCGGACTCAGGTGGGATTTCATCATCTAGAAGTATGTTAAGTCCATTTTGGCGGCTAAATAAGTGGACACCATCAGGCCCCTTTCTAATTTTTAACTCGTTGTGTTGGGTAACATCATTTTTATTCTTTATATACAAAGTTTATCCAATACCTTAAATGGTTAGATCGCAGTGCAATATCAGCAGAAGATGAAACTGAATCGCTACCGACAGAGTAGTCACTCTGTAGCATTACTAAAATTTGGTCAACTTTAAGCTTGCAGAATTAGTTACCAGTAGCACGGATAAAACGAAAAGGGACAAAAGCTTCTTAGCTTTTAACTCTGAATCCACACCAAATAAAGTCAAATCGAAGAGGCGTTAGAGATAGGTGTAAGCGCGGTTTTGGCCTTCGAAATCATGGATGATTTCGCAGAGCCCACACGGACGTGCTTGCGGCGAGCCAAAAGAGCGCTTGCACATTCCCCGCCGGGCAGGCGATTAATAACAGTGAAGGTTCGACCTTCAAACACACTTTCCAAAAAGATTTAGCCGAACGCTACTAAAGCTAATCCAAAAAATGCTAAACCTTCATTCCAAGGCCTGCACACTTTGGGGCATAACCAAGTTAGCTTTGAACTAGCAGCTCACACCAAGTGCAGCCAAATCGATGAAACGTTCGATACCAAGTGTAAACGCGGCTGCGGCCCTTGCCAGCAGGGATGCTGGCGTAGAGCCCACAAGGATGGCTCACAACGATATCCCTATCTAAAAGCCAGTTCGACAAAATATATCCATATACAAAAGCCAGTTCGACATCCTTGTCTCTCGTTCACGAGTATATGGCTGTCGCCAAGCTCACCCTGTCTCTCGTCGTGGGCTCGAAGCTACGCTTCACTCACAGTGTCGCAGAAGTGTTTGCACATGAGGTCGTTCCTTCACATCCCTGTGATCACGACATTGGTGCTGCCATGCACTGCACCTGCGGCAGGCAATTAGCTAATGCGAAGGTTAACGCTTAATTAACTCTCACCGCAGGTGATAGGTAGCCATGAAGGTGCGACCTTCAAAACCTGCCTCGTTTCACGAGGCAAAAAAAAGCACTTTAACTTCATTCAAAGTTAAAGTGCCAATCACAAGTAACCCTTTGCAGTCAGCCTAACGGCTAGGCTTCGAAGCTGTTTAATATCCCCATGGCAGCATCGCGACCTTCGGCAATCGCGGTGACAACCAGATCAGAGCCGCGCACCATATCGCCACCGGCAAACACTTTCGGGTTGCTGGTTTGAAAGGGGTTGTCGGCTACCTTCGGCGCGACCACCAATCCCCACTGATCCAGTTCTACACCGTGATCAGCCAGCCAGCTTGCTGGGCTAGGCTGAAAACCAAAGGCGATGATAATGGCATCGGCCTCAATCAGTTTTTCGCTGCCTTCGATAGCCTGTGGACGGCGACGGCCTGAATCGTCGGGCTCACCAAGTTGCGTCTCGACGCACTCGATAGCGCACACCACCCCGTTTTCGGTCTTAATGGCGGTAGGTTGACGGTTGAACAGAAAGTTAATGCCCTCTTCGCGGGCGTTTTGCACCTCGCGGCGTGAACCTGGCATGTTTTCTTCATCACGGCGATAGACACAAGTGACCTCACTGGCGCCTTGGCGTATGGCGGTGCGCACGCAATCCATGGCGGTATCACCGCCACCGAGCACCACCACTTTTTGTCCTGTAAGGCTCAAATATGGCGATTCGCTCGACTCTGTCCCCATGATGTGGTGAGTGTTACCGATAAGATAGGGCAGGGCTTGATAGACGCCTTGGGCATCTTCATTCTCCAGCCCTGCTTGCATCGCCGTATACGTTCCCATGCCAAGGAATACGGCGTCGTACTGGTCGAGCAGGCTATCGAAGCTGATATCTTCACCGACCGTGATGCCAAGTTTAAACTCGATCCCCATCCCCTCAAGCACCGAGCGACGGGTCGCCATGACCGCTTTGTCCAGTTTAAAGGCGGGAATACCATAGGTGAGCAGGCCACCAATTTGCGGGTTCTTGTCATACACCACAGCTTGTACGCCGTTACGGGCAAGAATATCAGCACACCCAAGCCCTGCTGGGCCTGCGCCAATAATCGCCACGCGCTCAGGGCGGGCGGTCACCTTACTCATGTCTGGGCGCCAGCCTTGGGCGATGGCGGTATCGGTGATGTATTTTTCAACGTTACCTATGGTGACAGCGCCAAACTCATCGTTGAGGGTGCAAGCACCTTCACATAGCCTGTCTTGTGGGCAGACTCGACCACAGATCTCGGGCAGGGTGTTAGTTTCATGGACTAATTCTGCCGCTTCTAAAATGCGTCCCTGCTGCGCCAGTTTTAACCAGTTAGGAATATAGTTGTGCAGTGGGCACTTCCACTCGCAGTAGGGATTACCACAGTCGAGACAGCGGTCGGCTTGCTCGACGACTTGTGGCTGTGCGAACGGCTGATAGATCTCGATAAACTGGGTCGCGCGCTTTGCCGCTTGGTGTTTTGTCGGATCTTTACGGCCTACTTCAATAAATTGAAAGTCATTGCTCATTTGAAGTTACCCCGCTACTACTGAAAGTGCTGTATCCGATTGCTCGAGTCGTAACAGATCATTAAGCGCAATATTTTTCGGCTTAACCAATACGAAGCAATCGATCCAGTTTTCAAAATCATTTAATAACATCTTAGCGTGTTCACTGCCGGTTTCGGCCAAATGTTCCTCTATCAGGCCTTTAAGATGTTGCTGTTGAATGGCCGAGTCGACCTTATGGGTGTCGACCATGTCGGTATTCACGCGGCGGTTGAAGTGGCCGAAGCGATCAAACACGTAGGCAAATCCGCCGGTCATCCCCGCGCCAAAGTTAACCCCTGTCTTACCCAGCACCAAGACGATGCCGCCGGTCATGTATTCACAGCCGTTATCGCCAACGCCCTCGACGACGGCAATCGCGCCAGAGTTACGTACGCCAAAACGTTCACCCGCTTGGCCAGCTGCAAACAGCTTACCGCCGCTAGCACCGTAGAGGCAGGTGTTACCGATAATGACGCTTTTTTCGCTTTGGAACATGCTGCCAATAGCCGGATAGATGGTGATCTTGCCACCAGACATACCTTTACCAACATAGTCGTTAGCATCGCCACACAGATTGAGCGACAGCCCGGGGGCGTTCCATACCCCAAAGCTTTGGCCTGCACTGCCGCTAAAGTTGAGCTTGATGGGGGCCTTGGCCCCTTTAAGGCCAACGGTCGTGGCAATATGGCCTGAAAGTGCGGCGCCTACAGAGCGGTCGGTGTTGTTGATCTCAAAGCGGCCTTCAAAAGGTTCGCCTTGCTCAACCGCCGTTTTAGCGGCTGCCACAATCGCTTGGTTGAGTTCGCCTTTATCCGCCGTGGGGTTGGTCTCCTGCCACGTGAGTGCACAACCTGTGGGCACGACGGGTTTATGTAAAATGGCCGACAGATCTAACTGTTGCTGCTTAGGCGTTGTGCCTTCAAGGGCACTGAGCCACTCGCTACGGCCGACAAGTTGTTCAAATTCGGTGACGCCTAAGGCGGCCATCCATTCACGAATTTCTTGGGCCATAAACTCAAAGTAGGTCATCACCCGCTCTGGCAAGCCGTGATAGTGGTTATCTCGCAGTTGTTTATTTTGCGTGGCAACACCGGTCGCGCAGTTGTTTAGGTGGCAGATACGCAGGTATTTACACCCTAGCGCTATCATGGGCACGGTACCAAAACCAAAGGTTTCAGCTCCGAGCAGTGCCGCTTTAATCACATCTGTGCCGGTTTTGAGCCCGCCATCGACCTGGAGACGAATTTTATGGCGTAAGCCATTAGCTACCAGCGACTGATGCACTTCGGCAAGCCCTAGCTCCCATGGGCTACCAGCATATTTCACCGAAGTGATAGGGCTGGCGCCGGTACCGCCATCGTAGCCTGAGATGGTGATCATATCGGCGTAGGCTTTAGCAACGCCGGTGGCAATGGTGCCCACGCCGGGTTCTGATACCAGTTTGACCGAGATCATCGCCTTAGGGTTGATCTGTTTTAGGTCAAATATCAGCTGGGCCAAATCTTCAATCGAGTAGATATCATGATGTGGCGGCGGCGAAATCAGCGTGACACCTGGGCGGGCATTACGCAGCGCAGCAATTTCGACGCTGACCTTATCACCCGGTAGCTGTCCACCTTCACCAGGTTTGGCACCTTGAGCCACCTTAATCTGTAGCACTTCGGCGTTAACTAAGTAGTGCGCGGTCACGCCAAAACGCCCCGAGGCAATTTGCTTAATGGCTGAGTTGCGCTCCGAGTTAAAGCGGCGTGGATCTTCGCCGCCTTCGCCAGAATTTGAGCGCCCACCAAGACGGTTCATGGCGACAGCTAGCGCTTCATGGGCTTCTGGGCTAAGCGCCCCGATACTCATGGCGGCGCTGTCAAAGCGTGGGTAGAGGGTTTGTGCGGCTTCGACGGTATCGATATTGACCGGGCTTTGGCTGGCGTTCACTTTCAACAGGTCACGCAGGGTCGCCACGGGTCTGTCATCCACCAGTTGGGTAAAGCGTTTATAACCTTGGTAATCCTTATCGCGTAAGCAGGCTTGCAGGGTATTGACCACATCAGGGTTGAAACAGTGGTATTCGCCGCCTTCAACATACTTAAGCAGCCCACCTTGAGGCAGCGGTTGGTGTGGCTGGAACGCCCGTTTTTGCAGCTTCTGTTGATCTTGCTCTAGCAGGTCAAAGTTGGCCCCTTCGATACGGCTAATCACGCCATTGAAGCACAAGTCGACCACGCTCGATGATAAGCCTACCGCTTCAAACTGCTGACTGCAGCGATAAGAGCCTACTGTGCTGATGCCCATCTTAGACATGATCTTGCGCAGGCCTTTGTCTATGCCTTGGCGGAAGTTGAGCATTAAGCGCTGGGTTTCGCTGATCCCACGTGTTGCGGCCAGAGCTGAGATGCTCTCGTAGGCCAAATAGGGATAGATGGCGGTGGCCCCAAAGCCAAGCAATACCGCAAAGTGATGTGGATCGCGCGCCGATGCGGTTTCAACAATGATGTTTGTGTCGCAGCGTAAGCTTTTGTCGACTAATACCTTTTGTACTGCGCCCACCGCCATGGCGGCTGGGATCACTTGCTTGCGCTTGTCGGTGGCTCGGTCTGATAAAATGAGCAGCGTGGTGCCGGTGCGGGCTAAGCGCTCAGCTTCATCGCAGATGCGAATGATGGCGGCTTCTAGCCCCTCAGACAGATCATAATTAAGGTCAACGGTCTTGGCGCGATAGTTACTCGAGTCTAAGGCTAATAGCTGATTGAAATCACTGAAGAGCAAAATAGGTGAGTTAAACATCACTCGATAGGCATGGCCTGTGGTTTCGTTAAACAGGTTTTGTTCGCGGCCAATACAGGTGGCAAGCGACATCACATGTTTTTCGCGCAGTGGATCGATAGGGGGATTGGTGACCTGAGCAAACTTTTGCCTAAAATAGTCATACAGGGTGCGTGATTGCTTCGATAACACCGCCATTGGGGTGTCATCACCCATGGAGCCTGTGGCCTCTTCGCCTTTATCGGCGAGCACCCAAATTACCTGTTCGAGCTCTTCGCGTGAATAACCAAATTGCTTTTGGTATTGCACTAAAGTGTCGGCTGAAAACTCGCAAACCCCTTGAGCTTCAACTGGCATCTGCTCGGCAGGGATCAAGGTTTGGCTGTTTTTGGCCATCCACTCTTTGTAGGGATGGCGACGCTTGAGATCGTTATCGATTTCAAATGAGGAGTAGAGCTGACCGTTAAGAGTGTCGAGTACCAATAGTTCACCCGGGCCTACGCGGCCTTTTTCGACTACTTCGTCGGGGGCGTAATCCCAAATACCAATCTCAGAGGCGAGGGTTAAAATACGATCTTTGGTGATCACATAACGCGAGGGGCGCAGACCATTACGGTCGACGGCGCAAGCCGCGTGACGCCCATTGGTCATGACGATGCCTGCTGGGCCATCCCAAGGCTCCATATGCATGGAGTTAAAGTCGTAAAACGCCTTGAGCTCATCATCCATCTCTGGATTACTCTGCCAAGCGGGTGGGATCAGTAAGCGCATGGCGCGGTACAGATCCATGCCGCCAGCTAATAGCATTTCGAGCATATTATCCAGTGAGGAGGAGTCTGAGCCTGTCTCGTTGACAAAGGGCGCCGCTTGCTGCAGATCGGGCAGCAAAGGCGCATTGAACTTATAAGCGCGCGCTCGTGCCCATTGGCGGTTACCAGTAATGGTATTGATTTCGCCGTTGTGGGCTAAATAACGAAACGGTTGTGCCAATGGCCACTTGGGTGAGGTATTGGTTGAAAAGCGTTGATGAAATAGGCAAATAGAGCTTTGCAGGCGGATGTCGGCCAGATCTGGGTAGAAGGCTGGCAGATCTGCAGGCATCATTAACCCTTTGTAGACGATGACTTGGCCTGAAAGGCTGGCAACATAAAAATCTTTGCAGTCGCTCATCTGCTGTTCAAGACGGCGACGCGCCATATAGAGGCGTCGTTCTAAATCTTTTTCACGCCAGCCGATAGGGGCGTTAATTAATACTTGCCAGATCTGTGGTTGGCTCGCTTGGCCAATTGGCCCCAGTACGTCGGCATCAACCGGGACTTCACGCCAACCGGCAACACTTAAGGTTTCTTTTTCTAATTCACGTTCGAGTAAGTGTTTAGTTTGTGCTGCTAGTTGTTCATCTTGGCTTAAAAACAGCATACCTACCGCGAATTTACGGCTAAGGTGCCAGTCATTTTCAGCGGCTATGGCTTCGAAAAATTTAATGGGAAGTTGCATAAGCAAACCACAGCCATCGCCTGTACGGCCGTCTGCAGCAATACCACCGCGATGCTTCATACGGTCGAGACCGTGGATCGCAGTTCGTACTATTCTATGGCTGGCTTCGCCATCCATCTGGGCGATTAAGCCAAAGCCACAGTTATCCCGTTCAAAACTGGGGTGATACAAGCTCATATAAAAACTCCCTAATACTACTAACTAAAACACGTCGGGGAAGTTACGATTGCTATACACCCGAACCAACCAAATTAACTTTAGCCTGATAAAAGGTCAATCCAAATTTATGCATAAAAGCTGCTGGGTTGAATGCGGTTTCTAGACATGCTGTAGTAACTTTACGTTAACGTTAACTGTAAATTTAATCCTATAACATTATGAATAAAAAGAATTTTGGTATTGGCGCTTATTTTGTTTTACTTATATTTAACAATTTGTCGGGTTGATATTATTTTTGGGAAAGTGATTTTTATTGCAGATACAGTGAATTTTTTAACATGGTGACAAGGGTAACACTATCACTGAGTTAGCCTGTGATATGGCGCTCGTTTGTGATTGAGGTGAAGGGGGGAGTGAAGCTTGTTTGAGATAGACCAAGGTTTATTGGATTGAGATTAGCTAAAATATCGCGCCATTTATTGATAGAGACAACCCTGTGGGACTAGATAGCTACGTAAATACCTTTGGAGTGCAGTGCCGGCAACAGTTTGGCCAGCGGTTAAAAAAGTTAACCATAGATGCCAAATTTACCTGCCCCAACCGCGATGGTTCACTTGGACGTGGCGGCTGCACCTTCTGCAATGTTGCTTCCTTTAACCACGAACATGGGACGATAGAGACTATCGGCGAACAATTGGCTCAAGGGCGTGCCCGTGCTCAGGGGAAATCGTCAAAGTTTATCGCTTATTTTCAAGCCTATACCAGTACTTATGATGAATATAAGGTACTTAAGCAAAAGTATGATGAAGCGATAAAAGAGAGTGATATTGTCGGCCTATGCGTCGGGACTCGACCTGATTGTGTACCCGATGAGGTGATTGAACTGTTGGCTCAATATCAACGTCAAGGGCTTGAGGTGTGGTTAGAGTTGGGGTTACAGAGCGCTAATCCGGCAACTTTAAAGCGGATTAATCGTGGCCATGGTTTTGATGAATATCAAGACACGGTGCACCGCGCAAGGCTTGCGGGGCTTAAGGTATGCACTCACCTGATTCTAGGATTACCGGGTGAAACCCATGAAGATTATATCGCGACCCATAAGGCGGTGCTTAGCGTTGGCGTTGATGGGTTAAAGTTGCATCCATTGCATATTGTCGAGGGCAGCACTATGGCCAAGGCTTGGAGAGCGGGGCGATTACCGCTGCTGTCTCAGGCTGAATATGCTTATAGTGCTGCAGAGTTAATCCGTTTTACTCCAAAGGATGTCGTGTTTCATCGGGTGACGGCTTACGCTAAAAAACCTATGTTATTGGCACCAGATTGGTGCGGTTTTCGCTGGGATGGGTTGGTTGCTATTGTTGATAACTTAGCCAAAAATGGCGGCCAAGGTCATTATTTGTCCCAAGCAGCATGTTTATTCTAAATAGGATTTCAATTCGTCGAGTGATAACGCATCTGCCTTGGCTACAATTTGTTGAATCTCGATTAAGTGGTTACGGCTTTTGCGGTGCTATTAATCGCTAAAGTGTATTTTTTCAGCGCTATTCGCTATCGCTTATTTGCATAATTTACGCGTTAACAGTAATTATTATGCAATAGCTTTAATGTGGTGTTGCTTAGTTGTTAATTGCGGAGCTTTTTTCACGTCTCGTGCTCAAGTTAGTTGCACAGGTCATAATTGGCGGTATTATGAAGTGAATGAACAGTATTAGAAAATAAGCATTAAATTTGAGAGGTGTCTTAATATGGCGACAGCTGAGTTAGAATCAATTTTGGATCTTAACACTCTAGAGCAATACTGCAGCGCAATTGGTGCCAGTACCTTGCTAAAAAGTGTCGTCTTATTTGAGCAGCTTATGCCTGAGTATGTCGGCAACTTAGTTAATGCCAACGCAGCGCAAGATAAAGACACCTTGTGTTCAGAGGCTCATAAATTTAAGGGTGCTGCTGGCTCTGTCGGTCTAAAGCGTATTCAAGAATTTGCTCAGTTGCTGCAACATGGCGAGTCTCCTGAGTGGCCCGCAAGTCACAACGCTTGGTTACAAGTGATTGTAGATAATGCCAGTGATGATTTAGCCCAGCTAAAACAGTATTTACAAGCTAAAGGCTAACCTTAGCCGATGAAAAAGCCCTCGATGAGTCATCATCGGGGGCTTTTTTATGCTAAAAAATTGTCGATAGCGGCGATGCTCACAATTTGGGGGAAATACTGCAGCCATCTTGTGAGCGGTTATGTTAGATTAGACTTAAATTGAGTATTTGAATATAAAAACAGGTTGGTAATCGATTTTATGAAACATTTACCGAGTCTTAAAAATCTCTATTATCTGGTGAATTTACACCAAGAGCAGAACTTTAATCGGGCGGCTAAATTGTGTCATGTTAGCCAGTCGACGCTCTCTAGTGGGATCCAAAATTTAGAAGAGCAGTTGGGGCATCAGTTGATTGAGCGCGATCATAAATCGTTTATCTTCACCGCCATAGGTGAAGAGGTGGTATTACGC
This sequence comes from Shewanella algidipiscicola, assembly GCF_003605125.1. GTDB lineage: Bacteria > Pseudomonadota > Gammaproteobacteria > Enterobacterales > Shewanellaceae > Shewanella > Shewanella algidipiscicola. Next base: position 19,517 of record NZ_QPQT01000013.1, read on the forward strand.
TCGCGCAAATTACTCACCGATGTAGACGATTTAGTCGAGCTGGTTAAGCATCAAGGTGAGCCAATGACCGGAGAAATCCGTCTGGGTTGTATTCCAACCATTGCACCATTTTTACTCAGTCGAGTTGTTAAGCACTGTCAGGCCAGTTACCCTAATTTAACCCTATTTTTAAAAGAAGATACCACCGAGCGTTTACTCGATGCATTGGGTAAGGGAGAGTTAGACTTATTGTTATTGGCATTGCCAGCGGATACCAGTGGTTACCACAGCATGAAGGTTGGGATCGATCCCTTTAAGCTGGTGATGCATCGCGAGTTATCATCAGATCTTACTCAGCCCATAGATTATAAGGCGTTACCCGATGAGAGTATTTTCTTACTGCAATCGGAGCACTGTATTACAGGGCATGCGATTAGTGCGTGCCGCTTGGGAGATAGTGACAAGATAAACCCGTTTGCGGCAACCAGTTTACATACACTCGTGCAGATGGTGGACAGTAAATTAGGCACGACATTTTTGCCCCAAATGGCAATCGATGCGGGTATTTTAAAAGATACCGATTTACTCGCCATGACGCCACCTGGTGAAGCGCCTTATCGTGATATTGGTTTAGTGTGGCGCCAAACCTCGAGCCGTATTATGACCTTTAGAACCTTAGGCAAGGCAATTGAAAACTTACTGGCTCCACAACACCCGTAAACTAGCTATTTGAGCCTCGAGGGGAGACGCCAAACACTTCAATAGAGTGTTGTTTCCCCTTCAGCTTTATCGGGCCTAAATGATTAAATTCATAGCCGCTTTCGCAGATATCCAATTGAGAATGCAGTGCTCCTGAGATCAACATACGTTGCCCTAGAGGGTTACATTGGTCTTGTAGTCTGGCGAGGGTATTGAGTACATCACTGAAGAAGCTTATCTCCTGTTTTTGCACTCCAACCACTGCCGCTACAACTTGGCCGCAATGGGCGGCGGCTTTAAATTTAGGCACAAAGCCATATTGCTCTTCGAAATATTGACGTTGCCAATTGAGCTGCTGGCTGAACTCATAATAGATATTAAAACTGCGATCGTGAACGATACCTTCCTCTAGTGGCCAATAGATCAGCACCGCATCCCCCATATAGCGATAAATTTCGGCATCATTGTTGACAACTGTATCCGATAATAAGCTAAAGCAATCTTGAATGAGGCGGCTAAAACGATAATCGCCTAGCGACTCGGCATGGGTAGTGGAGGCGACCATATCGAGATATAAAAACAGTCGTTGTTCATATCGTGGTCTATGGTATTTTCCTAAGCCGATATTAAGCAGTACTTTGGGGCCGACTAATAGGGCCATCTGTTCGATAAAGGCTAAGCCAAAGCGTACGGCGACCAAGTAGATGATCAATGCTTGAAAGGATGGGCTATACAAGATGTGGGCGGTGAGCATTTGACGCAGAGTGGTCATATGATTCTCGATGGCCCACATATTCAAATATTGGGTAATGTAGGCCAGCGTTGTTGCACCTAGCAGTAAAAATAGCCCTTTAAAAATAACTGAAAATAGATAAGGTAAGCGGTTAATGGCGCTAAATTCAGCGATGATGTTTGACATCCAGTGCAAGCTGCCAAAAATAATCCCCATATAAATAGCAAGCGTCGCTAGATCGGCACTACCCACAGCCCATTGCGGTAACTCTGGGGTTTGGGCATAGCGAAAAAAGACAAAGGCCGCCATAGCGATTGTCCAAGCGAAAATGGCAAAAATCAGCTTCTTTGCTTGTCTGCGCGCTCTCACGGTAAAGAATAAACCTTAATACTACTAATATCTCAGAATGCGCTAGTGTATAGAAAACCGACCTACAATTTCCAGTGATATTTGTGATCTAAGTCAAATGAAGTTGAGTTGTACTCAAAAAGCTGCTGTCTAGGCTAAGCATTGTGGATATCGCATTCACAATTGGCGAATATATGTACTCAATTGTGCTCCATCGCAGCTAGCTAAATTAGCATAAGTTGTTGTGATGACGGCTATTAGTAGATTTAGCTCTGTCATAATTTGCTGTAATAATTCACCGTTATGGGGTCATAGCGATGAGACAAATATGATTAAGGCTGGCAAGCGGATGGCTGTTATTAGTGCGCTGTGGTGGAAGATTTTGGCTGAATTTTAGCGGATACAGTGTGGAGTAATCGGCGTGAGGAAGTGCCATGATTTGAGTGATGCTTCATCGCTGTTTCATCATCACGGCATTTTATGGTCACTGAACTTGACGGTCACGGTATTTAATCGTCAATGGGTTGATCACGGAAGTAAATCGTCACTGCATTATTCATTGCTGGCTGCGTTTGCCATTGAGTGAATAGGTTTAACTGTATTGGATAGCCGTCATTATCGGTGCTGGTACTAGGCACTATTTAGTTAGTAGTAGAGGCACAGCGTCGTTTTATGGACACCGATCTTGAAACAACATCAATTTCCGCTCAAATCAATTCCCAGCTAAATAGTTATTGAGTATCTGCTGGGTGAAGGGGATTTTTAAATAAAATCCTCTTGGATTGGTTAGCTTAATATTACCGTCGGCAGCAATGCTTTGGGTCAAGGAGCGACTATTGGCTCCTTTGGGACGCAGTTGTAACACTTCGCCGTGACGAGCCGTGATCTGTTCGACTTTACCTAGCGCAATTAATTCCATTATCTCCTCCCAATCCTGGCGGATCTGAGCAAACTCTTGCTCTGACGGTGTCCACAGGATAGGCATACCGATTTGTCTGTCGCCAACAGGTTTGCTTCGTATTCCCTCTACTGGGATCCACAAGACTCGTTGCAACTTGTGAAACACTAAGCTTTGTTGCCAACTAAGTCCCTGAATATTGACCAGTGGTGCCACGGTAACGTAAGTAGTCTCCATGGGCTTACCCGTTTCATCTACCGGAATCGTTTTAAGTTCGACGCCTAGGTGCAGGAAGTCTTGCTCAGGCTTAGAGCCTGCAATTGCGCCTAGTTCATGTTCGATAAGTTGGCCAATCCAACCTTTGTCTCGCTTGAGATCAGTCGGTACACGAATATGATGTAACTCTGCCAGTTGGCCTAGGCTTAAACCGGCCATGTCTTGGGCGCGTTGCATCAGTTCGTTAAGTGATAATGGGGGGCGTGGTGTGTTTGTCATGGCTCGATTTTACTGTAGTTATGTCATTTAGCCAACGCGGTTAAAAACTGCTCGCACTCGCAGTTATGCTATAAAAAGAGAGCAAGCTTAGTGTAAGTGTATAATTGTAAATGCTTTATTGTGGCATATTTTCCAGTTCAAGTGGTTCGTAATTAGCTTGCTAAGTTCTTTCCCAACGTTTCCAACATGGTTATCCACAGAAATATTGGATAACTCTGGTTTTATAATTTTAATCGCTAATAAATTTCCCTTGTCAAGCCGAGTAGGCCGCTTACTTTAGCCATATTTGACAGCTTAATACTTTTGCCTGTGCATAACCTTGAACAGGCTAGAAGTGATTTAGATTAAATTTACTGTTTGGTTAAAAATCGTACCGTCATGCGGTTTTATTTTAGGTTAAATATACTTAATGTTTTTAATTTCAACCTTATCAGTTATTTATGTGATTTGGCTTCTGTTGGTTGAAGCCTTCTGTTTTTGACTTATTGGGTTGTAATAACATTTTTAACTGAGTTTCAAACAGAGATATCCACAGATTTTGTGGATATCCTTGCGAGCTTTATTTGGCTTCTGTTGATAAAAATAAATATTTGGGTTTTTTATCCAGATAATATCTGTTATTAGGCAATTGCCTAGGATCTCACTTTGTGAAACAATCGATCCATTAAAATTTGATATTTGGAGTCCATGTGATTGATAGTGACGGCTTTCGTGCAAATGTAGGCATCATTATCTGTAATCGCTTTGGGCAGGTTATGTGGGCTAGAAGATTTGGTCAGCATTCCTGGCAATTTCCGCAAGGTGGCGTTGATGAAGGCGAAAGTGCCGAGCAAGCCATGTATCGGGAGTTGTATGAAGAGGTTGGGTTAAAAGCTGAGCATGTGCAAATTTTAACTTCGACTCGTTCCTGGTTGCGTTATAGATTACCGAAAAGGTTAATTAGGCAAGACAGTAAACCCTTGTGTATCGGCCAGAAGCAAAAGTGGTTTTTGCTACAATTAAAGAGCCAAGAGTCAGCCATTGACTTGGCGGCGAGCGGTCATCCTGAATTTGATGATTGGCGTTGGGTGAGTTACTGGTATCCCGTGAGACAAGTTGTGTCGTTTAAGCGAGATGTATATCGAAAAGTCATGAAAGAATTTGCTCCAACGGCCCTACCGTTTCAGGCGCAAGAGCCTTCCCATAGTGGCAGAAGAAGAGGTCGCCGCAGATAGAAATTAGCCAAGGAGAGATAGCCCGTGTTAAAAACGCTTAGAGACATAACTCAGGCTGTCGCTGCTGCCGACGATCTCTCCTCTGCTTTATCCTTATTGGTGCGCCAAACTAAGGCCGCCATGGCAACCCAGTGTTGCTCTATTTACATTCTCGAAGATAATCAATTAGTGCTCTCAGCGACTGACGGCCTAGATCCTCGTGCTATCGGGCAAGTTAAAATGCGCCTGACAGAAGGGCTCGTCGGGCTAGTTGCCGAGCGTGAAGAGCCTGTCAATCTTGCCGATGCGCAGTTACACCCTCGTTTTAAGCTGTTTTGTGAAGTGGATGAAGAAGACTTCCGAGCCTTTCTTGCCGTGCCTATTATTTATCAAAAATTGATCTTAGGTGTGTTGGTGGTGCAGCAGGCCGATGCACGACAATTTAGCGAGGCGGAGGAAGCCTTTTTAATGACTCTTGCTGCGCAATTAGCAATGACCGTTAGGGAGCAGCGCAAGAAGGCTGAAGTGAAGTCAGCGCCAGATAAGAGTGTTTATGCTGGGTTATCGGCAGCCGATGGTGTGGTCATTGCTAATGCCATGGTTATTGGTGGCGATATTGCTTTAGAGCAGAGTGATACGCTAGCTAATGATATCACCGCAGAGCTCGCCTTACTCGATAACGCTCTCATCACCTGCCGTAACGCTTTGAGCGTGCAATCTCAACGCTTTGACGGCGAGAATGAGAAAGAGGTGCAGTCAATCTTCAGTGCCTTGTTACTGTTATTGGATGATAGCAGTTTAGGTGGGGAGTATAGCCGAGAAATCCAAGCTGGCTGGAGTGCCGTGTCTGCGGTGAGTCGAGTCTCTTTACGTTATATCGACCAATTTTTGCAGATGCAAGATCCCTACCTGCAAGAGCGTGCCAGTGATATTCGTGACTTAGGTCAGCGGGTATTAAGGGAGTTGATTGAACCGCAAAAGATGCACATCGAACTCGATGTGCCGGTGATTTTGGTGACTAAAGAGGCCACTGTCACTATGTTGGCCGAGTTTCCCGAACACAAGCTCGTCGGTATTGTTACTGAGTTAGGTGGAGTGAATTCCCATGCGGCCATTTTAGCACGCGCATTTGGTGTGCCAGCCGTGATCGGTGTGGAAGGTATTTTAAATGCCGGAATAGACGGTAAACTGACGATCCTCAATGGAAGTCGAGGGCAAGTGATAGTCTCGCCCACGCTCACTTTAATCGAAGAGTATCGCAGCCATATTGCCGCTGAAAAAGCCCTGCAAGACCGTTATGCACAAGAGTTAGCTTTACCCGCCATTACGTTAGATCATACGCGAGTCCATCTCTACCTTAATGCAGGATTACTCAGTAGTTTGGCGTCGGAGATCGCCGAGGGTGCCGATGGTATCGGCCTGTATCGTACCGAAATTCCGTTTATGTTACAGAGCCGTTTTCCCAGTGAAATGGAACAAACTGAGGTCTATCGGCAGGTTCTTGAAGCTGCAGTCGATAAACCAGTGGTAATGCGTACTTTAGATGTGGGCGGTGATAAGCCCTTGTCTTACTTTCCCATTATCGAAGATAATCCGTTTTTAGGTTGGCGCGGTATACGTTTGACGCTAGATCATCCAGAACTGTTTTTAGTGCAGTTAAGGGCGATGCTTAATGCGGCAGGATCCAGTGAGCAGCTGCATATTTTGCTGCCTATGGTGTGTTGCCTCGATGAAATCGATCAGGCTATTGGTTATCTGGATCAGGCCTATTTAGAGGTGAAACAAGATATTCATCCCGCATTAGTTAAGCCCAAAATTGGCATAATGCTTGAGGTGCCGGCACTACTGTTTCAGCTTGAAGAGGTGGCTAAGCGAGTCGATTTCATTTCGGTCGGCTCCAACGACTTAACTCAATACTTGTTGGCCGTTGATCGTAATAATCCGAGGGTGAGTTCACTCTATGATTGTTATCATCCAGGTATTCTTAGAGCGTTAAAGCGAGCGCGACAAGAGTGCGATCACTATCAGCTACCTGTTAGTGTCTGCGGTGAATTAGCTGGTGAACCTATCGGTGTTATTTTGTTAGTGGCGATGGGGTTTAATCAGCTAAGTATGAATCAAGGCAGTTTAGCCAAGATAAATTATCTTATAAGACGAGTTTCTTATAAGGACTTAAGTGAATTGCTAGTGCAGGCCTTGTCGCAGTCGAACGGCGTCGAAGTAAGGCTGCTCGTCACTGAGTTTCTTACTCGTAGGCAATTAGCTGAATTTGTTTAATACCGTCAAATTGCGCTGGTTAGGTGCCAACGAGCAGATTTCAATCTAGTCGTTTTTGATTTAAGCTATTGCTCTTCGATGGGCTAAGCAATAGAGATAAGATGTTAACCATATTTTTTAGTTGTGTGGCCCTCGGTGCATTTATCGGTTTTATGGCAGGATTATTGGGCATTGGCGGTGGGATCATTGCCGTGCCAGTCTTGCTCTATTTACTGCCTCAAGCCGGTATTGTGCCTGAGCATTTGACTCATGTGGCGATAGCAACCTCGCTCGCCGCAATTATCTTAACTTCTTTCTCTTCCGCTCGCGCTCATCATAGTCATGGTAATGTGCCTTGGTCATTATTAAAAATCATGCTACCAGGCTTTATACTTGGGGCGTTATTGGCAGGCTTTATTGCCACCTTGTTTGCCGCCGATACGTTAAAGCAGGCATTTGCTATCTTTGTCATCTTTATGGCAATTCAGATGATGTTTCCGTATAAAGCCCCGGCGGTGACTCGGCCATTGCCCCATCGCGCCGTGCTGTTTAGTGTATCGTTATTGGTTGCCATTATTGCTGCCTTAATGGGCATTGGCGGAGGCGCGCTATTAGTACCATTTTTATGTTGGTGTGGGTTACAGATCCGTCAGGCGATTGGGTTTTCGTCGGTAACAGGGTTAACCATAGCGCTGTTTGGTAGTGTCAGTTATGTCATTGCAGGTTGGGGAGAACCTGGGTTGGCCGATTATACTTTGGGTTACGTTTACCTTCCGGCTTTAATCGGTATTGTCTCTACCTCTATGCTGACAGCTCCCTTTGGTGCTAAAGCGGCGAGTATCTTGCCAACGCCAAGGTTAAAAAAGATATTTGCTTTGCTACTCATGGTGATTGGATTGAAGTTAGCCCTGTAGTCACGGTCGAGAAATTAATTATTATTTGAGTTTGTTGGTTAGTGATAATCAACAGTTGTCTTTAGAGTAGGGAACCATGAAACAGTATTTACAGCTATGTAAGCGTATCATCGATGAAGGGGTTTGGGTTGAAAATGAGCGTACCGGAAAACGTTGTTTAACCGTGATAAATGCCGATTTAACCTATCGTGTCGATGCTAATGAATTTCCGTTAATTACCACGCGTAAAAGTTTTTGGAAAGGGGCAATAGCTGAGCTCATTGGTTATCTGCGTGGTTACGATAACGCTGCAGACTTTAGAAAACTTGGAGCTAAAACTTGGGATGCTAACGCAAATGAAAATAGCGCCTGGCTTAATAACCCCCATCGTAAAGGTGTCGATGATATGGGCCGTGTTTACGGTGTGCAGGGGCGAGCGTGGCGTAAACCCGATGGTGGTAGTGTCGATCAGTTTAAAAAAATTATCGATAATTTAAGTCGCGGTATAGATGATAGAGGTGAAATTTTAAGTTTTTATAATCCGGGTGAGTTTCACATGGGGTGCTTGCGTCCTTGTATGCATACGCATAATTTCTCATTATTAGGTGACACCCTGTATTTAAATAGCTTTCAGCGCTCTTGCGATGTCCCCCTTGGGCTTAACTTTAATCAGGTGCAGGTATTTACCTTATTAGCCCTAGTCGCACAGATCACGGGTCACAAAGCTGGGGTGGCTTATCATAAAATCGTTAATGCACACATTTATGAAGATCAGCTTGAACTCATGCAAACGGTGCAACTTAAGCGTGAGCCGTTGGCATCACCCCAACTTATTATTAATCCTGATATCAAATCACTTCACGATTTGGAAACTTGGGTCACCATGGATGACTTTGAAGTGCAGGGTTACCAGCATCATGAGCCAATAAAATACCCATTTTCAGTTTAATATTTTCCAATTAACAGCGGAAATACTGAGGTAAAGCGCAAGACATAGTTCATTATGTCTTGCGCTTTTTTCGTTATGAGTGCGTAGAAACAAGACAAAAAACCATTTTTAGGATGATTTTGTTAATTATTGGCTTTTTTTTATGTATGTTCAGAGTTTGATCTGAAAATATTGATTCTAGGCATAACCTCTGATACATATAAATGTTCGGTATTTCCGATGTTTCATGCAGATGCAAACGATTATTCAGAATTCACATCTTCCGCTAGACTCAAAGGATTGTGTGTTTATGGAGTTTATATATGGAAAAGGCTATAAGAAATTTTCTAAGCCAAGAATCTGCTGGTGGTATCTTGCTAATTGCAGCTGTATTGCTGGCAATGTTAATGGCAAATTCGCCGTTATCAGAAATGTACCAAGGTTTTTTACATACAGAAATGCAAGTTCGGGTGGGTAACCTAGATATTAATAAATCCCTCACCCATTGGATTAATGACGGCCTGATGGCGTTATTTTTTATGCTTATTGGCCTTGAGGTTAAACGCGAGTTACTCGAAGGGGCACTATCAAGCAAAGAGCAGGCGGCATTACCGACATTTGCGGCGATTGGCGGCATGTTATTCCCAGCTGCTATCTATTTAGTCTTTAATTTTAGTGACCCTATCACGCAATCAGGTTGGGCGATTCCGGCTGCGACTGACATTGCGTTTGCACTTGGGGTCATGGCGTTGCTCGGTAGTCGAGTACCAGTAGCGTTAAAGGTGTTCTTATTGGCGTTAGCCATTATTGATGATTTGGGTGTCGTGGTGATTATTGCCATGTTCTATAGCTCAGATCTGTCTACGATCAGTTTGTTGATCGCCGCTATAGCCATAGTCGGGTTGGTGGCACTAAATCGTAAAGGAGTCACTAAAATACTGCCCTATGGTATTGTCGGACTGGTGTTGTGGATAGCGGTGCTTAAGTCGGGTGTACATGCCACGCTGGCCGGGGTCATTATTGCCTTCTGTATTCCACTAAGAGCCAAAGACGGTAGTTCTCCGTCGGAAAAGTTAGAACATAATCTTCATCCTTGGAGTACCTTTATGATCTTGCCTATCTTTGCCTTCGCGAATGCTGGGGTTGACTTGTCTGGCATGAGCCTAAGCGATCTGTTATCGCCTGTTCCTGTCGGTATCGCATTGGGCTTGTTGTTAGGTAAGCCTTTAGGCGTGCTATTTTTTAGCTATGCGGCAGTAAAACTTAAGTTGGCGGTATTACCTGAGGGAATGGGCTGGCGTCATATTGCTCCAGTGGCAGTTATGTGTGGTATTGGTTTCACCATGTCGATGTTTATCTCCTCTCTAGCCTTTGTTGGCGATGGTCAAGTGTACGGTGATGTGGCGCGTCTTGGCATATTAACGGGATCGATTTTATCGGCAGTAATTGGTTACTTCTGGTTATCAAAAGTACTACCTGAGAAAGGAGAGAACTTATGAAAAAGCGACTGACTATATTAGGGTTATCATTTGCCATGGTGGCTGGCGTTTCGGCATCGCAGATCCCTGCTTGCAATCAGGATGTCGAGAGTCCAGCTTGCCAGTACTACCTTGAGGGCGTCGTCGAAGGTGCCTTAATGTATAAGCCAAATAGCATGGGCCAGCGCCTCGAATCAAATGATTACGAGTCTCGGGCGCTTAAATACCGCAGTGGCAAACGTTTCCAACAAGCAAATCGTACCTATTGTGAGAGTCGTATTCCCGATCGTGAAGTCTTGGTTAGTGGCCTAAAAGAAGCTTTCGTTGCCGGGAATATTAATAATGAGGCTGAACTGACGGGAGTGGTGTTTAGCTTGATGGATTGCCAGCGTCTTAGGTAAGTTGAGTGAGTCTTTAACCTACCAACTTCCTTATCAGTAATATTGTTACGCACTCGTTTGGTTACCGGCTTTGCTCGGTATCCAACGACGTGTGCGGTATGATATAAACCCATATTTTATCAATTTTGATATCGTCTCGCATCTATCGTATGCCTGGTTACTCGGGAGCGTGTGAAAGCGAAGACTGAGGTTAACCACGTGCTGACGACACACCTTAATTATAATCACCTCTATTATTTTTGGATGGTACACAAGAAAGGCTCAGTTGCGAAAGCTGCGCAGGCTCTTTGTTTAACACCGCAAACGGTAACAGGGCAGATCCGTGTGTTGGAGGAGCGTCTAAAGGGCTGTTTATTTAAGCGTGTCGGACGCTCACTTGAGCCGACTGAGCTCGGTGAATTAGTGTTTCGTTATGCCGATAAGATGTTCAGCCTCAGTTACGAAATGCTCGATCGACTCAACTATCAAAAAGAAGACAATATTTTATTTGAAGTTGGCATAGCCGATGCTTTATCAAAAGCGTTAGCTAGTCGAGTATTGCTGTCTGTGGTGCCCTCCGATGGGTCGATGCGTTTGGCTTGTTTTGAATCTACACATGAAAGCTTAATGGAGCGATTACGTGAGCATAAGTTAGACATGATCTTGTCCGATTGTGCGGGTGAATCGTTAAAATACCCTGAGATCTTGTCGAAAAAATTGGGTGAATGTGGCATAGGTTTCTTTTCATCTGAGCGTTATAGTAAGCCTTTTCCCGCCTGTTTAGAGCAAGCTAAATTACTGATCCCAGGTAAACGTACCTCGCTTGGGCAACAGTTGCATCATTGGTTTGATGAAAACAACCTCAATGTCACCATCTTGGGCGAATTTGATGATGCCGCTATGATGAAAGCGTTTGGCTATTTTAAACAAGGGATTTTTGTCGCCCCCTCGATCTATAAACAAGATATCTTAGCCCATGGGATCAGTTTTTTGGGGGAAACTCTTGATATTAAAGAGGTCTACCATGTAATGTTTGCTGAGAGGATGATCCAGCATCCGGCGGTTAAACGCTTGTTGGCGACCGATTTTAGCGACCTTTTCGCCGGTAAAGACAGCCAAGTTGAACTGCTTTAAAGGGTGCCAGTATTACGGTGAGCTGATACACTAGCAGCAATCATAATTAAGGGAGTAGTTGCGTGTCAGAACCAATGAACATTGCCAGAGTTAGGTGGGCATGCCGACGCGGCATGTTAGAGCTAGATGTGTTGTTTCAACCCTTTGTCGAAAGCCAATATGCAATACTATCAAACCAAGATAAAGCCAGCTTTGTGCGTTTGTTAGAATGCGAAGATCCTGAGCTATTTGCGTGGTTTATGGGTCACGAAGTGTGCCCAGATCCCGAGCTTGCTCAAATGGTCATTCAAGTTCGTGGCCGGCCAGCGCCATAATTTTAATTTATCCTCCTCCTTCGACCAGCGACTCGCGTTGGTCGTTGTTGCGGCCGTATGCTTCACTTCATTTCTGGCGTGGCCACCTGTCGATGTTATCTGGTTTATTGCCATTAAGTGCAGTGCTATCGCTTTGGTGGTTGCTGTGTTTATTGGGTTATGGATTCGCCTTCAGCGTTGGTCTTTTTCCTTTTGGCTCGATGAGTCAGGTAACGCTGGTATTGGCAACAACGCTGCTATCTATAGGTTAAAGCGGCGCTGGATCACTCCGTTGATGGTACTGTTTGAGATGCACAAGGATGGCGATAAGCTGCTAGTGATGGTGTGGCGAGATATGTTGGACGACACAAGCTATCGTTACTTGTGTCGTCTGTTATTACGCTTTGGTTGATATGATAAGGGACTAAGCGATTTTATTGGGCAATAAAATCGTGGGCTGTGGATTATCCGATTTTTCAGGGTGGTCGAGATTATAATGTAAGCCGCGACTCTCTTTACGTTCCATCGCGCAGCGAATTATCAGTTCTGCTACTTGCACTAAATTGCGCAGCTCAAGAAGGTTGTTACTGACTCTAAAGTTACGGTAATACTCCTGTATCTCTTGCTGTAGCATGGTGCAGCGTCTTAGTGCACGTTCGAGTCGTTTATCTGAGCGAACAATTCCCACATAATCCCACATAAACAACCGAAGTTCATGCCAGTTATGCGCAATCACCACCTCTTCATCAGAGTTAGATACTTGGCTTTCATCCCAGTGCGGAAGGTTCATCGGCATCGGGATTTTATTAAGCTGACTGCTAATATCTTCGGCTGCCGCTCGGGCAAAGACTAAGCATTCTAATAGGGAGTTACTGGCGAGACGATTGGCTCCGTGCAATCCTGTGTAGGCCACTTCACCTACGGCATATAAGCCGTTTAGGTCGGTCTGGCCGTGTAAATCTGTCATCACGCCACCACAGGTGTAATGCGCTGCGGGGACCACAGGAATGGGGTCTTTGGTGATGTCGATGCCCCATTCTAAACAGCGCTTATAGATGGTGGGGAAGTGTTTTATGACAAAGTCGGCTGGCTTATGAGTGATATCCAGATAAACGCAATCTGCGCCCAAGCGTTTCATCTCGTAATCGATGGCGCGCGCCACGATATCCCTTGGAGCCAACTCTGCGCGTTCATCGAAATCGGGCATAAAGCGTGAGCCATCAGGGCGTCGAAGATAAGCCCCTTCGCCTCGTAATGCTTCGGTGAGTAAAAAGTTACGCGCATCGGCATGGTACAAACACGTGGGATGAAATTGGTTAAACTCCATATTGGCTACGCGACAGCCCGAACGCCAAGCCATGGCGATACCGTCTCCCGAGGCAATATCGGGATTCGATGTGTATTGGTAGACTTTAGATGATCCACCTGTAGCTAGTGCGACAAAGCGGGCCTTGACCGTTTCGACATGTTCTTCATCTCGGTTCCATACATAGGCACCGAGTACCCGATTACCCGGGCGTTTAAGCTTGCGAGTGGTGATTAAGTCGATGGCGTTATAGCGTTCTAATACTTGGATATTTGGGTGGTTCATTACGTTTTCTTGAAGCGTAACTTGTACCTCTTTACCCGTGGCATCGGCGGCATGTAGGATACGACGATGGCTATGGCCGCCTTCGCGGGTCAAGTGATATGGTGCATTGCTATTATCACTGCCATCGGTACGCTCCTCTTTATCAAAGGCGACACCGCATTGAATCAGCCATTCCATCGCGCTTTTCGCATTTTTAGCGGTGAAGGTGACCACTTGCTCATCGCATAACCCCGCTCCTGCCACGAGTGTATCGGCAACATGGGATTCAATGGTATCCTCTTCATCGAACACAGAAGCGATCCCACCTTGGGCATAATAGGTAGAGCCTTCGTTAAGCGGCCCCTTGGAAAGTAAGATAACTTTCGTTTTTTCAGCCAGATGCAATGCTAAAGTTAACCCTGCAGCACCGCTACCGATAACCAAAACGTCAGATTGGTGTTCAACTACTTGTTTCATCGGGTATCATGGTAAGTCATGTGAGTATTGCTATGTTAAACCAAGATAGAAATTATGGATATGGGTTAGCCGTAGAAAATAAATTCATATTTGGCAATCTTTTTTAGAACTTTTTCAGTAAGCGCTAGTCTACATAGGTGAATATGATTCGAGCGACTGAGAAATCAGCATTTTAGATTTAGGAGTAGTCGGCTCGGATGAGTGGACAAATAAGTGATCAACAATTAGTTGAACGGGTACAGCAGGGAGATAAAAACGCTTTTAACCTCCTGGTACAAAAATACCAGAGTAAGGTCATCAATCTGATAGCTCGATATGTTCGAAATCAGGCCGATGTGGCAGATGTGGCTCAAGAGGCATTTATTAAAGCCTACCGAGCGCTGCCAAACTTTCGGGGCGAGAGTGCGTTTTATACTTGGTTGTACCGTATTGCAGTCAATACTGCGAAAAATCATTTAGTGGCCCAAGGGCGACGCGCACCGGCTAATGATGTCGATGCCGAAGATGCTGAATATTACGATGGCAGTGATGCGCTTAAAGAGTTCGCCTCTCCAGAGCGGTTGATGCTGTCTGAAGAGATTCAGAAAGTCGTGTTTGATACCTTGGATACCTTGCCACAAGAATTGAAGATAGCTATCTCTCTGCGTGAGCTCGATGGAATGAGTTATGAAGAGATAGCCAATGTGATGGAGTGTCCCGTTGGCACGGTAAGATCGCGGATCTTTCGAGCGCGTGAGGCCATCGACAAACAGTTGCAGCCATTGCTGGAACGTTAAATTGTTATCTCAGTAAACTAAATTTAAATGGGTGTTAAATGGATAAATTAGGTCAGGAATGGGTATCCGCTGCCGTCGACGGTGAAGTCGAAGAGCAGGTATTGGCTGAATTAGCGGCCGATACGGATTCACATGGTCAGTGGCGTGATTATCACATGATTGGTGATGCGATGCGTGGCGAGTTGCCAAAGATGGTCGATCTCGATCTGAGTGCCAATATTGCCGCCGCTATTGAAGCGGAACCCACGATCATCGCACCAAAACGTGTGGAACCAGCACAAACTGCTCCAGCAAGGAAGTCGGCAGGCATTATCCCCATGTTTAAACAGTTTGGTCAGTATGCCATTGCTGCTAGCGTCGCACTAGTCGCTGTTGTGGGAGTGCAAAATTATAACCAAACATCGGAGTTAGACTCATCGCCATTGCCCGTGCTAAATACTCGCCCCTTGGTCGGTAGTGCATCACCTGTGAGCCTTCAAACTGGGCCAGTGCAAAAAAACCAAAGTTTCACTAATGAGCAAGTAATGGAGCAACGTCACCGTATTAATACCTATATTCAAGATCATATGTTGCAACAGAGATTGAATAATAGTGTGAATATAGACGACAATAGTGATATCTCACCGATCCCGGTTAATCACTAAAAAGCTATTCTACTTATCGGCGGCCGCTATAATGCGCATGATGATAAGTATGATGTTAAGGAGTTAGCTTGCGTCTTATTTGGTTGGCCTTGTTAGTCCTCTCTCTTCCCGTCAGTGCACGGGAAGATATGTCCGCAAAAGCTTGGTTAGAAAATATGAGCCAAGCGCTGCGGACTCAAGAATTTAAAATGTCGCTGATCCATTTGCAGTCGGATCATATTCGTCCTCTCGTGTACATCCATGGCCAAGTGGAAGAGCAAGAAGTTGCTTTTCTTGAACATTTAAACGGCCCGCCTAAAAATGCGGTGCGTGTGGGCAACACTGTCACCTTTATTGAACATGATCAACCCGCTTACAGTGTAGAAGCCGATCGTATTCAAGGCGTATTACCCCCAGCGTTTGCCAATAACATCAGCTTACTCGAGCAGGGGTATCAGTTTGTGCTGGGCGGAAGAAGCCGCTTAGCCGGGCGTCCGAGTCAATTGGTGCGCATCATAGCTAACGATGATAATCGTTATAGCTATCAAGTTTGGTTGGATATGGATACCTACTTGCCGCTGCGCTATGACATGCTCAATCTTGATAAACAATTACTCGAACAGATATTAGTCGTTGAGCTAATCGTATTAGAAGAGGCGCCCACCATTTTACACGAAGCTTATAAACAACAATGGCCACCAGTGATGCCACAGCCAAAAAGAGAGCCGGGTAATAACTGGCAATTTAGTTGGTTACCTTCAGGTTTTACTATGATTCTTAAAGATAGTCATCGCCTGATAGGCAGTCACGAGGCGGTAGAGTACATTGCGCTCAGTGATGGTTTAACTCATATTTCTGTTTATGTAGCTAGAGCGCCTGAAACCGTGCTGCCTGATGAGTTAATGACTCGAAACGGCCTGTCTTTGGCTACTGAACGAGTCGGCAATGCTGAAGTAGTGGCGGTTGGTAAAGCACCCGTTGAAACTCTTTCACGTATTGCTAAGAGTATTACAATCGAGTGATGGCATTATGATGGAAGAAGTCGCGACCGTTATTCGTAACAATCATGACGGTTGGATAACGGTAGAAGTTAAGGTAAAAAATGCCTGTAATCACTGCGAGAGCAGTGAGTCTTGTGGTACATCCGCGGTATCTAAAGCTTTTTCGCCTAAGGTGCAGCGCTTTTCTGTTCCAGCCAAAGAGTCTTACCAACCTGGTGAGTTAATAAAACTTGGTTTGCCCGAAAGTGTGTTACTAAAAGCTGCGGCTATTGTTTATTTGCTGCCTTTGTTAGGCTTATTTGTTGGCGCAAGCTTGGGCCGTTTTTTTATGCCCATACTTGATATTGCTGCTACCGAAGCGGTTGTGATAGGTTTCGGGGTATTGGGTGGCGTGGTAGCTTGGATGATGGGGCGTCGTTGGGCCAAGCAGTTAGAGCAGGTTAGTCAACCTGTGATCATTGCACGAATTGGACAACGCATAGTGTGAACAAATTAGCTCGCTGCCAACGTTGATATTTACTTTCTCTGTATGATTCCAATTGGTATTAAGCCAGCAATCGGGTACAATTCGGCACTTTTAGATAATTTTCAACTTTAGAGTTTAGTCATTTCGCATAATGAAGCATATTAGAAACTTTTCGATTATTGCCCATATTGACCACGGCAAATCAACCCTTTCTGACCGTCTTATTCAAGAATGCGGTGGCCTGTCTGACCGCGAGATGGCAGCGCAAGTTTTAGATTCGATGGATCTTGAGCGCGAGCGCGGTATCACCATTAAAGCCCAGAGCGTGACGCTCGACTATAAGGCGAAAGACGGTGAAACCTATCAGCTTAACTTTATTGATACGCCCGGCCATGTGGACTTCTCCTATGAAGTCTCGCGTTCTCTGGCTGCTTGTGAGGGGGCTTTGCTGGTTGTCGATGCGGGTCAAGGGGTTGAAGCGCAGACCTTGGCTAACTGTTATACCGCACTGGAGATGGACTTAGATGTGGTCCCAGTGCTGAACAAGATTGACCTTCCACAAGCCGATCCTGAGCGTGTTGCCGAAGAGATTGAAGATATTGTCGGTATCGAAGCCACTGACGCCGTTCGCTGCTCTGCAAAAACGGGCATAGGTATTAGTGATGTATTAGAAACCATTGTCGCTAAAATTCCACCACCAGTAGGCGATCCAGATGCGCCTTTGCAAGCACTGATTATCGACTCATGGTTTGATAGCTATTTAGGCGTTGTGTCGCTAGTACGTATCAAGCACGGCAAGCTTAAAAAAGGCGATAAGTTTAAGGTGATGTCAACTGGACAGACCCATACCGCCGACAGAGTAGGTATTTTTACGCCTAAGCAAACTGACACGGGTGAGCTTAATACCGGTGAAGTGGGCTTTGTGATTGCCGGTATTAAAGAGATCCATGGCGCGCCAGTCGGTGATACTTTAACGCTAGCTAAAAATGGTGCCTTGGCACCATTGCCTGGTTTCAAGAAGGTAAAGCCTCAGGTTTATGCGGGGGTGTTCCCTATTTCTACCGACGATTATGAGAGTTTCCGTGATGCGCTTAATAAATTAAGCCTCAACGATGCCTCGTTATTCTTCGAACCTGAGACATCATCGGCATTAGGCTTTGGTTTCCGTATTGGTTACCTTGGTCTGTTGCATATGGAGATTGTTCAGGAGCGTCTTGAGCGCGAATACAATTTGGATTTGATCACCACGGCACCCACAGTGGTGTATGAAGTGGTCACCACCAAAGGGGAAACTGTTTACGTCGATAATCCATCGGATCTACCGCCGATGAACAACATCGAAGAGATACGCGAGCCGATTGTTGAAACTAATATTTTAGTACCTAAAGAATACTTAGGTAACGTCATTACCTTGTGTGTTGAAAAGCGTGGCATGCAAACCAATATGGTTTATCACGGTAACCAAGTGGCTATTACCTATGATATGCCGATGGCTGAAGTGGTTATGGATTTCTTTGATCGCCTTAAGTCGACCAGTCGCGGTTATGCCTCGCTGGAATATAATTTTAAGCGTTTCGAAGCTGCAGATATGGTACGCCTTGATGTCTTGATTAATGGCGATCGCGTCGATGCCTTAGCCATGATTTTGCATAAGTCGAACGTACGTTATCAAGGGTTGGCATTAGTGAATAAGATGAAAGAGCTTATTCCGCGTCAGATGTTTGATATTGCCATTCAGGCGGCGATTGGTAGCCAAATTATTGCCCGTTCTTCAGTTAAGGCGCTGCGTAAAGACGTTACCGCTAAGTGTTATGGCGGCGACGTATCACGTAAGAAGAAGCTGCTTAATAAGCAGAAAGAGGGTAAGAAACGCATGAAGCAAGTGGGTAACGTTGAAGTGCCACAAGAAGCCTTCCTCGCGGTACTCAAGCTAAATGAGTAATCACTGTTTACGTTAATAAATGTTAATAGTGATAGATAATGGGCGCCGCGGTTTGCGGCGCTTTCGTTGTTACAGTATAAATGAGCTATGTACAGCGTATGGCAAACTTGTCAGATGCGCAGATTCTCATTTGGCAGGAGTTTAGTTAGCTATGGCGGCTTATTTTTCCCTTATTTTAGTTTTGGTGACGCTCAGCAGCGGTTTAATCTGGCTGTTTGACAGTTTAGTATTAGCGCCTAAGCGTCAACAAAAGTTGGCGATGGCGCAAGCGACCCAAGCCGATATCAGTGAAGAAAGCGCTGAAAAAATTGTCCGTGAATCGGCAATAGTCGAAACCTCGCGTTCCATTTTTCCAGTAATCGCTTTTGTATTGATTTTACGCTCGTTTATTTATGAGCCATTCCAAATTCCGTCTGGATCTATGATGCCAACCTTGCTGGTGGGCGATTTTATTCTGGTTGAAAAATTCAGCTATGGATTAAAAGATCCGGTATGGCGCAGCCAGCTGGTTGACACCGGTAAACCAGAACGTGGTGATGTTGCTGTATTTAAATATCCTGAAAACCCTAAAATCGATTACATAAAACGTGTTATCGGCTTGCCAGGCGATCGCGTGGTGTATCGTAATAAAGAGCTTTATATTCAAAAAAGCTGCCCTGAGGGGGGAACCGACTGCCCTAAGCTGGAAAAAGTGGCGCGTGTTGGGGTAAATCAAGGGGAATTTAATCAAGATAATATCCCGTTATTACGCTACAAAGAACAGCTGGGTGATGTTACCCATGACATTTTGATCAACCCAGGTCGTGGCGAGCCGACTTCTTTTTACTACCGCGAAAATAACCTTGCAGTGGGTGAATTTGTGGTGCCTGAAGGCCAATATTTTGTGATGGGCGATAACCGTGACAACAGTACCGATTCACGCTTCTGGGGCTTTGTTCCTGAGGCGAATTTAGTCGGCAAAGCGGTCGCTATTTGGATAAGTTTTGAATTTGAGCGTACCCCAGCGGACTTCTTACCCACATGGATCCCAACCGGGGTGCGTTTTAACCGTGTAGGTGGAATCGTTTAACATGGAGCCGATTAAAAATTTGCCTCGTTTGTGCAGAACATTAGGTTATGAATTCAACAATATAGCCTTGTTAGAGCAGGCATTGACTCACCGAAGCGCGGCGAGCAAGCATAATGAGCGTCTGGAATTTTTGGGCGACTCCATATTGTCTATTGTTATCTCAGACGCCTTATATCATCAGTTTCCTAAGGCGACCGAAGGCGATTTAAGCCGAATGCGCGCCACCTTGGTGTGCGGTAAGATGCTGGCCGAAGTGGCAAAAGAGTTTAAGTTAGGTGACTACCTAAAATTAGGCCCTGGTGAGCTAAAAAGTGGTGGCTTTCGTCGTGAATCGATTTTAGCCGATGTGGTCGAAGCCATTATCGGTGCAATCTATCTCGATGCCGATCTCGAGACCTGCCGCGCACTCGTACTAAACTGGTATAAGAGCCGCCTAGCGGTGATTGAACCCATTAATCAAAAAGATCCCAAAACCCTGCTGCAGGAACACCTGCAGGGCTTTAAAAAACCTCTCCCCTTATACAAGGTTGTCAATATTAGCGGAGAGGCCCATGCGCAAACCTTTACAGTTGAATGTAAGGTGGAGCAATTAGATGAAGCGGTCGTTGGCGTGGCCAACTCCCGTAGAAAAGCGGAACAAATTGCCGCAGCAGAAGTTTTGGAGCGTATCAAGCGATGAGTAATACCGAAAAGCCACAAGGCAATAATGAACCCAGTTTAGACGAGTTACTGTCTCGTATGAACAGTGGCGCCAGTGGCAGTCAATATGATGTGACATACTGCGGCATGGTAGCCATTGTCGGTCGCCCTAATGTGGGTAAATCGACCTTATTGAATAAGCTATTAGGGCAGAAGATTTCGATCACCTCTAAGAAGCCGCAAACCACCCGCCATCGTATTATGGGTATTCATACTGAAGGCCCTCGTCAAGTGGTGTTTATTGACACTCCAGGTTTGCATATCGAAGAGAAGCGTGCCATTAACCGTTTAATGAACCGTGCGGCGTCGAGCTCATTGGCCGAGGTTTGTCTGGTGGTATTTGTGGTTGACGGTTTAAACTGGACCGCCGATGATGAGATGGTGCTGAAGAAGTTACAAAGCCGTGATGATGGCCGTAAAACCGTGTTGGCCATCAATAAAGTCGATAATATCAAAGATAAAGAAGCACTATTTCCACATTTGCAAATGCTAGCTGCTAAATTTGAGTTTGATGAGATCTTACCTATCTCTGCCACTCAAGGCACTAATGTGCAGCGTATCATGGATATGGCGATAGAGTCTGTGCCGCAATCACCGCATTTCTTCCCTGAAGATTACGTCACCGACAGATCGCAAAAGTTTATGGCCTCGGAAATTGTCCGTGAAAAACTGATGCGCTTCTTAGGCGACGAGTTGCCATATGATGCCACGGTGGAGATCGAGCAATTTAAGATGATGGAGAATGGCGTCTACCAAATTAACGCCCTGATCCTCGTCGAACGTGAAACCCAAAAGCGCATGGTTATAGGTAACAAGGGTGAGCGAATCCGTACTATTGCCACCCAAGCCCGCTTAGATATGGAAGTGTTATTTGATAATAAAGTCTTCCTTGAGGTATGGGTGAAAGTGAAGTCGGGTTGGGCCGATGATGAGCGAGCGCTGCGTTCATTAGGTTATGGCGAAGATTAAGTCACCAATCTTAAACTGAATCAAAGGCTGAGATAGTCGATGGCAACTTAAGCTTGCGGTTGAGTATCTCGGCCTTTATTGTCATTAAATATCAATAATAGAGCAGGGCAGATGCAGCGAGGATATGTACTTCATACTCGTGCCTATAAAGAGTCGAGTGTACTGGTCAATTTATTAGTCGATGGTCAAGGTCGCATTGACTGCGTAGCTCGTCTTGGCAGTGGTCGCTCCTCGATAAAAAGCATTTTACAACCGTTCCAACCTTTGCTATTTGAGTTATCGGGCCGCAGTAGCCTAAAGAATCTTTATCAAGTCGAAGCTGCCAGCCCTGCTGTACCATTAAGTGGCGATGTGATGTTTGCAGGGTTCTATCTCAATGAGCTATTGGTGCGTTGTTTAGGGATAGAGCATGGTGCGGAACAACTCTTTTTTGTTTACCATAAAACTCTGATGGCCATGGCGGCGGGATTTAGTCAGGCACAGTTGCGCTATTTTGAGGTGGAGTTACTCAAAGAGTTGGGGGTGATGCCTTCATTAAATCTGGATGTAGATCATGCGCCTATCGAAGCCGACTTTTATTATCGCCTGATGTCAGAAGAGGGCTTTGGTAGCGCCTTGGGGCCTAAATCGAATCATTATCGTGGTGAGATGTTATTGGCCCTTGAGACGGGGCAACTGCATCAAGATGACTTTAAGCAGGCGAAGCTGCTAATGCGCCAACTATTATCGGCCGTGCTGGGCGATAAGCCGCTTAAGTCACGCGCTTTATTTAATAAAGGCGTTAAAAAATCCTCTTATAGCAAGTAATTTGCAGCGCATCTTATGAGTTTCAACTGGTTTTTCCCTTGTGGCTTAGTACAATAAGCGCCAATCAATCATGCAACACTCTCTATCTGTAAAGGTTAAGGACACTTCATGGGCCGTATTCATTTGGGCGTTAATATCGATCACATTGCTACACTACGTCAGGCTCGTGGCACCAGCTACCCAGACCCTGTACACGCCGCCGCCGTCGCCGAGCATGCAGGCGCTGAGGGGATCACAGTGCACCTGCGTGAAGATCGTCGTCATATCTGCGATCGTGACATTTATTTGTTGGCTAAAACCATTAAAACCCGCATGAATTTCGAAATGGCGGTGACCGCTGAAATGCTCGACATCGCCTGTGAAGTTAAACCCACCTATGTTTGTCTGGTGCCTGAAAAACGTGAAGAATTGACCACAGAAGGTGGCCTTGATGTGGCGGGACAGATGGATAAAGTTCGCGCGGCAGTTGAGCGTTTAACAACAGAAGGTATCAAGGTGTCGTTGTTTATTGATGCGGATAAAACGCAAATTGATGCTACCGTTGCCGTTGGCGCGCCGGTAATCGAACTGCATACTGGCTGTTATGCCGATGCTGAAACGGATATTGAGCAAGCAAAAGAGCTGACTCGCATCACTGAGATGGCGGCTTATGCTCATGGTCAAGGTTTAGTGGTCAATGCGGGTCATGGTCTACATTATCATAATGTTAAGCCGATAGCGGCGATCCCTGAATTGTATGAACTCAATATTGGCCATGCCATTATCGCCCGTGCGGCCATTGATGGCTTAGACAAGGCGGTGCGTGATATGAAACAGTTAATGGTTGAAGGACGTAACGGTCAGTAACTAAGGGCTTTTAGATAGATAAAATGATGGGGACTGGTGACGGATAAGTCCCCCATTGTCAGTGGTGAGTTGGATGGTAAGACAGACTTGTTGGGGTGGGGGATGATCGTCGGTTTAGGCACAGATATCGTTGAAATTGAACGTATCGAACAAAGTGTACCCGCTGGCGGCGACACAGAGGCGCTAGTAAAGTGTCGCCTAGCGAAGCGAGTGTTAACCCATGCAGAGTTAGCGATATTCATTCGCGCGACTCAGCCTGGTCGCTATTTGGCTAAGCGTTTCGCCGCCAAAGAGGCTGCGGCGAAAGCGTTAGGCACAGGGATTGGTCGCGGGGTGTCGTTTCAGCATATCGAGATAGCTAACAATGACAACGGTGCTCCTCTAATCAGTTTTAGTGGTGGCGCAGCCGATAGATTAACGGCGCTTGGAGGCGCGCATGCTCATCTATCCATCGCCGACGAAAAGCACTACGCTACGGCAACCGTGATTATTGAGTCTTAAGCGCAAGTTGCTGATTCATGATCAACAAGTTTTATTTATGTGTAAGAGGTGTAGTTTAGCGAGTCGTTAACGCCTTGAACTGCTGTCATTTAGCTGGCCTGTTAATTAAGTCAATAATACTTTATCGCTGCAATGAAACTTTGTTTCGTCCCTCTGCTTTAGATTGATAAAGCGCTCTATCGGCACGCGCAATGAGAGAAGCGACATCTTCTTTAGCGTGTAACTGTGCCACTCCCGCTGATATAGTCACGCCTTCAATTTGGGGATAGTCGATATTGGCTACGGCAATACGGCATCGTTCAACCAAACCATTAGCGGCATTGAGGTCGCAATTATCAAACAGTAGCAGAAACTCTTCACCTCCCCATCGAATGACATGGTCGGTTAACCGCAGGCAGGACTTAATGGTTTCTGCGACTATTTGTAGTATTTTGTCGCCGGTAGGATGGCCCCATTGATCGTTAATGCTTTTAAAATGGTCGATATCAATCATCGATAATGAAAAAGGGGTGCCGTGAAGCGATTTCATAAAGTATTTTTCAATTTCGAGCTCGCCAGCACTGCGGATCAATACCCCTGTTAGTGCATCCAGTTTAGATATTTCTCTAAATGCTTGTTCATCTCTAACGCGCTCAGAAAGATCTTTACTAACGCTAATATAATGTGTCGTGTTGCCAATATTGTCTTTGATAGGCGTGATGCTTTGGTCTGAATAATATTGGCTGGCATTTTTGCGTTTATTTAAAAAAGTTGCCCTAAAGGTATTGCCCTTTAGTAAGGTGTCCCAAAGCTCTTGATAGAACTCCTGTTGATGTTCTCCGGATTTTAACATTGATGGTCGTTGGCCAAGAATGTCACTGTATGAGTAACCTGTTTGCGAGACAAATCCCTGATTTACATAATTTATGATGCCATTGGTGTCGGTGATCATCACAGAGTCTGGTGTGGTATTAAGCGCTTCCATTAGGATTTGCTCGGTATTATCTGAGACGATTTTATGGCTAACATCTTGTTGAATTGAGATAAAATGACTGACTTCCCCTGTGTCATCGAACACTGGAGAGATGTTCCACTCAACATAATATGTTGATCCATCTTTTTTATAATTTACGGCAGAACCGTGAAAGTTTTGATTGTTTTTCAAACAGTGGCGTAGTTGGTTAATGACATTTGGACAGGTTAGTGGCCCTTGTAATATACGCGGAGACAGCCCCCTCAACTCATTAGCCTGGTAGCCAGTCATTTTACAGAAAGCGGGATTAGCATAAAGAATTTTGGTGCCAGATTTACCTAAATCGGCATCGGTAATTATTACTGCATTAAAAGATTGCTCAACTCCCATCCTTAGCATGGTTAGTAGATCTGAGTTAGCTATGTCAGCTTTATCATTTAGCGCATTTAGCATAAATCTTCTCTTTCTCCTCAAAGGTGGTATGTGTAGAGATCACATCTACATTATTAAGCTTACCTGTTGTAACAATCTTAACGGTTAAGTCGTTAATTTTCTAGAATATTACCCACTCACATTCAAAATAACGTATGCCATGTAAATGGGGCTATAGTGTCTCTATGATGGCAAAACTTAGAATTAAAAATAAAGTGTTATGTTCATCCTTTACGCTGCAACACTGGCAATCTTGCCCTATAAATAGGGAGGATTATGGAATGTGCTGTATGAAAAACGCGCTTACTCTGCGAGTTTTCCTAATTGTTACTTTGCAAGCTATTGAAATAAAGTAAGTATATTACCTTGTTAAGGCAAAGTTTTACGAGGGTAAACAAACAGGTTGTTTTGGTATGTATGACTAACTTTAAGCTGTTTTACGGTCAGTTATTGGTGAATTTGCTTTATTTATCAGTGGTAAAACCTTAATTTTCTTGTTTAATAGAATGCAAATAGGAGTGGGTAAATACTCTGAGCTACATTGGATGCTTGGTTTTGCTATTTCTACTCACAACGGAAACCATGGTGTTTCTCTGTTGTTAATTTTTAAGGGGGTAATGTTAATCTAGTAACTTTACTTAAAATGCGTTAGGTTACTTTGAATATGCCTATAGCATAATGAGTTAGCTAAATTAGCTCGTCGCACTCAAGTAATTGCATAGCTTATGGTTGATGATAATGCTTACTTTCAAGATGATGCGATCCCATTACATGGAGTGTGTTGATGAAATCTGCGGTAGAACAGTTATCCACTTATAAAAGTGTTCATCTAAATCCAACCAATATTAAGACCCATTTTATCGGCGTGCCACTGATTATTTGGTCAGCATTTGTGATGCTCAACACCATTCCTATTACGTTTTTAAAATTAACTGAACCGACTCTGGTACTTAATGTGGCGGGGCTTTGTGCTGTTGGCGTGCTTATTTATTACTTTAAATTGCACGTGAGGTTGGCGCTTGGATTAACCTTATTCATCATACCTGTATTATTTAGCTCATATTATGTGGCTCAGATAGAGGCGGCTTGGATCATAGCTTTGAGTGTGTTTGTCATTGGTTGGGTGTTTCAGTTGATTGGCCACAAGTATGAGAAGGCAAAACCTGCTTTTATTGACGATTTAAATCAGTTGTTGATTGGGCCGTTTTTTTTGATGGCAGAGCTCTATTTTATGATGGGGTTTGAACAGGATTTGAATCAGGAGATAACTCCTCTGGCGGTGGCTAAACGTCGCGAACTCGAAAAAGGTGCGCCTACTGCATAATGGGTCAGCGTCACTTCTTCAATAACAAAGGCGCTCATTGAGCGCCTTTGTCTTATCGTTTAATCAAGAGTTAGTTTTTACCGACTTTAGGCAACTTATAATGCTGTGGCATCACGCGCACAGTCTTAATCATGTTCTCGCCAACTTCAACAATTTCAATTGGATACCCAAATATACGCATCGAGGTATTTGGTTCAGGAATATCTTCAAGATATTCGATAATCAAGCCGTTAAGGGTTTTGGGGCCATCGATGGGAAAGTGCCACCCCATCTCCTTATTCAAATCACGAATATTGATGGTGGCGTCGATAAGATAGCTGCCATCGGGTTGCTTGTTGATATCTTCGCTGGGGGTGGTGACCATGGAAGTGGTGAAGTCACCCACAATCTCTTCGAGAATATCTTCTAAGGTCACTAGGCCCTGGATATCGCCGTATTCGTCAACGACCAGCCCTATGCGTTCTTTGTTGCGCTGAAAGTTAGCTAATTGTACGTTGAGCGGGGTTCCCTCAGGAACAAAATAGAGCTCTTTAACCGCACGTAACAATGATGATTTACTAAATTGCCCCTTTGATTGCAATCGCAAGGCATCCCGTAAATGGACAAAACCAACGGCATCATCGATAGTATCGCGATACAGTAACACGCGAGTATGTGGGCTCTGGATCACTTGGCGGTTAATGCTCTTAAAGTCATCATTGATGTTGATGGCATACAACTCAGAGCGTGGGATCATAATGTCTTCGACGGTAACTTTTTCAAGATCCATAATCGAAAGCAGCATCTCTTGATGTCGTCTAGGGATCAAGGCTCCCGCCTCGTGTACCACAGTGCGTAACTCTTCTTGGCTTAAGGCATCATCTTCTTTAACCGATCGTATGCCCATAATATGCAAGATGGTGGAGGTGATTAAATTGACCACTTTGACCAGTGGCCATAGCACCACCAATAGCATTTTTAATAAGACGCTCGAGGGGAAAGCGATGCGCTCTGGATGAAGCGCAGCAACCGTCTTGGGGGTGACTTCGGCAAATACTAGCACCACTAAGGTTAATGCTCCCGTCGCAATCGCAACGCCAATATCACCAAACAGGCGAATGCCCACAATGGTGGCAATTGCCGAAGCGAGAATGTTAACTAAGTTATTCCCTATCAGAATAAGACCGATGAGTCGGTCGGGCCTATCGAGTAGTTTAATTGCCCGCAGTGCACCTTTATGACCATTGTTGGCTAAATGACGGAGTCGGTAGCGATTAAGTGACATCATGGCGGTCTCAGACCCTGAAAAATAGGCTGAGATAATGATGAGTACGAATAGAATAATAAAAAGTACGCTGGTGGATATTGCGTCCAATCAGTGGCCCCACTATGGCGATAATTAAGAAAAAAGCGTTGAGGAGTAGTAAATACAGCGATTTGCCTGAAGAGTCAAGCTAACCCAAGGTACGCTTTGTCATGCGTAGCCTCAGGTAAACGCGATTACTGCGGTTATTGTAAAATGAGCTCTTTGACGATTCTGGCGCCAAAGTAAGCCAGTGAAAGCAGTATTGCACCACTAAGCGTGTAAGCCACTGCGGTACGGATTTTACAGCCAACCCAATATTGTTGAGCAAGCATGGCGATATAGGTAAACCAAGCCATGATCGATAAAATCGCCTTATGACCTTTACCTTCGGCAAACATGTCATCAAGGAAAATGAAGCCAGTGGCTAATGACAAACTCAGCAGCATCACGCCAATAATCACTAGGTGATAAAGTTGTTTTTCCACTGTCATCAAAGGAGGGATCGCAGGACTTAACATCAACTGCTTCTTTTTGAGCTTGTTTTGGATCATGGCGAGCTGTATTGCATATAGCGCAGCAATCATCAATGCGCTGTAGGCCATGAGCGACAATACTACGTGGGCTAATACTTCAGGGTAGAGTTCAAAATGGATGATAAATTCAGGTGGCAGTAACCAGAGTAAAGCGACCGAAATGACCGAGCAGGCATAGACAACCGGTACCACCACAATCACCTTGAGCCTAAACATTAAAATGGTAAAGGTGAATGCAATAATCCAATTAACCATAGAGATAACGTTGGTTAGGCTAAAGTTTTGACCATCGCCAGTAAAGATGGCTTGATAAAGCGCGGCGGCATGCAATACCACTGCAATGCCTGCAAACCCTGCCACCGCTCGACGGTTAGGCCCTTGGGCATGAAACAGACGACTAACCACCAAGATAAGGGCGATACTATAGAAAAATATGGCTGAAGCCGAAAAAATGACCATCGAAAATTAACCTATCGTTATGTTAGCTTTCTGTGCGATATCAACCCACTTAGGCTGGGCTGTATGTTACCAAGTAATATCATTAGAATAACACGATCGATGCATAAATGGGCAGGGGCTTTACACACAAAAATTAGTCCTTTCTGAGCGTTACTCCTAAGTTTTGCGATTTTATTTTGTGGTAAGGCAAAAGATCGGCATCTATTACTTGAACAGTGCGGTAGCATAATCTCTATGCATGGTTATAATACTGGCCAATCATGTACATTCTAAACGGTAAAGAACGCGATAATGTTTGAGAACTTAACGGACAGATTATCACGTACCCTGAAGAACATCAGTGGTCGTGGTCGCTTAACTGAAGACAATATAAAAGAAACGTTACGCGAAGTGCGCATGGCGCTACTTGAAGCCGATGTTGCTTTGCCTGTAGTGCGTGCCTTTGTTAACAGCGTTAAAGAACGAGCGGTAGGCCAAGAGGTCTCGAAAAGCTTAAGCCCTGGCCAAGCCTTTATTAAGATAGTACAAAGCGAGTTGGAAAACGCCATGGGCGAAGCCAACGAAGCGCTAAATCTATCGGCTCAGCCACCCGCAGTGATCATGATGGCAGGCCTTCAAGGGGCGGGTAAAACCACCAGTGTGGCTAAACTGTCTAAGTTTTTGCGTGAGCGTGAAAAAAAATCGGTACTTGTAGTCAGTGCTGACGTATATCGTCCTGCGGCAATCAAACAGCTTGAAACCCTAGCGGCAGAAGTTGAGGTTGAGTTTTTCCCGTCGGATGTTAGTCAAAAACCGATTGATATCGTAAACGCGGCAATGGCACACGCTAAGCTCAAGTTTATCGATGTCGTGATTGTCGATACTGCGGGTCGTCTGCATGTTGATGAAAGCATGATGGACGAGATCAAAGCGTTACATGCGGCCGTTAACCCGATTGAAACCCTGTTTGTTGTCGATGCGATGACGGGTCAAGATGCCGCCAATACGGCTAAAGCATTTAACGAGGCGTTACCATTAAGTGGTGTGATCCTTACCAAAGTCGATGGTGATGCACGTGGTGGTGCGGCCTTATCGATTCGCCATATTACAGGGAAACCGATTAAGTTTTTGGGTGTCGGCGAGAAGACCGATGCCCTAGAGCCATTCCACCCCGATCGCGTAGCGTCACGTATTTTAGGGATGGGCGATGTCCTGTCGCTGATTGAAGAAGTTGAGCGTGGCGTCGATAAAGAAAAAGCGATGAAACTGGCTTCCAAAGTGAAGCAGGGCGGAAGTTTCGATTTAGAAGATTTTCGTGAACAGCTACAGCAGATGAAAAACATGGGCGGCATGATGAACATGATTGAGAAGCTGCCCGGTGTTGGTCAACTTCCACCTGAAGCGCTCGCGCAAGTACAAGATGGTAAGATGACAGGTCAAATGGAAGCGATTATTAACTCTATGACACCTGGTGAGCGTAAGCGCCCCGATATTATTAAAGGTTCGCGTAAACGCCGTATCGCCCTTGGCTCTGGAACGCAAATTCAAGATGTTAACCGCTTACTGAAACAGTTCACCCAGATGCAAAAAATGATGAAAAAAATGTCGGGTAAAGGTGGCATGAAAAAAATGATGCGTGGCATGAGTGGAATGCTACCACCGGGTATGAAAATGCCAGGCCGTTAACTAGGTCATTAATAGATAAAGATTTAACATAATTTATTGCGAAATAAGCGCCTTTCGTAGGCGTGTTATTAAGCGTTAAAAACATTGCATTCGTCGCCGATTCAGGTAGAATCGGGCGGCTTTCTATCTGGGACTCTTCGCGAACACGGGGTTCCAGTTTTTATTTTTGCTTTATAAACAAGCAAACCATTAGAGGATAAAAGACGCATGGTTACCATTCGTTTAGCTCGTGGCGGCGCAAAAAAGCGTCCATTTTATAACATCGTAGTTGCCGATAGCCGCAACGCTCGTGACGGTCGTTTCATCGAACGTGTTGGTTTCTTCAACCCATTGGCCCGTGGCCAAGAAGAAACACTACGTTTAGACCTAGAGCGTGTTAAGCACTGGGTTTCTAACGGTGCTGCTACTACTGATCGTGTAGCAAAATTGATTAAAGACGCTAGCAAAGCTGCTGCTTAATAGCGTTAAGGTATAGATTAATGAGTAGTCACCAAGAACCTGTCGTACTGGGCAAATTAGGCTCATGTCACGGCATTAAAGGTTGGTTGAAGATCACTAGCTATACCGATTCTGTCGAAGACATTTTTAACTATTCACCTTGGCTGATTAAAGAACAAGGTGAATGGCGCGAGGTTAAGGTCGAACAGTGGCGTTTTCAAGGTAAGGCGTTAATCGCCGAGCTTGAAGGGGTTAATTCGAGAGACCGAGCGCAAATGCTCACTAACTGTGAGATTGCCATTCCTGCAGAGTTGATGAAAGCGTTGCCAGAAGACGAGTTCTATTGGCGTGACCTAATTGGCTGTAATGTAGTGAATACCAAAGGCTATAACATGGGTAAAGTCGACCAGATCGTGGAAACAGGATCAAACGACGTACTCCTTGTAAAAGCTAACGCTAAAGATGGCTTCGGCAAAACGGAACGTATGATTCCTTTTGTGACCGAGCAATTCATCCTTGAGGTGAATTTAGCAGAGAAACAAATTTTAGTGGATTGGGATCCGGACTTCTAAGTCGAGGGACAACAGATGTGGTTAGGGGTAGTAACCCTGTTTCCAGAGATGTTTCGTGCCGTAACAGACTTTGGTGTAACGGGCCGGGCCGTTAGCAACGGCTTGCTGGAGTTGCAAACGTGGAATCCTCGTGATTTCACCCATGATAAACATCGTACAGTGGACGACCGGCCTTATGGCGGCGGCCCTGGCATGTTGATGATGGTGCAACCCTTACGCGATGCCATTCACGCAGCGAAAGCCGCTGCGGGGGATAAGGCAAAGGTGATTTATCTTTCTCCTCAAGGACGTAAGCTTACTCAGCAAGGCGTCGAAGAGTTAGCTAAATCAGAACGTTTGATTCTAGTGTGTGGTCGCTACGAAGGTATTGATGAACGCATTATTCAAACGGAAGTGGACGAAGAGTGGTCGATTGGTGATTACGTGCTTTCGGGCGGCGAACTACCAGCGATGACTCTGATTGATTCAGTATCTCGCTTGGTTCCAGGGGTTCTTGGAAAACAAGCTTCGGCAGAGCAGGACTCCTTCTCTGATGGGTTACTGGATTGTCCCCACTACACTCGGCCTGAAAGCTTAGATGGTATCGATGTACCAGCCGTATTGCTAAGTGGTAACCACGAACATATTAGACGCTGGCGTTTGCAACAAAGTCTCGGAAGAACGTTGTTACGACGACCAGAATTATTTGAAAATCTAGCTCTGACTGACGAACAAACCAAGCTATTAGCCCAATTTGTCGATGCTACCCAAAAGGGTGAGTAACAAATAGTCAGTTATTACTAGGATGGAGTTTATTCATGAATAACATCATTAAAATGCTCAACGAAGAGCAAATGAAGCAAGACGTACCACAATTTGGTGCAGGTGATACCGTTGTTGTTAAAGTACGTGTTGTTGAAGGCGGTAAAGAGCGTCTACAGGCGTTTGAAGGCGTTGTAATCGCAAAGCGTAACCGTGGTCTGCATTCAGCATTCACAGTTCGCAAGATCTCTAATGGTGAAGGTGTTGAGCGTGCGTTCCAGACTCACAGCCCAATCATCTCTAGCATCGAAGTTAAGCGTCGCGGCCGTGTTCGTCGTGCTAAGCTTTACTACCTACGTGATCGTTCAGGTAAGTCTGCACGTATCCGTGAGAAGCTTGCTAAGTAAGCAAAGGCTTCAAGTAAACAAGATGCAGTGTTCGCACAAATACCCGCCTTATGGCGGGTTTTTGTGTTTTAGGGGGGAGAAGTCAGTGGAAAAAGTATATCCTACAGGGCAGTAAAAACACCTCTCATGGGGGCATCCCCTTATCTTGAAGACGGGTTAACCTCACACGATAACCTTTAATCGATAACCTTTAATTGAATCTCTATGTTGAAAACGTCAAGCATGACAAAAAAGTATTGAATTGTTATCGATAAACATTTTTTACTTGATTCAGGGTAAAAGCACAGGCATAGTTGAACTCACAATGTAATGGTGAACTGTTACGCTGTTGCGGTTTGGTTTATAGCAGGTGTGTCAGTCGCAGTTCAACAAGCGTTATCTGAATCAAGATCATTTTAGTGGCAATATCAATAGAGGTTGGTGACAAGTATGCAACAAGACACAATTAATAACGTTCATATCAGTTCTGAACAGGTGTTAGTGACACCCCATGAGTTAAAGCAGCAACTCCCTTTGTCAAAGCAAGCTTATCACTATGTCCTTAATGCTCGTAAAACTGTGTCTGATATTGTGCACAAACGTGATAATCGAGTATTGGTCGTCAGTGGACCCTGTTCTATCCATGATATAAAGTCTGCCAAAGAGTACGCACTTAAACTTAAAACCCTTCACGATGAACTACAAGATGAGTTTTATATTTTGATGCGAGTGTACTTTGAAAAACCGCGCACGACTGTGGGCTGGAAAGGCATGATAAATGATCCAGATATGGATGAGTCTTTTGATGTTGAAAAAGGGCTGCGTATGGCCCGTGAATTAATGATCTGGTTAGCCGAATTAGGCTTGCCAGTTGCCACTGAAGCTCTTGACCCTATCAGCCCACAATATATCTCTGAACTCGTTACCTGGTCGGCGATAGGGGCGCGCACGACTGAGTCGCAAACTCACCGCGAGATGGCATCCGGATTGTCTATGCCTGTCGGATTTAAAAATGGTACCGATGGTAAGTTAGGCGTCGCCATTAATGCACTTGAATCTGCTGCCAGTAGTCATCGATTTATGGGAATAAATCAGGCTGGACAAGTGGCATTATTGCAAACGGCGGGTAACCCTGATGGGCATGTGATTCTAAGGGGCGGCAAAACACCAAATTACGATGCTCAAAGCGTTGCAGAGTGTGAGCGTCAACTGCATGCCGCCAAGCTAAATGCACGATTAGTGGTAGATTGTAGCCACGGTAATTCATCAAAAGATCACAATAAACAACCTGTGGTTTGCCAAAATGTCTTTGATCAAATTGAGCAAGGTAATCGCTCGATTATTGGGGTGATGCTGGAAAGCCATCTCAATGAAGGTAATCAAACTTGCGATAAACCCTTAGGTGAACTGGCTTACGGTGTATCGGTGACGGATGCGTGTATAAACTGGCAAGATACTGAACAGCTATTACGTCATGGTGCGGCGCAATTAGCATCGGTTTTACCGACAAGATTTGATATGCTCAAGGCTGTAAATGCTTGATGGATAATTCAAAAATGAATGAAAAGACCACCGAAGATCTCGAAAAGTTACGCGGACATATTGATAATGTCGATCAACAACTACTGCATCTGTTGCGCAAAAGACTGGATCTTGTGGGGCAGGTGGGGGCGGTTAAACATGCTGCAGGTGTGCCGATTTATGCACCTGAACGTGAAGCATCGATGCTTGCTAAACGCCGCGAAGAAGCCAGTAAAATGAACGTTTCTCCGCAGCTTATCGAAGATATTTTGCGTCGCCTGATGCGTGAGTCGTATCTTAACGAGAAGGATGTGGGCTTTAAACAAGTCAAAACCGATCTAGGCCACGTGGTTATTGTGGGTGGGAAAGGTAAGCTGGGTGAGCTGTTTAGTCAAATGTTGCGTTTGTCTGGTTATCACGTGAAATCACTCGACAAAGATGACTGGCCAAATGCGGATGCAATTTTTGCTGGGGCAGGATTAGTTATTGTTACTGTTCCCATTAGTATCACTTGTGAGTTGATCACCAGTAAATTGAGTCAGTTACCCGAGTCCTGTATTTTGGCCGATTTAACGTCGGTTAAGGCAAAACCTTTAGATGCAATGCTAACGGCTCATAAAGGCCCTGTGGTTGGTCTGCATCCCATGTTTGGCCCAGATGTCGGTAGCTTGGCCAAGCAAGTTGTGGTGGTGTGTCATGGACGAGATCAAGATAAGTATCAATGGTTAATGGAGCAGATACAGATTTGGGGCGCTAGACTCGTTGAAGCCGATGCGCAAAAACACGATAAGGCGATGCAACTTGTGCAAGCGATGCGTCATTTCTCCTCGTTTGTCTACGGGCTTAATCTTTATCGGGAGGAAGCTGATATTGATACTCTGTTGCAGTTTAGCTCGCCCATTTATCGCTTAGAACTGGCGATGGTTGGGCGTCTTTTTGCCCAAAGCCCTGAACTTTATGCCGATATTATTTATGCCCAGCGTGAAAGTTTGACGGCAATTGGCGATTATTTGGAGAATTACACTCAGGCGCTTGAGCTATTAAAGTCTGGTGATCGCCAAGGATTTATCGAGCAATTTGAAGAGGTGGCCAACTGGTTCGGTGATTTTGCGCCGCAATTTCAGCGCGAGAGTCGTGCCATGTTGCAGTCGGTCAATGATATGAAGGCAGGCTAGCTATCGCCAGATTGCGCAATTGTCGATACCGAATTTAACTTAAAACCTGAGCTTAGATTAATACCATCTAGTTCAGGTTTTTTTATGTAATTTAAAGTTTATCAAGTGTTTATTGATATCTGGTTATTATATGTAGGCTAAAAAACGATATTTAGTTGCGCTTTTGCTAATTTGATCTGCCTCATAGTTTGCCACATTGCTGCAATAAACCGCTTTAGCTGATGACAAAGTCGCAGTAGACTCCATTAAAACATGTAAATTTAAAGCATGTTAAAAATAGGAGTAACGGTAATGTTTTGTATTCAGTGTGAGCAAACGATTAGAACCCCAGCGGGGAATGGCTGTAGTTATTCTCAAGGCATGTGTGGCAAGTTGTCTGATACCTCAGATCTACAAGATCTCTTGATCTACTTGTTGCAAGGTGTTTCTGCCTATGCGGTTAAAGCAAGAGAGTTCGATATTATTGATAGTGAAGTCGATGCCTTTGTCCCTAAAGCATTTTTTGCCACACTGACAAATGTTAACTTTGATGACGAGCGGTTAATTGATTATGTCAATCAAGCCGATCGTTACCGTAACCGGTTAAAAACCGCCTATGAAAAAGCTTGTGCTGATTCAGGCAAAGCTGTTGATAATCTTATTCCTGCCGCATCATTAGTATTAGCAACATCGAAACCAGAAATGCTCGCTCAAGCAGGGCAAGCCGTGCCGAACCGCGGCAAAGAGAGTGTTGATGAAGATATTATGGGCCTACGCCTACTTTGTCTTTATGGCCTAAAAGGCGCTGCGGCCTATATGGAGCATGCTCGTGTACTTGAGCAAACCGATAGCGACGTTGCTGCTAATTTCCATGAAATAATGGCATTTCTTGGTTCAGATTCAGAAGATGCCGACAAGCTGTTTGCCACCGCAATGGAGATTGGCCAACTGAACTATCGCGTGATGGCGATGTTAGATACGGGTGAAACCGAGTCGTTTGGTCATCCTGAGCCGACGCAGGTCAATACCGTTGCGGTGAAAGGCAAAGCGATTTTGGTCTCAGGCCACGATATGAAAGATTTAGAGCTGATTTTAGAGCAAACACAAGGGACGGGCATTAATGTCTTTACCCATGGCGAGATGCTGCCTGCACTGGCTTATCCCGCATTTAAAAAGTATCCCCACCTCGTCGGCAACTACGGCAGTGCGTGGCAAAATCAACAGAAAGAGTTCGCTAACTTCCCTGGTGCGGTAGTGATGACCTCTAACTGTATTATCGATCCAAATGTAGGCGACTACTCCGACCGTATTTACACTCGCAGCATTGTTGGCTGGCCTGGTGTTACACATATCGAAGGAGATGATTTTTCGGCTGTGATCGATAAGGCGTTATCGCTTGAAGGCTTTATCTATGATGAGATCCCCCATCATATCACCATAGGTTTTGCTCGAAATGCGCTAATGGCTGCTGCCCCTGCCGTAGTTGAAAATGTGAAAAATGGTTCAATCAAACACTTTTTCCTCGTTGGTGGTTGTGATGGCGATAAGTCTGAACGTAGCTATTTTACGGATATCGCAACTGCTGCGCCAAAAGACTCGATTATCATGACCTTAGGTTGTGGTAAGTATAAGTTTAATAAGCTCGCATTTGGCGATATTAATGGTATTCCGCGTTTATTGGATATCGGTCAATGTAACGATGCTTATTCGGCGATTCAGCTGGCGATTGCGCTGTCGGAAGTGTTCGAGTGTGAGATCAATGAACTGCCACTGAGCTTAGTACTGTCATGGTTTGAGCAAAAGGCGATTGTGATCTTATTGACCCTGTTATCGCTTGGGGTTAAGAATATTCGCACAGGCCCGACGGCGCCAGCATTCTTGACTGATAATTTGGTTAAGATTTTGGAAGACAAGTTTGGTTTACGTACTACCACGACTGTCGAAGCGGATTTAAAAGATATCCTAAGCGTCGCTTAACTCGTCCACACGCCTATGGCTATGCTCATAGGCGTTCTATTTTCTGGATAACCCACCCTATGAATAGCCAACAATATCATTCAGCAACCTGGCAGCATGGCGAGGTACGTTTAAAGTGCGTAGAGCGCTGGCAAGAAACGCATGATGTCACCAGTTTTCGTTTTCAGGGCGAGCACAGTGTCAAGTTTCACTTTAAGCCGGGGCAATTTATCACCTTGTTGCTTAACATTAATGGTAATGTGGTTGCACGAAGCTATACCATATCTTCGTCACCTTCTCGTCCTTACTCTATCGTTGTAACCGTAAAGCGGATTGAGGCGGGAGTCGCATCAAACTATTTAATCGATCATCTGCAGCCTGGGCATAGCGTTACCGCAAGCGGACCCGATGGGGTGTTTAACTTGGTTGATATCGAAGCCAAGAAATACCTATTTTTAAGTGCGGGTAGCGGCATCACTCCTATGTATTCAATGTCTCGCTGGTTAACCGATACACAGATAGGTAGTGACATAGCCTTTCTTCATAGCGCTAAAACATCCAAGGATCTGATTTTTAATCAAGCATTGCAGCAGTTATCGCAACGTCATGAGCATTTCTCTTTAAGTTATTGGCTAGAAGAGGGGGAGATTAGCGATGTGAACAGTTATCAAGGGCGGCTCTCGTTAGACTCGTTAGCATCGGCGGCGAGTGATTATAAAGAGAGAACCATATTTGTCTGTGGGCCGGCTCCCTACATGCGAGCTGTGAAGGTTATGCTTGAGCAAGCGGGTTTTGACATGAGTCGTTATCATCAAGAAAGTTTTGGCGATGCACCTGTGGTGTCTTCACAGCAATCTGCAGCCTCGGCTCAATTTATGCTGCAGATTGACGGGGTGAAGACCCCCTTGTTTGCTGAGCAGTCTGTACTTGAAGGCATCGAAGCCGAAGGGTTACCCATTATTGCCGCGTGTCGTTCTGGCGTATGCGGCGCCTGTAAGTGCAAGGTGATTAAAGGGGAAACCGTTTCTAGTAGTTCTATGACATTATCTCCGGCAGAAATTGAGCAGGGCTATATTTTAGCGTGTTCGACACGGCTTAAGTCAGATGTAACCTTGAGTTTGAACGAGTAGTGCTTATTTGCATGCAGCCCCTTAGTTAGCAGAGAGGGCGCATGAGGATGAGATTTGGCAGACTTTGATACTCTACAGATTTGCGTAAATGCTGGTGACAAAGTATGGTTAATTAATCGAGGCTCACATATTGGAGTCTGTTTATCCCATTTTGGCAGTTTTGGAGTGACCAGCTTATGATAACGACGCCACCTCAACACGCTGGTATTGATGATCATAGTCTTGGCCATCTTTTATATGGCTTAATGCTGGCGTTCCCATTATTTTTATTGCCACCACTACTAGGCTTAGCCATTAATTGTGCACAAAAAAGTAGCAAGATGAGCAAACTACTCTATTCGCATATACGTTGGCAACGCTGGTCGATGTTGACCCTATTATCTATGCTTATTTTAGCTTATATCGTGCCGCAAACTTGGTTAGCGGTCGTACTGAGTATGCTCTCATTATGCTGGTTTTGTCATCGCATTATAAAAGGCTGGATGGCGTTAGTAGATGGGCAGCCTGTTTAGGTTTATCGTTTTTTAATGTGTTGTTACTTATTATGCAAAGAGGACCAAAGGTCCTCTTTTTTTGTGCTGATGAATGATTTCTTTTTTGTCTGTGTCGATGAGGCTCATCAGCTAAACAAGTCGATGCTTATGGTATAGCTCACTTAAGCATTGACGGTGAAGGCTGATTTGCTCATCGACATTGCCCATCTCTGGCATGAACGGCAAGATTACTCCATCAGCTCGCAACTGTTTGGCTGCGATTACGATCCCAGTCTCGTTAAGCGGTTCATAGGCATAGCTGGTATTGATGATTATTGGCAGGTGACTCATGGCTTTTATTTGTACTAAGGCTGCTAAATCTAAAGCGGGTTTAACGGCGTCATTAAAGGTTCTGATACCTGATTCACACAAGATCACCTGCTGATTACCGCAGGATAAAATGGTTTCAGCACTAGCGAGAAACTCATCTACACTGGCCATGGTGTTGCGCTCTAAAATGACAGGTATATGCAGTGAGCCGATTTGTTGGAGTAGCGGTTTGTGGTGCATCTGTTTACCGCTGATCAGTAAGATATCGGCATGTCCAACAGCCTGTTTTAATTCTGTTTCATATTCTATTTCGAACACGCAGCTTAAATCGAATTGATGTAATGCACGTTTTACTTCATCTAATAGCGGACTGACATGTTGAACATGCTGTATTCCCGTGAGCAGCACCGCTTGAAAACCCGCTTCTTTTAGTTGTTTTGCTTGTTGAGCAATGTCTTGACTATCAGTGGTTAACTTAAGCTGTGCGATAGCACCAAATTGGCCATTTCCTATGGCCAGCTGCCCGTGAGTGATCTGGGTCAGTTGAGGTTTTTGAGTCAGGCTCCAGCGTCGATGAGACGTTTGTATGCTGCTATCATTATCATTGTTGCCATCGTTCAATTCAGCCGTTCTGCTGGTAGTGGGCTCTATCATAAGCTGGCTGTTACTCAACTGTGTTGGGTTAACGGTTTCACAGGGATAACAACCTAATACTTTGATAAAGCGAGTGATGCGTTCCAGTTCCTTTAGCGCTTTTTGCATTGATTCATTCGATAAGTTGGCATCAAGGTCTAAGTAAAACATCTCTTCCCACGGTGTTCCCGGGATTGGGCGAGACTCCAGTTTACTCATGTTGAGGTTGTGGGCTTTAAGTACCAATAAGGCTTCTACTAAGGCACCGGGTTTCTGTCCTGTAGCCATGATCAGGGTACATTTGGCCGGGAGTTGTTCTGGAACTGCAATCGCCTTACGCGCGACGACAATAAAACGACTTTGATTAATTTTTTGATTGGCGAGCTCTTTTTCTACGGCCTCTAACTGATAGAGTGCCCCCCCCTCGGCGCTGCCAATGGCGGCAACTGTCATCTCATTGCTTGCAAATACCTGCTCCATCGCTTCGGCGCTGCTAGAGCAATATTCCAATTTTAATTCAGGGTGATGGCTTAAAAAGCGACTACATTGGCTTATGGGTTGTGGGTGGGCATAGACAGTCTTAATTTGGCTGAGTCGCGCACCAGGATGAGCGAGTAAGCAATGGCCGACTTCGATGGTGGTTTCACCCACAATGGATAAACTCGTGTGTTGTAGCACGTCATAGACTTCATTTATCGATCCCGACGAGGTGTTCTCTATAGGCAGAAAGCCATAATCGGCATGACCAGATTCTACCGCTTGTACAATTTCATCAAAGCTTTTACAGCCTAAATCTTGCATAGTGACTTGGCGGCGCTCGCAATAGCGAGTGGCGGCTAAGTATGAATAGGAGCCGCGAGCCCCTAGATAAGCAATGGTATACTGCTGTTTTTGTAATGCAGGATTAGCGCGTCCCTGCAAGTAAGCTTGTTGATTGAGTACTGAGTCTTCAATAATGCTTTGATATAGCGACAGCACATAGTGGGCATCTAACCCTTGTTCGCGCCCCTGTTTAACCAATCGGGTTAGTAACTCCTTTTCTCTTTGCGTGTCGCGGATGGGGCGAATATCAACCTCTTTACTGCGGGCGACATCTAAACTTAAGTCGCGGCGCTTGGCGAGGAGTGCCAGCAGTTCATTGTCGAGTGCACTGATCTGTTCCCGAGTGTGATTTAAGGAATATTCTTTGGTCATGCTGTCCTCTGTATATGAACGAGTATCTGGTTAGGTTTTAAAACAAAAAAGCCTCCCTTAGGGGAGGCTTTGGAATTTTCACTTTCGTTTTTATACCGAAATCCCGCCTCCCTATAAGGATGGAATAAAAAAGAAAGTAAAAAAAGTGGTGTTATTCATTTTCATAGCCATCAAATTAGATCGCTATGTAGTGAGTGTCAATGAAAAGTTATGCAGTCTGTCCATTTATTATTTTAGTCAGAGTATGAAAAAGCGCACCATCAGGTGCGCTTAGTTGGAGCTTAGATTGCATTATCAAAATCGGTAGGCCCTCCTTTAATTTGCTAAGGATCCTTGGTTTACTCAAATTCAATTTGGTATTGAATTGATGTGGATCCTGCTGACAACCCGGCGACGATGCTATTACATTAGCGATGTTCCAAACGTTGATTAAATCAATGTTACGTGGCTTTATCTGTCGCCGTTAAAAAACGTATTTGCCTTTCACTCAAACTCTACTCTCTCCTTACGTTGTTAGTGCGCCATTTACATTCACTGTCGTTGTGAAACCGGCGGCCTTACCAAAGAGAGACGACCATTACTGTTTAGCTCGTTAGCTGACCCTTGTTGGCACATATAGTTACCATAAGGCTAGGATAGTCGTCGTTTTTGTATCGTGCTGCAAAATCGAATTCAAGTGTCGGCGTTCTCCTATGTGTATTTCAGATTTACCTGTATTGTCATTTTTCAATATCGCTCTACCTCCAAGTATAACAAGGGGTGACAACATCGCTAGTTTGTTAGCCAGGTTCCTCAAGTTAAGTTAATAACCTGTTGAGGCAGGTGTTGGTTGCCACAGCCCAATCGATATAGCACTAAAGGTAAGTTCACCTTAATCATTAAGCATCTATCGAAAATCGAATATAGCAACTGTAGACAATGTGGCTAGTTTGCTAGCTGTACTCCTCGATATTTATTGAGGCTAAAGTTATTGTCTACAGTCTAAAGAAAACTCTTTCTACGCGATATACTCCTTATCAAATGTTTCTTCGTGTTCATCTTCTAAGTCATCACCAACAACATCATTATTGATGACGGGTACTGCGCGACGCGCTCCTTCAGGTTTGTGGTTTAAACGGTTAAGTTGCTTTTCAAGCTTTTGTCCCATGGCATTGATTGCGGCATAAAGATCTTTGTCTGTTGCTTGGGCAAATAATTGATTACTGGGAATACCGACCGATGCTTCTATTTTAAATCCTTGTTTTTCTTGTTCTATGATGACATGTGGATTAATTAACTGAATATCGTGTCTACTGAGTTTCTCCAATCTGCTTTCAATACGTTCACGGATAGGTGCAGTTACGTCGAAATCTTTGCTAGTAATCTTTATCATATGTCCAACCTTATCTTTGTTTCCTTGAGTTCAGACTACCAATTTCGTCCATTAATAACGTGATCTAGATCATGTTTGGTGGCGGTGTTTTTATGTTTAGCGCTTTATTTGATGGCATCGACAAAATGGCTAAATAAACATTAGGAATAGCTTGTATTTCTAATGTTAAGGCGTCATATTTGACGGGATAACTTCCGGTATTCATTTATATTTGCCTCTGTGAGTCGCTTCAAATATCATCATCAGCATCTTCTGTTGTAAGGGAAATTAGATGTCTTCTAAACTTTCTAGTGTCGATAATAAAATCAAATTAAAGGTGTGGGATCTGCCCACCCGAATCTTTCATTGGGGCACGATAGGGCTACTCGGTGCACTGTGGTGGAGCGCCGATGTCGGAGAGATGCAATGGCATCAGATATTTGCTTACTCCTTAATGGTATTGATTATATTTCGCGTGTTATGGGGCTTTATAGGTAGCGATACCGCGCGCTTTAGCCATTTCGTTAAACCGCCTAAACAAGTTATAGGCTATTTAAAGCAACCGACTAAAGCCACACTTGGGCATAACCCATTGGGGGGCTATATGGTGGTGACCATGATGGTGATATTGTTGGTGCAATTAGGCAGTGGTTTGTTTGCTACCGATGAAGTGTTTACCGAAGGGCCTCTTTATCGTTATGTGAGTAGTGATCTTAGTAGCGCGTTAACTTGGTTACATAAGATGAACTTTAATGTGCTGTTAGCGCTGGCGGCTATGCATATTTTAGCGGTTATTGTACATGGTTTTAAAGGCGATAAATTGGTGGGGGCAATGATCACAGGTTATAAATACGTGACTAAAGATATGGTTGCTGAATTAAGGTTCCGCTCTAATTTTGTCGCATTGATCTTGGTCGGAATATTGA
This sequence comes from Shewanella algidipiscicola, assembly GCF_003605125.1. GTDB lineage: Bacteria > Pseudomonadota > Gammaproteobacteria > Enterobacterales > Shewanellaceae > Shewanella > Shewanella algidipiscicola. The sequence continues at coordinate 62,425 of NZ_QPQT01000013.1, forward strand.
TGGGGCTTGTGGTCAATTATTTGATTTTACCGTTAACAGTGATGTTGTAGCTATTAGATCGCCCAATAATGTAAAAGTTAGCGGCTGATACCGCTAACTTTTTATATGTTCTTTTATACAAGTATTATATTACTGGGTTAACTTATACTTGGAGTTTGATTGAGCCGCTTGCCTTTGTTGCTTGGCAAACTGAGTTGCTAACTCTTAATCTTTTTTGTATACGTCGTGGCAGCCTTTACAGCTCTTACCTGTAGCCATAAATGCCGCTTTTAACGCATTGTTATCATCGCTTTGTGCTGCAACGGCAAGCTTAGCAGCGTTATCTTGAAACTCACTCATTTTGCTATCAAAATCAGCTTTATCGCTCCAAATCTTAGCCAATGCTTCAGTATTACCTTTATCTGAACCGGCAACAAAACCTTCTGCTGGTAGTTGGCTTAGTGCTGCAACATTTTGCGCGCGCATCGCGAATACCTCTGCGTCAAATGGTTTTTCCCCCTTTAACATAGCGCCCATATCGCCAAAGTTGTGTGCGATCAAACCAAATGCCGATTGACGATATTCGATTGCATCATCAACTTCTTTAAAATTATTAGCGTGTGCAGCTGAGGCTAGCATTACGCCACCAGTTAGTGCGAGTAGGCCGAGCTTAATCTGTTTTTTCATAGGATGGTTCTCACGAATTATGATGTTTATGTGACTTGATGCGATTATTCTAAGCGCAATTAACTGTCAGATACCAATGATTTTTTATTAAAGTTACTTCAAAGTTTGTTGCCAAATGTGTTTCATGGATGAAAGCCTAAATATCACGGTGATTATCATGTTTTAGACTGACTTTTATAGCCTTTAGTACCGCTTTGTTGATACACTTTCGTAATGGTCAACGATTACAACAGAGGTTGCTGTGCGCGCCAATTGGGATCTAGTGTTAAATAAGGTGATGATTCATCAAGAGCAAGGTGCGTTAGACGCATTATTCGATTTATTGCTTACCGAAGAGGAACGAAGTGCCGTTGCGGGTCGTTTAAAAGTGTTTCAAGCATTGTTGCAGGGGGAAATGAGCCAGCGCCAGATGGCTGCTGAATTTGAGATAAGTATTGCGACCATTACACGCTGCTCTAACTACCTTAAACATATGACAGAGGCGGAACGAGAGAAGGTTAAAGCTTTAATCTTGTAGAAGTGCTTCTTTGAACAATCTGTTTTGTAACGGCTTGGTTAAATCATAACCTTCCCATCGCTTATAAATAGCTATTGTAGTCAACTAATTAGGGTCTCTACCTGCGAGACCCCAAATATAAGCTAATAACCAGACTTTTTATAAGGCATAAGGTGGTTATGTTAAAAGTGGGGGGCGTTTAAGATTGTGAGACTCGATGTTTTCGATAATTCGCTCGTTGAATTAAGATATAAGTTGCGTAACTGACAAGTGCAATGGCAATGATATTTATGGCTGATGACGGTGTAAAACGAAATAAATAGGTAGCGCTGAGTAATAAGATAAAAGGCATTAAGTTATATAGGGCAAAAGGCAATACACCGCGTTTTCGTTTGCGGCCGGATGATGACGGCGATTTTTAAACGCATGTTATAGAGCTTCGCCCCTAAGAAAAAGATCAACACGCCCAGCATTAGTGCCACTGTTTCGTAGCGCAGTAAGATAGTCGAACCGCCTAAGATGAGGTAGCTGGTGGGTAACTCTCAACTAATCAAGTTGATATGTCAGATCTAGTCGGGACTAATACAATTTATCATTCGATATCCTTTTCGTTTATCAGCATCTTACATCAGTAATAGTGAATGAACTATTACTGATGTTGGATGAGCAAATGTGCCATCACTGTTAATCCAGCCTAAAATAAAAAGCTGGCTAAGCCCTAAAAAAGGCTGCCAGCTTTTCATATTACAACTCGAGTTGTACGCGGTTAGGCAATGACAACTTGAGCATTAAACCTTCAATTACAATAAGTGATTAGTGGCGACAACCACATCCACCATTGCCATCACAGCCTTCTTTGGCTTCTTTTTCGCTGTCATCATTGCAGCATCCACCCTCATGGCTTTCACCACCGCAACAACCGCCTTCGTGGCTATGTTCATGACCACCACAACTGCCGCCAGCATGAATGTGGCCATGGGCAATCTCTTCTTCGGTCGCGTCGCGAACGGCAAGCACCTCAACGGTAAAGTTAAGTGATTGACCGGCTAATGGGTGGTTGCCATCAACAACAACAACATCATCTTTTACTTCTGTAACTTGTACTGGACGTTGACCCATTTCAGTTTCGGCAATGAAGCGCATACCCGGTACGATATCTTCAATGTCACCAAAGGCTGACAGTGGTACGTCTTGGCGCAGGCCATCATGATAAGGGCCGTAAGCTTGTTCAGCTTCAACGGTAACATCGAGCTTATCACCAACCGTTTTGCCTTCTAATGCCGCTTCTAAGCCGGGGATCATATTCTCGGCGCCATGAAGGTAAAGCATTGGTTCACCTTCAAATGAACTTTCAATTAACTCACCTTGTTGGTTTGTTAAGCGGTAATGGATGCTAACAGCTTTGTGTTGGGTGATTATCATATCGCCTCCAATTCAGAATGTGGCGGCATTTTAACTTGCTTTTTAATACTTGGCGATGATCTAGTACCGCTTCTTTAATGAAAAATTTATAAATTGTGAGTCGGGTTGTTAGCTCGGGTCGCTGCCCCCTTGGAAGTTGTGATGATGTGCTAGGTTCTTGTTGAATTTTTTCTCACTATTTCCAATAAATTATGCGCTCGCCTTGATTGCAGTAAATGAGGGGGGAATTATGATGTTATGTCGACTTTAGTCTTAAACGTCACACAAAGGTCTATTTTGTATTATTAACTTTATCTGGAATGCTTCCTTTTACTGTTATTACCTGTTAATAAAGGAATTAATCTAAGGTATCTGTTTGTACAGCTTAGATTTATATCGTCCTAAATGGCGAATGTTCGCAATTGTTGATGTTTGAATTGATCTGCTTTATATGTTCATAGTCAAAGTGATGTGAGTTCGCTATTTTTGAGAAAGTTGCCTGTAGGGGGTTGACAGCTGCATGCAAAAAAAGCAATTCTAGTTACCACTTAATACACAATGAATTGTGAACAGATAATTATAATGTTTAGCCTAAATTTCGTAGTAACCACCATTATTACAACCACCACGACAACCATCGTGGGGGCCGGCTGAACATACGTAAAATATAAGTATTGATAAAGCCCGCTCCCTCCAAGGAGCGGGCTTTTTTGTTTCAGGGGTAGCGTGGTACAAGGAGATGATATGAAAGTGATGAAATTTGGTGGTACCTCGCTGGCTAATTGGCAGCGTTTTAATGGCGTGGCAGACATTGTCGCTAGCAGTGCAGAGCAAGAAGGTATTGCCGTTGTGCTTTCAGCCCCAGCAACCGTGACCAATGGGCTGCTTGAAATGGTCGACTTGGCGGTTAGTGGTGGTGATTTTCTACTGGTACTGAATAAGGTTAAGTTGGTTTTTGATCTGCTATATCAGCAGGCGAGCCAAGAGAAACTGTCCTCACAGCAGTCTAGTGATCTTCAGCGAGTATTGGATAAGCAATTGTCGCTTTGGCATGACAAATTGCAAGGGATCATGCTACTTGGCGAATGCCCAGATTATGTTCGCGCTGAAATCGTCGTGGGTGGCGAAAAGTTATCTGCGGCCTTAATGGAACAGTTAATGTTGGCCCGAGAGATATCGGCTAGTCAACTTGTGCCACAACACTTATTTTTAGCGACAGGTGAAGTGCTTGAATCTTTAGTCGATATTAATGCCAGTAAACAACTATTTGCCGCGCTTTCGCTTGATGCTCATCGCGTGTGGGTCATGCCTGGCTTTACCGCTGGTGATAAGCATGGACGCATAGTTACCCTTGGGCGCAATGGTTCAGACTATTCGGCGGCGGTATTATCTGCCTGTATCGATGCTAGTTGCTGTGAAATATGGACCGACGTAGACGGGGTGTATAACACAGATCCTCGCGTGGTGGCCGACGCTAAACTATTAACTCAATTGAGCTATCAAGAAGCGATGGAGTTGTCTTACTTTGGTGCCAAAGTGCTACATCCTAAAACCATCTCTCCTATTGCCCAATATCATATCCCTTGTTATATCCGTAATAGCTTTAATCCAGATGCACCTGGGACATTGGTGTCTAACCAAGTCGATAAGACAGGCCTTAATGTTAAGGCTATCTCTAACCTCGATGAACAGACCATGTTTGACATCGCAGGCCCGGGCATGAAGGGCATGGTTGGCATGGCTAGTCGCACGTTAGGTGCTATCTCTCGTTCGGGCGTTTCGGTCTCATTGATCACCCAAAGCTCATCTGAATACAGTATTAGCTTCTGTGTCGCGACACAAGATGCGGACAAAGTGCGTATGGCGTTAGAGCAAGAATTTGAACTTGAACTGAAAAGTGACATTCTTGAAGAGATAGAGATGCGTCATCACTTGGCGATAGTGTCGTTAATTGGTGATGGTATGCGCACTCATAAGGGCGTTGCGGGTAAGTTTTTCCAAGCGTTAGCACAGGCGAACGTCAATATCGTTGCCATTGCTCAAGGTTCATCTGAGCGCTCTATTTCAGCGGTGATTGAGCTATGTAAGACTAAACATGCGATTGCCGCCTGTCATCAGCGCTTCTTTGATGTACAGCATTATCTGGATGTATTTTTAGTCGGTTGTGGCAATGTTGGGGCTGGGTTACTCGAGCAGATAAAACAACAATCAGAGATGCTTAAAGCGCAGCATATTACCGTCAGAGTTTGTGGTATTGCTAATTCTCGCCAGATGTTGCTCGATGCCCAAGGTGTTGAGCTTAATCATTGGCAAGGGCGCTTAAGTGACAGCCAGCAAGATTATGATTTAAATCAGATGCTAGCATGGGCGACTGAGCAGCAATTACTTAATCCCGTATTGGTTGATTGCACCTCTAGTGAGTTAGTAGCCGATCGTTACCTCGATGTCATGAATGCCGGCTTGCATGTGGTTACACCTAACAAGAAAGCCAACACACGAGACTTAGATTACTACCGCGCGTTAAGGCAAACTGCTTTAAAACAGCGTCGTCAATTTTTGTATGAAACGACGGTAGGTGCTGGCTTACCTGTGATTGATAACCTTAAAAAATTGTTATTTGCTGGCGATAAATTGCAAAAATTCAATGGCATATTATCTGGCTCGTTATCCTTTATATTTGGTATGCTTGATGAAGGCATGACGCTATCTGAGGCCACCAAAATTGCTCGTGACAAGTGCTTTACAGAGCCCGATCCGAGAGATGACTTGAGTGGCATGGACGTTGCTCGCAAGGTGTTGATTTTAGCTCGAGAAGTGGGAATGGAAATTGAGTTAAGTGATATTGTGGTTGAGTCAGTATTGCCAGCGCATTTTGATGCATCGGGCGATGTTTCGACCTTTATGCACAACTTGGGGTCTCTCGATAGTGAAATTGCCAAGCGAGTAGAAGAGGCTAAGGCGCAAGGTAAAGTCCTGCGCTATGTTGGGCAAATTGATGAGCAAGGTTGCCGAGTTAAGATAGCGGAAGTCGATGCAAACGATCCACTCTATAGTGTGAAAGGGGGCGAAAATGCGCTGGCCTTTTACAGCCGTTACTATCAGCCAATCCCGTTTGTGCTGCGCGGCTATGGTGCTGGCACCGATGTGACTGCTGCAGGGGCCTTTGCGGATCTTCTCAGAACCCTTAACTGGACACGGGAGATGGGCGCATGAGTTTAACGGTTTATGCACCCGCGTCGATGGGCAATGTGGGGGTGGGCTTTGATTTACTCGGTGCGGCGTTAGCGCCCATCGATGGCACATTGCTTGGCGATTGCGTCAGTATTGAACCAGCCTTAACGGGAATATCGCTATCGCTGGCGGGCCATTGGGCCGATAAATTGCCTGTCGATGCGGCTGACAATATTGTCTATCAATGCGCTGAGTTTTTTTTAGCGCAATTAGAGAGTCAGGCGGGCATTGCTATGACGCTGGAGAAGAATCTTCCCGTGGGCAGTGGCCTTGGCTCCAGTGCATCATCTGTGGTAGCAGCTCTTTATGCTTTAAATGAATATTTCGATCGCCCTTTTGATGAGCAAGCCTTGCTGCGTTTGATGGGGGAGTTTGAGGGCAAAATTAGCGGCTCGGTGCATTATGATAATGTTGCGCCATGTTACCTAGGTGGCATGCAATTGATGCTGGATGTGCCGCATTCGGTATGTGAAGGGTTACCCGTATTTAAACAGTGGTATTGGGTGGTGGCATACCCTGGGATCTCCTTATCGACCGCTAAAATGCGGGCGTTATTGCCAGAAGTGTATGACAAATCTGTGGCTATCGATTTTGGCCGTTATCTTAGTGCGTTTGTCCACGCCAGTTATAAGCAAGATGCAAGCCTTGCCATTGCGGTATTAAAAGATGTGTTAGCCGAGCCTTATCGTGCCAGCGAAATTCCAGGTTATGAACAAGCCCGAGCAGCACTTGCTGAGCTAGGCATGTTAACCACAGGCATCTCTGGCAGCGGTCCAACCCTATTTTCGGTTACTGACGACCTTGCTACCGCGCAGGCGGCGCAAGCATGGCTTGATAGCCACTATGTAAAACAAGGTGTGGGGTTTTCTCATATCTGTCAAATTGATACCCAAGGTACTCGTCGGGTCGATTGAATATTATTATCAGATTAAGGCGCACTACAGATGGAATTATATAACTTAAAACACCCGTCGCAGAAAGTGACTTTTACTCAGGCGGTTAAGCTGGGTCTCGGCCGTGATCGAGGGCTGTTCTTTCCGACATTAATCCCTGTCTTAGACAATATGGATGAGCTGTTAGCCATGCCGTTTGTCGAACGTTCTAAACAGATCTTAGGGGCTTGGCTAGCACAAGAACTCGGTCAGGAGATGGTCGATAAACTGGTCGACAATGCGTTTAATTTTGAGCTTCCTTTAGTGAAAGCCGATGACAATCGCTACTGTTTAGAGCTATTTCATGGTCCCACATTAGCCTTTAAAGACTTCGGTGCACGCTTTATGGCTCAATGCCTTAATAGCTTAGCCACCGAAGATAAAATCACCATATTAACGGCCACGTCCGGTGATACAGGCGCAGCCGTTGCTGATGCCTTTTACGGCTTGGATAACATTGAAGTGGTGGTGCTGTACCCCAAAGGTAAGATAAGTCTGCTGCAAGAGAAAATGTTTACCACCCTAGGGGATAACATTCACACCGTTGCAGTGGCGTCAGATTTTGATGCTTGTCAGGATTTAGTCAAAGCTGCATTTGAAGACAGTGATATTCGCGACGGATTACATCTTAATTCGGCCAACTCGATTAATATTAGCCGCTTACTGGCGCAAATTTGTTATTACTTCGAAGCCGTTGCCCAGTTTAAACGCGTTCATAACAGCGATCCAGTGATTGCCGTACCGAGTGGTAATTTTGGCAATCTTACCGCAGGGCTATTTGCCAAAGCGATGGGATTACCTGTGAAACGCTTTGTGGCCGCCACCAACAGCAATGATACCGTCCCGCGTTATTTGACCTTAGGAGATTGGGCGCCTCAGGCCACCGTCGCCACCATGTCTAATGCCATGGATGTATCTGAGCCAAGTAATTGGCCTAGGGTTGAGGCGATTGTTGAAGCCATGGGCTGGAGTTTAAGTGACATTAGCGGCGTGGCATTATCAGAGACGGATACTGAGGCGGCATTATCGCAATTGTATCAAGGTGGTTATCTTTCTGAGCCCCATGCCGCGATTGCGGCGCAGGCCCTATCGATGACCATGAAGCCTAGTGAGCAAGGGATTTTCCTTGGCACAGCGCATCCGGCTAAATTTAAAGAGGTGGTCGAGGCATGCTTGTCTATTGAGGTCGGTTTGCCGCCAGCATTAGAGACAGTAAAAGATAAGCCGATATTGTCGGTCAATCTGCCTGCGGATTTCACCGCCCTTAAAGCGCACCTTTTTGCAACGCTGTCACGTTGATCTCGCTGAGGCTTTAGCTCATTTGTTATGAGTTGTTGGGTAAATACGGGGGAAGCTTTACCCAATAAAAAAGGACGATTGCTACTGCATTCGTCCTTTTCGTTATTTTATGTTGGGTAAGCTATTAGCTTTACAGCTTAATTTAAACGGCAAGTTTGGCTTGACGGCGTAGCCAGTTAATCTCATCAGGCCAAATGGCAGGCTCTATGGTCTCTAAGATTAATGGAATACGCTTTGTGGCCGGCAGTTGCATAATGAAACTAAATGCCTCATGGCCTATGTGCCCAGCGCCAAGAGAATGATGGCGATCAACGCGGCTATTTAGAGGGGTCTTACTGTCATTAAGATGCATGGCCTTGAGGTATTGATAACCGACAATCTTATCGAACGCGTCGAAGCTTGTCTCGCAGGCTTCTCTGCTGCTCAAGTCGTATCCTGCGGCAAACATGTGGCAAGTGTCGATACAGATACCAACCCGCGATTTATCTTCTACTTTGTCAATGATTTGCGCTAATTGTTCGAAGCTGTGGCCTAAATTTGAGCCTTGGCCTGCAGTATTTTCTATGACAGCGGTGACACCTTGGGTGCAGTCTAAAGCTAAGTTGATCGACTCGCTAATGCGGCTGAGACATTGATCGATACTGATCTGTTTTAGATGACTACCGGGGTGAAAATTTAACAAGGTGAGTCCCATCTGCTGACAACGTTGTAATTCATCGACAAAGGCGTCGCGTGAACGCTCGAGTTGAGCCTGATCCGGATGACCGAGATTTATCAAGTAACTGTCGTGAGGTAAGATAGCATCGACATTGATTTGGGCATCGTAGCAGTGTTGTTTAAAGGCTATTATTTGCTTAGGGCATAAAGGTGCTGATTGCCAACGACGTTGGTTTTTAGTGAACAACGCAAATGCATTGGCGCCAATTTTCTTGGCATTGAGTGGCGCATTGGCGATGCCGCCCGCTGCACTCACATGGGCACCAACCCAATGTTCATTTTGCATTTATTTCCTACCATGTTAACCAGTTTGTCAATTAACCACGTTTGCCTAAAGGCCTTCCCGTAGCGCTGTGCCTAATGCCAATAATATGCGTGTGGATATCTTGCTTATGGAAGTGACTTACATAATGAGATCAAGGACTCTACCGTGTTTACCGGCCTCACTCAATCACTATTTATTGACTTGTTTTGACTCTTATTATGTCAAATGCAGATATAAAGTTGTTGAGTCCGTTACGCCTTCGCTGTACGAAAGTGGGTGTTTATCCAATGTCTTAGCAAAGTGTCTGTTAGTAGTTAATCGTAAGTGTTTATTTTAAATTGGCTTTAATTGATCTGAGTCACATTGTCGTGTTGAGTTACATATTAGTGTGAGTGAAAAGCAAACAATTTACTATAGTAACTAGAGGCGTTTAATTAGTATGGAGGTGACGATGTTAGCAAGGCTTCATAATGACCATAAGCATATTGCGATACTGTTAACATTATTGCAGAAAAAACAGCATAGGTTAGAAAATGCCGAGACGGTTAACTTTAATCTGATAAGAGATATCGTTGAATATATGCAAAGTTATACCGAGCATAGTCATCATCCTTTAGAGGATCTGATTGATGATTTTTATATCCAAAAATACCCTAGTGAATTAAATGAAAAGCGTCTAGCAGACGAGCATGAAAGATTGGTTGAGAGTTCATCGACATTGATGGCGACATTAAATCTAATTTTAAGCGATATTCCCGTTCAATTAGAGCAGATGAGTGAGGTGCTCAAGGAGTATATCGACCTGCAAACTAGGCATATGATTTATGAAGAGCAGCATTTATTTCCTAAATGGCAAGCTGGAATGACAGATGAAGACTGGTTGAGTGTGGGGGCTCAATGCCAAGAGCGGCTTATTTCTGATCCATTGTTTAATGATGACGATAATGTCTTGTTTGAAGATTTACGTGAATATCTCGCTAAGGTTGATGATTAAGATTTTAGTCTGTAAATAAAAAATAGCGCTTAAGGCGCTATTTTTTATTTACAGACTTTATCAGTTTTACATCAGAAGGTTATCAAAATCGTAGTCGAAACTACTGTCAATATCCTGGAGTTCTTTAAGCAAACGATGTTTCTCCTTGATAGCCTCAATTTCACGCCATTTTCGCTTCTTATTGGAGCTTCGCGAACGACTGTTAGGTCTTTCAATGACGGTATCATCTAGCGCACTACCATAATCCAAACGATTCATGGCAACCTCCTGTTGTTGTAGTTTTTCTCATCAATTTAATACCACATTTCCATTTTATGGTGCAAGCTAAATGTTTCACCTTTGTTAACGAAAGATGAATGTTTTATGATTTGGTGAGCAAGAAGCTAAGCGGTAGGAGAAGTTAGGGTGGATGATAAAGCTATAATGTAGTTGGTTTAACATAATAAAAAAGCCAGTTTAAACTGGCTTTTTTATCGCGGTATTAAGTCTTTATGCGCTGCTTATTAGTGTTTAGCGCGAAATAGATTTATTAGTGCGTTACTCGAGGCGTCTAGCTCTGTTGTATCATTTTCGGCCTGTAATCTGCTCAGAATGTCATTGCCGAGGGTTTTACCTAGTTCAACTCCCCATTGATCGAAGGAGTTGATGCCCCATACAGCCCCTTGGACGAAGGTTCTGTGTTCATAAAGGGCGATGAGAGCACCTAAAGTGGTCGGCGTGAGTTTATCCATTAAAATAGTGTTGCTGGGCTTATTACCTGGCATCACCTTATGCTTTGCAATTAATGATTTTTGCTGCTCACTTAACCCACTGTTGTTCAGCTCTGCTAAGGCTTCATCATAGGTTCGACCTTGCATCATGGCCTGAGTTTGACCGAAACAGTTTGATGCAAGCTGCACATGATGCTCACCCAGTGGATTATGACTTTGTAGCGGTAAAATAAAATCTGCCGGGATCAGGGGCGTCCCTTGGTGAATGAGTTGATGATATGCGTGCTGCCCATTTGTCCCTTCGCCGCCCCAAATGATAGGGCCTGTAGAGTAAGAAACCTCTGTACCCTCCAAGGTGACTGACTTACCGTTACTTTCCATATCTAACTGCTGGAAATAGGCTGGTAGACCACGTAAATAATGGTCATAGGTTAACACTACATGCGACTGGGCATTATGGAAGTTGTTATACAACAGCGACAACAGCCCCATGATAACCGGCATGTTTTGTTCTAATGGTGCGGTTAAGAAATGGTCATCCATCTCTTTAGCGCCCTCAAGTAACGCATAAAAGTTATCCATGCCAATCAGTAGCGCGATAGGCAGACCAATCGCTGACCATAAAGAATAACGTCCACCAACCCAATCCCACATTGGAAAGATATTATCAGCGTCCATGCCAAATTCTGTGGCTTTAGTTACGTTAGAGGTCACTGCTACAAAGTGTTTTGCTACATCGGCCTGAGTGGCGCCATAGTCGAGAAACCACTGTTTGGCGCTTAATGTATTAGTGAGCGTCTCTTGCGTGCCAAATGACTTAGATGACATGACAAATAGGGTGGTTTCAGGATTAACAAGGCGTAATTTTTCACACAAAGAGGTGGCATCTACGTTGGCGACAAAGTGGCAGTTAAGTGACTTATTCCAATAAGGACGAAGTGCTTGAGTCACTATTTTGGGGCCTAAAAATGAGCCACCAATGCCGATGGCCACGATATCGGTAATCGTTTTACCGGTATAACCGCGCCATTTCCCAGAGGTGACGGCATCGACAAATTGGGCCATTTTGGTCTGTGTTTGCTTTACCTCATCAATAATATTGTGGCCATCGACTAATACTTGTTGATCTGCATGGGCGCGCAGCGCTGTATGTAATACTGCACGCTGCTCGGTATTATTGATGATCTCACCGCTGAACATGGCTTTGATCTTCGCCGTTAAATTGATCTCATCGGCGAGAGAGAATAACAGTGAAAGCGTGTCCTCATTGGCTCTATTCTTTGAGTAATCAAGCAGTAAGCCACAGCAAGACAATGACATTTTATCAAATCGCAGAGGATCGGTATCAAACAGCGTACGCATATGAGGTAGCTGCGCCGTATGTGCAGCGATAGCAGACCAAGTTGCGCGTTGGGTTAACTCTGTCATGAGATGCACCGCCTTCTTATGCTCGTAGTTGTGTCTTCAACATCTGCTCAAGCTTGCCTTGATCAACGGCGAAGTTACGAATGCCTTCGGCCAGCTTTTCAACGGCCATTGGATCTTGGTTAAATTCCCAGCGAAATTCGGCTTCGGTCATTGGCTTGCCTGGTGCAATGATATCTGTTGTTGGCGTTAACTTTTGTAGCACAGGCGCATTACTATTGGCCATCTCTTCTAGTAGTGCTGGGCCAATGGTTAAGCGATCGCAGCCTGCTAACTCCATTATTTCACCAGTGTTACGGAAGCTGGCACCCATAACCACGGTTTTAAATCCATGTTGCTTATAGTAATTGTAGATCTTAGTGACAGATACAACCCCCGGGTCTTCGCTAGCAGCGTAGTCTTTGCCTGTGTCTTTTTTGTACCAATCGAGGATGCGGCCGACGAAAGGAGAGATAAGATAAACGCCTGCTTCGGCACAGGCTCGTGCTTGTGCAAAGCAAAACAGTAACGTGAGGTTACAGTTGATCCCCTGTTGTTCAAGCTCTTTTGCGGCACAAATGCCTTCCCAAGTTGAGGCTAGCTTTATTAAAATGCGTGATTTATCAATTCCTGCAGCTTCATAAAGCTTGATCAGCTTGTGTGCTTTATCGATCGAACCCGCTTTATCGAATGATAATCTAGCGTCAACTTCGGTTGAGATACGTCCTGGAACGATTTTAAGGATCTCAACACCAATATTGACGGCCAGTTTGTCGCTAGCGTCAGCAACTTGTTGTTCAAGATCATTACTCTGAGCCTTAGCCCAGCCAATCGCATCATCGATTAGGTGTTGATATTCGGGAATTTGTGCTGCTTTGAGAATTAGAGACGGGTTAGTCGTGGCATCTTGTGGTTGATAACGCTTGATCGCTTCGATATCGCCAGTATCGGCAACAATGGTAGTGAACGATTTGAATTGCTCTAGTGTATTAGCCATGAAAATTACATCCTTCTTAAGAAGCAGCTTAAGTTGTGTTGTTTACTAACCGCTATTAGACGCGATTTTGCCGATATTTCCAACCGTGAATGAAAAAAAATTACAGAAAAGTTGCTAAATATCAGTGCGAGCGACTCACTAGCTGCATTATTGTGTATCAATCAGTTTATCTTATTGCTAATCAGTATACGTTGTGAACTGTGGAAATAAATAAAATCGCTGCCGAAGCAGCGATTTTTATACTTAAATGGTGTGATGTGACTGGCACATCGATTCATTTTTTATCGCATTACAGGTTCGGTACGCACACCTGTCACATGCGCCTCGATACGGCGGTTTGCTTTGTTTGCTTCAGCAGAGCGACCAGGAATTACTGGCTGAGTGATACCGTAACCTTTTGAGGTTACGCGTGCACGACTAATACCATACTGATTGACCAAAATATCAGCCACGGCAGATGCACGACGTTCAGACAATGCCATGTTGTAATCCGGAGCGCCTACATCTGAGGCGTGCCCAGAGATCATAACAGTTGAACGTGAATGCTGATTTAGATAATCTGCGAGCTTTTGAATTTTTTCATAAGACTCCTTTTTGACTACTGAGGAGTTATTATCAAATAAGATCACGCCTAAATCATGCTGCTCAGTGACTTCCTTATAGATAGTACAACCACTAGCATCGACTTTATGGTTAGCCGCAGTATCTGGGCATTTATCCATATCATCGGTGACCCCATCGTTATCAGAATCAAGTAGCGGAGCAACTGCGGCAACTACTGGTGCAGGTACGCTATGGCCGAAACGATAACTTAGTTCAAGGCCCCAGTAGTTGCTCTCCATCTCTAGGGTGTTCCATTTATCTTCATCTAGGTTCTCATAACGACGATATTTAGCCTGAAGCTTGAAGTTTTCAGTGAAGTTATAACCAATACCCGCACCTACATATGGAGCGACACCGCTGTCGCTATAATACTCGCTGCCCCACTGCTTGTTGTTTGAGAGTACGTAGTTCATAGCACCAGCTTCAGCAGAAAGGCTCCAGCGATCGGCTAGTGGCCAGAATCCAACTAAACCTAAGGTCATGCCCGTTGCGCCGACATCATTAAGCTTATTTGCATAATCGACCCATTCTGCACGGCCTAAATCACGGTAACCTAGCTCAACACCGAAATAATCGTTGAATAGATAACCACCGAAAACGTCCCAAGCATAAGGGTCATCTTCGCCACAAGTTCTCATGGTTTTTTGATCGCAGTTAGGTTCGTAGTTATTTACGCCCAATCCACCACCGACATACCATGGACTGAGTTCTTGTGCTGCATTGGCTGCAAATGGAAGCATTGAGGTCAGCAGAATTGCTTTCAATGTATTGTTCATCATTTCAATATCCTTGGATTATTTATCTAGCCCCGAGAGTGTCTTTATTACATTAAAAACACGCTAGCACTTAATGAGGGGGATCCTTTGCTTTTATCGCTAGCCTTAATATTATCTGTCGTTAATGAAGATTTTGCTATTATTATGAGTAGGTTTTTGTGTTTTAGTTGGTTTTATGTAGCGAAAAGGCGCTCCAGATGGCGCGCCTTTGCTATGTTAACTTTAAGCTATAAAAAGTGGATTAACGGGTCCAAACCCAATTTTCAATGTTACTTGGGTCAACGCCATTAGCCTTGATGTAATTACGGTGGTCGACTAAACGTTGTAACATATCTGTTGTGATACCCACGTGCTGAGTTTCGTCGATAACGCCTTGTTGAAATAGCTTGTATGCCATGTCGATGACAAGGTGGTAGCGAGAAGTTCCGTTACGTACTCCCATATCGAATGGAGTGGTAGTCGAACCTTCCTCTTCGTAGCCCTTGATGCGGAATCTACGGCTGCCTTTGTAATCAAAAACCAATTTCTTAATCGTATTTGGATAGCCGTGATAGTTAAATACCACACCTTTATCGGCAGTGAATACTTCATCCATCAACCATGGCTTGCTTTGGAACTCTAGGCTACCTAGACCGCTACTAGTGAGCTCAGTTACACTGACAAAACGGATACGCACTTTTGGTAGGAGCTCCCTAATGAGCACTAGTGAAGCCATTGCTTCTTGAGTGACGTAGTCACCACAACCAACAAGGACAACATCAGGGTTTTCATCTGAGGCAAAGTCCCACACCATTACCCCATCTTTGGCTTGCTGACGAGCTTCAGCAAGCGTTAGCCATTGTGGTAACTCTTTCTTACCTGCCACTAAGATGTTGAGCTTGTCGCGATCTTGATATGCACGCTCGGTATAGACTAGTGTGCTGTTACCATCAGCAGGAAGATACGCTGAGATAATCTTAGGATGTTTCTCTAACATCGCTCCCAAGAATGAGGGGTTTTGGTGTGAGTAACCGTTATGGTCTTGACGTTCAAGCAGCGAAGACAATACCACGTTACATGCAGGCACAGGCTTACGGAAATGTACACCTTGGCTAGCGTATACGTATTTACAGTATTGGTCTGCCATAGACGATACCACTTGCGAGAATGCCTCATATGTGGGGAACATGGCGTGACGACCCGTTACAGTGTAGCCGTGAAGCATACCAAACAGGAGGTTTTCAGACAGTAGCTCAATGACGCGACCATCGCGAGACATATCTTGATCCCAGCTCTCAATCGGCCACTGCCAAGCACGATCGGTTTCTTCAAATACGGCCTGAAGTTGATTTGAATAAGTTTCGTCTGGGCAGAAAATACGTAAGTTACGTTGATCTCGGTTGAGTTTCATCGCATCACGCATCCATTCCCCCATTTTATACATGGATAGACCACGTTGACCACGAGGGGTTTCTGCGCCATAGGCGAGTTTTTCTAGATCAGGTTGGGCTAATGCGCGAACCACTTCACCACCATAACTTAACTTTTGACGTCCGCAAGTAAGCTCTTTTGGAGGAAGTAAAGATTGGATCTCTTCATCAAAAATTAGTTCACCCTTTTCATTGATGCTGTATAGCTCATCAAATTTATAGCTGGCTAACCAAGCTTCTAATGCATCAAGGTGACCTTTGTCTGTGGCGCACTTGTTAACGATAACTTGGTGTGACTCACAGTTACCTTCCAATTTCTTACCGCCAAATTCAGCAGTACCTGTCCAGCCTTTAGCTGTACGCATAAGGATAACTGGCCAGCGTGGCTTAACCACATCTTCGCCTGAGCGGGCACGGGTTTGAATATCGTTGATCATTGCATAAGACATATCCATTGCCGCAATCATTTGAGCGTATACATCTTCTTCAAGCTGATCATCAACGATAATGGGGTGGTAGCCTAACCCTCTAAATTCAAGATCTAGCTCTTCATGACTCATGCGGCCCATACGTGTAGGACCTGAGATTTTGTAGCCATTAATATGCACAATCGGTAAAACAGCGCCGTTATTTTTTGGTGAAACTAAGCGGTTGGCATACCAAGACGCAGCTAATGGACCCGTTTCAGACTCACCATCACCAATGAGGCACGCTGCAATGAGATCAGGATTATCAAGTACCGCGCCCCACGCAACAGAGAGTGAGTACCCAAGTTCACCGCCTTCTAGAATTTGTCCTGGCGCTTCTGGGTTAGCGTGTGATGGGTATCCATACGCTGCTGAAAATTTCTTACAGATATCTTCAATACCCGCTTCATTGTATGGAATGGTTTCTGGGTAGTAATGGCTTAGAGAGCCTTCCATGAAAAGGTTAGCTTGTACTGCCGGGAATCCATGACCTGGACCAACTAAATAGACGAAAGAGCGGTTATGCTTGGCAATGAGGCGGTTAACGTTAGCGTAAACGAAGTTAATACCAGGACATGTGCCCCAGTGCCCAAGCAGTCTAGGTTTAATATCGCTATGCTCCAAAGGACGCTTGTGAAGTACGTTTTGCTTTAAGTAAATTTGCGATGTGGCAAGAAAGTTGGTTGCTCTAACAAATTTCTTAAGTGCACTGATCTCTTGTTGTGACATAAGGAACCCCATTGATGGTAAGCATTAAAAGTTAATCAAATCTTATGTGGGTCACTATATTTGTAATTTTATTACAAAAACGTGTCCGATATCTTATTTTTAAAAAGTTATAATTTAGTGAGTATGTAAATTGTTTGGCTGTAGCTCTATTGTTGCCTAGGTTATCAGTGTGATTTATTTTTGTGATATTGCGTGATCAGCCTGTCGCATAGGTGGGTAATTGTGATCTGGATCACATGGTGATTTTTTGAGGTTATGCTATTTTGGCGCGTTGAATCCGGTAGGCATGATGTTTAGGCATCGTGAAAGGACAATTCGAAAAGAAAATCCTACTGAGATTGTTCGATCAAATTGGGAAGGAAATTAAATACACTGACGCTGAAAGCGAGCCTGCTGGCCGTTTGAATTCGTTCTGGGGATTATCAAGTACTATGTTTGAATCTTTATTAAATTTAGTTGAAACGACGATAAATGCGATAAACGGTGTGCTCTGGGGCAGTGTATTAATATACGTGCTGGTGGCTGCTGGGGTATTGTTTACTTTGCGTTTAGGTTTCATTCAATTTCGCATGTTTGGTCATGGCGCCAAACTGGTTATACAAGGTCGCGAGAAAATTAACGGCATCTCGTCATTTCAGGTGTTTTGCACCTCGATGGCGGCACGAGTCGGTACTGGTAATATGGCAGGCGTTGCCGTCGCCATTACGGTTGGCGGTGCGGGTGCCATTTTTTGGATGTGGCTTATTGCATTATTAGGGATGGCCACCGCCTTTATTGAATCTACTTTAGCGCAAGTTTACAAGGTCAAAGACTGTGATGGTCAATACCGTGGTGGGCCTGCTTATTATATGGAGCGAGGCTTAGGTAAGCGATGGATGGGGACTGTGTTCTCAGTGTTACTGATCATCGCCTTTGGCTTTGCATTTAATGCAGCGCAAGCCAATACAATGACTGATGCGTTAAACAATGCCTTTGGATATGACAAAACCCTTGTTGGTCTAATCATTGTGCTTGCCGCCGCCTACATCATTACGGGTGGGCTTAAGAAGGTTGCTAAAGCCTCTGAGCTTATTGTACCTGTGATGGCTGTGGCTTATTTAGCCATTGCATTAGTCGTATTGGTGATGAATATCGAGCAGGTACCAGCGGCACTAGAGTTCATTGTTAAAAGCGCTTTTGGATGGGAAGAAGCGGCTGGTGGTGCAATGGGCGCCATGATGGCGGGTATTGCTCGTGGGCTGTTCTCGAATGAAGCTGGTATGGGGAGTGCGGCTAATATTGCAGCCTCTGCAAGTCCTAATCCTAATCATCCAGCCTCCCAAGGTTTTGTTCAGATGATGGGGGTATTTGTCGATACCATCGTTATCTGTAGCGCCTCTGCAGCGATTATCTTGTTATCTGGTGTGCTAGATAATCCTGGCGATCAAAAAGGCATTGGCTTGTTACAGTTGGCGTTAACGAATGAAGTGGGCAATTGGGCGGCGTATTTTGTCGCGTTTGCCATCATCTTATTTTGTTTCTCATCGATTATTGCCAACTATAGTTACGCTGAAAGCAATGTGATGTTCTTAACCAAAAGTAAAAAAGTGCTTTATGTGTTTCGTGCTGTAGTACTTGCCATGGTGATGGCTGGCTCAGTGGCTTCATTACAGTTGGTGTGGAACTTTGCCGATCTTTCTATGGGAATGATGGCGTTAGTCAACATTGCGGCGATTGTAATGTTATCTAAGGTAGCATTTGCGGTGATCAAAGACTATGAGCGTCAAATTAAGGCTGGTGAAACGCCTACATTTCATGCCTCTGACTTTCCTGAAATCAATGGTTTAGACGACGGGATCTGGAAAGGTAAGCCGAGTGCCACAATACTCTGCAATGATGAAAAGAAATCGAGTGCAGTACCTGAAGTGTAATTGTATTCAGTGGGTTCAATTTAATAATTGAATCAGCACTATCTAAAAAACCACGCCGTTTAAGCGTGGTTTTTTTATGGTGGCATCAGTATCATAGGAGCTATTGAATCCTCACCTTTTATAGGACATCTAATGCTGATTTTAGTGTCGCCAGCCAAAACGTTAGATTATGACAATCCTGCTAAAACCCAGGAATATACCCTGCCAGTCTTGCTGCAACACAGTGAAATATTGATTGAGACTTGTCGACAATTAACGCCGGCAGATATAGCTTCCCTGATGAAGGTCAGCGATAAAATCGCGGGACTCAATGCGGCGCGCTTTGCTTCTTGGACTGCCGATTTCAATCTTGATAATGCCAAACAAGCGCTGTTCGCGTTTCGTGGTGATGTCTATACTGGCTTAGATGCCGATAGTTTATCGCAGACGAGTTTGCAGCGAGCTCAGGCACGTTTAAGAATATTATCTGGTTTGTATGGCTTGCTGCGTCCATTAGATTTAATGCAGCCTTATCGTCTCGAAATGGGCACCCGCTTAGCCAATTCTCGTGGCAGTAATTTGTATCAATTTTGGGGCGATATTATTACCGAGCAGGTCAATAAGGCGCTCGCAGAGCAGGGTGATGAACTGATTGTCAATTTAGCGTCTAATGAATATTTTAAATCGGTAAAACCTAAGCAATTACATGGGCAACTGATCACCCCTATTTTTAAAGATCATAAAAATGGTCAGTATAAAGTCATTAGTTTTTATGCCAAAAAAGCCCGCGGTATGATGGCGCGTTATCTATTAGATAATGATGTCAAAGATTATCAAGGGTTGATTAAATTCGATAGTGCAGGTTATTACTACTGCGAAGCCGAATCGACATTGCATGAGCCGACCTTTTTACGTGAAGCGCAGTAATGAAGTGCATAAAAGGCAGCCAACAGGCCAATGTTGAGCGGTTATAAAGTTAAGTGAGCGCTTAAGCCGCCTTTAACAGTAAAAAAAATCCAATATCAGCGATGATATTGGATTTTTTGTCTGTGGTGTTGCCCTTGACTTATTTTGACGTATCTACAGGTCTTAAGGGGATATCTGATTGCGCCATCAAATAGGCAAATTGAGCATAGGCTGCCACATTTTGCGCTAATGCCTTAGGATCGATTTTATCTAGGGTATCATTAGGCGTGTGGTGATAATCGAAATAGTCGCTGCCATCTTGGCGTAATGAAGCAACTGGGACGCCGTAGCCAGGTAGCATAGAAACATCTGGTCCCCCTGAGGCGTTATTATTGCCAGCAGCGACACCATTGGCTTGCATAGATTGGGTCAGGTGTTGTACAGAGTGAAACGCATCGGCGGCCACATTAAAATCAATTTGATAGATGCGTCCAGCACCAAAGTCTGATTCAGCAGCAATGTAGTGTTTAGCTAACTCTTGTTGATGTTCTCTTGCATAGGTTTTTCCGCCGATTAAGCCAATCTCTTCTGCTGCATACAGTACGACTCTAACCGTACGCGCTGGCTTGGTCGGTAGCTGTGAAATTAAGTGGCCGGCAGTGGCGACAATCGCTACGCCTGCACCATCATCGATAGCACCAGTCCCTTCATCCCATGAATCTAAATGGGCACCAATCAGTACAACCTCATCGCGCTTGCTGCTGCCAGTGACTTCAGCAATCACATTGTAGGAGGTGGCATAACCTAAATTTGTCGGTGACATGTGCAATTGCAGCACGACATGGGGATCGCGTTTTAGCATCAATCCTAATAAATCTGCATCTGGCGCCGACATGGCCGCCGCTGGGATTTTCGTTACCCCTTCTTGATAACGCATCATTCCAGTGTGCGCCATGCGGTCATGATCGGTGCCAATAGAGCGAATCACTATCGCTACAGCGCCTTTTTTGGCTGCAGCGACAGCGCCTTTAGAGCGGCCGCCAACGGTTTGACCGTAGCCTTTGCCGGTTTTAAAACGAGGAGTGCGATGATCGATAAAGACAATTTTGCCTTCGACTTGCTGCCTGTCGGCTTGTTCGAGTGCAGCAAGATCTGCAAATTGAACAATCGGAGCGCTTATCCCAGCCGCTGGAGTCGCTACACTGCCGCCAAGGGCGGTGATCACTATAGGTTGGGGATAGGGGGAGACCACGCGAGCGCGAGCTTCACCACGTTGCCATACGGGCACTTTTACCGGTTCTTTATAGACCTTATCAAATCCTAATGAGTTGAGTTTGTCTTCCGCCCATTTGACCGCCATTAAATCTTGTTTACTGCCGGGTAAGCGTGGGCCCACTTCAACGGTTAATGATTCGACAATATCAAAGGCCAATGTTGACTGTAATGCTTGTTGTTGCAGTTGTTGGCTCACCTCTTGATGAGCATCTTTTACGGGTGTTTGTTGGCAACCAATGAGTCCAGCAAAAAGGGCGCTGGAGAGGAGGGTAAGGGCAGAGCGTTTCATGAGTTTCCTTTGTTTTTATTACGTATGTCCCATTTTTCAAAACAATCTACCAAAAAGTGTGCTTTATGTCCCGACTATATCTTTAAGTCAACGCTATATTAGTGCCGGGGTTTGTTTTAGGAGAAATTGCTCGTAATGAATATAGAATTGATGCAACAACGAGCTGACAATGCTGTTGTTCTGCTCAAGGCGTTGGCCAATGAACGTAGGTTATTTATCTTATGTTATCTTCTGAGCGAAGGTGAAATGTGTGTAGGTGAGATGAATAAGAAGCTAGGCCTAAGTCAATCAGCGTTGTCACAACATTTAGCGTGGCTTCGTAAGGATAATTTAGTTGAAACGCGTAAAGAAGCTCAAACCGTATTCTACTCGCTAAAGAGTCAAGAAGTGTCTGAGATCATTAAGCTGCTCAATACTATCTACTGTCATTGATCTTAAACGGCTAGCACTGCAGGCAAAACTGGCATAGCGAAAGCATTGTCAGTTTTTTATGGTCTTTTGTTTATAAATAAAAACAGGGTCTTGATAAATTTAAGTTACAAAAAAACCGGCTAAAGCCGGTTTTTTTATGTCGCTAACAGAATTTAAGCAGCTAGTGCTTTGATTCTGGTGTTCAAGCGAGACTTTTGACGAGCAGCTTTATTCTTGTGAATAAGGCCTTTAGTCGCCATACGGTCAACGATTGGTTGTGCAACATTAAATGCTTCAGTCGCCGCTTTGTGATCGCCAGCGTTGATAGCAGCGATAACTTTCTTAACGTATGAACGTAACATTGAACGACGGCTAGCATTATGCTGACGACGTTTTTCAGATTGAAGCGCGCGCTTCTTTGCAGACTTGCTATTAGCCAAGGTGCAACTCCTAAAAGGGTTAGATATTTTTAAAGGTCGAGGAATATGCCTTTTTTTAGTCACTTTGTCAATGACCATGATCGGATCTTTATCTTAAAGATAAATTAATCAGAGCATACTTGGCGTTCTTCAACCTAACTCGTGTAATATGGTGCGCAATTCTAGCAGCAAAAGCTGCATTGGGACAGGGGCAAAATAGACTTTTCAGTTTATTTTGCTGTTGTCTGTGCTCTGGTCAGGGGGCGTTTTGAGCAAGAAACTATTTAAGTCTGGCATGATTGTCAGTGCCATGACATTGATTTCTCGTGTTTTAGGGCTTGTACGTGATGTGGTTATCGCCAATTTAATGGGAGCGGGTAGCAGTGCCGATGTGTTCTTTTTCGCCAATAAGATCCCTAATTTTTTAAGGCGTCTTTTTGCCGAGGGAGCTTTTGCACAAGCTTTCGTCCCCGTACTAACCGAATATCAAGAAAAACACAATGCTGAAGAGGTGCGTGAACTGCTGTCTAAGGTGGCGGGGACACTTGGTATTTTAGTGTCGGTAGTTACTCTTTTGGGAGTGATAGCTTCGCCAGTATTAACCGCATTGTTCGGCGGCGGCTGGTTTTTAGCTTGGCTAAATGACGAGCCTAATGGTGAAAAATTCGAGCTAGCTTCACTCATGCTAAAGATTACTTTTCCCTATTTATGGTTTATTACGTTTACGGCGTTGGCAGGCTCCATTCTTAATACGAGAGGTCGCTTTGCGGTATCGGCTTTTACTCCCGTCTTTTTAAATGTCGCCATAATTGCGGCTGCCATCTATCTCGCGCCGACACTGGAAAAACCTGAAATCGGCCTCGCTTGGGGCGTCTTTTTCGGTGGTGTGATCCAGTTTTTGTTTCAAATCCCCTTTTTGTTACGTGAGAAAGCATTAGTTAAGCCATCTTGGGGGTGGCATCACCCTGGCGTGGTGAAAATTAGAACCTTGATGATCCCAGCGTTATTTGGAGTATCGGTGTCGCAAATTAACTTGCTGCTCGATACCTTTATTGCCAGCTTCTTAGTCACAGGCTCTATCAGTTGGCTCTATTATTCTGATCGTTTATTAGAGTTTCCGCTTGGATTATTTGGTATTGCCATCGCGACGGTAATTTTACCCGCGTTATCTAAGCGACATGTAAATGCGCAAGACCAAGGGTTTTCGCAGACGATGGATTGGGGGGTGAAAGCCATTTTATTGCTTGGACTGCCAGCGATGTGTGGCTTAATTGTGCTAGCGAAACCCATGTTGATGGTGTTGTTTATGCGCGGGGCCTTTAGCCTTGATGATGTCAATATGGCCTCATACAGTTTGATGGCTTACGGGGCGGGGCTACTGAGTTTTATGTTGATAAAAGTATTGGCACCTGGTTACTACTCTCGTCAAGATACCAAAACACCAGTGCGCTATGGCATTATCGCTATGGTCAGTAATATGGGATTTAACCTGATTTTCGCTATTCCCTTTGGCTATGTTGGTTTAGCGATTGCCACGTCTATGTCGGCGTTATTGAATGCAGGCTTATTATATCGTGGTTTGCATCGTGCCGGTGTGTATCAAGTTAGTAAGCAGACATTACTCTTTTTTATTAAAACTTTGGTTGCAGCCAGCTTGATGGTGATGGTTTTATTATTTCAACTACCCATTATAGAACAGTGGCTTGCTATGTCTTTCGGCGAAAGAGTTATGACGTTATCAGGCCTTATTGGGCTCGGTGCTGTGGTCTACTTATTGACTATGGTATTGTTAGGAATTCGTCCCTGGAGAATGAAAGCTGGCTTTTGAGTGCTGATTATCGCGCTTAGCTGGTATATAATCCGCCAACTTATGCTTGCTAGTTATTGAATGTAATGGAACTGATCCGCGGTATACATAATATTTTACCTAGACACCATGGCTGTGTGCTGACCATTGGCAATTTCGATGGTGTCCATCGCGGCCATGCTGAAGTCATTACTGCGCTAGTCAAAAAAGCGCAGCAACATGGTGTACCAGCAACGTTAATGACGTTTGAACCTCAGCCTCAAGAGCTGTTTCAAGGTGACAGTGCGCCTGCGCGCTTGAGTCTGCTGCGTGATAAAATTGTGTTGCTAGAAGAGTTAGGGATTGACCGCCTACTGTGTGTTAACTTTAACCGTAAGTTTGCCTCGATGCCTGCCGAAGCATTTGTCGAACAATTATTAGTTAAACAGCTTGGGGTAAGATACTTAGTTGTTGGCGACGATTTTTGTTTTGGTCAACATCGCAGCGGTAATTTCGACATGCTTAAGCGTGCGGGTGAAAAGTTTGGTTTCGCAGTGGTCAATACGGCAAGTTTTGTGCTCGGAGACAAGCGTGTCAGCTCCACCGAAATTAGAAAGCAATTGGCGCAGGGAAATTTAGAGCAAGCTAGGCGTCTACTAGGGCATCCTTTTACCTTGTGTGGCCGAGTTGCTCATGGTGAAAAAATTGGTCGTACTATTGGTTTTCCGACGGCCAACATAGCCTTAAAGCGTAAAGTGTCTCCGGTGCGGGGCGTATTTGCTGTTAAGTTGTTTTGGGCCGGAAGCGATATCTATGAAGGTGTCGCCAACGTTGGTTTTAGACCGACAGTCAATGGACAGCATTGTCAGTTAGAAGTCCACTTATTTGATTTTCAAGGTGATCTTTACGGAAAAACCGTTGAAGTTGAATTGGTGGCAAAAATTCGCGATGAACAGCCATTTAAATCGTTAGATGCGCTGAAGCGACAAATTAAAAATGATGCTGACAGAGCACTGGCTCTGCTTGGCTTTGATGCAGGCTGAGCTCTTTTAGCTAAATAAACGGTATAGGATCAAATGAGCGACTATAAATCTACTCTGAATTTACCGGAAACAGAATTTCCGATGCGTGGTAACTTGGCTAATCGTGAGCCAGAGATGTTGAAATCTTGGACCGAAAAAGGTCTATACCAAAAGATTCGTGAAAGTCGCACTGGCGCTAAGCCTTTCATTTTGCATGATGGTCCTCCATATGCAAACGGTGACATTCATATTGGTCACTCTGTTAACAAAATCCTTAAAGACATTATTATCAAGTCTAAAACCATGTCGGGTTTCGATGCCCCTTATATTCCTGGTTGGGATTGTCATGGTCTACCGATTGAACTTAAGGTTGAGCAGAAAGTCGGCAAGCCAGGTCATAAGGTTTCAGCTGCAGAGTTTCGTCAGCAATGTCGTGAATATGCCGCCAAACAAGTCGATGGTCAGCGTGAAGATTTTATCCGCTTAGGTGTGTTTGCTGATTGGCAAAATCCCTACCTAACCATGGATTTTAGCACCGAAGCCAACATCGTTCGTTCGCTATCTAAAGTGATTGAAAGTGGCCATTTACACAAAGGCGTTAAGCCAGTCCATTGGTGTACCGATTGTGGTTCTGCTTTGGCTGAAGCGGAAGTGGAATATGAAGACAAGATGTCGCCAGCTATCGATGTGGCGTTCTCAGTGGTGGATAAACCTGCGCTATTAGCTAAATTTGGTTTAAGCGATTATCAGCATACTATTTCAATGGTTATCTGGACTACCACACCGTGGACATTGCCAGCTAACCGCGCCTTATCTGTTGCGGCTAACATTGAATATACCTTGGTTGAAATCACTAAAAATGGTCATACTCAAGCCTTAGTGTTAGCCGATGAATTGGTCGAGTCGTGTGTGGAGCGCTATGGCGCACAAAGCCATACCGTGCTGGCGAAAGTCGCTGGCGCTGAACTAGAGCTATTACGTTTTAATCATCCCTTCTACGACTTTGATGTGCCGGTTATTTTAGGCGAACACGTAACTGTTGATTCTGGTACTGGTGTGGTGCATACCGCGCCTGGTCATGGTCAGGACGATTTCGTCGTTGGTCAAAAGTACGGTTTAGAAGTCGCTAACCCGGTTGGTGATAACGGGGTTTATAAAGCCGATACAGAGATCTTTGCCGGTCAACATGTATTTAAAGCCAACAAGAGTGTGATTGCGCTGCTCGAAGAGAAGGGCGCCTTAATGAATCATGTGGCGATTAATCACAGTTACCCACATTGCTGGCGTCATAAAACGCCAATTATCTTCCGTGCTACGCCGCAGTGGTTCATCTCAATGGATCAAAAAGGGTTACGTACGCAAGCATTGAGCGAAATTAAACAGACGCAGTGGATCCCAGATTGGGGCCAAAGCCGCATCGAAAAAATGGTCGAGAACCGTCCTGACTGGTGTATTTCACGCCAGCGTACTTGGGGCGTACCGATTACCTTGTTTGTACACCGTGAAACTGAAGAGTTACATCCAGACAGCGTGGCATTGATGGAGCGCGTGGCGCACCGCATTGAGCAACAAGGTATTCAAGCTTGGTGGGATCTTGATGCCGCAGAACTGCTTGGTGATGAAGCGGAACAATACCGTAAGGTAACTGACACCTTAGATGTGTGGTATGACTCTGGTTCGACCTTCTCCTCGGTTGTTGCTGCTCGCCCAGAATTTCATGGTCATCCTATTGACCTGTATTTAGAGGGCAGCGATCAGCATCGTGGTTGGTTTATGTCATCGCTGATGATCTCAACCGCCATGAACGGTAAAGCCCCCTACAAGCAAGTATTGACTCACGGTTTTACCGTTGATGGTCAAGGCCGCAAGATGTCTAAGTCTGTGGGTAACGTGATTGCCCCGCAGCATGTCACCAATAAATTGGGTGCTGACATTCTTCGCCTGTGGGTCGCCGCCACCGATTACAGCGGTGAAATGACGGTTTCTGATGAGATCTTAAAGCGTAGCGCCGATGCCTATCGTCGTATTCGTAATACCGCTCGTTTCTTGCTAGCTAACCTTACAGGTTTCGAGCCAGCAACCGATATGGTCGCCGTCGAAGACATGGTGGCGTTAGATCGTTGGGTTGTGCGCCGCGCCGCAGCACTGCAACAAGAACTGCTTGAAGCGTACGATCAATATAACTTCCACTTAGTGACGCAAAAACTGATGCAGTTCTGTTCGGTTGAGCTGGGCAGTTTCTATCTTGATATAATCAAAGACAGACAATACACAGCTAAAGACAGTAGCCATGCTCGTCGTAGCTGTCAGTCAGCTTTGTATCTGATTTCAGAAGCCATGGTGCGTTGGATTGCACCAATCTTAAGCTTTACCGCAGATGAGATTTGGCACTTACTACCGGGTGAGCGTGGTGAGTTTGTCTTTACCGAAACCTGGTTTGAAGGTTTGCAATCGGTGACGCTTGAGTCTGACTTGAGTGATGCCTATTGGCAGCAACTGCTGAGCGTGCGTGATGAAGTCAACAAAGTGATTGAAAATGCGCGCCGTGAAAAACAAGTGGGTGGCTCGCTAGAGGCTGAAATTACTCTTTATGCCGACGAGACTCTTGCAAGCGCATTAAACACATTGGGTGACGAGCTGCGCTTTGTGTTACTCACCTCTAAGACCACAGTGGTGGATTTAGCTCAGGCGCCTGCCGATGCCATAGTGACTGAATTGACCGGCCTGAAGTTGGGCTTGCACAAGTCAACAGCTCAGAAGTGTGAGCGTTGCTGGCACCACAGAGAAGATGTTGGCCAAGTGGCTGAGCATCCAACCTTGTGTACGCGTTGCGTGACTAACATCGAAGGTGACGGCGAAGTTCGTCAGTTCGCGTAAAGGAATCGTTATGCCATCAAGCTGGACAGAGAGTGGCTTACGTTGGTATTGGATAGTTGTGTTGGTGTTTATCGCCGACCAACTTTCCAAACAATGGGTGTTAGCCAATTTTGACCTGTATGAGTCAATCAAGTTGCTGCCATTTTTTAATTTCACCTATGTGCGAAATTATGGCGCAGCCTTTAGCTTTTTGAGTGATGCAGGTGGTTGGCAGCGTTGGTTATTTACCCTAGTGGCCGTTGGTTTTAGTACACTGTTGACTGTGTGGCTGCGCAAGCAGCACCGCGGTCTGTGGCGATTAAACTTGGCCTACACCTTGGTTATTGGTGGTGCATTAGGTAATTTAATCGACCGATTACAACATGGATTTGTTGTCGATTTCCTTGATTTTTATTGGAATACGAGTCATTTTCCTGCCTTTAATATTGCCGACTCTGCTATCTGTGTCGGTGCAGGGCTTATCATTATTGATTCGTTTATTACCGAGCGTAAACCAAACGGCGAAAGCGCCGCAAAGGGGTAATTAAGTGTCTGTATCTCGTTCGTTATTGTGCCACATGAATATAGTACTTGAAGATGGCTCGACTGCCGATAGTACCAAAGCATCGGGTAAACCGGCTAAATTAAACATTGGTGATGAGACGTTAAGCCCAGCTTTTGAAGCTGAACTAATCAATTTAGCTCAAGGCGATAAGCACAGCTTTACATTGCAGGCGGCCGACGCGTTTGGTGAGTCCAATCCTGATGCCATTCACCATATGGACAGAACAAAATTCCCTGCCGATATGAATTTAGAAGCTGGCGTGATAGTCAGTTTTGCTGGTCCTGGTGGTAGCGAAATCCCAGGAATTGTGCGTGACGTGTTAGGCGACTCGGTAACGGTTGATCTTAATCATCCGTTGGCAGGCCGTGCCGTTACCTTTGAGTTAGAAGTGATTCAGGTACTTTAATTATGGCGATGACCAACCCTCCGCAAAGCTTGCAAATCAAACTGGCCAACCCTCGTGGTTTTTGTGCTGGCGTCGATCGCGCCATCAGCATTGTTGAGCGCGCGCTTGAGCTGTTTTCACCGCCAATTTATGTACGTCATGAAGTCGTGCATAACCGTTACGTGGTGCAAAACTTAAAAGATAGAGGCGCCGTATTTGTTGATGAACTTAATCAGGTTCCCGATGACAGCATAGTTATCTTCAGTGCTCATGGTGTTTCGCAAGCCGTTCGCGCCGAAGCGAAACAACGTGGTCTACGGGTATTTGATGCCACTTGTCCATTGGTGACTAAGGTGCATTTGCAAGTAACTCGCGCAAGCCGCAAAGGGATTGAATGTATCCTTATCGGCCATGCTGGACATCCTGAAGTTGAAGGTACCATGGGGCAGTATGATAACCCTGAAGGTGGGGTCTTATTGGTTGAGTCTCCAGCGGATGTGGAAGCATTAGTCGTAAAAGATCCTGAAAACTTATGCTTTGTTACCCAAACAACGCTCTCTATGGATGATACTGCCGATGTGATAGCCGCCTTACAAAAGCGTTTTCCGTCGATTCAGGGACCACGCAAAGATGATATCTGTTATGCCACTCAAAATCGTCAAGATGCGGTGCGTAATGTGGCCGATGATGTCGACTTGTTTATCGTGGTGGGCTCTAAAAACAGCTCAAACTCAAATCGATTAAAAGAGTTGGCGATAAAAAAAGGCACTCAAGCATATTTAGTCGATAATGCTGATGATATCGATGCCGCTTGGTTTAATGGTGTGGAGAAAGTGGCTGTGACTGCTGGAGCTTCGGCCCCTGAAGTGTTAGTAAAGCAAGTAATTGATGCTATCGCGCAGCTAGCGCCAAGCGTTATCACCGAAGTGGAAGGGCGCAAAGAAGACACCGTATTTGCCGTACCAGCAGAACTTAGGTAATTAATTCGCTGTTTTGACTAGAAAAGGAGGCTTAGCCTCCTTTTTTTGTACTTAGAATGCGCTCAAATAATCGTTTCTATTCAATTCAGATTGGCACATTACTAGCGAGTAACATTCGACTAATCTATCATTAACCAGTATAGTTTGTGAGCAAACTGACGTTCAGATATTGTAGACTAAACTACTGAAATGGCTGTCAAAATAATGGCGAGCATCGGAGAGTTGACACCGTGAGAAACAATGGGGAAGGATTTTCCCTTATCGAAGTGATGGTATCGCTAGTCATTTTAGTTATTGGCTTGGTGGGTATTTTTAATCTTCATGTAGTTGCCAAACGAGGCAGCTTTGAATCATTCCAACAGACCCAAGCGTCCTATTACGCTAACGATATCATTAACCGCATGAAGCTTAATCGCGATGAAATAGCTCGTTATTCAGGTGTCTATTCAGGTGCGCCATCTGCAGCGGGTAAAGAGTGCAAGGGCAGTGCGATATGTAACCCTGTTGAGCTAGTCGCATGGGACTTATATGAGTGGCGAGCTTCTTTTGTAGGGACTGCAGAAACCGTAGGTGGAAAAAATGTCGGTGGCTTAGATACGCCAACGGGGTGCATTAGCGTTACTGATAATACGGTGACCGTTGTGATGGCATGGCGAGGCATAAGAGAAACTAAAATTGATGCCGACTCACCCATTATCGACACATCACCAAAGTGCGCTGCTAGCACTGAAAACCGTCGTATCTATTCTATTCAAACAGTGATCATATAGATGAAAAACACGTCAGGTCGTTATTATTTACAGTCTGGTCTATCACTTGTGGAGTTGATGGTCGCTTTGGTCATTAGCTTATTTTTAACTGCTGGCATATTCACTATGTTTAGCATGTCTTCCACAAATGTCACGACTACCAGTCAATTTAACCAACTACAAGAAAATGGTCGTATTGCCTTGGCGATTATGGAACGCGATCTTTCACAACTTGGGTTTATGGGAGATATGACGGGGACAGACTTTATCGTTGGTATTAATACTACAATCAATTCTGCTGCAGTGCCTAATGATTGTGTTGGTGGAGGTGTTAATAATGCATCTTTACCAAATAGCACAGCATCTCATTTCCGGCGTTTATGGGGATATGAAGCGGGGGGCAGTGGTGCAAGTTTTAGTTGTTTAACAGGTGTAAAAAATAACACTGATGTACTTCAAATAAAGAGGCTTAGTGGGCCAAGTACTTTGACGGCTAATGATGCGTCGAATCATTATGTTGCTACAACGTCTAGTCAATCAATTTTTTTTACGGGTAATCAAACTACGCCTGTATTAGATAACAGTCGACTTTGGGAATACGTACATCATATCTATTTCATCAAAAATGATGGCTCTACTCCGGTACTGAGAAGGAAAACTCTTTCTGTTACAAGCGGAATGAAAAATGAAGAGCAGCTTGTTGAAGGGATTGAAAATATGCGAATTCTGTATGGGGTTGATGACAATGGAAATGGTATCCCAAATCGCTATGTGCCTCCAGTAAGCGTTGATACAACCATGTGGGATAATCAATCATTTCAGAGGATTGTAGCACTTAAAGTTTTTTTGCTTGTTAGGGCTGTAGAGGAAGATCGGAGTTACACTAACGAAACCCAATATTTATTGGGTGATAAAACTATTCTGGCTCCAAAAGATCATTTTAGGCGAAAAGTTATGTCTACAACTGTGGTTTTAGAAAATCCTGTTTTAATTCGGAGTTAGAGTAAGTATGAATATGCAAAAACAGAAAGGGGTGGTGCTATTTTTCTCTCTTATTGTGCTTATCATAATGACGGTGATAGGAGTTGCTTTGGCTGTTAATTCAACTCAATCTCTCAGGATGGCTGGTGCAGGAACTGAGCGAATAGAGGCTAAAGCGTTGGCGGATGGTGGTATCGCGGCCGTTTTGTTAGATAAGACTCCAGCATTTTTTGCAAGCATGTCAGCTATCGACAACGGCAATAACTATTCTGGCGGAACACAAGTATTAACCCCCCTTCCTCTAGTAGATGATGGTGCTGGAGGTCTAAAAGTAGACCCTAAGAATGTGTCTTGTCAGCGTATTGATGATGCAAGTGGTACCGATTTATTTGAATGTCGACGTATCGAAATATCTAGTCAGGTAAGTTTTGGGCGGGATAAGTTAGGTCAGCTTACTGTGGTTACAGGTATTGAGCAGCAAGTGCTCAAAGGGAGTGGAATATGAAGTTTAATCAAATATTATGTGCAATCTTTGTCGCTGCATTGACAATACCTGCGCAATCACTGGCTGACGATACTGATTTGTATTTAAATCCAGAGTTAACTCAAAATCGTAGTAAAGTCTTAATCATATTTGATAACTCTGGCAGTATGGATGCAGAGGTTGAGGGCGCACAAAAGGGTTATGATCCAGGCGTAACTTACCCTGCTGTTGGGAGCTCCAATTCGTATCAAGGTAGAATGATCTATTTTACGGTTGGGACGGGTATGGATGAGTCTTCATTACCAGTACCAGATAGTCCTTCTGAATCTCGGCGATTTAATGAATTAATCAATGGTTGTGCTGCGGCAAAAACGGCATTGGATAAATATGGCCGTTTTACTGGCTACATTAGAGAGTTTAAGTTTACTGGTAATGGTAAAGGCACATGGCAGCAGATTAAAGAAAATAGCGGTGCGGAAAAAAACAATCCAGTCGATTGTGGTGAAGATATCGAAGCGGGCACTGCTGATAATAATAAAACTTTAACTGGGTATGACCCCGGTTATCCCCAAGATAGCGTCAAACCTAGCAAAGATTACATCCCCTATGGTGCTACAGATTCTGATGCGCAAAATATCGCAAAAGCGATAGGCTTTGGCGCCGGAGAATTAGTGACTCTTTATACCGATAATTATCTACGTTGGTACACTCTGTATAAAGGCGGCTTACTACCACCTGATGAAACGCCCCCTACTCGATTAGAAATGGCGCAAAGTGCAATTACCGGCGTAATTAGTTCGATCCCGTCTGTCGATTTTGGTTTGGCTCTTTTTAACTTAAATTTTCCTGAAGAAGGTGATAGAGATGGTGGGCGCATTGTTGCGGGCATTAAGCAAAGGACCAGTGCAGAAAAGGATGCATTAATTAGTACTGTAGAGAATATTCCCGCTGAAACAAATACTCCTTTGTGTGAAACCTTATTTGAAGCTTATAGATACTTTAGTGGTGGAAGTATTACTTTTGGTCATTCTGATCGTAACTATTCGAATTGGTACCGAGCTAACAGACCGCCCTATGACTCAAGCATTGAAGCTAATGGTGGTTATAAATCTCCATTGACTGAGTGTGCGAAAATTGCGTACGTGATTTATATTACAGATGGTGCGCCAACGGTTGACACTAGTGCGGATGACTTTATAAAAGCATTAAATGATACACCATATGAATATGACACCGTTAGGAATAGGTCTAGCTATTTACCTGCATTAGCAGGATATATGTATAACAATGATATCCTGCCTAATGTAGATAATTTTCAAAGAGTTATTACTCATTCTATTGGCTTTAGTTTAGCAGAGGGATCTGAAGCTGAGCCATTATTGATTGAAACTGCTAGACGCGGTGGTGGTAAGTACTTTGCTGCTAATGATACCGCACAGTTACAAGAAAAAATTAGTAATATAGTTGATGAAATAACCAAGACAGGTCAGCGCTTTTCCGCTCCTGGTGTGGCTTTTAGTAACGCTGATCCGACAAGAACATTAGACTCTGCATATTATGCACTCTTTCGCCCTTCTCAAAGTCCAAAATGGGCCGGTAATCTCAAGAAACTAAAGGTGAATTCAAGTGGATCTCTCGTGGATGCAAAAGGTAAGTTAGCGATTGATAGCTCTGGAGGTATTTCCGAAACTGCTTGTAGTTTTTGGAGTGATTGTGCAGGAACACCTGATGGTAATGATGTTATTCTTGGCGGAGCCGCTAGAACTATTTCTCCCGACGAACGTAACTTATATAGTGATATCGGTTCTGGTGACTCTGTTATTACTGCTTTATCTGTGGCTAACGCGGCATCATATGCCGGAGGAACGAGCTCCTTAGCGACATACATGTCATTGCCAGATTCGACTGCTGACTTAAGTAAAGCGTTTGAGTGGATTAAAGGTAACAATGTTGATAAAGCTGATGATGGGGAATTTACATCCGAAGATTTTGCTGGCGTTAGGGGAGATATAGTGGGCGATCCGCTACATTCGCAACCGCTTGCGATAGATTATGGTGGCGATGGTTCCAATGTGGTTATATTTTTTGGGACGAATCATGGGATGCTTCACGCCTTTAAAGATACTGGCACTTCTGTTTCTGAAAATTGGGCCTTCATGCCTTATCAGCTATTGTCCAATGTGACTACGCTAAGGGGAAATAACTATTCTCTAGGGCATAGTGTGTATGGAATGGATGGATCACCTGTCGCGTATTTAGAGAGAAACTCTAGTGGTGCAATAGCTAAAGCGTGGTTATTTATTGGTATGCGAAGAGGTGGTGAAACATATTTTGCGTTTGATGTGACAGATCCTTCTGTCAAACCCAAATTATTGTGGAAAGTGTCTAATAGTACCGATGGATTCACCGATTTAGGTCAAACTTGGTCCACTCCTGTTGTGACGAAAGTTCCTGGGTCGGATAAGCCAGTGGTGATTTTTGGGGGGGGATATAATCATGGGTATGATTCTGGTACTGGTAAAAACTCTGATGGCCGCGCTGTTTTTATTGTGGACGCAGAAACAGGGTCGTTGGTACATAAATTTGGAGCGAGCGGTAGTACTATATTAAGTGGTATAGAAGATTCAATTGTTGGTTCTATAGCGACGCTGGATAGCAATAGTGATGGGTATACAGATAGATTATATGCATCAGATTTAGGTGGTAAAGTTTGGCGAATGGACATGCCTTCTGATGATAAGAGTACTTGGAGTGGGTTTAAGTTCGCTGATTTGGGGGGGACATTAAGTAACGATCGTCGTTTCTTTTATGAGCCAACAGTTGCCCAAACCTATTTTACGAACACATCAAACGTAACAGTGACAGATGAATCTGGCACAACAACGACTGTTGCTTATCAAAATGTACCATATGATGCTGTGACATTAGGTACTGGTAATAGGGCTGTTCCGTTAAGTACATCAACGAATGATATGTTTTTTGTCTTACAAGATAGGAATGTTATTACTCAACAGTTTGGTTCCGGTGGTTCGGCTGTACCTGAAGCGATTACGTTTTCAAACCTCTATAATGTAACATCTGCGTCACCGACTACGGAGGCTGAAAATATCGAATTTGGTACTAAAAAAGGTTGGTATTATGACTTTCCTGTAGCGGGGGAAAAAAGCTTATCACCTTCCGTTATTATTAAAGGAAAGGTATATTTTACGTCCTTTACTCCTACCCAGCCAGCGGTTGATCAAGATGTGTGTACAGTTTCTTCTGTTGGAAGATTGTATACATTAGATTTACATAAGGGGGCTCGTTATTCTGAAGAATATGTTATTGACGTATGTGATAATTGTATTCCTCAGCCGCCCAAGATCATTACCCCGCCCAAGGACGATGAGGATGATGACGATGATGATAGTGGATGTACTGATGCCTGCCCTCCTAAACCTGATCCCGAGCCAGGCACTGATTGCGAAAGCCAGATTATGTTGATCATTGGTAAAGGTATTTGTGATGCTAATGGGTTTAATTGTACTGGAACAATTAACCTTGATGCTTGTTTAAACACCAATAAGCTTTATTATCATCACGATGAGAATAATTAGTAATGCAAAAAGTGAACGGTTTTACTCTGATTGAGTTGATGATAACTGTGGCAATCGTTGGAATTTTGGCTTCGATTGCCTATCCATCTTACATCGACTACATCACTAAAAGTGGGCGCTCTGAAGGGGTTGCAGCAGTGATGAGAGTGGCTAACCTGCAAGAGCAGTATTATTTGGATAATCGTGCTTATGCGACTGACATGGCTAAACTTGGTCTTGCTAATCCCTTCGTGACAGAGCATGGTCACTATAGCGTGGCCTCTGTCGGTACCAGTTCTTTTACCATCACTGCGACGGCGCAGGGGAGTCAAGCTAGCAGAGATTCGACCTGTAAAACTATCACCATGACATCAGCGGGTGTTAAAGGCCCGTCAACGGAGTGTTGGAAATGATGAAGTTTATTATCGTAATATTATGTGCCGTGCCCCTTTTCGTTCTAGCTGCGGCGGGGAATAACAAACAAGATTATAAATGCCATATTCATACCGCCAAGGGAGATAAGGTGGTTTTTTATCGTTGGAAATCACAAGGTGTGGCGCTCAAAATCGCATCGCTTCCCGGTAAGCAATTAGTGGATACCAAGGGGAAAAAATATTTTATTCAAGATGTTGTTGAGTGTATACCGTTAACTGAAGTGTTTAGCAGCGATAATTCTAAAGCGTTAGATGAGCGAACATTAAGATAGGCTTCGATAGCTATTAATATAAAGCCCTGTCATAACGACTTTTAGTCGTAATATGTTCAGGGCTTTTTATTATTTTGGTCGTGTTTATGAGCAAGTAATACCTGTCGAACCATAAGATATCAGCCCGCTGCTACTAATATTGATACTCTGTGATGAGTCGGCTTTACCGTCAGGGCAGTAGATAATGGTTCCTCCAGATGATAAGCCTTCTGATGAAAAGGTGATGTTACCGCTAGGCCCTTTTATAGCATCCTGACTGTTAAAGCCGTCGATCGCCCTCAATTCAGTTTCGGTGCCATTTGCGTTAATAAATACCCTAATACCACCGCTCCAATCTGTCGTCGCACCACAAGAGGTTGCACTTGCAAATGGGCAGACGTTGACCCTTGTGCCGTAACTAATTGCCTGGTTTCGTGCAAATGCCATGATATTATGAATTTTTTCAATATTATTATTGGCACGAACACCTTCATAAACAGATATCAAAGAGGGAGCGCCAATGGTGAGTAATATGCCAGCTATCACAATAGTGACCATGAGTTCGACTAGGGTGAACCCTTGTAGCGGATGTCGCATTGATAGTGCCCTCGTTGTTAACGGGTTAAGTATAAGCGAGAACTTTTTCAATTTCAGTATATATAACTTATTCTTTTTAATGCCAATAAATTGGCATTAAAAAGGTTATCACACAATGTGTGACGTTGTGAGAGCGGCATTACTTAATGCAGTTGAGATCTGTTTTATTTGAAAACCGAACCCGACCAGCTTGATTGACTATAACAGCTCGTGCATTTGGATTATCGGCAGATCTCGGGCAATAGATGAGTGTTCCATTCGTTCCTGAAGCGAGCCCGTCGGGTAAAAAACGAATCGCATCCCGATTATAAGTTACGCTATCGTTGGAATTAAATGGGCCTGTGGTTAATAGTGATTGGTCACTATTATCAAGCTGATTGAGCACGCCTGAATCGGTAAACACGGTTAGTCCGTTCTGCCAATTGTCATCGCATTGGTTATCTTTTAGTGGGCAAATGGTGACGCGC
The DNA here is from genome assembly GCF_003605125.1 of Shewanella algidipiscicola. Classification (GTDB taxonomy): domain Bacteria; phylum Pseudomonadota; class Gammaproteobacteria; order Enterobacterales; family Shewanellaceae; genus Shewanella; species Shewanella algidipiscicola. The sequence continues at coordinate 99,842 of NZ_QPQT01000013.1, forward strand.
AATCCATAACTTATCGCCGCATTTCGGCCAAATTGTAATGTTTGTTGAATTTCTCTGATAGCGCTATTTGCCCGCTGTGCATCATAAAGGTTACTTAAGCTTGGGGCGGCGATTCCGATTAAGATGGTGGCGACAACTAAAGTCACCATTAATTCGATGAGGTTAAATCCATGATATTTTTTCATACTTCATCCCTGTGCGTACATAGTGATCGTATCCTGTGATCACATTCATGGGGTGTTACTAAATGGGTCGGTTATACTGGCTGACTTAAAAAGTGGCAGCAAAACTAAAGTATAGTTGTTGGTGGGGGGGGCCGCCCATTTGTTGTAGGATGTTGGTTGATATTGTTCTTCGCTGCGGATTTTACTTCTGTTTGGTGTTGTAGATATTCAACTTCTGCGTAACCATATAGCATGGTAAGCTAATAACAATATGTTGTTATTGCCAAATTAAGTTAAAGGGAGCGTTTGATGAAGAAAGTTGAAGCCATAATTAAGCCATTTAAGTTAGATGACGTACGAGAATCTCTGGCTGAAATTGGCATTACAGGCATGACAGTTTCTGAAGTCAAAGGTTTTGGACGTCAGAAAGGTCACACCGAATTGTATCGCGGTGCCGAATATATGGTCGATTTTTTACCTAAGGTAAAAATTGAACTTGTTATCCAGGACGAGCAATTAGAGCAGGCTATCGAAGTGATAGTCGATACCGCTAGAACGGGAAAAATTGGCGATGGTAAGATATTTGTTACCGAAGTCGAGCGTGTTATCCGTATTCGAACTGGTGAAGAAAACGAAGAGGCGGTGTAATTATCGTGACTGCTACTAGTGACAGACCTTAATCACTGGGACATCTTGTTATTGGTTGCCGCGAGTCATCAAGCTAATAAAAAGCCGTTGCTACTAAACAACGGCTTTTTATTGCCTGCGTCGCGCGTCCATAACTAGTTAACTCTTAGGATAACAGTGGGCTAGCAGAGGAATCTCTGATCACGGGCTCTGGCATAAACATATGCTCGGTTGGGGTGTCTTCTTGTTTGTTTTGCTGTGCAATGAGTAACTCGGTAGCGGTTTGGGCTATCTTATCGTTTGGCTGATGCACAGTGGTGAGTTTAGGCCAAGTTTGCCGCGAAAAAGGACTGTCTTCAAAGCCGACAATGGACAGTTCGGCGGGAATTGATACACCTTCTAAACGAGCTGCAAATAAGGCTCCTGCGGCAATTTCATCATTACAGGCGACAATAGCAGTCGGTCTTTCAGAGTTACTTAATAGTGTTTTTGCGCCATCAACTCCAAACTCAAACGAATATTGACCGTTAATGATATAAGTTTCATTAACGGGTAACTGGTTGTTGTGCATTGCTTGCTTAAAACCAGCTAAGCGCTCTTTTGTCGATTCGTGCTGCTGATCGCCGCTAAGAAAGGCGATCTGTTTATGGCCAAGATCGATTAAATGTTGAGTAATCGATACAGCGCCCTGTCTGTCGTTAACAAGTACGGTTAAGCCGCCATATTGATCTGCTGCTTCACCGGCAATAATACGCACATAATTAGCGTTAATGTTGTCCAGTGCTGCGAGCACTTTGGGATCTTCTGACAGAGGCGGAGTGAGTACTAAGCCAGATAGGCGTGCGTGACGCACCATATCTGTTAGTTCTTGGCAGATATTTTCGGACGTTGCGTCACAAGGATGGATCAGTAGCTCGTACCCCCTTTGTTTGCATGCTGATAAAATACCATTTTGCATATCAATGACATAGTAGGCATTTGGGTTGTCATACACAAAAGCGATGACATACGATTTGGTCCCTGCTAGGTTACGTGCGGCCACATTGGGTTGGTAGTTAAGCGCCGTAATGGCTTGATTAACCTTATCAATGGTGGCCTGCCTGACCGACGGCTCCTTGTTGGTGACTCTGGATACCGTCTTTATTGAGACTCCAGCGTACTTAGCGACATCATTTATGGTTACTTTCATCTAGTGGACACTCATTGTGATAGCTGCTAATTGCAGTCTACAGAATTTAATTTTTTCAAACGATGTACTGTATGACGACACAGCAGATCTCACTTCCCCTACCGACAATATTGCTAATTTTTATCTGATTAAGCAATCATCAAATCGATTTTAGCATTTTATTCGAACGATTCTCCTTAATCGATACTAAATCTAAACATTATTTTAAATGAATATTATCAGCAGCTTATATTCTATTCTCTAAATTAATTCTTTTTGGGTTTGTGATGGAGTAGACGATATTTTATCTCATTTGGTTATTTTGTTGTGGCGCAAGTGTTAATTGTTGTGTAATCTTTGTACTCACATGACAGCGTTGTCATTCCTGTTGAAGGAATGGGCATGAAACTAAAACGATAATAAAGTTATGGAAGGGATACGAGATGCGACCATCTACTTTTAAGAAAAGTATACTAGCTACAAATATTGCACTACTGATGAGCGGTGCAATGTCGGTTTCAGCCATCGCAGCGGAAGCTGAGGCACAAACCGTTAATACCGATAATATTGAAAAAATCGAAGTGCGTGGTTTACGTGCATCGATGAAAGCGTCTATTAACGCTAAGCGCTTTTCTGATGCAGTTGTCGACGCTGTTACCGCTGAAGATATTGGTAAATTTCCCGATGGCGATGTGGGTGAGTCTTTAGCCCGCATCCCAGGTGTGACAGTTAATCGTCAATTTGGTCAAGGGCAGCAGGTGTCGATTCGTGGTGCTTCATCACAACTTACCCGAACGCTGCTCAATGGTCACTCAGTTGCCTCAACTGGCTGGTTTGATCAACAGGCTATCGACCGTAGTTTTAACTATTCACTACTGCCACCAGAGATGGTGAGTGGTATTGAAGTGTATAAGTCTTCACAGGCTGACATCACCGAAGGTGGTATCGGCGGCACTGTCATCGTTAAGACCCGTAAGCCGTTAGATTTAGATGCCAACACTGTATTCCTCAGTGCTAAAGGTGATTACGGGACTATCTCTGAAGAGACTGATCCGGCGCTTTCAGGGCTATACAGTTGGAAAAATGACAACGAAAACTTCGGTATTCTAGTGTCGGCAGCAGGCTCTCAAACTGAATATCAACGCAATGGTATCGAGACTTTATTGGGTTGGGGTGAGATTGTCCCCACGACATTCCAACAAGACAGAGAGCGCACGGCATATAACGTTGCAGCGCAGTATCGTCCTACAGATAAATTAGAGTTTGGCCTCACGGTAACCAGTATGGATTTAAAGGCGGATAACGCTAATACTTCTATTTTCTTGTTTCCAACTCAACAAGGTGTAAGTACCTGTAATCAAACCAATGCCGCCGGTGTTTGTACTGATATTACTCATACAGGTGAAGGCGGGTTTGCATGGGCACAAACTTGGGCTCGTCAAGCTGAGATGTCGTCAGACACCTATGACTTTGACTTTAAGTATGAAGCGGATAATTTCACTCTAGAAGGGCGTGTTGGTAATACCAGCTCAGATGGTGGCACGAGTCTAACGTCTAATTATGGTAATTCAATTGGTCAACCCGGTGACTTTGCTGGCCACTATGATGCTACTGGCGAAAAGATTCTTATCGATATTGCAAATAAAGATTTCGATGCCAGTGACTTTAATGGAAAACTGGCAACGGCTGGTTGGGCATTGAAAAAACAACCTAATACAGATGAAGAGACTTATGCGCAAGTCGATTTAACCTTCCCTGTTGACTTTGGGGCTATTACTTCAATTAAAACCGGTGTGCGCTACGCCGACCATGATGTGACTCAAGAAACTGATGCCGCTATTGTGGGCGATATCGCCGAAAAAGACGCCTCGGCTTATTATTCAGGCACCATGTCTTCAGGTGCTGGTTTTACGCTACCTAAGCCCAATTTTGATGCGATGATCAATGATGCATATGCCGCTGTTGATGGCTTTACTCGCGATAAGTCGGGTTACGGAACCTTGAACGAGAAAAACTTAGCGGCGTATGCGATGGCGAATTTTGAAGCCGATGGTATTCGCGGTAACTTCGGTTTGCGCTTTATCTCTACCGATGTCGAATCTGATTACTATGCATTGAGTGATTCAGGTCAATTTGCCGATGAGATGAGTACTGATAAGTCTAGCTATAACGATGTGTTGCCAAGTGTGAATATCGCATTTGATTTAACCCCAGATCTGATTTTACGCACCTCAGCGGCACAAGTGATATCGCGTCCTAACTACTCTGAGCTTTTTGCTACATCAACGCTCCCAGGCCTGAACGATGGAACGCCGGGTAATGAAAAGTTAAACCGTGGCTCAGTTTCATTAGACCCGTTTAAAGCCACGCAGGCAGATCTTAGCTTAGAGTGGTATTTTGGCGGCGAAGGCTTAGCATCTATCACTTACTTTATTAAAGATGTCAGCTCATTTATCACCACTCGTCAAAAGTTAAACCAGCAGATTGGTATTGATGATAACGACCTTATCGCCCAAGGTGATAGTGCATGCGGCGTTGGGGTTTACGATTGCTGGACCGTCAGTGAAAAGTACAATGCCGATGGTGGTCGTATCGAAGGGATTGAATTACAACTTCAAGACTCATATGACAACGGTTTCGGCTACTCGGTTAACTACACCTTTGCCGATGCGGGGTCACCAGCGGAGAATTACCCAGATCGAGTGGGTGTATTCTCTGATTCGTCTGAGCACACAGTTAACTTAGTCGGTTACTATGAAATGGAGAGCTTCAATGCTCGCCTAGCTTACAACTGGCGTAGTGAGTACATGATGCGTGAATTGCCAGGATTTTATGGCAACCGTCAACATGAAGACTATGGTTCACTCGACTTAAGCATGAATTACAGTATTACTGATTGGATGGACATTACCTTTGAAGCGGTCAACTTAACCGAAGAAGATAGCATTCAAACAGGTGTTGCGCCGCTAGATGCCGAAGTTATCCCTGAATTTAAGGCCGATTATCCAGTATGGAGCTTCGAAGGTGAAGCTCGATACAAGCTGGGGGTAGCACTTAGGTTCTAACCTTGGTTCTGATGATCTATCGTCATAAGCTCAGCATCTGCTGGGCTTTTTATTGGCAGCATGGCAAGGCTAACACTCTTGCTATTAGGCTTGATAGGTTTGCTTCCAAAGCTAATACCTGGGCACTTAGAGTATCGTTATCATCACGGTGAGCGCAAAAGTGGCTTGGTAGGAAGTCGCGCGACTTACCGCTAATGATGGCTAGGTTAGTCGATATCTTGCACGGGGATAGGGCCTGCTCACATACCATTATTTGTTGTGTCATCACGACAAGGTCAGATGATAACAACTGACTTTGTGGTGTAGCGTGCTTGTAGAGTGAAGTATCAATAGAGACAGCATTATACGCTCGATATAACACTGTCATATGATTTATTTGAAGCGGCTGCCAATCGATTTAAATGAAGCGCTTGGCGATATGACTTTGCGTTTTATCACCAAGTGTTAATAACGATTTCTCCCCACTAGAGCATCGCGTGATGAGTTATTGTTGGCTGTCGTATTTATTCTGCTCAGCAATTAGTCTTGCTAATTGGTTTAACGAAGCTCTGTGAGCGTAGATAAGGGGCAGCAATCCTTTGTTTTTAAGAGCTAAAAAATCGTCATCACTGATAGCATTAAGGTTTTTATCATCGATAACATATACGCCACTAATGTTGATGTGTTGTACGTCTTCGCCTCCCTTAATGGTGAGTTGTTGAGGGCTAAGCAGATTTTTATCTGCCAGATATTGGCATATAGCCTGTGTTTGTTGATGTAGTGCTGCAATATCCATTAAGGCGTTGGTTCGAGCAATAAGATAGTCGGTCTGTTCACCATTATCGGTAAAGAGTCTTATCCCTTCATGTTGTGAGAGTAAGGGGCTCTGCTCATCGATACAGATGATGAGTTCATCGCTTTGTGCAGATGTTTTTGCGATGGACAGAGGAGCATTACTAAACCCTAATGGGGTTACCGGCGAATGCCATTTTGCAGACTGACAATAGAGGTTTATTTGCGGTTTAATGCCCATCATTGCCACAGGGGTAAATTGACCAGTCTCGCTATTTTTCACAAACACAATCGGGAATTCAGCGGCTAAATTGGGGATCTCTCGCGCAACAACAGGGATTAAGTGCTGAGTTGAAAATCGACTGTAGTCAGTTGATTGAGCTAACTTGGAATGCAAGTGTTTTTGTGAAGAAAGCGGTACGATTTGTGTCATTGTAGGTTACCTTTATTTGATGCATAGGCGTTAGTTTGAGTTGGCTAAAGTTAAAAGCCGCCTTTAACATTATCTCTAACGCTAATTAGTTTTATTAATTTAATATTCTTTATTTAGCATTTTACTTTGATTGTTATTTTGCTAGTCGAGCAAATGTTGCTCGTTTTACCCAAAATAGTAAGAGCCGGTTTTATTGGCACCATAATATCTAGTGATTTAGCATTTAATCTCTTAGCGCTAAAATAAGTGGTGGCGGTATTCATGTGTATGTTTATTCACACTTTTTGTTAGCGAGAGCATTGTGCCTTGTCGTGATAGTTGAATAAACTGAGCTCAGCGGTTACCGCACCATTAACCTCGCTCGGGTTACATTTAAGAGTAATATGACGATGTTACCAATTGTTGGTTGTATTGTCGTGAAATTGTTGCTTTGTTTGGTGGCTCTAGGTTGTGCCAATCTGGATTGACATAGCCATGGTTAAGTTAAAAAAAGCCTCTTTTGTCAAAAAAATGTAGATATTCTGTTTTTTGTTGTGTAAGTTTACAGATGACAGCGTTGTCATTTGCTTGTGTGGCATCTCTGTTTGTAAGGCTTGCATGATGTAGGAAGAGGTCTCTTACATGCATGTGTTTGGCAGTTGCCGCTTGGGTCAATCAAGCGTAATTGTGTTTGATGTTTCCTATAGTCTCTCCCCAGATGCTAGAGATAGCTAGGTGCTTTATTCTGTGAATTACAGTTACTGCACCTAGCATTTTTTTATGGCGATTTTTAGTGACTAATAGCGAAGCATCATAGTGGCGAACGGCATTTCAAGTCGCTGTCGTGAGACCATTATTCGGCGTCATTGGCATGCAAAACACTGTGTTAATCATAAGTTGAATATATGCCATTGCGTATCGCTAAAGCCCGCAAATTCGGTATCACGCTTTGTGGATAAGATAATAGAGGAAGCCCATGAATAATAAACTTGTCGCAATCGCTGTGATGCTCACCTTATTCGGTGCAGCGTGTAGCGAAAAGCCACTCGAGGCGGTATCTCTGCCCGCAGCAACGACCAATGCAGCAGTTGCCATTACGCCTGCATCTCAAAACGGCACGATATCGCAACAGCAGTTGCATGACTTTGCCAACACCTTGGGGGTTACTTACGCAACGCTGACGAACTATCCACAGCAATGCACCAGTAGCGGTGTCGATGGACGCTGTTTTGCCGCGCAAATCACTTTTACATCGGCAATTGATTTTAAAGCGCGCGACTGGGCGATTTATTACAGCCAACTGCGGCCCGTTAAGGCGGTGTTATCACCAGAGCAATCGCCCGAGTTATCACCTGAGTTTGCTATTACCCATGTTAAAGGTGATCTACATAAAATTACCCCCACCGAGCAGTTTGCCGGTTTTGAGGCCGGGCAAACATACACTGTGGATTTTATCGGGGAGTTATGGCAATTATCTGAAACGGATGCGATGCCTAATTACTATGTTGTGGCGCCTGGACTTGAGCCTGAGGTGATTGCCAGCACTCGCTTGGGTATCGATCCTGATACTGGCATGGAGACGCGCCCCTACGCCGTGGCATTTGTCAGTGAGCAAACTCAATATAAGCGCAGTGATACCGATACGCTTAAATGGGCTAAGGCTGAGGTGTTATTTGAGGCCAATGCTCAGGTGCAGCCCGAGCCGACACTTGCTATTAACACCATAATTCCTACACCTAAATCGCAAATTATCGACAGTGCTGCACCAGCGGTGTCACTCAGTTCTGGCTATAAGTTATCAGCTACAGAGGTCAAGCGTAGCGCAATTGATGCAGCATTGGCACGCCTTGAGCGCCTTGGTGTTACCGAGCAAAAGCAGGGGATATCGTTGACGTTACGCCCCTTAACGAAACCACTTATGGCAGGCGGTTATCAACTCTCCATCACGCCGGATAACATTACGATCCGTGCTGACGATGATGCCGGATACGCCTATGGTATCGCTTCGCTCACAAGCCTTATCGATGTGAATACGCTTAGCGTAAATACCATGCAGATTGAAGATGAACCAAGATATGCCTTTAGAGGCATGCATGTCGATGTGGCGCGTAACTTTCACAGCAAGCAGTTTATCTTAGATCTGCTCGATCAGATGGCAGCCTATAAGCTTAACAAGCTGCACCTGCATATGGCCGATGACGAAGGCTGGCGATTAGAGATTGATGGCCTGCCCGAATTAACCGACATTGGCAGCAAACGTTGTCACGACTTGCAGGAAAATAGCTGTCTGTTACCACAGCTGGGCAGTGGCCCAGACGCCGCGAGCGCTGTTAATGGTTATTACACCAAAGCCGATTATATCGATATCCTTAAATATGCTAACGCGCGCCAAATCCAAGTGATCCCCTCGATGGATATGCCAGGACATTCGCGCGCGGCCATTAAGTCAATGGAGGCGCGCTATCGTAAGTTGTTGGCAAAGGGTGATATTGCGGCGGCGAATCAATATCGTTTAATCGATCCCCAGGACACCACACAATACGCCTCAATCCAATATTATGACGATAATACGCTTAACGTGTGTCTGGAATCTTCATTCGATTTTGTCGGCAAAGTGGTCGATGAAATAGCCCTGCTACACCAGCAAGCAGGCCAGCCATTGACCGTCTACCATATTGGCGCCGATGAAACGGCAGGCGCTTGGATTGAGTCGCCAGTATGCCAAGCGTTTTTACACAATAATGATAAAGGCGTGGCCAGTGAGCAAGATTATGGTGCCTATTTTATCGAGCGCGTCGCCAATATACTGGCTGAAAAAGGCATAGAGGCCGCGGGGTGGAGCGATGGCATGAGCCACACTCGCCCAGAGCGGATGCCGGCTAATATCCAGAGCAATATTTGGGATGTGATCTCCTATGACGGTTTTAAGCGTGCACACAAACAAGCTAATTTACAATGGGATACTGTGCTGAGTAATCCTGAGGTGCTCTATTTTGATTTTCCTTATGAGGCCGATCCGAAAGAGCATGGCTATTACTGGGCAAGTCGTAATACCAACGAGCGCAAGATTTTTAGCTTTATGCCCGATAACCTACCCGCTAATGCTGAGCAGTGGACCAATATCGAAGGCCAACCCTTTACCGCGGACGACACCATTAAACTTAATGAGCAAGGGCAACGCCTCAGCGGTCCCTTAGCCCGCGGGGTGACATTTCGTGGCCTTCAAGGGCAAATATGGAGCGAGACTATTCGCAGTGACGATGTTGCCGAATATATGATTTTTCCACGTTTATTAGCACTGGCCGAGCGTGCTTGGCATCAAGCCGACTGGGAAGTGCCGTATCAGCACCAAGGGGTTGTCTATCATCAAGATAGCGGCTTCTTTACTGATGATATGCGCGCCAAGCAGCAGGCTCAATGGCAGGTTTTTGCCAACACGCTTGGCCATAAAGAGTTGCTAAAACTTGATATGGCCAATATTGCCTATCGAGTACCGACCCTAGGGGCACGTATTGAAGGTGGCATGTTGCAGATTAACCACTTCTATCCTGGTTTGCAGGCCGAATACCGACTTAATGGAGGTCAGTGGCAACCTTATACTCAACAAGTCGAGGTTGAAGGCAAAGTCGAGGTCAGAGGCGTGGCGGCGGATGGGCAGCGCAAAGGGCGCATACTCAGCGTCAATTAATCAGCTGGAATGTAAGAGTGACAACCTGCTACCTGGGCCACTCTTTTTCATGATTTCCATCAACAAGCCGTGGCATGACTGAGCCTTTTTGATGGGCAGCTACTTCAGTTTTCGATGCGAAGCTTGCATTATCAAGAGCAATTATCGATTCGATGCTAGGTGGCATGTTAGTTGTCTATCGATAGCAATAAAATAAATGACAACGCTGTCATTGTTGTTGTAACATTGTATTAACTTGCAATGGCGACCCAAAGTTATGCTTTCGATTAACGGTAATTTTGGATATTAACACGGTAAAAGAGGTCCGTAATGGGATTGAATCAGACGAAGGATACGCCCTTATACATAGGTATAGATGGTGGGGGAAGTAAATGCCGTGCGACCATCTATGCTGCAGACAATCGTATTTTAGGCAGCGGCGTTGCAGGGCGCGCTAATCCACTTCATGGTTTATCGCAAACCTTTGAGTCGATTCAACAATCGACCGCGCTGGCGTTAACCGATGCTGGATTAGCCTTAAGCGATAGCCACCAGCTCATTGCCGGATTAGGACTGGCTGGGGTTAATGTGCCGCACCTATACCAGCAAGTAGTAAACTGGCAGCATCCCTTTGCGCAGATGTATGTCACAACCGATCTACACGCCGCCTGCATTGGCGCCCATAATGGAGGCGATGGTGCAGTTATCATCACAGGTACGGGGTCGTGTGGCTATGCCCATGTCGGTGAGCAATCTTGTTGCCTGGGTGGCCATGGCTTTATGTTAGGCGATAAGGGCAGCGGTGCTTGGTTAGGGCTGAAAGCGGCCGAACAAGTGCTGTTACACCTCGATGGGTTCGCGCCGGCCACGGCGCTAACTGAGCGTTTGCTGACACATTTTAAGGTGCACGATGCCATGGGGATCGTGGCGCATTTAGCCGGACAATCCTCCAGCTGCTATGCCACGCTGGCACGGACGGTGTTAACCTGTGCCAATGACAATGATGAGGTTGCCAAATCGATTGTGGTCGAAGGCGCCGCTTATTTGAGTCAGCTAGCCCATAAATTGTTTGAGCTTAATCCGCCGCGTTTTTCAATGATTGGTGGCTTAGCCGAACCGTTAGCCCCTTGGTTGGATAGCGATGTTGTGGCCAACATAGCGCCGGTGATCGCGCCGCCAGAATTTGGTGCCGCTTACTATGCCCGTCAGCAGGTGGCTGTACAATCTATCACACGTTAACTATTGCACGCCGCCAGCGTTAACGGCTTCAGGGGACATTAGTTATGCAACAAACCTTAATAGCAGATCGACTCTTTGATGGTGAACAGTTTCATCATCAGCTGCCCATCACGCTAGAAGATGGTCATATCCGCGCATTTGATACGGTATCGGGCGTTGAGCCCATTAAACTGACAGGCACCTTAGTGCCTGGGTTTATCGATATACAGGTGAACGGCGGCGGTGGAGCACTGTTTAATGCCGATCCTAGTGTTGAATGTATTAACACCATAGGCCGTGCTCACGCGCAGTTTGGCACCACAGGATTTTTACCCACCTTGATCACCGATAAGGTAGAGGTGATGCAGCGGGCTGCCGATGCTGTTGCCCAATCGATAGCTCAAGGCTGCCATGGTGTACTAGGGGTGCATTTTGAGGGCCCGCACTTGTCGGTGCCCAAAAAAGGGGTACATCCGCAATCGCATATTAGGCGTATTTCTGATGCGGAATTAGCCATCTTTAGCCGCAACGATTTAGGCACCAAAGTCGTGACGCTCGCGCCTGAAAATGTCTCCACCGAAGTGATTGAGGCATTAGTCGCACAAGGGGTTAAGGTCTGCTTAGGCCATTCTAACGCCGATTATGACACGGTAGTAGCAGCCTTGGCGGCCGGAGCCACCGGCTTTACTCACCTATTTAATGCCATGTCACCAATGGGGTCGCGGGAGCCAGGTATGGTCGGCGCCGCCATCGAGAGTCGTGACGCCTGGTGCGGGTTGATTGTCGATGGTCACCATGTACATAGCGCTGCCGCTAAAGTGGCTATTTACGCGAAACCTAAAGGTAAGGTGATGCTAGTGACCGACGCCATGCCGCCTGTCGGTATGGCGCAAGATGCCAGTTTCGAACTATTTGGCACGCAGGTGGTTCGCCAAGGTTCGCGTTTAAATGCGGTGACAGGTGAACTGGCGGGCTGTGTACTTGATATGATGGGTGCGGTGAATAATAGCGTCAACTTACTCGGATTATCACTCGATGAAGCGCTGCGCATGGCGGCTCTCTATCCGGCGCAGTTTATCGGAAATCAGGCGCAGCGGGGGCAGCTGAGTATTGGCGCCAAGGCCGATCTGGTACTGTTAGACCAGCATAAGGTGCAACAAACCTATATTGCAGGGCACTTGGTGTATCAAGGTTAACGCATTTGAATCAATAACAGGCCCTAAAAGCATGACTTTTAGGGCCTTGCGCTATTTAGTGATAGCTCAACTACATCATCTTTATAAACATCATAGGAAGTATGCCGATGCAAGCCGAGCAGGCCAAGATGGTTAAGCCGAGATTAATGTCACTCGATGCCTTACGTGGCTTCGACATGTTTTGGATCTTAGGCGGTGAAGCCCTGTTTGCCGGCCTCTTCGCTTTGACCAGCTGGCAAGGTTGGCGCATTGCCGATGCTCAGATGCAGCACAGCCAATGGCACGGGTTTACCTTTTATGATTTGATTTTCCCGCTGTTTATTTTCCTCTCGGGCGTTGCGCTTGGATTATCGCCCAAGCGGCTTGATGTTTTGCCTTGGTCTGCTCGCTGGCCTGTGTATCGTCACGCAGTAAAACGTTTGTTATTACTGTTATTTTTGGGTGTGCTTTATAACCATGGTTGGGGTGTCGGGGTGCCGGCAGCTTTAGACGATGTGCGCTATGCCAGTGTACTTGGCCGCATTGCCTTTGCCTGGTTTTTTGCCGCCATCTTAGTGTGGCATACCAGTTTGCGTACTCAAATTATCGTGGCGTTGGGGTTGCTGATTGGCTACGGTGCGATGCAATTACTGCTGCCAGTACCGGGTAGCGGGGCAGGTGATTTATCGATGGTGGGCTCGATTAATGCGTATGTCGATAGCCATTTTCTCCCCGGGATCACCTACCAAGGACGAGCAACGGATCCCGAAGGGATACTATCCACTTTACCCGCGGTGATTAACGCCCTTGCTGGGGTGTTTACCGGGCACTTTATTGTTAAAACGCACCCCAAAGGAGAGTGGGCTAAAGTGGCGCTGTTGCTGCTGATTGGCGTTAGCGTATTAACTTTAGGCTGGTGGTGTGATGGCTTTTTGCCGGTAAATAAAGATCTGTGGACCAGTTCATTTGTACTGGTCACAACGGGCTGGAGTTTATTGTTACTCGGCGTATTTTATGCGCTGGTGGATGTGCTGAAATGGCATAAGTTGGTTTATGTTTTCGTGGTCATCGGCTGTAACGCCATCATCATCTATTTAGCTTCTAGTTTGGTGAAATGGGACTATATAGCCCGCAGTCTCTTTGGTGGGCTTATTGATGCTTTACCCATTAATGCGCAGATATTAGCCGCCACGCTAGCCTTGTTGTTGGTACAGTGGTTGTTGCTTTTTTGGATGTATAAGCGTGACATATTTATTAAGGTCTAATTTTTACTACTGTATGGTTTAATTGTCTTTAACCAGTTAAATCTTGAGGTTAGCGTTTTATTTAATAAAAACCCAAAATGACAGCGTTGTCTTTTTGGGTTTTATGTTTTAACATCAATGAAACAAGGTGGCAAAGAGTCTAGTTGAATAAGCGTCGCCATTGTCATGAGTACCATTATCAATACTGAGCCGGTATAGGTTAGCCCCATACCAATATATTAATTACTATAAGAAACTTGGCTTATGGAAATGACATTAAATAGCGAAAATAAGCGCAGCAGCGTGATCCCGATGGCGATTGTCGCAGGACTGTTTTTTATCTTGGGTTTTGCGACGTGGTTAAATGGGTCGCTGATGCCTTACCTCAAACAGATCCTACAACTCTCCCCCCTACAAGCGTCGTTAATCCTCTTCTCTTTTTATATTGCAGTGACATTTACTGCCTTACCCTCGGCATGGGTGATCCGCAAAGTAGGCTATAAGAGTGGTATGGCTTTAGGTATGGGAATCATGATGTTGGCGGGCTTACTCTTTATTCCCGCGGCTAAAACACAAATATTTGCGCTGTTTTTATTGGCTCAGTTAGTGATGGGGACAGGGCAAACTTTACTGCAAACAGCGGTAAACCCCTATGTGGTAAGAATTGGTCCAGAAGAATCGGCAGCAGCGCGCGTTAGTGTAATGGGGATTTTAAATAAAGGCGCGGGTGTGATTGCCCCTATGGTGTTTACCGCACTCATTTTAGACAGCTTTAGTGATCGCGTCGGCATAGAGCTTACCCAAGTGCAAATTGATGAAATGGCTAATAGCCTAGTGTATCCCTATATGGGAATGGCGTTATTTATCGGCTTTTTAGCCATTTTAGTGAAGAAGTCGCCATTACCTGAGCTGGCTAAGGAAGATGATGAAACCTTAAGCGGTAAAGGGCACACTCGCGAAGCGTTATCGCACCCTAATCTTGCCTTAGGTGTGGTTGCGCTATTTTTCTATGTCGCGGTTGAGGTCATTGCTGGCGATACCATAGGTATTTTTGCCTTAAGCTTAGGGATCGAAAAATATGGTGTCATGACTTCATATACCATGATCTGCATGGTGTTAGGTTATATCTTAGGTATATTAACTATTCCGCGCTTTATCTCTCAACCCACGGCCTTAACCATCTCGGCGGTATTAGGTATCTTGCTGACATTGGGCATTTTATTGGGGAGTAATGAGTCCTACGTGATAGCCAACACCCTATTGGTGCCTCTAGGTGGAGTCATGCTGCCCGACACCTTGTTGATGATCGCCTTTTTAGGTTTAGCTAACGCTATAGTGTGGCCTGCGGTGTGGCCTTTGGCGTTGTCGGGTATGGGTAAGTTGACCAGTACAGGCTCTGCGTTACTGGTGATGGGGATTGCCGGTGGTGCGTTTGGTCCCTTATTCTGGGGGATAACCAGCTCAGCCACCTCTTTGGGATTGCAAGGCGGCTATATGGTGATGTTACCTTGTTATCTGTTTATTCTGTTTTATGCCTTGAAAGGCCATAAGATAAAAAGCTGGAAGTGAGCCAGTGATCGAATAACATGATTATCAAAAGGAGCGCAGGCTCCTTTTTTTATGCGCTATTTTTTATTGATAACAAGGCGCTATCTTTTGCTTATTTAAAGCCATTCAAGAACAGGTTGGTATTGCGTGACAGATGATGGCTTGGGCTTGGAACCATGACGTTTGTCTTTCGCCTAAGTAAGGGCCAGAGATAATGACGTACATGGTAAGCTTGGCTTAATCAATACCGCTTGTTGATAAGGTGATGGTAAATTTTAGGCATAAAAAAACCACTCAAAGAGTGGTTTTTTTATTTTTATGGTGCCGGCACCAAGAGTCGAACTCGGGACCTACTGATTACAAGTCAGTTGCTCTACCAACTGAGCTATGCCGGCTTAACTGTTACATCTAAATAGTGGTGCCCGAACCCGGAATCGAACCAGGGACACGAGGATTTTCAATCCTCTGCTCTACCGACTGAGCTATTCGGGCAACTAAACTAAGTGTTAGTTAACTACTTCAAACCAGGTGTTTGTAACCCGTCTCGTTTGGAGTGCGCGTATAATATAGCGATGATATTTTTACTGCAAGTGCTTTTTTAGATAAATTTAATCGCATGGTCAGTTAGTGTTCGAAGTGGTTTTTTTTTATCAAAAACGCTGCTTTTTAATACTGATTTTGGGCGTTACCAATAGCGAGAGTGACTTTAATCGCAATTGTTTTCGGCAAAAGTTTGCCTCGTTTGAGCCGATTTATCTGGGGATTGTTTGCTAATTCTAAAAAATAGAACGTTATTGGCTAAATTACGCGCTATTACTCTTTCTAAATCGAAAGTAATATCAAAAACAGAATCAATAGACAGGATTAATCCATGATTAGGAATACGCAGAGTCGTTATGGTGTCGTCAGCATGGTGTTGCATTGGCTATCGGCTGTAGCTGTGATTGGTCTGTTTGGGTTGGGTTACTGGATGGTGGGGCTCACTTATTACAGTAGTTGGTACCAAACGGCCCCAGCACTACATAAGAGCATAGGGATCCTGTTGCTGCTTGCCACTATTGTTCGCTTATTGTGGCGCTGGGGTAACCCTAAACCTCAGCCATTGGCTCAACACCAGCGGTGGGAAAAGCGATTGGGCGCCTGGGTGCATGGCCTGTTGTATCTCTTATTAATGGGGATCTTTGTCAGTGGTTATCTGATCTCTACCGCTGATGGGCGTGGCATATGGGTATTTGAGCTATGGCAACTGCCCAGTATGGGGGAGTTATTTGCAGGCCAAGCCGATATAGCTGGCGTGGTGCATCAATATTTGGCCTACAGCCTTATTGGCTTGGTTATTGTTCACGCCCTAGGGGCGATTAAACATCATCTAATAGATAAAGACTCTACATTAATCAGAATGACTACATTTAAGGAGATAAAATGAAACAGGGTATGCTAAGCAGCGTTATTGCAGGTGCACTTATGATGTCGGCCCAAGTAAATGCCGCCGATTATATTATCGACACGCAAGGCGCCCATGCCTCAGTGCAGTTTAGTGTGAGCCACCTAGGTTACAGCTTTGTGGTGGGGCGTTTTAATGACTTTTCAGGTGATTTTAGTTTCGATAACAGCGATATTGGCGCCTCTAAGGTCAACGTCACTATCAATACTGCCAGTATCGACTCTAATCATGCTGAGCGCGATAAGCATCTGCGTAGTAGTGATTTTTTAAATGTGGCTAAGTTCCCTAAAGCTACCTTTACATCGACCTCTGTGGAGCCACAAGGTGATGGCGAGTTTGTACTTAAGGGGCAGTTGAATCTTAACGGTGTGACTAAAGATGTGGCTATCGACGCCCATTTGGTGGGTGAAGGTAAAGACCCTTGGGGTGGTTATCGTGTTGGCTTTGTTGGCAAAACTGAACTCGCGCTAAAAGATTACAATATTAAGATGGACTTAGGGCCAGCCTCTAGCCATGTTACTTTAGATTTAGTGGTTGAAGGTATTCGCCAGTAAGTTTACAGCTTAGATAGGTTCATCATGGCTAACCTGCTTACTTTATATCAGTAAACTAAACATAGGTAAGCGAAATAGCGATAAGTTAAAGCCTCGAGCCCTTATATTGTACTGCGGGTATCGAGGCTTTTTTTAAACTTAGCCCACTTCATTATCTTGATGATATTGGTAGTTAAATTTTGGCATGCTCCAGTGATAGCGAATGGCTAGCATTCTAAAGCCAAAACCAAAAGTCAGTGATAGGGCTAAATTAAGCCAACTGGCTACCGCATAATGCTCTAGGACGATATACAGACTCGCCGTGAGCAAGGCCACTAAGGCATAGAGCTCTTTTTGGAAAACCAATGGTACTTGGTTACATAAAATATCTCTGATCACGCTGCCAAATACCCCTGTGACTACGCCCATCACAACTGCCATTACTGGGCTAAAACCCAGCATTAAGGTTTTCTGCGCGCCAATGATTGAAAACACGGCTAAGCCGAGAGCATCTATGGTTAAAAATAATTTGGATAAATAGCGCATCACAGGTGCAATGATCACTGTGAGTAGCGAGGCAAAGGCGATAGCGACCAAGTAGTGCACATTTTCGACCCAGATTAATGGGTAGTTACCCAGTAGCATATCTCTGAGTGTCCCGCCGCCAATGGCGGTTGCACAGCCGATGATCACCACGCCAAACAGATCCATTTGTTTGCGCCCAGCACAGAGTGCACCGGTCATGGCTTCGGCGATGATGCCAATAAACCAAAGTATGGTGATAAATTCAGCTTGTTGCATTTGTTGCTCTCGTTGATCAAATGGAGCCGGATTTTGCCTGATGACAAGGCAAATTGACAACGATATTTTTTATGGATTTTGATTAGTTTTATTAATCTTTAACTGTGGGCTCGTTATATGTTGTTATTGATGTAGCACGGTATCTTACTCGGTTTACATTTGTTTTTTACTTAGGGATTTTTATGCCATGGATCATGGATCTTCATCGCGGTTAGGTGTTGCTAAAGATATCGGTCCCATTTTAGGGCTAACAATTTAAAGCGCTTTGTGTAACCACCCACTCTACAGGATCTTTACAGGCTCTGGTTTTTAATTAAAAGGTGGTTTTATGACGTTTTTCCAATAAGGTTCTGTTTCAATAAAAAATCCTCTCCTATGCTGGCGAGGATTTAAGCCGAGGAGTAAGATGCCTGCACTGTGTATTGTGTAGCGATAGGATAGGGGAATAATGATAGATTTTCGCAGTGATACGGTAACTCAACCAACTGTGGCGATGCGTAAAGCGATGGCCAGCGCCGAGGTTGGCGATGATGTCTATGGAGACGACCCCACGGTTAACCGATTAGAAGCGATGGCGGCAGAACGCTTTGGTTTCGATGGCGCTCTGTTTACCTCGTCGGGCACTCAAGCCAATTTGCTGGCGCTGATGTCGCATTGTGAACGGGGCGACGAATACATTTGTGGGCAACAGGCGCACAACTATAAATTTGAAGGGGGCGGCGCCGCAGTACTGGGCAGTGTGCAACCGCAGCCATTAGCCAATCAGGCCGATGGCTCTATATTGCTGAGCGACATTGAAGCGGCCATCAAACCCGACGATATTCATTTTGCTAAAACCCGCCTGCTTAGCTTAGAAAACACCATTGGTGGCAAGGTGTTGTCGGCACAATATCTGGCAGATGCTCAAGCGCTAGCATTCAACCATCGTCTTAAAATCCATCTCGATGGTGCTCGGATTGCCAATGCGGCAGTGGCCCAAGGCGTAGCGATAAGTGAACTTACCCAGTATTTTGATTCAGTGTCTATCTGCTTGTCAAAAGGCTTATGTGCGCCAGTGGGCTCGCTGTTGTTGGGTGATGAGCGTTTAATTAACAAGGCGCGGCGTTGGCGTAAAATGCTCGGTGGTGGTATGCGTCAAGCTGGGATACTGGCCGCTGCCGCAGAGCTGGCACTTAACGAGCAAGTCGAGCGTTTAGCCATAGATCATGACAATGCCCATTATCTTGCCGAGCAGCTTCAGGGCGTGGCAGAGTTTGAGGTGAATGTCGCCGAGGTGCAGACGAATATGGTGTTTACTAAAGTCAGCGATAAACTCGACATTACCGCTATTGCTAAGGTATTAAAAAAACAAGGGATATTACTAAGCCCTGGTTCGGTGATGCGCTTAGTGACCCATGCTGATATTAGCCGCAATGATATCGATACCTTTATTAAGGCACTTAAAGCCCTGCTTTAAACTAGGGTCGTTAGCCACAAGCCACCCATGGGCTGGCTTGTGGCTAATGCTATAAAGGCTATTTGCCCACGCTAATGATGGTGGCCGCCGCTTGTCGGCTGAAGTTTTTCGCCATCTGACGAATAAAACCCAGAGCTGCCGTGCTGAATAAATCCTTGAGTGATCATTTTAGCGATAAAGGGATCGGACTCGCTGTCACCCACATCGGCAAAGTCAAGATCTTGATAGTCAGCGATAAGTCGATTAAAATTATCACCATTAATCGCTTTTAGTGTCGTCAATTGATAGCTTATGCGCTGATCTCCAGTATCGATTGTCAACGACTTAGGCAGTGATAGCTGTGGTAACCAGTCAATGCTGACTAATGGTTCGGCCTCATTCTTGTTATGAGCATTGCGATATTGCTGCTGTGCGTAGCATTGGCCTTGGCTACTGTCCACGAGGGAGAGCTGCGCTAGGGTATGGGGGGCGATAAGGTGAAATTGTCTGTCGATATCACTGGCGATATTCAGTGCGAGCAGATCGCCACGGCGATAGCTAATCGAGCGTTTTTCGGCGGGGAAATAACGCACATATTCCCCATTTTTATGCCAGGCTTCAAAGCTGACTTGGTTATGTTGGTGGAGGATGTTGTCGTTAAAACGAGTCAGAATTAACCCTGTATGCTGCTGCGTATTGGTATGATGATCTGTAGTAGTGATCTGATAGCTTGCTTGAAATTGACTGCCGCTGATTGCGGTATCACATGGCTCATCCATGTCAGTTGCGATATTCGCCCCTATCTTTGATGATGCTATTACTTGAGTGGCGTAAGTGCTATTGCACATAAGCAGCAACACGCACAGTAGAGACATAGTTATTGCACTGCTTATCGGCTTCATGAGCGGTTGAGGGTGGCAATACATCGAAGACTCCTTAGTCTTATTATATGCAATCAGTGAGTTGTAATTAATAAACCGCAGCCTAGGACATAACACAAGATCACTCTTGTTGCTCTTCACTCATAGGCTGCAGTGCTTGCAGCTGCTTACTGCACGGCGGCATTAGCCTTATTGACTAAGTCGCCAGCGTAATTCATCACGTGAAAGAGATGATTTTGCTCTACGGTTCCCTCAATTAGGCTTGCACCAGGACCGCGAGCAAATATTGCCACATCTTCACCTGCGTGGGTTTCACTGCTTAGCGGTACTAACGCCTCTTGATGAAAGCCCGCGCTTTGGGGATCGGTGTAATTCAGATCGACTCGCCCGGCCAGCGCGGCGGTGTTGTAACGCTCATCACCTCCGGTTGCTAGCGATGCAAACCCTAAACCGTTGGCGTAACCGACAGTGGTGTAAGGCATTCCGTTGGCATCGGTGGCATTAGTTGCCGATGGCAAACCGTTGGCATCGTTACTTTTTACTAAGCCTAAAATAGGGTTGCCGCGGGTAGGGTAACCGGCAATGGTAAATACGTGGCTATGATCAGCCGTTACCATCAACAAGGTATCGTTTGCCGACGTTTTTTCCATGGCGACACGAACGGCCTCTGACAAGGCAATGGTGTCGTGTAGCGCCCGTGCAGCATTACCTGCATGGTGTGCATGGTCGATACGGCCAGCTTCAACGATTAATACAAAGCCTTGATTATTTTTGCTGAGAATATCGATGCTTTTTGCGGTCATCTCCGCCAATGACGGCTCGCCTCGTACGCCGGTTTCGACTCGATCATAGTCATATTCCATGTGAGATGAGTTAAACAGCCCAAGCAGGTGGTCGGTACTGGCGGGATCTAAGTTAATGAAACCGTCTCGATCGCTGACATATTTAGCGTTTGGGTACAGGGCTAGCCACTCGGCGGTTAAGTCTCGGCCATCGTTGCGTTTACCCGCTTTGCCTGTGGCATCGACCACAGTGCTGGGGATAAACGCACGCCGTCCACCGCCCATGACGACATTGACCCCTTTGCCTTGGTTAAAATCTAATAGCTGCGCGGCAATGTCTTTACAACCATTGGCGACAGCTTCGGCGGGTAGGTTGCTGTCTGCTTCCCAATCTCGCTCGGGCACGTGGGCATAGGTTGCGGCGGGGGTCGCATGAGTAATACGCGCCGTTGACACTACGCCCGTAGACAGTCCCGCTATCGAGGCTAATTCCAGTGCCGTCATGAGATTTTGTCCTGATGTTGATGCGCAGTTACCGCGCGTGACACCTTCGGCTTGAGAGATAACCCCTACATCGGTTTTCACGCCAGTGATCATCGCCGTCATTGTGCCTGCCGAGTCGGGAGTTTGGCCATCGACGTTATAGGTTTTAGCTAAGCCAAGGTGGGGTAGGGTTTCAAAAGAGAGTGAGTTCTCCTCCCCAGTGGCACCATTTAGTTGGCCTTCTAAGATGCGCGCGGCGGTGACAGTCGATACCCCCATACCATCACCCACGAATAAGATGATGTTCTTGGCGGCACCAGCATCAGTATTAGGCGTATAGTCAGCGGCTTGGGTGACTCTATTTTGGCCATCGATATACCATTGGTTCGCTGCGCTCCAATCTTTACCGTTTTGACCATTTGTACCAGCCGAACCATCGGTGCCGTTTATGCCATTGTCACCATCGCTACCACAGGCGGTTAGTCCCAAAATGGCGGCGATAGACAGTACCAGTAATGTGTTGTTCATGGTTATAGCTCCTAAATTAATACTTAGTACCGCCCAGCGATTGGGCTTGGTTGATAATATGGAAAATGACATTTTGCTCCATTACGCCTTTAACCAAGTTAGCCCCCGGCCCCGTGGCGTGTAGGCTAATATCTTCACCGGCGTGAGTTTCGCTGCCCATAGGAATGAGTGCTTGCTGCATAAAGTCGTTTTGCTGGGTATCAACGGAAGTTAAATCATCACGTTGACCAATAACGGCGCCAGGGCCGTTGGTGTACCCCAGTGTGGTGTAGGGCTTGCCGTCTAAGGCGGTTGATAAATTGCCATCTACATCATGTACTAGCCCCAAGATAGGGTTGCCGCGTTTAGGGTAGCCTGCGATGGTGAATACATGGCTGTGGTCGGCAGTGACCAAAATGAGGGTCTCTTCTGGGTTAGTGTTGTCATAGGCGGCTTGGACCGCATTGGACAGTTCCACTGCATCCATCAAGGCGCGCTTAGCATTACCGGCATGGTGAGCATGATCGATACGACCCGATTCGACAATCAACAAGTAACCGTTATCATTTTTATTAAGTAATTCAATAGATTTAGTTGTCATCTCTGTGAGAGAGGGCTCACCAGCCACATCGTTAGCTCGATCGAGTTCATATTCCATATGTGATGAATTGAATAGCCCTAGCAGGTGATCGGTGTTGGCAACATCGATGGCATCGAAATCATCTTTATTCCACACGTAAGCGGCGTTATCGAAATTATCGAGCCACGCTTGGGTCAGATCTAGGCCATCTTTGCGGCTACCGTTTTTGTTTTCACCGTCGGTAACGGTATTGGGGATAAAGGCGCGGCGGCCCCCGCCTAGGGCGACAGACAAGGCATGGTCTTTGTCCCGCATGACCATCTGATAAGCAATATCTTTACAATCATTGGCGATGGCTTCGTTTGAAAGGTTACTGTCGGCTTCCCAATTTCGTTCTGGGCTATGGGCGTAGGTGGCGGCTGGCGTGGCATGAGTGATGCGCGCTGTACTGACGACACCGGTCGATAAGCCTTTGGCATTGGCAAGATCGACCAAAGTCACTAATTCGTTCCCCTTAGATGATAGGCAATTGCCACGCAAGCTAGTATCGGAAACCGATAGTACGCCAGCTTTAGATTTTACGCCTGTCGCGATAGCGGTCATGGTTCCAGCACTATCGGGAGTTTGTTGGTTCGTGTTATAGGTTTTGACTAATGCCGTGTGGTTGAACCGTTCGAAGCTTAAGGCGTTCTCTTCACCGCCTTGGTTACCTGTGATCTGTTGACCTTGGTAGATACGCGCCGCAGTCAGGGTTGAAATTCCCATACCATCGCCGACAAATAAAATCACATTTTTAGCTTGGGTCTTGGTGGTTAGGTTGGCCTTATCCATAACTCGTTGGGCACTATCGGTAAACCAGGGACTGTTTGACTGAACGCTTGGTAGCATGGCGCTGTTGGCTGCCATGGTTACTAGGCTACACGAGATCAACGCCGCTACTCTTTTTATCATCATCGCTTCATCATCCGTATGTTGATTAAAATTAGTTATCAGTTGAGATAACGCGCGGTGATTGTCTGTTATCGAGATGACAGAAATGGGTCAGTCGGATTGCAGTTATATGAATGCCAAGTGCTTTTTTGGTGGGAGGTTATGATTGAGTTTGGTGCACCTAGCACCAAAACGGTGCTGTCATTAACACTGAGATATTTTTAACCAATTGATTATAAATATATTTATATGTTGGCCTGATTGTTGAGTAAGGATAAAAGAAAGATATTGGATGAGAGTAACGATTTACCTGTAGAGGGTGGGTCATTTGTAAAATGGGAGAGCATAAATGAAATACTACAGCAGACGTTTTGTTAAGCCAGAGCACCTCAATCCAGCAAATACGCTATTTGGTGGCCAATTACTCAGTTGGATAGATGAGGAAGCGGCCATTTTTGCTGCCTGCCAGATGCGCAGCCAAAGTATAGTGACCAAGATTATTTCAGAAATTAACTTCATGACGCCCGCTAGGCAGGGGGATGTCATTGAATTTGGTTTGGAGTTGATCAGTGCGGGGATGACATCTATCACGGTGCGCTGTGAGGTGCGTAATAAGGTCTCCTTGTTACCTGTGGTAAGTATCGATAAGCTGATTTTTGTCAATGTCGATGAGCATGGTCAGCCTAAGGCTCATGGTATGCGCGCCAATGCGGCCTAATGTGTCACCAGCTGGCGCTTATATCGTAAGCGCCTTATTTGATTGATGTTACTAACGGGCATGTGACCAAGGTTTGTTAGTCCTCTTTGCTCAGATCTTCTTTAACCGAAATGACCGCATCACGAGAGGCGTGACCAATTGCCCGAGTGACATCACGAGTGGTATGGCCGATTTCAGTGGTGACATCGCGGGTTGTATCCCCGATGGTGCGGCCTGTATCTTTTAATTCGGCGCAGCCGCTGATGTTAATCAACGCCGCTAGGATAATAATGGCTTTCATGTGAGCTTATCTCGATAGGTAGTACGGCCATTCTAGCCCTTTATCTAACTCAGTAAAGCTATGTTTGCCGAATCGTAACCTTGAAAGCTTATAACCTAGGATGTGGATTAAGGTATGGGCTGATTATCCAATTGACAGGCTGTGAGGGAGGACACGTTGGAAATAGGTATTATAGGCCAAAATAAACTACCTCCGCAGGTGGAGGTAGTATAGGGGAGCAGGGAACTATCCTTGGTGTTAGTCCAGTTTAGATAATCTCTGCTGATAGTCTTTGATCAGGTGCGCCATGATTTCTTGTACGGAAGTATCTTTAGTGAAATCATCCATATAGATCTTAAAGGTGACTAAAATATGGCCGTTACCTTTAAGGCGACCACTGCTCATCGAAAAATAAGAGCTTTCACCGTCAGCCTCTCTGACAACAAACCCTTCCTGTTCAAAGATACGATGACCGGAGCGATCGTGCCATTTAGTGATGCGGTTGAGGCCTATTTCGCATGATTCGTTAAATTCGATATGGTTTTGCCATGTGGTGGGATGAGCAGGATCTTTAATGTGTGGGCATCGAACTGTGTAGTTGTAAACATGAGAGATTGCTGTCATAAATTACCTACCTGAATTATGGATATCAATGCCATCATAGGCATCGCGCTTCTTTTCGGTCAATGTTTATTAGACTCAATACATGGAAAAAGTTGATTGAGCACTTGGGGTTATAACTTACTGTCGATCTTTTGTAACACGACTACAGCACGCATAACCTGTGCAATGTCTCATTTCTTATAGTCTTACGTGTTTTACATCACCACTGCTTAATAAAGCTACAGCTAATCGAGTTGTATCAAATATGGGGCTGCAGAAAACGGTGAAGTGGTGTTTGATAACTCAAAGACAGTGACGGGAGCGGTAAAACATCATGCTCACAGAGCAACATAAGGTGTATCTTGAGGCATTTATATTTAATCGGTATGTATAGTAATCGCATACATTGTTGGAACGTTATTTATCATCTTTAGGGATAAGAGATCAGCATCAGCACGAAAAGCAGATACAAAAAAGGCGACCTAAGGTCGCCTTTTTTTCGCAGTTAAGCGGGGTAATGTAGCTGCTTATGCAGGAACTACGTTAGCCGCTTGAAGGCCTTTTTGACCTTGCTCAACTTCGAAAGAAACTTTTTGGCCTTCTTCTAGGGTCTTGAAACCGTCAGAAGCGATAGCACGGAAATGAACGAACACGTCAGCGCCGCCATTTTCTTGAGAGATAAAGCCAAAACCTTTATCTTCGTTAAACCATTTTACAGTACCAGTAG